>JASLBE010000081.1 GCA_030146705.1 Tissierellales bacterium | reverse complement strand
GTGATCAAAAGAGCAGCCTACGGCTTTCGTTCTTTTGATCACTTCCGAGCAAAGATTTTATTAAGTCATAAGTATAAAAATATAGGGTCTCATTTAGGGTGACGTATTCGTCACCCCAACATTTGAAATAGAACCCTTTTTCTTCAATATTTACCAATATAGATAAATACAATCGGTATTGATATAATGTAACTAAAAGGAACCATAAGTTAAGGATAACGCTAAGTTTATAGGTATCCAACACGAATTATTCATTATATAATGATTTAACAGTATTATTGAAAGGTTGATAAATGTGGAATTAAAAAGAAAACAAGAGTTATTAAAAATAATAGAAATGGCACGTAATGAAGTAATAAACAATAGGGAGTTATCAATCGAATATGCAAAGATTTTATTCCCTCCAGAAAGAAAAGAGTATGAACTGACATACTATGGTAAGGAAACTCCTCAACAAATAATAAATCAAACTTATGCAGCGCCATTGCAAATGGATAGACAATTTGGATATACTAATAAAAATAATTGGATGAATAAAATAGTATTCGGTGATAATTTACAAATATTGAAAGGTCTTATAGATAAAAAAAGAAAAGGCGAACTACTAAATGAAGATGGATCGAACGGAATCAAATTAATTTATATCGATCCACCTTTTGCCACGAGACAAGATTTCCAAAGTGGAAACCAAAAAGCCTACTCTGATAAACTAAAGGGAGCAGAGTTTTTAGAGTGGTTGCGTAAGAGATTGATTCTATTAAGAGAGCTATTAAGCTCTGATGGTGTCATATACGTTCATTTAGATTGGAGAAAGGTTCATTATATAAAGGTATTAATGGATGAAATATTCGGTGAAGGAAACTTTTTAAACGAAATTATTTGGAATTATGGAACTTATGTAGGCAGAATTAGAAAGAGTTTTCCAAAAAAACATGATACTATTTTAGTTTATGGTAAAAGTGGAGCTGAAAAAACATTTTATCCACAACACGATGGAAAACCTGAAAATGATGCAAACTATAAAAGATGGAAAAATTACTTCAATAAAGACAATCAAATAACAGGAGCTAATTATCCAGAAAACGACAGTAAATTTGCTGGCTATATAGAAAGATTTATAAAGAAAAATAATAGAGAGCCAGAGGAAAATGATGTTCTACTTACAGTTCATGGAAAACTTGTAGATTCCGTGTGGTATATACAATCCGTTAATCCAAGGGCTAAAGAAAGAGTAGCGTATCCTACACAAAAACCGGAAGAATTATTACACAGAATAATTAGTGCTTCTAGTAATAAGGGAGACATAGTATTAGATGCGTTTGGAGGATCAGGAACAACAGCAGTTGTAGCGGAAAAATTGAATAGGAGATGGATAATTAGTGATATTGGAAAGTTATCCATATATACCATTCAAAAACGAATAATCAATTTACCTAAATATGAACCGTTTGCAGTTTACAATGCCGGCCTTTATGATAATAAAAAACTTGAGAGTTTTGACCAAAATGAATGGAAAAACTTTGCAATGTCACTATGGAATATTGAACCAGCTAAAGATGTTGTAAAAGGAATAATCTTTGATGGTTGGAAAAATGCTGGTAGGGTAAAAGTTTACACACCGCAAGAAATTGAAGAAATAGGTGGATTTATAACAGAAGATACGATTAAAGATTTATATGATAGATTGGGAAGTAGTGTAGGTAGTGAAATATTTATTGTAGCTCCCCGTGGTAAGTTTGCGTTTGCTAGCGATGAATTAGATGGAAATGGAGAATGGGACGTAGTCTTTTATATTTTAAGAATTCCAAATTCAATGACGGAAAAGTTTACAGATGAATTTCGTGCCCAAATCCAAGCTTCAGATAATGATTCTGTAAATGATGCAATTGACGCAGTTGGTTTTGATTTTATAAGACCACCTGAAGTCAAGTTTGAAATAAAAAACGATAAATTATTTATCTTAGACTTTAATGCTGAAGCAAGGATTAGAGGAAAGTATGAGTACCAAGGATTTGAAGCTTTTTCTATGTTATTGATAGATTATTCTTATGATGGTAAAGTTTTTGAAGTTGATGATGTATTTTATCGTAATGATTTTAAAAATCAGATAATTGAATTTCCAGAGAAAAGAATAAAAAAACAAGCGATGTTAATCTTTATTGATAAATTTGGTAATGAATTTAAGGTTATACATGGAGGTTAGGAAATGAAATTTAAAGAAAGTGATTTAGTATTAGAGGTAAGTAAAAATGTAAATTTAGAAATTTGGGATGAGGAAAAATATTCAACGTTTTTTGATATACTTTTTCAAAAACGAGAATATCAAAAGGAAGCTTCAAAAACTGCATTAAGATATATGAATTCTGGAGAGTATAAATCTTTACAAGATTTAGCTTTAGAAAACTTTAAGGAAAATCCAATAATTCGTGAGCGATTTAATAATAATTATGAATCTTTTGAAAGAGAACTAGGTTTAAAGGATAAATTATCAGGCACTATTGATTTAGCCACTGCTACAGGAAAAAGCTATGTTATGTATGCTATAGCTTTAATAATGTTAGCAGAACAAAAGGTTGATAGAGTATTAATCTTAGTACCAAGTGTTACAATTGAACGAGAACTAACAAATAAATTTAATGAACTTGTGAACAATGAACAATTGAATTATACATTAGGATCAGACTTTGTATTACCTAAAATAATAAATGGCGATGAAACTATTGTTAGGAATTCTATAACGATAGAAAACCGAGATGCAATATATAAGTCACAAGAATCTAGAAACTCTATAATTGATAGTTTAAAGGGTAATGGAGAAAGAACCCTTTTATTGAATGATGAAGTACATCATGTTTTTTATTCAGAAAATAATGAATGGAAAAAATTTATTAATGACGAGAGAGAAAATAATATAAATTTTAAATATGTTCTCGGCTTTACAGGAACAGCTTATAAGAAAAAGGATAGCTCAAGTGATCCCAATGACTATTTTTCAGATGTTATATATAGATATTCTTTACGTGAAGCAATAGAGCAAAATTACGTTAAAGATGTTTATTATGTTGATAAGGAAGATATGCCCCGTGTAACAGATGAACGTTGGCAAGTTATTTTAGACAGACACGATCGATTAGTCCAAGAACTAGACGAAAAAGCTGGAATATTACCCATTACAATAATAGTGAATGCGGGAAAGAGAAGGGCAGATGAACAGGCAAAGAAATTTAAAAAATTTTTAATGAAAAAGAGGAATTTATCACAGGAAGAAGTTGATAATATTGTACTTTCTGTTCATAGTGGTACAAATGCGGCAACAGATAGAATAAAGTTATTAAAAGTTGATACCCCGGGAAATTCGGTAGAGTTTATTTTCAGTGTTTCAATGCTCACAGAAGGATGGGATGTTAAAAGGGTATTTCAAATAGTACCAGATGAGGAGCGAGCATTTAACTCAAAGTTATTAATTGCTCAAGTACTAGGCAGAGGACTTAGAAAACCAGAAGGTTGGCTTGATGAATGGGGTGTGCCTACAGTAACAGTTTTTAATCATGAAAAATGGGCTCCTAGGGTAAAAAACTTGGTAGATGAATTGTTAGATTTTAAAAAAACAATTACAATGTCAATAAATGAAAAGTCTGAATATCACTTTGATTTAATAAATGTTTCGTATACATCGGAACCGGTATCGAGAAAAGTAACTCATGATGAAGGAATTACAAAGTTTCTAGAAGAAGGATTTGTTAACCTACCAACTGATTCAGAAACCAAAAAGGTGAATGTTGAACTTAGGAGAGTCGGCACAGATAAAGAAAGTATTTTTCAGAGTCAATATTCAAGTGATGTATTTACAATTAGTGAAGTGGCTAATCAAATGTATGACAGATTCGATGATTTACCAAATGAAAGATTAATAAGTAAATATAAACATGAATGGCCTGTTGAAAAATTAGAAGAAATGATTGAGTTATCTTTAAGAAAAAGTAGTAACAAAGTAATAACGAGAAGTTTGAAAAACGCTTTTATTAACTCTTTAAATGTTATATTTAGAGATCATTCAAAGTCAATTAGTTACGAAACTGTTCCTTCAGATTTTCAAATCATAAACACATTGAGTCTACCTAGAGTTACAGTTGATTTATCTACATTGAAGAAAAATAAAACCTTATTTTATTCTGATGAGTTAAGAGAGGCTGATTTAGACGATTTATCCAAAGTAACTTTAGAAGAAATAGAGAATAGTGCCGATGATTATAATTATAAAAAAATAGAAAACAAATATTTGTTTAAAACACCTCAATATGGAGTAGTTACTACTGGAAAACCAGAAAAGGAGTTTATAGATAGATTAACTGATAATCAGGTAGCGAGAAAAATTACCTCTTTTATAAAATCAACAGATTTTAACTTCTATTCTATTGATTTTACATGGAGGAAAAGTACTCACCAAAAGAATGGAAAGTTTAATCCAGATATTTTTATTAAAATTGAAAATTTGATCCTAGTTGTGGAAATAAAAGACGACTCACAGATATCGGAACCTGATGTAGAGAATATAGGAAAGTTTAGGGCAGCAAAGAACCATATAAAAATAATAAATGAATATTTAAAATCCTGTGGCTCTCCTGAACAATATAAATTAACTTTTTTAACCCCGAAAAATTATTCTACGTTTTTTGACAAAATCTTAGAAGGGGATTTATTAGATATTATGCGTTTTAGAAGTGAGCTGGATGTAAGGTTAGCGCAAGGAAAATACTAACACTATCTAAATTCAGTTACTATCCGTAATATGTTAAGGAAATTAGAGTTTTAATAATAAGTAGAGTAGAGAATTGAATGTATCCAACTAGCATCCATCTTTTGGTTCAAGTCGTATCAATTTCAATCAATTTTCATCAATCTCCATCCAGTTTAAAAATAACAAAACCTTGATATGAATGGATTGTGCTTGATTGAGTATTCATGAAATTCATCTTGATATTTCTCAAAACGTTAATATCGGTTATTACCGTTTACCCTTTCTCATTATTGAGAGAGGGTTTTTGGTTTGATTGAACTTTTGTTCCTTCCTTTGAATAGACAAATGAATCAAAAATACTTGTGGATAACTTTTCATAACAAAAAGCGCTTAACTCGTTAAGCGCTTTTTGTCGTTACGATAATATGACCGGTTCCATCATGTGAAGCAGTAAATGTATTCGAATCAACGTCTTTTACAAACTTACGGTAGTCACTTTTTGTCATTCGTTGCACGGTGTAGTTTCCGTATGTTAGTGATTCGTGATCTTGCAAATATTGAATATACTCTTCTAATACGAAGTCGTAGTCACGCATAATGAGACTATGAGGAAGTCCAACGTAGCGGATGTGCCACGGTTCGAATTGGATGTTTGTAATCGCCGTTTTATGTGCGGGGTATCGCATGACGAATCCATATTCCCATGCGTGTTGTTGTAACCAAGCACCTTCTGGACTACCTCCCATCGCACCATTTGTCGAGCCGATATCTAGTGCAAGTCCTGTATGGTGTTCACTCTGTTTTGCACGTTGCGCCCGTTGCTTTCCGTATTGTTGAAACAACTCTTTCTGCTCGCTGATTGAACGATACCCACTATTTATAATGAAATGTTGAAGGCCTTCACTTTTTGCTTGCTGCATCATTGCTTGAAGAGGAGCTACAATCGTCGGATCTACAGTAATTTCACGTGCTGTTAAAAAAGTATCTGTTGCAGAAAGTGTTACCGTATCACGCGGCATCATTCGCTGAGAAATGGAATGTTGCTGATTGACGAGACGCAATTCGTTGCTCGCTTCAACAGACCAATACATATAACCGATGATGGCTGATAGTAAAATAACACTGAATAATAATAAACGCTTCATTCGTCTTTCACCTCTGTTTTAATATAACGAACAGGAATGAAGAAAGTGCCAGTGAAATACTGAAGAAAAAATGAAGATGAAAAGACACTAGAAGAGATCCCTCTTCTAGTGTCTTAAGACGTTGTTATTCGACAAATTTCACATCGCGTAATTGATATTTTCCAGCCATGTTAATATCGAATCCTTCGATTGCATTACTTACACCGAGTAAGTAATCTTTATGGTGGATGAAGACCATTGGTTGATCTTCCGCGATAATTTGTTGTACTTCTTTATAGATAGCAAGACGTTTTTCTGGATCTGTTTCTTGACGTCCTTCATCGAGTAAACGGTCGACTTCAGGGTTTTCATAAAATGAACGGTTTCCTGGGTCTCCTTTGTTTTTCGAGTGGAACAATGCATAAAGACCGTAGTCTGCATCTCCTACTGGGTTACTCCAGCCGAGGATGTACATATCGTGTTCCCCTTGTGCTGTTTTATCGAGGAATGCTCCCCACTCCATTTGTTCGATCGCAACATCAATATTGAGTTGCTTTAACTGGTTTTGAAGATAAATTGCAGTATCGACACGTTGCTGCTCATCGTTCGTCCAAATTGTCGTTTTGAACCCGTCTTCAAGACCTGCTTCTTTTAACAATTTTTTCGCTTCATCAAGATTTGCTTTCATCGGTTTTAAATCTTCATCAAAGCCGAATGTATCTGGTGACAAAGGTCCTGCAGCTGGTGTACCGAACCCGTCATAGATACCATCGATAATTTCATCTAAGTCTACTGCTAATGCAACTGCACGGCGCACTTTCGGATCATCAAACGGTTCTTTTTCTGTATTGAATCCGATGTATGAAATACTTGAAGATGTTTTTTCTAACACTTCAGCATTTCCGCTTGCGTTGATTGCACTTACTTCGTTTGAAAGTACAGGGTCTGTTACGTGAACGTAACCACCTTCTAAGTCGGCATTACGTGTCGTACTTTCAGGA
>JASLBE010000030.1 GCA_030146705.1 Tissierellales bacterium | reverse complement strand
TATAAAGTCATCATCAATTTCCATATTAGACTTAAGTCCATACTTATACCTAATTTCATCATCAAGACCAAAGGCAAAATTATTATCAATATATATATTAACCCTTTTAGGGTTTTTTTGGGCTTCTATTTTTGTAATTATCATTTTATCACCTACCTAAGTGTTTTTTCATAAACCTAATTGTTTGTTCTAGTATATTAATAGTAGCATAATCTTTTAAGCTAGTATCAAAAGAATGGTCTGCCGTCTTGTGGATTAAAAAATCATTGGCTACACCTAAAGTAGTTAATTTATTTGAAAACTCAACAGAAGATATAAATGGAACAGTCTTATCCTCCTCCCCATGGGCCAGGAGAACTGGAACCATATTTTCTGTTAAGTAGCTTATGGGAGAATAGAAATTATAAACATCTTCAAATTTAGTTGGGCTATCCTTTAAGGTTTGCCTTATGGCAAACTTTGAAAATAAGGACTTATTATCATCCATTAAGAGATAGTTTAAATTAGTGGGAGAGTAATAAGCAACCACAGACCTTATCCCTTCCATATAAGCTTTCCCCCTATCTCCAATAGATGTAAAGTAGGTTGAGTAAAGGAGGGATAAGTGGCCTCCAGCAGAAAGTCCTACTAGGCTTATATTATCCATATCCAAACCAAGCCTATCCTTATTGTCCCTTAAAAACTTAAGTCCATCAGTATAGTCAGATAAAATATCCATCATAGTATTTTTATAGCCATACCTATAATCGATACTAGCTACTGCAAAACCCCTATCAGCCAAAAGGTTACACCAAGAAATGTTATTGGGCTGGTTCCTAAAGCCAGAAATCCAACCACCACCATGGCAAAAATATACTAGAGGGTAGGTTTTTTTATTTTTATTGGGATACCAAATATCTACTTTTAAGTCTAGCTTTGAAGTTTTTTTGTAGACAAGAGTAATCATCTTAAACTTCTTATTTGTATTTATAGGTACTTTGGCCTTTAAGGTCTTAAATACAAAGACTAAGATAGATATGGCAAAGTAAACTATAGCAAGGGTAAAGTCTACAAAAGATAGCCAAATAAAAATCAAAAATACATAGACCTTATTTATTATAAAAAAAGAATTTTTTAATTTTTCTTTTAGTTTATTCATAATCCACCCCTATTATTTACCTATTTGTTCTTGGTAGTCCTTGCCTAAACCAGGAAACTTTAAGTTCTTATCTAATTTTTTAAGCTTATATTTAATATACTTGGCCAAGAGAGGGGATAGGGGCAGCCAATTTACATGGTTAAAAGGCAGTCTAATTTTATTGGCCCCTTGAATTTGCCCTAAAAAACCCTGGCTGGATTTCTCAGGTAGGGTTGTATCAAAAATAGCATCCATATAAGTAACCCTACTTTTATCCAATAAATGGGCGTAGGAAATAGGGTCTATTTTAAAAATTGGATGTATATCTCTTGTAGATAGGATTTCATCCAAATCCATATTTCCTATTTTTTCTATATTTTCCTCGTATATTTTATATAGATAGTCCTTATTATCCATATTATATTTTGCCTTTAGTCCCTTGGAAATTAGTCTTGGGACAAATATAGCCGCAGGAGAATCATACATAATGGATGGTATATCCCCACCAGTAGTTACAAGCAAACTATGGTTTATACTGTCCTTTTCAAGGGCAGCAACTATTGTCGCAACCATACCCCCTAGGCAATAGCCAACCAGCATATTATTTTCCTTCCAAAGATCTTTTTCTTTTAAGAGGTCTATGCTTGACCTAACATCTACAACAGCATTTTCCCAAAACCGATACTGGTTTTCTAGGTCAGGATATAGGTAGGAACGACCACTAACAGATCCATCTTCCACCCTGGAGTAATTACCAGGTAGTATAATGAAGCTGGCATTTATTCCATTTGAAGCTAGATAAGGTCCCATCCAAAATAAATAGTTAATATTCCTACTTCCTAGTCCATGGAGGATTAAGACCGATGCCTTAACATCTGCCTTAGGATTATAGTTATATAGTAGGACATCCTCACTGCCAATTGCTGGGTTTCCATAGAGGCTTTTGTACCTTATATAATTGCACCTATATTTTTTCCCCTTGTAAATGTCCCCAGACAGATAATTTATATTTTGTTTTTCATAATTAAAATTTACATTCCTAAAATACTCTTTCAAGTTGACTCCTTTCATAGTTAAAAAAGTCCATAACTAGCAATAGTATTATATCATAAAGAAATTCTTAATATTAAGTTAAGTTTAAATAAAAATATAGAAAAAAAGATAAACTGTGATAAACTAGAAATATCAATAAGAGGAGGTAGTATATGTTTAAATTAATATCTTTGGTTTTTAAATATTTATTTATAATAATTATATATTTTTTTATATATAGTATTATAAAGCTAATATATCTAGACATAAGAGGACTTAGTTTTATAACTTCTGGGAATGAAGGTTATATAGAACTTTTAAATGATATAGAGGCTATACCTTATTTAATAAAGGAGTATTATGTTTTAAATAGAGAAATAAATATTGGAAGAAGTTTAAACAATGATATTGTAATAGAAGACCCTTATGTATCCAAGCATAATACAAAGCTTTTTAAGCTGGATGGGAAATATATTATAAAGGACTTAAATAGTGCCAATGGAACTTATTTAAATGGAAAAAAACTCCTTGGGGCTACTGAATTAAAATCGGGAGATGTATTAAAAGTTGGTGACTTAGAATTTAAATTTAAAAACAAATAGTGGTGATTAAATTATGAAGAAGATAAAACTTAAGACGCCTAGGAGGTTATTATTTTTATTTGAAGTACTAGCCTTGATTTTGATCGTTACATACGAGCAGGATAATATGACAGATTTTAGTATCTTGGCAGTGGTTGGCCTAATAGCCTTGATTTACTTTTCCAATGCCTTGTTAAACAAGGTTTCAACTGGAGATAAGTATGTATTTTTAATAGTTTCCCTCCTTATGTCAATAGGCGCAATTATGATTTATAGGATAGACACCCAGCTAGGAATAAAACAATTAATCTGGATACTAATTGGGATTGTAATGTTTTTTATAACTTATTTTATAATGAAAAATATTAAACACTTGGAAAGCTTGCTCCCAGTTTATATAGGGTCTGCCTATATACTTTTTTTCTTGACTTTGACCTTGGGAACAGCAACAAAGGGTGCAAAAAACTGGATTAAAATGGGTCCGATATCCTTCCAGCCAGCAGAATTAATAAAAATATTATTAATTTTTATATTGGCTTCGTATTATTCAAATTATGAAAAAATAAAAAAGAAATATAAGCATGGGTCACTAATTTTAATGGCTATAGTTTATTCATTTTTAGGACTTTTATTTATCCAAAGAGACCTTGGTATGGCTGTTGTATTTTATAGTATTTTTGTTGGCCTACAATTTGTTTATGAGGAAGATAGGAAACTAATATACTTTAATATCCTCCTATTTATTATTGGAGGAGGGCTAGGCTATAAGCTATTTGACCATGTAAAAATTAGGTTTCAATCCTGGATAAACCCTTGGAAGTATATAGAACATCAGGGCTATCAAATAACCCAATCTTTATTTGCCATAGCTGATGGTGGTTTTTTTGGTTCCGGTATAGGTCTTGGTTATCCTAGCTTTATACCAGAAGTCCATACAGACTTTATATTTGGGGCAATCTGTGAAGAGATGGGAACTTTAACAGGGATAGGAATAATAATGCTATTCTTAATTTTTGTTTATAGGGGTTTTAAAATAGCTATGACCCAAAGTAATAAATTCTACAGAATTTTATCTTTAGGGGTGAGCCTATCTTTTGGAGTCCAAATATTTATAATCTTAGGGGGTGTCCTAAGGGTAATTCCACTTACAGGGATAACCCTACCCTTTATATCTTATGGTGGAACATCTATGCTAACTAGTTTTATAGCTATTGGGGTTTTGCAGAGGGCTTCTGAGGAAATAAAAACAGAGGATGGTAGTTATGAATAAGGAACATAAGAGGATTTTAATAATACTTTTTGCCATTATTCTAGCCTTTATGAGTCTAATAGTTTACTTAACTTATTTTCAAATTTTTCAAGCAGAAACTGTTAAGAACAATAATTATAATAAAAGACAGTGGATAAATGAAGAAAAAATAATGAGGGGAAGTATTTTAGATAGGAATGGGTTAGAGTTGGCCTATAGTGTTAGGGATGAAAATAGTGAGGTAACTAGGAGGGTATATGACTATAAAAATCTTTATAGCCATATAGTAGGTTATAGTTACAGGGAGTATGGTAAAACAGGATTAGAGCATACTTTTAATAATACTTTATTAGGTATAGAGGAGAGCTCTACAGTAAATGAAATCAAGAAGATGATGGAAAGTGAAAAAATTGGAAACTCAATAAAAACAAGCCTAGACCATAGGTTACAAGCGAAAACAAGGGAACTATTAGAAGGCAAGAGAGGGTCTATAGTAACTATGAACCCTAAGACTGGAGAAATATATTCTATGGTAAGCTATCCGGATTTTGATGCCTCAAATTTAAAAGAAGAGTGGAAGGACATAACAGAAAATCCAAATAGTCCCTTATTAAATAGGGCTACTCAAGGTCTTTATGAACCAGGCTCTACTTTTAAAATAGTTACTGCTGCATCTATTTTAAATAATGGTTTAGAAGAGGCTTATCTTTGTAGGGGTAAAACTAAGGTGGATGGTTATACTTTTAAGGATTACAACCCTAGGGGGCATGGAAATATAGACCTGGATAAGGCCTTAACTAAGTCTTGTAACAATTATTTTGTAGAAAAGGCTGTAGAACTTGGCAAGGATAAGTTTGGAAAAGATGGGGATAAGTTTTATCTTAATAGGAAGCTTCCCCTAGAGATAACTACTACGGCTTCTATTTTTAATTATAAAGATATAGTTGAAAAAACAGAATTAGCTGCCAGTGGTATTGGTCAGGGAAAGGTTTTAGTGACTCCTTTAAATATGGCTGTTATTACATCGGGAATAGTAAATGGTGGAAGTATGATGGAACCTAGTTTAATAAAAGAAGTAATTAATAAAGATGGAGAGGTTATAGAAAGAAGGAAGCCTAAAGAACTAAGCCAGGTTTTAAATGAGGATGATGCTAATTATATTAGGCATATAATGGGTAATGTAGTTAGACAGGGTACTGGAACTAATGCTAAAATAAGAGGTGTAAATGTTGGAGGTAAAACTGGAACAGCGGAAAATTCTTCTGGAAAGACCCATGCTTGGTTTGTTGGTTTTGCACCAGTTGAAGATCCAGCCATAGTTACAGTAGTAGTCCTTGAGGAATCCGGAGGAAATGGTGGGAAGCTTGCAGCACCTCTAGCTAAACAAACAATGGAGTATGCTATAAAAACTTTAGGTTATTAGGAGTGATTAGATGGATAATAAGAATAAATTATTAGAAAGAAAAGATATAGATAAGGAGTATAAATGGGATGTTGAATCTCTTTATGAAAACCTAGATGCTTGGGAGGAAGACTACAAGCTAGTTGAAAAAAAAGTAGAAGAATTTCTAGGCTATAAGTCAAGGTTGAAGGAGGGACCAGAAACCTTATTAGAAGCCTTAAGGGCAAGGGACAATATTTTTAGGATTTTGGGAAACCTTTACTCATATGCTTCTTTAAAATTAGATGAAGATACTAGGGATAGCAAGTATCAAGCCTTGTCTGATAAAGCTTTTAGGCTATATATAGCCAGTCAAGAGAAAATGGCTTTCTTTACGCCAGAGGTTTTAGAATTTACTAAGGAAGAAATAGAAGATTTCTTTAAGAGGAATAAGGACCTATGTCTTTATAGGCAAGAAATTAAAGAGACTCTTAGGAGGAAGGACCATATATTATCTCCTAGGGAAGAGGCTATAATGTCTAAGGCAAGTGAGATGGCCTCTAATTCAGAAAATGTATTTTCTATGCTAAATAATGCAGACTTAAAATTCCCTAGTATAAAAAATGAAGAGGGAGAAGAGGTTGAAATAACTCATGGAAATTATATTTCTTTGATGATGAGTAAAGATAGAGCCGTTAGAAAAAATGCTTTTGAGCAAATGTATTCTGTATATATGGGACTTAAAAATACTTTTGCAGCAGTTTTAGACGGAGAACTAAAGGCCAATAAGTTTTTTGCAGAAATGAGGGGATATAAAAATACTATGGAGGCATCCTTAGATGAAAACAATATTTCTGTAGATGTTTATAATAACCTAATTGCTACAATTCATGAAAATATGGAGCCTATGTATAAGTATGTTAAAATTAGGAAAAGAGCTATGGACCTAGATGAAATCCATATGTATGATATTTATAACCCTATAGTTAAAGACTATGACTTTAAATATAGTTTTGAAGAGGCAAAGGAATTAATTGAAAAAGCACTAGAACCTCTTGGCGAAGAATATTTAGAAATAGTAAGGGAAGGATTTAATTCTAGGTGGATAGATGTTTATGAAAATGTTGGTAAGAGGTCAGGTGGATATTCTGGAGGATCTTATGATTCAAAACCCTTTATCTTATTGAACTATAAAGATACAATTGATAGTGTCTTTACTACTGCTCATGAAATGGGCCACTCTATCCATAGCTATTTATCAAGAAAAAACCAGCCTTTTATATACTCTAGTTATGGGATATTTGTTGCAGAAGTAGCATCTACTGTTAATGAGGTGCTTTTAATAAACTACCTGTTAGAAAATGCAAAAACTAAGTCTGAAAAAGCTTATCTTTTAGGACATTTTATAGATGCCTTTAGGGCAACCGTTTATAGGCAAACTATGTTTGCTGAATTTGAAAAGATAATTAATGAATATGTTGAGGCTGGTGGTGCCCTAACAGCTGATTATTTAAATGATGAATACAAGAAGTTAAATAGGTTATATTTTGGTGAAGAAATGGTATTAGATGATGAAATAGACCACGAATGGTCTAGGATTCCGCATTTTTACTATAATTACTATGTCTATCAATATGCTACTGGATACTCAGCTGCAGTTAGTATAGCAAGTAAGATTTTAGCAAAAGAGGAAGGTATTGTAGATAGGTATATTAAATTTTTATCCAGTGGTAGTTCTGACTATCCACTTAATATATTAAAAGATTTGGGAGTTAATATGGAAGAAAAAACACCAGTTGAAAATGCTATAAAAGTTTTTTCTGATCTAGTAGATGAATTAGATAAGTTAATATAAGAAAAAACCTAAGGAAAGTTCCTTAGGTTTTTTTCTATTTTAAAAATTGACTTTCATATAAGTCTTTATAGACTCCAGCTTTTTCAATTAACTCATCATGGGTACCTTGTTCTGTTATAGAACCATTTTGCATAACTAAAATCATGTCAGCATCTCTAATTGTAGATAGTCTATGGGCTATTATAAAACTTGTCCTACCTTCCATAGCAAGGTCCATAGCATTTTGAATTAAATGTTCTACCCTAGTATCAACTGAACTTGTAGCCTCGTCTAAAGTTAAGATATCAGGATCTTTAATTAAAGCCCTGGCTATGGTTATTAGCTGTTTTTCTCCTTGAGATACATTGCTACTTTCTTCATTTATTACTGTGTTATACCCATCTGGTAGGGTCCTAATAAAGTGGTCAGCCTTGGCAGTTTTTGCTGCATTTACAACCTCTTCAAGACTAGCATCTAGTTTTCCGAACCTAATATTTTCAGCTATTGTTGTAGAATACAACCAAGGACTTTGGGAAACAATAGCAAATACGCTTCTAGATTGTCGCTTACTAAGTTCTTTTACATCAATGCCATCAATTGTTATTTTACCACCAGAAATATCATAAAACCTCATAAGGAGGTTTATTAAAGTAGTTTTACCTGCTCCTGTAGGACCAACTACAGCTATAGTATCTCCAGATTTTACATCTATATTTATTCCATCCATTAGTAGCTTATCTTCGCTGTATCCAAATTGTATATTTTCAAATTGAATATTTCCCTTAATATCTACTTTGGAAAGATCATGGACTTCTTCAATATATTTTTCTTCTTCTTCATCTAAGATATTAAATACCCTTCCTAAAGAAGCTGTTGCAGTTTGGAATAGGTTTGAAAGTTGTGTTATTTGACCTATTGGACCACTAGCCTGCCAAACATATTGGATAAAGGCTTGGATAGAACCTATTTCCATTTGCTTAGCTACAACTACCCCAAAAATTGTAAGGGGTGAGTCAAGAACAAATAGGGATAATAGTAAAAATAGGATAATGTAGAATAAGTGGGTTATATAACTTAACATAGGATTAATTGTACTAGATATAAAGTTTGCCTTAAATCCTGTTTTAGTCAACCTATCATTTACCTCTTTAAATCCATCTACTACCTTTTCTTCTTGGCTAAATAATTTAGTTATTAGGTAGCCAGAATAATATTCTTGCGTATAGCCATTTAAATCTCCTAAAGAATTTTGTAGTTCCCTAAAATTTGCCTGAGTTTTCACTAGATAAGTTTTAAATATAATAAAACAAATTGGATACATAATTAAACTTATTAAGGCAAAGAAGGGTGATAGGGAGAACATAAATATAACACTGAAGGATAAAGATAAACCAGCACTTAACACATGTAATAAGGTTTGTTGCATGGCATCACTCACAACTGTTACATCTGTTGTAACCCTACTTAAAATTTCTCCTTGTTGCCTACTATCAAAGTAAGAAACAGGAAGGACATTTATTTTTTTATAAATAGCTCCCCTTATATCTAGGGTGGTTTTTTGGACGGCATCAGCTAGGATGAAATTTGATATATATTCTCCTAGAGCATCTATACCACCTGTGATTACAAGGAGGATAATAATTTTACCTATATATTGGAAGTTTATACCACCACTACCATTGATAGTCCAATCCCTAATATTTCTAGCAAGCTCTGAAATCCCCATACCTATTATAAGAGGTTGGCTAGCCCTTGCTAAAGTATAAATAATTGTAAAAAATATTGATAGAAAGAATTTACCACGATAAGGTTTTGTAAAACTAATTAATCTATCTAATGACTTTTTCATCGTTCTAATTCCTCCTTTGTAAGCTGAGAACTAGCTATTTGGTAATAGACATCACATCTCTTTAAAAGCTCTTTATGGGTACCAATATCAACTAGTTCACCACTATCTAAAACAACTATTTTATCAGCATCCATAATAGTACCAACCCTTTGGGCTACTATTAAAATAGTTGCACCAGAAACCTCTTTTTTTAGTTCTTTACGAAGAATATAGTCAGTCTTATAGTCTAAGGCTGAAAAGCTATCATCAAATATATAAATTGGAACATTTCTGGTTAAGGCTCTAGCAATACATAGTCTTTGCTGTTGTCCACCAGATAAATTTATGCCTCCTTCAGATAAAATTCTATTGTATCCTTCTGGAGAACTATGGATAAACTCATAGGCTTGAGAAATTTTTGCAGCCTTTTCTAATTCTTCGTCACTTGCCTTACTATTTCCAAATAGAAGGTTTTCTTTTATAGTTCCTGAAAAAAGATTAGATTTTTGTGGAACATACCCTATTTGGGACCTTAGAAAATCTAAATCGTAGTCCCTAATATCTATTCCATCTATTAGGACCTGACCCTCTGTAACATCTACTAGCCTAGGTATTAGTTTTATAACAGAAGACTTACCACTACC
>JASLBE010000070.1 GCA_030146705.1 Tissierellales bacterium | reverse complement strand
TTAGGTATAATTTTTATTAGAAGTTACAAAAGTGTTAAAAATATTTTTCTATTAAATAATTTTGTAGGAGAAAAGAGGAATAATTAATGAATATACCAAATATGTTAACAGTTTTTAGAATAATACTTGTGCCTGTTTTTATATTCCTGTTTAATCTTAGGACTAAAAAAGCCTTACTTTACAGTAGTTTAGTTTTTGTTTTAGCAGGGGTAACTGATATTTTAGATGGACATATTGCAAGAAAGTATAACCAACAGACCAAACTTGGTGCTGTTTTAGATCCCTTAGCAGATAAGCTTATGAACTTTGCAGTTTTATATAATTTGACTAGGGCCAAATTAGTACCTAGTTGGATCTTATTTACTATAGGAATAAAAGAATTGGCTATGATAGTAGGAGCTAGTTTAATTTACTTATTTAAGGGGAACAAAGTAGTACCAGCTAATATATATGGTAAGGTAGCTACAGTTTCATTTTATGTATCTGTTTTTGCTTTGTTTTTAAATTTTTCAAACCAATTTGTGCGAGGACTTTTTATGTTGACAGTAGCTTTAAATTTTTTAGCTTTTTTCAACTATCTGCTTATTTTTATAAATATAGATAAGAAAGAATCTAAAAATACAAGTATTTAAATTTGACAAGGAAAAAATATGAATATATAATATTACTAAATTAAAAGAAAATCTTGTGATAAAGAGGAGTAGGTGCATTTCTACTAGACAGAGATTAGGTTGATGGTGAGAAACCTATTAGTAGTTAACACTGAAGGTAGCTTTTGAAGATTTAGGCTGAATTGAGTAGGCTTAAACGGCTTATCCCGTTACAGATAAAGAGTGTATATATTATAAATTATAATATATAAAACTAAGGTGGTACCGCGTAGTCTCTTCGCCCTTAAGATTTGGGTAAGAGGCTTTTTTTATTTTAAATATAAACTGAAGGAGGAAGACTTATATGGAAATTGATAATTTAGCAAAAAGATATAATCCAAAAGATTTTGAAGAAAGAATCTATAATTATTGGAATGAAAATAATTACTTTGAAGCAAATGTAAATAAGGATAAGGAAGCATACACAATAATGATGCCACCACCAAATGTAACTGGTAATCTTCACATGGGACATGCTCTAAATAACACTATACAGGACGTTTTAATTAGGTGGAAGAGGATGGAAGGCTTTGAGGCCTTATGGCTACCTGGAACGGACCATGCTAGTATATCAACAGAGGCAAGGGTAGTTGATAGGTTAAAAAAACAAGGAAAAAGCAAGGAAGAGTTAGGTAGGGAGAAGTTTATAGAAGAGTCATGGAAATGGACTGAGGAGTATGGTGGAAATATAAAGAATCAATTAAAGAAATTAGGTGTATCCTGTGACTGGTCAAAGGAAAAGTTTACCCTAGATAAAGACTTAAGTAAGGCAGTAGTAGAAGTATTTATAAGACTTTATGAGAAGGACTTAATCTACAGGGGAGACCGTATAATTAACTGGTGCCCAAGCTGTAATACGGCTATATCTGATGCAGAAGTTGAGCATGAGGAAAGTAAGGGTAAAATTTGGCATATAAGATATGATATGGAAGATGGTGATGGCAGCATAGTAATAGCTACTACAAGGCCAGAAACTATACTAGGGGACCTAGCTATAGCAGTAAATCCAGAAGATGACAGATATAAAGATTTAATAGGTAAAAATGCTATACTCCCTCTAGTAGGAAGAAAAATTCCTATAATAGAAGATTCCTATGTAGACTTAGAATTTGGAACAGGGGCTGTAAAGGTCACTCCTTCCCATGACCCAAATGACTTTGAAATAGGAGAAAGACACAATTTAGGTCAACTAGTAATTATGAATGAAGATGCTAGTATAAATGAAAATGGAGGCCAATACCAAGGCTTAGATAGGTATGAGGCTAGGAAAAAAATTGTAGAAGATTTAGATAAGGCTGGAAACTTAGTAGAAATTAAGGATCATGATAATAGTATAGGCCATTGTGAAAGATGTAATACAGTAGTAGAACCTTTAATATCCAAGCAGTGGTTTGTTAAAATGCAACCTTTAGCAAAGCCAGCTTTAGAAGCTCTAGATAAGGGAGAATTAAACTTTATACCTGAAAGATTTGCTAAAATCTACAGAAACTGGTTAGAAAATATAAGAGATTGGTGTATATCTAGACAATTATGGTGGGGACACAGATTACCTGTATACTATTGTAAGGACTGTAAAAATGTAATGGTTGAAAAATCTCAACCTAGTAAGTGTAGCAAGTGTGATAGCGAGAATATATACCAAGATCCAGATACTTTAGATACATGGTTTTCATCAGCTTTATGGCCATTTTCAACCTTAGGTTGGCCAGAAAAAACTGAAGAGCTAGACTATTTCTTCCCGACTCAAGTAATAGTAACTGGCTATGACATTATATTTTTCTGGATAGTAAGAATGGTTTTCTCAAGTATAGAGCAAATGGGAGAGGTGCCTTTTGAGGACATATTCTTAACAGGATTAGTTCTTGATGAAAATGGAATTAAAATGAGTAAGTCTCTAGGAAATGGTATAGACCCATTAGAAGTTATAGACGAGTACGGGGCAGATGCCTTGAGATTTACCCTAGTGACGGGAAATACTCCAGGAAATGATATGAGATTCCATATGGAAAGGGTAGAGGCTAATAGAAACTTTGCTAATAAATTATGGAATGCAAGTAGATTTGTATTTATGAATATAGATAAGGATATAGCAGAAAAAACACTGGATATGGAAAAACTTGAAAGGGAAGATAAGTGGATTCTATCCAGAATGAATAATGTAGTAAAGGAAGTTACTAGCAACTTAGAGAAGTATGAAATAGGTATTGCAGCACAAAAAATCTATGAGTTTACTTGGGATGAGTACTGTGACTGGTATATTGAGATAGTAAAATCTAGACTTTACGGGGAAGATGAAGCTTCAAAGGAAACAGCTCAATTAGTTTTAATTAAGGTCTTAGAAAACATATTAAAACTTTTACATCCATTTATGCCATATATAACGGAAGAAATATGGAATTACCTACCTGCAAGAGAAGGATTGTTAATAGTAGCTGACTGGCCAGAATATAATGAAGCTTTAGAAGATAAAAAAGCA
>JASLBE010000031.1 GCA_030146705.1 Tissierellales bacterium | reverse complement strand
ATATGAAATAGAAGGTAGCCAAATAGGAAGTTATTACAAGATAAACTATATGGTAGAGGGAGTAGAGGTTGAAGGCTATATTTACGATACTTTTCTTAAGGATGAGAGGCCTTGGGGCAAGGGAATTCTATTAGAAGATGTAGAACTTTTAAATAACTCTGGTAGCCCTATTGCTAGTTTAAAGGTTGGAGATAGGATTGAAGGTTATTTAGAAAATGATCAGATAGAAGTAGTAATAGATGGTAGTAGAGGATATATAGCTAGAGATAAGGTAACATTTGATAGACCTGTTAGTATTTGGTTGAAAGAAGATACAAAGATATTAGAATACTTAGGACAAAACTTAGAAGAAATTGAAAATGTAGCTGAAAAAGGCCGTCAATTAAAGGCAATAGAACTAAATGGTTATTATAAAATAATTAAGGATAAGTTCAACAACATAGAAGGATATGTAAAGGACAGTGATGTAAAGACAAGTCCTGTACAAAGTATAGCGAGAGTTACTGAAGATTCGTATGTTGGAGAATTAGATAGTAATAAGACAATTGGTACTATAAAAAAAGGTACACATATTTCAGGAAATATTATAGATGGATATTTTTATTTTGATTTTGAAGGAAATTATAATGCAAAGTTACCCCTTGAAATGATTAGTCTGAACCTAGAAGAAGAAGAGTATCTTGATTACTGGATAAGAGAAGATGTTGAATTAAAAGATGACAATGGAGAGGTTATAGGTGATTTATGCAAGGGAGATCAAATAACAGCAGCTAAGGAAGAATCAAGATATAAGTTTAACTATCATAGGGATGATATAGAAATAGTAGTTTATTTAGAAGAAAAGTATGTGAGCGAAACTCCAATAGCAAGGACTCTTTATTTAAGAGAAAAAACAGAAATGAGAGATGAAGCTGGAAATATTTTGGGTATCCTGAAAAAAGGAGATAAGGTAGAAGCCTTTTTAGATGAAGGTAGATATAGGATAGATTACATTATAAATGGAGAAATAAAAAAAGTATATGCAGATGAGTATTTATTTAGCCAAGATCCAATTGCTAAGGATCTTTATATAAAGTCTAGAGTAAATGTAAGAGATAATGATGGAAACATTGTAGATAAGTTGTCTAAAGGGAAAGAAATAGAAGGCTTAGCAGCAGGTAATTATTATAAAATTTCCTATAGTGTAGAAGGTGAATTAAGAAAAGGGAATGTTTATAAAACTTTTGTAAGTGAGGAGCCTGTAGCCAAGAATTTATATGTTAAGTCTAGTGTAAATGTAAGAGACAATAATGGAAATATTATTGATAAACTTACTAAGGGAGGCCAGGTAGAAGGATTACTTAAGGGTAATTATTACCATGTAAGCTATAAGTCTAATACAGGCCTAAAAGAAGGCAGGGTACACAAGAGCTTTTTAAGCCAAAACCCTATTATGAAGGACCTTTATATAAAATCCAGGGTAAATGTAAGAGATGAAAATAATAAGGTTATAGGAAAGCTACAAAGGGGAGAAAAGATAGAAGGCCTGGCTGTAGGAAATAGAATTGAATTTAACTATAAGAATCAAAAGGCAAGACTGGTAAAAAACTTTACTAGTGAAGAGCCAGTTGTAGCAGGTGCCTATATTACAGGACCTGTAAATGTTAGAGACTTGAATAATAACTTGGTAGCTAGGCTGGACAAGGGAAAATATATAGAAGCAAAATTAATAGGAAATGCCTATCACTTTAACTGGGAGGGAAGAGAGGTTAAGATTCATAAGAACTTTGCCAAATTCGATTCACCAGTTAAGGCCAAGGTAGAAAAGACTGTCAATGTGAGAGATATTTCTGGTAAGATAATCGGACAAAAAAAAGCTGGTGATTTGATAAATGTGGTTTCCATGGGAGACTATTACAGATTTTTTGAAGCTGGTAGGGAAGTCTTTATCTGGTATAGTTTTGTCCATATACTTTAATGTAAGTGGCCTTTGATATAATGATAATTAGAAGGATGTAGCGAAATTTAAAGGAGGAGAAATGAGAAATAATAAGTTAAGCAAGTTAAGCAAAAATCTCCTAGTCCTTGTTTTGGTTGCAGTTTTAGTTATCGGCAATAATTCAGTTTTAGCTGCAAAACAAGACAATAAGGGCTTGGACCCAGAATTGAAAAAGGTCGTTGACAAGGCCTTAGAGCTAGAAGGAGCTAAATATAAGCATGGGGAACACGACCCTAAACTAGGTTTTAACTGTGATGGTTTTGTCTGGTATGTTTATAAGGAGGCAATAGGCCACTTGGTACCTATGGGACCTGCCAATATGGAAAACTTTGGTAAAAAAATTAGTAAGTCAGACTTAAGGCCTGGAGATATTGTAGCCTATGATTTAAAACATGCTGGAGAGGCAACCCATATAGCCTTGTATGTTGGCAATGTTAAGGGCTATGATGAGCCACAAGTTATTCACTCTGATGATCCAGTTAAGCTAGACAGTCTTGACAAGTATGGAAATAATATAAGATCCTATAGGAGAATTTATAGTGAAAACAATGCTAAGGTTGCAGACTATAGGGCGACTGGCTGGGCCAAGGTAAGAGTAAGTAACGG
>JASLBE010000035.1 GCA_030146705.1 Tissierellales bacterium | reverse complement strand
CCTGGCGCCTTCCACATTGTCTAGAATCCACTTAACCTTTGTTGCTGAAAAATAGGCATCTATAACCAAACCTGTATTTTCTTTTATATAGTCTGTCCAGCCCTTATTTTTTAACTCCTCACATATATCTGCTGTTCTTCTACACTGCCATACAATTGCATTATAGATAGGAATACCTGTATTTTTATCCCAAACTATGGTTGTCTCCCTTTGATTGGTAATTCCTATAGCCTTTATTCTTTCGATATCTATACCACTAGTCTCTATAACCTCCCTTGCCACTCCTGACTGGGAGCCCCAAATTTCCATTGGATCATGTTCTACCCAACCTGGCTCAGGATAGTATTGATTAAACTCATTTTGTGATATCTTTATTACCTTACCTTGACTATTAAAAAGAACCGCCCTAGAACTGGTAGTACCTTGATCAAATGCTAATATATAGTTTTCCAAACCATCCCCTCCTTTAATTAACTTCTATTAAATCAAACTCAGTTTTTAAAAATTCTTCTTCCCAACTACTTGGATACTTTCCTATAGCCCACTCTTTCATAACTATAGTTTCATTAGGCTTTAATTTTAACCTAGCCATAGGTTCTATATCTATATTTCCATTCCTATAATTATAAACTAAAAGTTCATTATAAGTTTGAACAACTAGAACACTATTATTTGGTGAAACAAAGACATCTACTGCTTCAGATACATTAGTTTTTATTTCTGACCAGGGTATACTTAAATCATCGTAAGATATAATCTCCTTGGGTAGGAGAGCATTTATATAAAAATCCTTGTATTTATGTTCATCCTGTCTGTTTAAATCTACCCTACCTTTTAATGTCCAGTGCCCATTTCTTCTAAAAATTCCAAAGTTGTATTCATTTATTTCTATATCAGATGCTTTTATATTCTTTAAGAAATTATCCTTATATATTCCTTCTACAAAGGCAGTTTCAGCTTTTTCACCTATTATATCTGAAAGTTTAATAGGCTTGCCCTTGTTTACACTATCCAAGGGATAGAATTCGAATTTTCTAGATTCCTTATCTATTTTTTCTATAGAAATATAGTTAGAGTTTAAATATAAGATATTTTTTAAAGATAAATCATAGTTAGATATATCTTCTCCTCTAGAACCTGTAACCTTTTTCTGCATGGGTTCAGTATAAATATTATCAATTACTTGATCTTCCAACTCTGAGCGATCCACTCCAACAGTCCAGAAACCATTTTTTCTTGGCAAAAATAAATCCTTTTTTTGATAGGAACTAACTAGCTCATTATCTTTAAACCTAAGAAAAATTGTCCTATAGTTCCAGTTTTCTAAACTAGATCTTTCATCTAAGGATTTTAACCCTAATAAAAGTCCTGTTTTACTTTCCTCCACATAATTAGTCTCTAGCTTGCCATTTAAACTTTCTTTTTTTTCATCAGTATAGTATTCTTCAATTAAGTCAGGACTTATCTCATCAGTAACCTTTCTCAGGGTAAAAAACACTCCATCAATATTAACAATTATCCTATCCTTTGAATGCTTTATAAACTCATAAAAAAACTGCTCCTTGCCTGTTACTGATACTACTTCAATATAATCGTCTTCTATTTCTAAAAATTTAGAGTTTACCTTATAATTATATATTAGATAATCTCCAGCCTTTACATTTTTTATTTTAAAAATCGGCTCTGTTGTATACTCTGATCCAACAACTACCAAGTCCTTATCAAAAATAACATCCCTTCCTAAATAAGTGCTTGCTGCTTCTTCTGATATTTTTGATGAGTCTAACATATTATATGATTCAATTGTCCATTTTCCTGATAAGGGAGGTTTTAGATTTTCAGGCGCTTCTATGTTATCTGACATTTCAACATTTCTTTGCATATCACATCCCGATAAAAATAAAGTAAATATTAATAAAAAAATTAAAGATAATCTCCTATTCATTTCCTCCCTCCTTACAATCTTTTAAATATATATTAACAATAGTACCCTCACCTATAGCACTATCTATTTTCATCCTACCATTATGAAGGGAAACAATTTCATCACAAATTGAAAGACCTAGTCCTGTATTTGAATGACTATCTTTTCCCTTATAGAATCTCTCCTTTATATAAGGTAGGTCATCAGAAGATATACCTGGACCATTATCAATGACCTGAATTAATATTTCATCATCTTTTTTAGCTGATCTTAATATAACTTCCCCATCCTCTTGAGTAAATTTTAAAGCATTGTCTAACAGATTAATAAGAACTTGTTTTATCCTATTTTCATCTATTATTAAGGTTTCTATTTCTGAATCTATATCCAATACAAAATTAATATTTTTTTCCCTTGCCCTAGGTTTTAACTGTTTGTAAACCTGTAAAAGTATTTCCTGTAAAAAAACTTCTTCTTTGTTTAAAGTTATTCTTCCTGAAGCAAATTTTGAAAAGTCTAAAAGTTCTTCCACCATTTTACTAAGCCTATCACTTTCCTCTTCTATAATATCTAATCCATCCTTCATTAAAGGATCTTTTGCTACAATATCACTAGACTTTAAAGTTATGGCCCAGCCTTTTATGGAAGTTAAAGGCGTTCTCAACTCGTGAGAAATGGAAGATACGAAATCATTTTTAAGTTGTTCCTTTTTAAGCAATTCCTCTGCCATATAATTTAAAGTATCAGAAAGCTTACCAATCTCATCATCAAACCTTTTAGTTGACCTTACCTTTAATTGCCCATCTGCCATCTTTTCAGCTACCCCTATAATTTCTTCTAAAGGTTTGCTTATAGTATTGGCTAAAAATATGCTTAAGAGTCCTGAAATTGCTACTACTACTACACCTAGTAAAATTAAAATCTTAGAAATATTTGAAATTATTTCATCTGTCTGTTCTAAGGAAGTAACAAATCTTAAGACACCTATAACCTCTCCGTCAATTCTTAAAGGGTAGGCAACTGACATAACTGGTTCACTTGAATAGCTTACATTTCCTGTCCAACTGGCCTTCTTACCTTCTAAGGCCTTATTTACATCTGGTAAATCAATTTTATTTTTTTCATAGCGAACCCCTATTGAGTCCATAAGTACATTTTTATCCAAATCTATTATTTGAACTTGGGCCTTGGTCTGCTGCCAAAAAACATCTACGTCATCTATAACTAAGTCCTCTAAGCTAGAATTTCTAAAATACCTAGAATAAAAGTTTGCTGAAAAAATTATCCTATTCGAAAGTATTGATTCTACTGAATTATAATGATATTGTTTTACAGCATTAAGAAGAACTGCCTCTAATATCAAAACTGTTATTAAAATGATTAACATAAAATTACCTGTTAATCTTTTCTTTATACTCATTTTCATTGTAATATCCTCCACTATGAGTTTTTAGTCCACCTGTATCCCACTCCCCATATAGTTTCTATGTACTTAGGATTCCTTGAATTATCTTCAATTTTAGATCTTATTCTCCTAATATTTACATCAACTATCTTTGAGTCTCCTACAAAATCATAACCCCAAATAGTATTTAAAATTTCATCCCTACTAAAGGCCTTACCTGGGTTTTCTATAAAAAGTTTAATTATTGAAAACTCAGTAGGAGTTAATTCAATCTCTATATCATCTTTAAAAAATCTCCTTGAATAAATATCCATTTTGAAAGGTCCATTAAGAATAAAATTTTCATTTTCCATATTGTCATCTGGGTCTATTCTTCTTATTAAAGATCTGATTCTTAATACTAACTCCATAGGATTAAAGGGCTTTACCATATAATCATCTGTCCCATACTCAAGCCCCATGATTTTATCAATATCTTGAGACTTAGCTGTAAGCATTATTATACCTATATTAGGATGTTCCTCCCTCAAAATTTTACAAGTTTCAAACCCATCAATTCCTGGCAACATAATATCTAAAACCACTAAGTCTACTTCTCTTTCCCTGGCAAGTTCTAATCCTTTCTCCCCTGTACCAGCTTCTAAAACCTCAAAACCATTCCTCTCTAAGTTTATCTTTATAAACTTTCTAATAGGTTCCTCATCTTCAACTACTAAAATTAAATGCTTATCTGACATA
>JASLBE010000011.1 GCA_030146705.1 Tissierellales bacterium | reverse complement strand
TACAAGATATATATAAATATATTACTTGTTCCTATTAGAGAAGTTAAAAATAAATATAATTTATCTGGTGATAAAACACTTCCAACCCCAGCTATTATTGCAAATAGCATAGTTATTATTAGGGCATTCATAGGTATTTTACTTTCATTTACTTCTGAAACAAAGGCCGGTGCTTGTTTATAAATCCCCATAGACATTAAAGTCCTAGTACTGGAGTAAACAAATGCATTGGCTGATGATAAAGCAGATGTTAAAACTACAATATTTACAACTAACTCTGCCTTTCCTAGGCCTGCCTCCCTAAAAACATAGGCAAAAGGACTTCCCATTAGGTCAGAACTCCTCCAAGGAAGAATTGCCACCAATATAAATAAGGAAGCTGCATAGGCTAAAATAAGCCCCCAAATTGTTGAATTAATCGATACTGGTAAATCCTTTTCTGGATTTTCACTTTCCCCAGCAGTTGCTGCAATCATATCTGCTCCTCCATAAGCAAAGGCTGCCGTCATCATTGACATTACAACTGCCTTCATCCCATTTGGAAATAGGCCTCCGTCATTTGTAAAATTACTTAAGCCTACTGGGTCATTTCCTACGATCCCAGTTATAATTCCTAATCCAACTACAAAAAATACAACTATTAGTATAAATTTAATACTACTAAACCAAAAAGATGAAGAACCATATTCTTCTACAGGTTTTGCATTAAGTTTAAATAAAACTAAGGAAAATACAATTGTCCATACAATAGGGTGGACAGTTGGAAATATATTTTTAAGTATAATACTACTAGCAACTAGTTGGGATGGGATCGTAATAGCCAAAGACAACCATTTTACCCAGCCTATTGTAAAACCCATACTGTCTCCAATAAATTCAGTAGCATAAGCTTGGATTCCTCCAGATACTGGCATTTCCACTAGGAGTTCCCCCATACACCTCATCATTAAATACATTATTAAAGCCCCAAATCCATATGCTAAAAAAGTCCCCCCAGGTCCTGCTTGGTTTATAACATACCCAGACCCTATAAAGAGTCCCGTACCAATTGTTCCACCGACACCAATCATCATTATCTGATGTGGTTTCATTGATCTTTCTAAGGATCCTTCCGACTTCTCCATAATATTTGAACCAATATCTTTTTTCTCTGCCATAATTTATCCCCCTCTTTAGATTTTTTTACTGACAGATTTAATTAAGCCCTATATTAAATTGTAAAATATTATGGGACCTTTAAAGCCCCATAATATTCTTAAAACTTCCTAATAGTCATTGCCAAGTAAGTTCATAATAGTTTTATAAACTAGTACTGGAGCAACCCTTGTAGAATAATCTACATGAACCCTTTCTGTAAATTGATGGGCATCCTTACCAAATGACCCTATATCTAAAACAGGCAGGTCTAATTTTTGCATATCTTCTAATGGAAGATTATACTTGCTACCAAATCCAGGCATATTATCTTTTAAGGCTGCAATTATTTTTGGATCCTTAGGTGCTGCCCCATAAGATATATCTGCTATAGCTGGGAAGAATTTCTTATAAACTACCTTATAATCTGTCTCAGTAGTATCAACCGCTTTTTTAACAGAATCTAAAAGCCTCCTATCTTTTTCGTCCTTACCCTCTACATATACATGTGGATAATATGGAGGAGTAAAGTAAACTACAACCACAGGCTCCCTATTAGACCATAAGTTATGGACAAATTCTACCATTTTTAAAGAATGCTCTCTCTCATCTATTTCATCATTAGCCATAAGCTCTTTTTCATAGTCTGCAAGTTTTCTATCAAGCTCATCTCCTAGTTCTTCTTTTACCATATCGTAAAGTTCATCATAGGATATAACATTTGACTTCCATGGTAGCCTTGTATATTCTCTACCTGCTAACTTACAGAAGTTTTTAAAATTCGTATTTAAACTTTCTATGGCATTATTAAAGGCTTCATCTGCAGCCTTTATCATTTTTTGCAACACCTCATCTGGAGTACTAGAATGGGTAGCATAATTGAAAAATACATTGGCTGTTTTTGCTATTTGTACTGTATATTCTGGCTTTAAATCCCTTTGTTTTAAAGTAATCGGTGGCAGAGAAACTTCCCCATCAACTACATCACAATATTCAGTATTCAGATTAATCTTCCTAGTAATTTCTGCAACAATTTGGTTAGGATCAATTCCACCAAAAGATTCTCCAACATGGGTCTCCCTACCTACAACAAAGAAGGAAGGCATTAGTTTACCAACTGCCCCTACATAAACATATTTATTTTCATCCCCTGGATACTCCTCTGTCACATAGTCTGTATCTAGAAGGGCTAAATATTCAAAGTTTTCTTCTTCCTTTAACCTTACAAGTTCTGGTACAGAGCTTAACATACCTTTTGAATTTACTTCTTCATCACAAACTGCAACAAAAATTAAATTCCCTTCAAAGTTTTCAAGGTCCTTGGAAATATGTTCCATTATCCCCATTATTATAGCGTCTCCCATTTTCATATCAAAAATACCACGACCAAATAAGTAGTCTCCTGACTCTAGGTCTTTTTGTACTTCTTCTCTTAAAGTATGTTTTATTTCCTTAAATTTTTCTGCTAACTCATGTGGTTTATGGGCATAGTCCCTTAGGTTACCATAGTCCGATATACCAACACTATCAGTATGTCCAATCATTACAACTGTTTCCTTGCTATTCCCTTTTTTACCCCTTAAAATAGCCATTACGGACTTTCTTCCTAGTTCGTCATTTGGAACTTCTATATACCTTAAATCATTGGGATTTTCTTTGTAATAATCCATTTCCGAGAATATTTTAAAAACTTCTTCAGAAACTTCAACTTCACCCTTAGTTTCAGATACACTTAAAATTTCTGTTAACCTTATTGCTATTTCCTCAATCCTATCTGCCACATTAATTGTTTGCATAAAATTTTCCCCCTCTTAAATTTGATAGATATTTTAAATTGATCACCTATATACAATTGCAATATCTATGCCAGTATTTATAATTTTCTAAATATTTGTAAGAATGTGTGATTTCCACACTCTTATCCTTGGTATAAAAAAATAAGAAACTGACTAAAAGTAAAAAATATTTTATTTCGTAAAATATTTTTTACCCTAGCCAGCTTATTTTTCCTTATATTTATCTAACTTATACCTTAGTAGTTGCTTGGAAATTTTTAAATAGTTAGCTGTTGCTGTCAACCTTTTTTCATTAGCTTCGTAGGCAGAAAGTATTATCTTTTTTTCTGAACTATCTAAATAGTCCTTCAAACCATTAAAGTTTTTCTCCCTAGGCTGGTACTTAACTATGCTTTCAGGTACATCATTTAAAGTAAGTTTATTACCTTCAACTAAGTTAAATCCTGATTCAATAACATTTTTTAACTCCCTAACATTTCCAGGCCAAGAGTAAGCCTTAAATATACTTAATAATTCCTTGTCAATATAAGCTATATTTAAATTAAACTCATCATTATATTGGTCTATAAAATAATTAGCCAAATACTCAATGTCTTCCTTCCTCTCCCTTAACTCAGGAATCCTAAGTTGAACAACAGACAACCTATAATAAAGATCTGACCTCATAATACTTTCATCTAGTAATTTATTTGGATCCTCATTAGTTGCAACAACAATCCTAACATCTATTGGAATCTCCTTAAGTCCTCCAACTCTTTTTACCCTTCTTTCTTCAAGAGCCTTTAAAAGCTTTACCTGCCCCTCCATATCAAGGGAGTTTATCTCATCTAAAAATAAGGTTCCTCCATTAGCTAGCTCAAAAAGTCCCGGCTTATCTTTAGCATCAGTAAACCCACCAACCTCAGTTCCAAATAAAATACCTTCTATTAAATTACTAGGCATGGCTCCACAGTTTTGAGAAATAAAAGGTCCATCCCTCCTAGGACTTTCATTGTGGATTGACTGGGCAACTAACTCCTTACCTGTTCCAGTCTTACCGTAAATCATTATATTCGAGTTAGTCCTAGCAACCCTTATTATTTTATTTTTAAGGTCAATCATATCTTTATTCCTAGTTATTATATCATCTAAAGCATACCTAGTCCCATTGGTCTTATATGGCAAAAAATTATTACCCCCTATATCAGACTGCCTAATAATTTTTTCGCTAATTATATTAGAAAATTCAATAGCCCCTATAATCTTATTATTTTCAATTAATGGATAGGTATTACCAACCTGGTTTACAATTTTACGCTTCTTTGTTTCCAGCCCCTGCTTTAGGTTACTAGCTGTAACTCCTGATGTTACAGCCCCTATTAAGGAACTATTACTTTCATTTAGGTTCATATATACCCTACCTATGCTATTACCCATGATTTCATCTTTTTTTAGGTCATATACAGGTAAGTTATTTTCTGTAAAGTAAATTACCCTGCCCTTATTATCTACAATAACCACATGTTTAAAACTATCTTCCTTAAACATTCATATCCCCTTATCTAAATCTTTTTTATTTTCAAAGTAATTAAACCCACTATTATTATATAATATTTATAATAAAAAAAGCAAAGTCTAAGACCTTGCTTTTAATTAATATTAAACTTCTTCAATTGGTTTTGTAGATAGTTTACCTGTTTTTTTCTGATAAATTACAGCCCCTAAATATAGTAGGGTAAATGTTGGAATTCCTGTCCTTAATGCTAATTGTTGTGATGGGTCAAAAAACATACCTACAAAGATAGTAATACATAGAACTATTAATAATATTGGTGTTAATGGATATAGGGGAACCTTAAACTTTAAATCTGAAACCCTATTCCCCTCAGCTATATACTTCCTCCTAAATAACATTAGGCATACTCCGTATAAAATATATATTATTATTTCACTAATTCCTATTATAGCTGTTAAAAATAAGTAGACTAAGTCTGGTGATAAAACTGATGATACAACTGCAAAGGCTGAAAATGCCATTGTTGCTATTAAGGCATTCATAGGAACCTTCTTCTTATTTACCTTGGCTAATACCTTAGGTGCCTGGTTGTAATTTCCCATTGACCAAAGTATTCTCATACAAGAATAAACATGGGCATTTGCTGATGAAAGTGCAGATGTCAGTATAAAAATATTTACAACAAGCTCTGCTGACTTAAGCCCAACCTGGCTAAATATTAAGGCAAATGGACTACTAGTTAAACCTGCCTCCCTCCAAGGTAATATAGCTATTAAAACAAATAGTGTAGCCATATAGGTTATAATCAACCCCCATATAGAAGCGTTTATCGCCTTAGGTAGGTTCTCTTCTGGATTTTCACTTTCACTGGCTGCAGCTGCAAACATATCCGCCCCACTATAGGCAAAAACCGCTGACATCATTGACATTATAACTGGTAGGCCACCCTTGGGAAATAAGCCTCCATCATTTGTAAAGTTCTTAAGACCAATAGGTCCACCCTTGCCTATTAAACCAGTAATCATTCCTAAGCCAACAATTATAAATATTACAATAAAAATTAACTTCAAACTACTAAAAATAAAAGATGAAGACCCATAGTCTTCTGCAGACCTTGTATTTAACATAAATAGTAAGGCCGTAAAAACAATTGTCCAAACCATAGGATTTACATTTGGCATAACATTGCCCATAATAATAGACGATGCAACTAATTGCGTTGGAATAGTAACAGCATAACCAAGCCACTTAATCCAACCAATACTAAAGCCTGCACTTGGTCCTATTAATTCCGTAGCATAGGCTTGTATATTTCCAGCTACAGGTTTTTCAACTAGTAGTTCTCCTAAACATAACATCATAAGATACATAACCAAGGCCCCAAAGCCATAAGCTAAAAATGTTCCTCCAGGCCCCGCTTGGTTAATTACATATCCTGACCCAATAAAAAGTCCTGTACCAATTGTTCCACCAATACTAAGCATTACAACTTGGTGTATTTTCATTGTCCTTTCTAACTTTGCCTCACTACTATGCTGAGTGTTATCTCTACTCATACCCTCTCCCCTTTTAAATAAATTTTAATTTATTAGGATTTTTTAGGATAATAATATTTTTTATGCTTTAACTCATCTGGCAAATATTCTTGGTCTATTTTTTCATTATACTTGTGCGGATTTTTATATCCTTGTCCATATCCTAATTTTTTAGCCCCCTGATAATGCGAATCTTTTAAATGCTTAGGTACAGACCCTATTTTCTCTGTTCTTATATCTTCTAAGGCCAAATCTATCCCCCTATATGCCGCATCTGATTTAGGAGCATTGGCTATATAAAGTGCTGCTTGGGATAGAATAATCCTAGCCTCAGGCATTCCAATTATATTTACTGCATTAAATGCAGAAACAGCCACTGTTAATGCATTAGGATCTGCATTTCCAACATCTTCAGAGGCTGCTATAATTATCCTTCTAGCAATAAACTTAGGGTCTTCACCTGCATATATCATTTTAGCTAGCCAATATAAGGTTGCATCTGGGTCTGACCCCCTCATACTTTTTATAAAGGCAGAGATAGTGTCGTAGTGTTCATCTCCATCTTTATCATACTTGGCAACCTTATACTGGATAGAATTGCTCATAACTTCATAGTCTAGTGTGACTATGCCTTGGTCATTTTTTTCAGTAGAAAAAGCTGCAATCTCTAAAGAATTTAATACAGTCCTACCGTCTCCCTTGGCCATCTTTATTAAATAATCAATTGCCTCTTCCTTAATATGAATATTTAAACTTTTCATCTTTTTTTCTTCCAAAGCCTTGTTTATTAGTTTCCTAATAGCTTCATCTCCTAAAGGTTTTAATTCAAGGACCATAACCCTTGACAGTAATGCCTTATTAACCTCAAAGTAAGGATTTTCAGTAGTAGCACCTATTAAAATTAAAACTCCTCTTTCTACAAAGGGTAATAGGGCGTCTTGTTGTGACTTATTAAATCTATGAATTTCATCTATAAATAAAATAGTCCTCTTATTGTAAAACTTCAAGGCTTCCTCTGCCTCAGCTACTACCTCCCTTATATCCTTGACTCCAGATGTAACAGCTGAAAGTTTCTTAAAAATCATATTAGTATTATTAGCAATTATCATAGCCAAAGTAGTTTTCCCTGTTCCAGGTGGTCCGTAAAAAATCATAGATGTTATCCTATCAGCCCTAATCGACCTTTCTAAAAACTTATCCTTGCCAAGCAAGTGCTCTTGCCCAACAAATTCCTCTAAGGTCTTAGGCCTTAGCCTATCTGCTAAAGGAGCATTTTCATCTATATTCGCCTGCATATTCATACTAAAAAAATCCAAATAATCACCCTATCTAATCAATTCTTTTTCTACATATTCAGAGGTCATACCTCTTAATATAGAAACATATCCTAACCTAAAACTTATCTTATCTCCAACCTTATAATCAATATCACTATCAGTACCATCTACAATTAAATGGTCAGAACTTCCACCAAAAATAGTTATTTTTTCATCATTTGGATGCATACTATCTAAGTCAATATCCTGCTTACCTACTGCACAAATCATCCTCTTCCTAATTCCCTTATCCTCAAAAGTAGGTATTTGTCCAAAGGCATCTTTACCAATAGTTCCTATTGGATAAGTTGGTTTTTCTTTAACTTCTATTATTTCCACTTCTAAATTAAACACATCATTTTCTGTACCTTCTATTATTTTATCATAAGAAGGCTCTTTACCGGAAACTAAAGCTTCTCCTAACCTTAAATTATTAACCCTACCAGTTTGTCCTTTTTCAACTAAATGAACTGTGGCAGAA
>JASLBE010000076.1 GCA_030146705.1 Tissierellales bacterium | reverse complement strand
GAGGCGGAGGAGAAGTTGAGCTCGGCTGCAATCTCTTTGAGTGAGAGTTCGGTCTCGATCAAGAGTGATTTGACGGTGCTGATGCTGATTTCATTGATCCATCTTTTGGCAGGATAGCCCGATATTTTTTTGATGCGCAGGCTGAGCTTTCTAGGGCTCAGGCCTAGGCGGCTGGCATAGAATTCGACGCTGCGCTCTTCTTTGTGGTACATATAGATGTCATTGAGAAAGGATTCAAACAAGTTGTAGTCGGCTTGAATGGCTTCGAAGTTGTTCTTGCTAAAGTTGAGGGTGGCCTGGGCTACAAAGAGGCCATAGAACTTGAGCTGAAACGATTCGAGCAGGAGCTTGAAGGAGAGCTGATTGTGGCTCTTTTTGCTGCTGCTCTGGAGGTAGGTTTCGATGAGTTCGATGTATTTTTGCATCAGGTAGGTGAGCTCGGTGTCGAGCTGGCAGATGGGTTGCTGCAGGAGCTTACGGTAGATAAAGCTGTCTTGCGGACGGGCTAGGAGCTGCACAAGTTCGGGCTCAAAGATGACATAGACTCCACGGTAGTCGGGGGAGTAGTCGGTGACCTGCACCTGGCTGTCGGGCACGATGCAGAGGCAGTCGCCTTGCTGGTAGGGATAGTCGATGCCATTGATGTGGAGCTGACACTGCCCCTGGGTACAGAGCCCTATGGCGTAGCGTGAGGCAAGGACGGCTTGCAGGGCTGTGTCTCGATTTTGTGCTTGTGTGCTATGACTGTGTTCTACAAATACGCTAGGTTTCATCTTGGCTGAGTGTTTGTTTTTTGTGTTCTAATCTAAGTGATTTTAGTTTTAATGGACTATAAAAGGGCTATTAAAATATAATTTAACTCTTGTAAACAATTCTAGGGTATAATAGTTATTTTTTATCCGTTTTTATAAATAAATCATCCCAAACTATAGGCTATCTTGTCATCAATGAATTAAAGATACCGATTATATCGAATAAGATAACCCTAAAAACCTTTAACTATTTTTTTTTAAGAAAAATAAGAGGGAGATGAATATAAGGTTGATATTGTACATAATCGTCAAAAGTTCCCTCTTATTTTCTTTTTTTCTATAAATTGTTTTTTTACAATTTGGTCTTTTTCTATAATTTTTTTTCAGATTTTAATTACACTATTGAAGCAGGGGTGGCTTCATAAAATAAACACCCTATTACTGTTTTAGTTTTGTGTAATAGAAAAGCCTGTTTAACTCCAAGGGTTAAACAGGCTTTTCTTAGGTTGGGGGATGCGTTGCTGGCTGTGTGGTTAATAATTATCTCCATGTAGCTTAAGCTCATGCGTATAATCACTAGAGAATACACCATTGATGGAGTGTTGCATGGTGTTTCGCCTAAACTTGAAGACCAGCTCCTTGCCTATATCAGAGGCTTTGGTGATCTTGTATTTATAATACACATTTGTACCCTTGAGTACAATATCCATGTTCTGCTGTGGGGTACCGTTCCAGATAAAAAATTCAAACTCGAAGGGTAAGAGGTCTTTGTTGAAGTTTTTGGGGATGGTAAACTTCAAGTTAAAATTCATTCGGTCGGTGGGGCTAGCTCGCTCAAACTTCAACTTAAAATCGTAGGGTGAGCGTGCTAGCACATGGATCTTACGGGTGAGGTAGTAGCCCTTGCCTGTGTCGGCTACCACATCGATGGTGTAGTCGAGGTAGCGATCGGTGGGTACCTTTTTCATCTTGACCGTGAGCTGGGCATCGTGGGTGCCGAGCTTGGTCTGTGACAAGGGATAGAGGTAAGGGTCATCAGCTCCCCAGGAGGGAATAAGCTTTACCTGAGAGATTCCCTTGGAGTAATGTACATTGGCTTTGAACTCCTGGTTTTGGTGCACCAAGGCCTCCCACACCTTGCTTACCTCGAGTATGGAGCTTCCATCGGACACCAAAGGGTATTCACCCAGCTCGATAGAGCCATAGATATTGTTGCCTGCAGGCTGTGCTAGTGCCTCGCTCAGTGTTTTGTAGCCAGCTGAACTGACGCTACTTAGCTTAATGCGGTAGTGTGTGTTGCGCACTACCGAGTAGAGCTGGGGCTGCCCCTGGGTGTGTTCTTGTTTTTTCTTTAGGTCGAGCTTGTAATAGGTTTCTGCTCCTCCTTTATACCTGCCCTTAAACACCACATAGATGGAGGCCTTGTTGTGATTTTGATGTTCAAACACGCCTATGGCTTGCAAGCCCAGCTGAGCCTGGTGCACAAACTGAGCTTCACTGGGTATGGTGGGCTCAGTGGGCTGGCTTGGGAAATAGGCTTCTTGCTTGCTTTCATCCCAGCCAAAGGGGGCTACTGTGCCTCGATCGTAGTGGTTGTACACTGCATAGCCCGTCAGCTCGAAGTCGGTAAGATTAGTAGCTGGCTCCAAAGAGATGAGGGCTTGGTTGCGTAGCAGCTGTATGGCCTCACGCGTAAAGGTTTCGTGAGTGAGCTGACCAAAGGTTTTGGACTGCCAAAACACCTCTTCTTTGCTCTCCAAAGCCCCTACTACCTGCCCTGCATCTATTCCTTGCAAGAAGTAATCTTGCTTAAAACCAGACCAATCGTAGTTGGCTATAAAGTGGATGGTACGGGCTTCTTCACTCTTGAGCAAACGTACCGAATAGGTGAGCACTTGGCTCGGTTTCTGAGCACTTGGGGGGTAGAAGTTCTCGTCTGTTACAGCTACGATGCTTTTTAGAATGGCTGTACGACTATACAGAAACTGTTGGTTCTCGTCGAACACCAAGAGCTTGAGGCTGCTGAGCTCGTCTAGCCCAGAGCGTGTACGTAGCTGTTGGTGAACGGGGATGGCCAAATTAAAATCGGCCACAAAGCTCTCTGTATCGAGCTCTTTTTCTAGGCCTTCTACAGCATCGGTGCTGCAGGCTGCTAGTACAAATAGCCCGAGTATAAGGCTGTATATATATGTATAGGTTTGTTTCATAATCAGTTCTTATTTATAATACCAAGTATCAAACACACAACGGACAAAGGCCTGACCATTCTCAGGTATGACGGTCTTATCTTGACTTAAGCTAAAGGCTACTCCTGTTTCGGCTGTCCAATAGACGTCGCCTTGAAGCAGTTTTTTGACTGCACTACCCGCTTTTTTTTGCAGGGAGTTGATGTATTTGAGCTCCGCTACTGTGGGCAAACGCCAGCGGCCTTTGTGCTTGAAGCTCTTCCACAACTTTTGACTCACCACATCTCCATTTGTATTGATGAAGTTTTCCCAGTAATCGCCGTCTGCGCCATACTCATCTTCAAAGTAGTGGTAACACCTGTCTTCTCCTGCATAATCTCCTGTGTAATGTGTTTCATTGGTGCTATACTTTGTTGAGCCGTCCCAGTAATAATCTTTACGTCTATAGCGTCCATATCCATTGGCATACTTAGGTGAGTTATAAGGTCCAAAATTAGTGCTATAGATTGTAGTGCTAGAATTATATTTGCTTCGCACCCATATGGCAGGGTTATTGCCATATTGAGGAAGTTTATTGGAGATGCCATACTGAGAAGCGATGATAAACTCAGGGGAGATAATGTGGTTATTCTCCTTCTCTCGCTTTGTTCTGAGGTATTTACTCTTTGCTTCAGGATTATTGTAAATCGTCAGGCCGACACTCTCATTCTTATTTGGCACCAAGACTTTTACCTTATAGATGGTGGTATTGTTTTGTATGGCGTCGGTTACTCCCTTTCGGCCCAGTGTGACATGAAATCTAAAGTCAACATTGGGGCGAACACGCTTGTCGTAAGCGTTGACAAAGCCACTGGAGGTAAAGGCTGTAACGTACTTATCGGGATATTGCACAACGGTTACCTTCTTGCTCAGGCCCG
>JASLBE010000077.1 GCA_030146705.1 Tissierellales bacterium | reverse complement strand
TGATGGTCTAAATGCCAATGTTTGGCGATTTCTTCTGTATCTTTCCAGAATCCAACAGCTAGACCTGCAAGATACGCTGCCCCAAGCGCTGTCGTCTCTTTGATGACTGGACGATCAACCGGAACTTGGAGCAAGTCACTTTGAAATTGCATTAAGAAATTGTTCGCTACTGCGCCTCCATCGACGCGTAATTTTTTCAATGAAATACCCGAATCTTTTTCCATCGCATCGAGCACATCTTTCGTTTGATAAGCGAGTGACTCAAGTGTCGCACGAATGAAATGCTCTTTCGTCGTACCACGCGTTAAACCGAACATCGCACCACGTGCTTCACTTTCCCAATAAGGTGCTCCGAGACCGACGAATGCCGGTACGACATAAACACCATCTGTAGAATCAACGCGGCGTGCATACTCTTCACTTTCAGGAGAGTAGCGGAACATGCGAAGCCCGTCGCGTAGCCATTGAATCGCGCTACCTGCAACGAAAATACTTCCTTCTAATGCATACGTTACTTTTCCATCGAGTCCCCAAGCAAGTGTCGTCAACAAACCATTTTCAGAACGAACCGCTTTTTCGCCTGTATTCATTAACATGAAACAACCCGTTCCGTACGTGTTTTTCACCATACCTTCATCAATACACGCTTGTCCGAACAGCGCCGCTTGTTGGTCACCCGCTGCGCCAGAGATCGGCACTTCATGACCGAAGAAATGATCACTTGATGTAAATGTATAGACTTCCGATGAAGGACGTACTTCTGGTAACATCGATGCGGGAACGCCGAGCATATCGAGTAACTCCTCGTCCCACTGCAACTCGTGGATATTGTACATTAACGTACGAGACGCGTTCGAGTAATCCGTCACGTGTACGCGACCGCCTGACAGTTTCCAAATGATCCATGAATCGATCGTGCCAAACAGTAATTGACCCGCTTCTGCTTTTTCACGCGCCCCTTTTACATTGTCTAAAATCCACTTTACTTTCGTCCCTGAAAAATAAGGATCAATGAGTAATCCTGTCTTTTCACGAACGATTTGTTCGTAACCGCTTTCGCGTAACTGTTCACAAATTTCTTCGGTTTGACGAGATTGCCAAACGATGGCGTGATAGATCGGTTCTCCTGTCTGTTTATCCCAGACGACCGTCGTCTCCCGTTGATTCGTAATCCCGATACCAGCAATTTGTTCCGGTAACACATTCGGTTCTGTTAATACACCGGCGATCACACTTAACACAGAGCTCCAAATTTCGTTTGCATCGTGTTCGACCCAACCAGGATGTGGGAAGTATTGTTTAAACTCTTGTTGACTCGTAAAATGGACGTCCCCTTGTTGATTAAACAAAATAGCACGTGTACTCGTCGTTCCTTGATCTAATGACAAAATATATTTTTCCATCGTATTTCCTCCTTCAACTTATGCTGCAAATTTTTTCTTCACTTCAAGCATTGCTCCAACGAAGCTTAATAAGACGATAACAGCGACAATCCAAAAGTAAATCGTCGGTTGTTGTAAGAAAAACTGTTGATAAAATAATGCACCAAAAATTCCTCCAATGACCGGCCCGATAATTGGAATTGGAGCGTATCCCCAATCGGAATCACGTTTACCTGGAATCGGTAAAATGAAGTGTGCAATTCGTGGTCCTAAGTCACGTGCGGGGTTGATCGCATATCCTGTAGGTCCTCCGAGTGAAAGTCCGATCGCTACAATTAACAAACCGATAATAAACGGATTTAATCCAGCTGAAAACTCATTCGCACCGATAAATAAAATCGCAAGGACTAAAACGAATGTCCCGATAATTTCTGTCAATGTGTTTGCAAGCGGTGAACGAATTTCTGGAATCGTTCCGAATACGCCGAGCTTCGTCGTCGCATCGTCTGTTGCATAAAAATGTGGTAAATACGCAAAAAATACGATACTTGCTCCGACAATTGCTCCGAGCATTTGTCCGATAATATATGGCATAATTTCCTCTACTGGAAACTCCCCAATCGCTGCCATACCGAGCGTTACTGCTGGGTTTAAATGTGAAGCACTAAATGGTGCTGATGCATAAATACCGAGCGTTACTCCTAATCCCCATGCAAGTGTAATAACGATCCAGCCTGATGCATGAGATTTCGTTTTGTTCAGTGTGACACCAGCAACGACACCTACCCCTAAAATAATGAGTATCATCGTTCCTACAAACTCACCAAAAAATCCTGTCATCAATAACTCCCCCTTATCGTCTCCATAGAGACTTGTCTGATGTAGTGACTGCAATTGCTCCTGCTTCAAGTGCTCGGTCGATCTGTTCAGGTGTTTGAATAAGCCCACCACTAATGACAGGAATACCTGTTTTTTCACGAACTTGAGCTACCATTTCAGGAATAATTCCAGGTAAAACTTCTATATAATCCGGCTGAATTTGTTCGACGAGCGCATAACTTTTTTCTAATGCGAGTGAGTCGAGCAAAAACATCCGCTGGATCGCAATAATGTCTTTTTTCTTCGCCTTTTTTAATACATTGGCACGCGTAGAGACGATTCCGTCGGGACGGACGTCGTGACATAAAAAGTCCGCCCCGTAATCGTCTGTTTTTAAGCCGTGAATTAAATCGGCATGGAGGAAAATGCGTTTTCCATACTTTTTCGCTTCACGGCGCACGTGCATGAGCTGGCTAATATGAATATCTAAAACGACGAACGTTTCATAAGAACTTTCAAGTATTTTCCGCAAATCGCCAAGTTGACGAAGTGCGGGTAAAATCGTTTGATTGTTCACCAAGTCCATGCTCTCCTTTATTCTTCATTCGCTTCGCTTGCGCGTGTCATTTCAAGTTCGAGACGTTCTTTATATTGTTTCGTTACTTCGTCTGACCAATCGAATACTTGTTTCATAACGTCGATTACTTCATCTTTCCATTGAACGACGAGTTGATAACGGAATAATAAATCTCCTGTTCGACGTGCGAAGAAGTCCGTCGGTGTAATAATTAACTCGTTGTCAATGCCGTACATTAATTGAGCATATAAAGCATTCGGTAATTTCGTCTCATTGTTTTCAATATAAGGCACGAGTTGTGGTGCGTTACTTCCGTACATATGAACGAGCATTTCTGCTTCTTCTTGTTTCACACCCGCTTGCACGAGCACTTTTGACTGTTCCGCAACGTATGCTGGAAATGCATCTGAACCACCTACATCCCCTCCTGAAAGACGTAACTCTTTCGTCGGGCTACTACCGTATAAAATGCCTTCTTCATTTTTAAAACGTTTCACGACACGATCGACAATCGTTTCCGCCATTTTGCGGTAACCTGTTAATTTTCCTCCAGCGATCGTCATCAGACCTGAGTCAGATTCCCAAATTTCATCTTTTCGAGAAATTTCTGATGGATTTTTTCCTTCTTCATGAATGAGTGGACGGACACCTGCCCAGCTCGATTCAATATGTTCTTCTGTCACATCGATCGATGGGAAAATGTAATGGATCGCACGTAAAATATAATCGCGATCTTGATCTGTGACGACCATTCGTTTCGGGTCGCCTTCATAAAACGTATCTGTCGTACCAACATACGTTTTACCAGCGCGTGGAATCGCAAAGACCATACGGCCATCTGGTGTATCGAAATAAATCGCTTGATCGAGTGGGAAATCGGCATGATCAAATACTAAGTGAACACCTTTTGATAATTGTAAATGTTTCCCGTGTTTCGAGTGATCCATTTCACGAACGTCATCGACCCAAGGACCCGCTGCGTTAATAATTGCTTTCGCTTCAATCGTATACGTCTCA
>JASLBE010000023.1 GCA_030146705.1 Tissierellales bacterium | reverse complement strand
TACAGGTATAATTTTAAAATCAATGAAACAGATACTAACTACTTTCCTAAATATACCTGGAGAAAACTTGTAGCTGAGGTCGTTAATAATTCAAGCTGGTTGGACTTAAAGGATCCCCAGGGGCTTTATGATTTAAGGTATGACATAACAAATTATCTTAGGCAGTCTAGGGATGTTAGGACCAGGCCCGAAAATATTATAATCAGTTCAGGTACTGAATATTTGTTGCAAATGCTCCTATATATACTTCCTAGCAAATCTATTTTTGCTGTTGAAAATCCTGGTTATAAGGACCTTTACAAACTTTTTGAAAAAAATAATATTGACTACCTACCTATTACTGTTGATCCTAGTGGTATTTCTTACAAAAAGTTAAGTAAGTCCAAGGCTAATATTGTCCTAATTACCCCCTCCCACCAATTTCCAACGGGGGTAATAATGCCTATTAATAGAAGGCTACAACTTTTAAACTGGGCCAATAGTACAAGGAACCACTATATAATTGAAGATGATTATGATAGTGAGTTTAAGTATTATGGTCGCCCAATACCTGCCTTGAAATCCTTAGATAAGTTAGACAGGGTTATATATATAGGAAACTTTTCAAAATCAATTTCTCCCTACTTTAGGATTTCCTATATGGTTTTACCTGATGAACTTTTAACCAAATATAATGAAAATATGCCCTTCCTTACCTGTCCTGTTCCTAATATGGACCAGCTAGCCTTGTCTAAGTTTATGGAAGGTGGATATTTTGAAAGATACTTAAATAAAATGAGGGGGGTTTATGATAGTAAGAGAAATTCTATAATTTCTATTTTAAATGCTTATAAAAACTTTAAGGTAATAGACTCCAAGGCTGGCTTTCATTTTATCTTAGAAGTAAAGTCTAATAAGACTGAAGAAAATTTAGTAAACTTAGCCAAGAAAAATGATATCTATATAGAGGGTCTAAGCAAATATTACTCATCCAGAGTTAATTATAAAAATCCAAGGATTATTATTGGTTTTGGCGGTATTAAAGAAGAAGAATTAGAGGATGCTATCTATCAATTAATAAAATCTTGGCAATAAAAAAAGGATGGGCTTCCATCCTTTTATTCATATAAAAAACACCTGACCTTCCTAGCTCCAGCTAGCTCGTAGTCTCCTGGTGTTTTTAAACTACACTTTTCCAACCTATAAGGGCACCTTTCAAGATAATCACAGTGGTCCTTAACCAGGTTTAACTCTAGTTTTATATCTTTTAAACTACTTTCACAAGCTAGGTTTTTATTAAATCCTGCCTGCAAAAGTTCCCTAGTATATGGGTGTTTTGGATCTTTATATATATCTTCCACCCTCCCAACTTCAACTATTCTCCCACTATACATTACAGCAACCCTATCTGCCATATAATAGCAAACAGCTAAGTCATGGGTTATAAATACCATAGTCAGGTTCAATTCTTTTTTTAGAAATTGCAAAAAATTTAAAATTTGAGCTTGGATTGATACATCTAAGGCTGATACTGGCTCATCTGCTATTATTAATCTTGGATTATTCATTAAACTACAAAGAATAGCTATTCTTTGAGCCTGGCCCCCTGATAGGCGTCCTGGATATTCATCCAGATAGTCTCCTGATAGGCCCACTAGGTCCAAAAGCTTTAATATTTTTTCCAACCTTTCATCCTTGTCTAACTTCGTATGAACCTTTAGGGGTTCTTCTAGCAACCAGCCTATTTTTTTCTTCCGATTCAAAGCAGACTTAGGGTCTTGAAATATATATTGTATATCTTTTTTTAATCTTCTTTTATCTCTTGAATTAAATTTAGTTATATCCCTTCCTTTGTAAATAATTTTTCCCGAATCAAGACCTATTAGCTGGGTCAGTATCTTAGATAGGGTTGATTTTCCTGAGCCTGATTCACCAACTAAACCCAGAGTTTCTTCTTCATATATATCTAATGATAGGTCTTTTATTATATGGACCCTACTCCCTCTGGCCTTTTTAAAAGACTTGTTTATATTATGGCATGAAAGTATTTTATTTTTAGTCATAACTACCTCGCTTCTAAACAATAAACAAAATGATTTTCTTCATACTCTCTAGGTCTAATAGCCTGGCTTAAACAAGTAGTTCGCCTTATACTACACCTAGGATAAAAAGGACAATTCTCCTTTTTTTCTCTTATAGTTGGAACCCTTCCTCCTATGGTAAAAAGTTCCTGTCCCTTTTGGTTATTTTCTGGCAAAGACTTATTCAAGGCTATTGTGTAAGGGTGTTTGCCCCCCTTTAAAAGATCTTTAGTCCTACCAAGTTCTAAAATTTTCCCAGCATATAAAATAACCATACTATTAGTCATTTCTTCAATTAAACCTAAGTCATGAGAAATCAGTATAAGGGTAGTGCCATATTTTTCACAAAGGGTCTTTAAAATCCTAAGGATTTTATTTTGAACAATTTTATCAAGGGCTGTTGTAGACTCATCAGCAATTAATAATTTCGGCCTATTTAATATTGACATTGCAATTAAGATTCGCTGCCTCTGACCGCCAGAAAATTCATGGGGATACTTATGCATACTTTCCCTAGGATTAGATATTTCCACATCTATTAAGGCTTCTACTACCCTTTCCTTAATTTCTTTTTTAGGTAAATTTTGCTTATGGACCATAAGCATTTCTGCCATTTGGTCATATATAGTTAGAAGTGGATTTAGCATATTCATAGGATTTTGAAATATTACAGCCATTTCTCTTCCTAGTAATTGTCTTCTTTCCTTATAACCTAGATTTAAAAGATCTACACCGTCTAAGATAATCTCTCCACTTTTCAACTTAAAATTATTAGGAAGTAAGCCTAGTATAGTCATAGCAGTTATACTTTTTCCCGATCCTGATTCACCAACTATTCCCATAATCTCTCCCTTTTTTATGGAAAAATTAAGGCCAACTAAGGCAGGATACTCCTTATTTTTAATCTCTACATCAACAGATAAATTTTTAACTTCCAGTAGCACTAGCTTACCTCCTTTATCTTCAAGGCTTCTCTTAAACCATCTGATAGTAAATTAAACCCAATTACGAAAATAGTAATCATTAAACCTGGGATTATTGCATTTAAAGGGCTTGAAATAATAGATGATTGGGCCCTTGTTAACATATTCCCCCAAGAAGGATCTGGTTGTTGGATTCCAAGTCCAAGATAACTAAGGCCTGTTTCAGCCATTATTGAACTTGAAAACTTCATAGCTGAACTTACTAGTAAAACTGGTAATAAGTCTGGTAAAATATGGGCAAAAACTATTCTTAAATCACTACAACCTAAGGCCTTAGCCCACATTATATGGTCTTGGTCTTTTAAAGATAAAACTTCTGACCTGGTTATTTTTACAAAGGAAGGAAAGTTCATTATTGAAATAGCTGCAACAGTCTGCTTGGTACCCCTTCCAAAAATAGCAACTATTAAAAGTATTAAAACCGTTCCAGGTATAGACATTAAAATATCTACTATCCTCATAAAAAAAATATCTAAACTTCCTCCAATATAACCAGCTACTAATCCAACTAGTATACCCATACTTCCCCCTATTATTAAGGTTGAAAACCCTATGAAAAAAGTCATTTGTGACCCCTTCATTATCCTAGAAAGTATGTCTCTTCCCAAGTGGTCAGTTCCTAAAATATGTTCTTTACTAGGTTTGGCTAATTCATTACTTGAGGTTTCATTTGCCTGGTAGGGTGTCCAAAAAAAAGATACCAGGCACATTACAAAAACTAAGCCTATTAAAATAAAACCTATTTTAAAATTCCTATTATTTAATTTCTTCATTCCGTCACCTTTTCTTAAAGCTTATTCTTGGGTCAATCACCAAATATAGGAAATCTACAAGGAGGTTTATCCCAACTACTAAAACTGAATAAAATAAAATAACAGTTTGGCTTACTGGATAGTCCCCATCCCTTATAGCTCCTACTAATAGACTGCCTATACCTTGAATATTAAAAACATTTTCAACTAAAATACTTCCTGTAATTAAGTTTATTAAAACCATTCCCATTACAGTTACTAAAGGTATTAGGGTATTTATAAAAATATGTTTCCTTAAAATTTTATCATCCAAAATCCCCTTTGACCTAGCCAGGACTACATAGTCCCTATTTTTCTCTTGGGCTATAGTATTATTTAAATACCTAACCATAATGCTTATATTACCAACACTTAAGGCTATAACTGGCATTATTAAAGACTTAAGTGTTTCTCCTGGATAGGCCCAATCTATACTAGCCCTTGTAGATAAAATTCCTAGCTTAAAAGAAAATATCCAAATTAAAATTATAGCCAGCCAAAAACTAGGAATTGCATAGCCTAATTGTGAAAGTATATTTAAGCCTAGACCTAAATTTTCATTTTCAACCCTAGCATTTATAAAGCCTAAACTTATAGAAAAAACCAGGGTAATTATACTAGCAAAAACTGTTAAAACCAAGGTAACTGAAAATCTTTGCCTTATTAGTTCGGCTACTGGTTTTCCATATATAAAACTTTTACCAAAGTCCCCTCTTAAAGTATTTCCCATCCAAATTTTAAACCTTTCCATAACAGGCTTATCCAAATTAAATTCCTTATACAATTTTTCAGCCAATTCAGGGTTATTTTCCATCTCTTCTGTTCCCAATTGAGAAAGAACTGGATTACCTGGAATTATTTGAAACATAAAAAATACTATTATACAAATTAAAACTATTGTTATAAGACTGCTAGCCACTCTCTTTATTAAGCTCATATTATCTCCTTTTTACAGAGGGTATATTAACATAGGCAAAGGGTGCTATTTTATAGCCCTTATAGTTTTTACTCAAGGCAACTGACATACCTGGATCAATTGTAAATACTCCCACTGCATCTTCAGTTAAGATTTCTTGTAGCTCCTTATAATATTTAACTTCCTCTTCCTTGTCATCCATAGCCTGAATTTCTCTTAGAATCTGATCAAACCTTTCATTTGAAAAGCCTGGTAGGTTACTACTAGCATTAGTTTCATACCTAGACAGCATCCTAAAAGGATCTGGATAACCAACAACATTTAAGATGGCAAGGTCATAGTTGTGGTCCTTATAAACCTCTTCATAGTAAACATTCCAAGGAACTGGATCATTTTTAACTGTAATTCCAACCTTGGCTAAATCTTCTATTATTAGGGCTGCCAAGTCCTGCTCTATTTCATTTTCAACAACTGTTTTCATAACTATTTCCTTACTTATATCAAAACCAGATTTTTTAATAAGCTTTTTAGCCTTTTCCTCATTATAATCATAGTAATTTTCTAAGTTATTATTATAGTAGTTTTTTAAAACTGGAGTAAAGTGGGAATGTAAAATAGCCCCCCTGCCATTAGATATAGACTTTAACATTTTCTCCTTATTAATTGCATGGTTAAAAGCAACTCTTAAATCCTTATTAGAAAATATCTTTCCCTCTCTTTGGTTCATATATAAGACCCTAACATCATTACTCAAACCATCAGTAATATCATATCCATCCTTGTTTACTTTTTCATAATTTTCATTATTTAAATTTAAAATATCTACTTCTCCAGAATAAAATGCTAGAGGAAGGGTTGATTGGTCTGAGTACTTCCTAAACTCTAAGTTTTTTACCTCTGGCTTATCCCCATAATAATCATCAAACCTTTTGAAACTTATATAGTCTCCCTCTTTATGGGTTACAAACTTATAGGGTCCAACACCTATAGGATGTTTTCTTTGGTCTTCCTCTGAATAGTCTCCTGGAACTAAAAAACCATCTGCCAAGCTATGTTTTGAAGTTAAAATACCGTAGCCACTATCAACATAAAGTTCTAAGTTATAAGCATCTATTATGTTTATCTTTCCTTTTACATAGCCCTCACTTTCATCTCCATTTAAAAGATTTTTAAAGTTTCCACCACCTTGAACCATACTTAAATCTATCCCATCTATAAGACCTGCTAGCCTCTCATAAGAATATTTAACATCCTCACTAGTTAAATCTTTTCCATTATGAAATTTAACATCATCCCTAAGTTCTATATTAAAAACTATATAGTCTCCCTCTTTTCTAGTTTCTACACTCTTGGCAATACCAAGTTGTAAATCTCCATTATCATCATATTTATATATGCCTTCATTCATATTCCTAAGTACCCTCTTTGTACTTGCTGCAACTGTTCCTTGAGGTGATTTCACCAATATATCTGTAGGATAACTGGCTATAAAGACTTCTTCATCATTTTTACTCCCAGAATTTTTCTGACCACAAGCTGTTAAAAGCAAGGTCAAAATCATTAATATTCCAATTGTTTTTTTCAAATCGACACTCCCTTTTTATAGTATATTATGTAAAAAATAAAAGGCTTTTTGCTGTTTTTGGACGCAAAAAGCCTTTATATACATAATAGCATTTTATATTTTGGTTTCTCCGTCTCTAGCATAAAGCTTAAAGCAGAATTTATTAGTTTTTAAAAAGATTTTTAATGTATGGCTTTGTTAAAATACCATCAAGCCAATTATAACATAATATATGGCTTATTCAATGGTATTTTAGATAAAAATTATATTCAAAAATTTCAAATTAAAACCACTGGAATCCCTCCCAGTGGTTATTTATAAAACTACAGATTAAAAAACTCTAAAAAACTTTTATAAACATAGAAATGGTCTCTTACTCCTCCCAGTTCTCTAATAGAATGCATAGCCAAAATAGGATTACCAATATCTACAGAAGATATTTCTAATTGTGAACTAGAAATAGGGCCAATTGTACTTCCTCCCCTTAAATCTGACCTATTAACAAATTTTTGATAAGGAACTCCTGCCCTTTTACAGATGGCTTCATAAACTGCACTAGACCTACTATCAGTAGTATAGGCCTGGTTGGCTGCAATTTTTATACAAGGTCCTTGGTTAATTATAGGTTTATTTGTAATATCAACCTTATCCAAAAAATTAGGATGTAGGGCGTGGGCCATATCAGAAGAAATTAAAAAAGACTTTTCCAATGCCCTATAATAATCTTCCTCACTTATATCCAAATTATTCGCTATTCTTTTCATTATATTTTTTACAAAAGGACTTCCAGCTCCCTGCTTAGTACTACTTCCAACTTCTTCATTATCAAAGCCTATAACCATATTTACACCAGACTTATTTTCACTGTTTATTATGGCCTTTAAAGAGGCCTGCAACATAGCTAAGTTATCTAGCTTGCCTGCTGATATAAACTCCTCATTTAAACCAATTAATTGCCCTTTTTCATATTCATAAAGATAAAGTTCAAAGTCTAAAATATCTTCATAATCAATCTCTAGTTCTTTAGCTAAAAGCTTTATTAGGTAGTTATCCTTCTCAAACTCCTCATTAATTAAAGCCAGTATAGGCAGGGTATGAATTTGAGGATTTAGTTTAAAACCTTCATTTACTCCCCTATTCATATGGATAGCCAGGTTAGGTATTATTCCAATAGGCCTCTTAATATTAACTAAATATTCTCTTGGTTTAAGTGGGTTATCACCTATGGCTGAAACCCTTCCCCCTATTGATAGGGGCCTATCTAACCAAGTATTTAATATTGGACCTCCGTAAACTTCTGTATTTAATTTAAAATATCCATCACAGGCTATCTCTGGACTTGGTTTTATCCTAAAACCAGGGGAATCTGTATGAGATCCTACTAATCTAAAACCCTCTTCTCCTAAGTCTCCTTCCCCAATGGTAAAGGCAACTATGGCAGACATATTTTTACTAGTAAAATATCTTCCACCCTTCTTTAGATCCCAAGCATCTTCCATTAATATTTCCTTAAAGCCATTATCAAGTAAAAGTTTCTTAGCCTCTTTTACAGCATGAAATTGGCTGTAACTGTTGTCTATAAAGTCTATTAATTCTCTTGCAAAGTCTTTTTCCTTATTCATTATATCTCTCCTTTATTCTAACTATATATAATATAACATTTTTAACCATTATTCAAAAATAAAAACAAGACCTACTAGGTCTTGTTTTCTAATATTACATATTATTTTTACTTAGATTGTTTACCTTATGTTCTATAACTTTTTTAACCATATAAATTGAAAAAACAACTGTTGTTATTTCTGCTATTGGATAGGCCATCCATATATAATTCAAACCAACAAATGAAAATATATAGGCAAGGGGTACAACAATTATAAGACTCCTTAAAAGCGTAATTAAAAGACTTAGTTTTCCCAAACCTAGGGCCTGGAAAAGAGTCGTACTAATAACACTTATAGAGGCAAAAACATAGCCTAGGGATATTATCCTCAAAGTATAAACTCCCATTTCTACCATCTCTTCTGTTTCTGCAAATAAGCCCATTAATTGTCTTGGAAAGACCTGGAATAATAAAAGTCCTAGGGCCATTATTAAAAGTCCTATTTTAAAGCCATACTTTAAAGTTCCCTTTACCCTGTCCTTATTCCTAGCCCCAAAATTATAGCCCATTATAGGTAAAATACCCTGTCCTAAACCAAATAAAGGCATCATTACGAAAGATTCTAATTTTAAATATATCCCCAATACTGAAACTGCCACTTCTGAATACCTTATTACTATTAGGTTCAAAATAGAAGTGATAAAGGCTGGGACACTTTGCATTAAAATTGTAGGTAATCCTACCTCATATATATTTTCTACAATTTTTTTGGAAGGCTTTAGTTCATTTAATTTAAGCCTTAAGTTAGTCTTATTAAATAAAAATATTAGTCCAAGTGCCGCCCCAAAAGCTTGACCAATCAAGGTTGCTATAGCCGCTCCCCTTATACCCATTTGTGGGAAACCAAAAAGGCCAAAAATCATTATAGGGTCTAGAATTATATTTGTTGCAGCTCCTACTAACTGAATAATCATTGGCAAAACTGTATTACCTGTTCCTTGAATAGTTTTTTCTATATTTATTTGAATCAAAGAAAATATAGAAAATCCTGAAACTAGACCTAAGTATTCAATCCCCATTTCTATTACTTCTGGGTCCTTAGTAAAAAATGTTACAAATTTCTCTAATAATAAAAACCTAAATAGTAAAAATATACTCCAAGATAAAATACTTAAGATTACACCATGCATAGCAACTTGGTTTGCATCATCATACCTACCTTCACCCTGGTACCTTGATATTAAAGAATTAACCCCTATACCTGTCCCAACACCAAAAGCCACTATTATTATTTGAATAGGATAGGATAACGATGTTGCCCTAAGTGCCTTTTCATTAAATTGTGCTACGAAAAAGGAATCCGTAATATTATACATAGATTGAACAAGCATCGATAACATTACAGGGAAAGACATCCTAAGTATGAGCCTAAGTAGGTCTTCATATTCCATTGGATTTTTTTTAATTTTTTCCATTTCTTTACTCCTTTCATTTTAAGTCCACTCTATAGTCTATCATAGGTAAGGGGTAAAATCCTAGTATAATTATCCCTATATTTTAAGCAATAAAATAGAACCCAGTTAAAAGTCTGGGCTCTAATAGGCTTTAGTTTCTAAACTATAAAGTCATTATCTTATTTATTATATTCCCTAAATATTCTTCTTCAAACTCCTCTAGGTCACCCTTGTTTATAAGTTCTCCTATTTCTGTATTAATTGGCATCCTATCATAAGTATCAATGGAGTACTTACTAGTAACATCCTCAATTTTACTTTTACCAAATAATTCTATTTTTTTGCCACAGTCTGGGCAAAGTCCATAACTCATATTTTCAACTATTCCAAGTACTGGAACATCCATCATCTTAGCCATTTTTATAGATTTCTCGACAATCATTGAAACTAAATCTTGAGGTGATGTAACTATTACAATTCCATCCACTGGTAAAGATTGAAAAACTGTAAGAGGTACATCTCCTGTTCCTGGAGGCATATCTACAAACATATAATCAACATTATCCCAGTTTACATCTGTCCAAAACTGCTTAACAACATTAGCTATAACAGGCCCTCTCCAAATTAAAGGATCAGTAGCATCATCCAGCATCATATTAGCTGACATAATCTTAATTCCATTTTTACTTTTCCCAGGAATCGCACCTAATTCAGTCCCCATAGCCCTAGAAGTTACACCAAAAACCCTAGGAATTGACGGACCTGAAATATCTCCATCCAAGATAGCTGTCTCATAACCCATCCTATTCATATATATAGCCAATAAGGAAGTTACTAGGGATTTACCAACCCCACCCTTACCACTTACCACTCCTATTACCTTGCTAACTGAACTATTTTCATTTAGCTTGGCTGCAAAATCAAATTCTTTCTCACAAGTAGACTTATCATCACAGTCTAACTCACAAGTTTCACATTTATCACTCATCTTAACTCTCCTTTACCATAATTATTTATAGCTTAGCCATAAACCTAGTATAACTCTAATAATTTAATTATTCAATAAAAAAAGAGGCCTTCTAGGCCTCACTTTTATTAATGCTTAACAGCTTCTTCTAAAGATGCATCCTTACTCATTTCTCCTCCTAGCAAGGATGGCATATAAGGTTTATCTTGCTTTTTACCTGAATCCCTATAAAAATAAGTCATTAATTCAGTAAATAAAATTTTTCCATCTTCAAAAGCCTTGGTTAAGTTTTTATTTCCTATTTCATTAGCATACTTTATTGCTTCTTTTGGATCTTTTTTATAAAGTTCCTTTATCTTTTTATCCACAAGTTTTTGCTCTTTTAATAGTCTTAATTCTTCACTATTCCAATAAGCCCTAACATTCTTTCCATACTTTTCCCTATCTAATTCAGCAAGTGCAGAAACACCCCTTAAGGTCCAATAAGCAGATTCAGGCTTATAATAGTTTCCTGTTACCTTATAAGGAGCAATAGTATCAGTTATACATCCCAGCACTGGGACATATATACTATGTTCAGAATTCCCCATAGCAACCCACATAACTCCAGCAACTTCTTGTGGGTAATCCTCCCTAATTTCCAGTACATGACATTCCTCTTGGTTTATTGTTCCTATTGCCCTTACATCTTCATTTCCTGGTAGGTTGGCATCATACTTAGTACCCTCATACCTATATCTTTGCATTTCCATAACATCTTTTACAGAAATTTTCTTGTCTGTTTTTTGGAATAGTTCAAATTCCTCTGCCTCATAAGGTATTTTCTTGTCCTTATCTAAAAAGTTTATTCCTCCCCAAAGCCTAGACCTATTATACTCGCTTAATTTCTCAGCATAAGTTTTCCTAACATGAATTTTACCATCTTCTTCTACCAAAAACCCATGCTTTCTTGGTAGGTTAATTAAATCCTTAGATGCTATAACATTTGCCTTATCTTTTACATCTACCTTGCCTAACATATAGCAGTTTGGTACAACAGAGAAACAATCTTCTGGATATTTTACTGCCACATATTGGTGGCCTGTTAAAATTTCCATATACCAAGTTTCCTTATTATCAGAGATAAATATAATGTTGCCTTCAGAAGAACCATGCTCATCACATATCTTAGCTATTAATTCTATCCCTTCTCTGGCAGTTTTTACCCTAGGTAAAACAATACCTGTAACAGAAGACTCAGTTAATCCTTTCTCAGTTAAAGGGTCTGCCTTATAGGCTTCCTCATTAGCATAAGCAGTAACTGTTGCAGTCATACCTACTCCAAATTCATTAAAACCAGCTGCATCAAAAACTTCCCCCTCATCTTGATATCCATCTGGAACTGAAACAAACTTGTAGCTCTCTTTAGGTTGTGGAATTTTTAGACCATTGGCATCTTCAAACATTTCACCAGGCTTATACTTCTTCCTAGGAGTTACTATAATATTTTTATTATAGGCAGAACTATAGTCCTCAGTCCTTCCTAAAATAGTATGCCCATCTTTTGCAACCTTCCTACCAACAATTGTACCTGTACATGCAAATGATGTTACACTGGAAAATAAAATAGAAATTCCCAGTAGTAAAGATATAGCTTGTTTTTTCATCTTAATCCCCCTAATTTATGTATTTTTATATAAAAAATCCGGATCTTTATATTAGAATGAGTTAAACTTATTAATTTTTTAACAATCTCTTTATATAGATTATAAGGTTTTTCACAGTTATTGTCAATTGAATTTATTGTATTTTCTAAAAATTTAATTAAATAAAAAAGTCCTAGGCTAAACTAGGACTTGAACTTTAATATTTACTTATATCTATAGTTTCTAAATAATCTTTAATTGGAAGTGAAACTTCTCTAACAGTTCCCTCATCTAGTGGATTTTTTAAGTTAGCAATCTCTAATATTTCTAAAAATGACCTACTTCCTCCAACCTTACACATATTTATATAATCCTTCCAAGCTAATTCCCTATTTGAATTTAATTTAATTAAGAATTGAAAGGCACAAACCTGGGCAATAGTATAGTCTATATAATAAAATGGAAGTTCAAATATATGCCCCTGCCTATACCAAAATCCACCTCTATTTAAAAGGTCTGAATTTTTATATTCCCTAAATGGCAAATATTTCCTTTCCAAATCCCTCCATTTCTTTTTTCTCTCTTCCTTAGTAAGCTCTGGATTTGCATAAACCTCATGCTGAAATTCATCTACTAGGACCCCATAGGGTATAAATGAAAGGGCAGAGCTAAGATGGAT
>JASLBE010000019.1 GCA_030146705.1 Tissierellales bacterium | reverse complement strand
GGCTTTAATCCTTCTCCCTTCCCAGTTTCCCAGTGGCTTGAAAAGTCCTAACCAAATACAGTGGCCGGTCCGTTCACGATTCTAACGTGATTCTCTTTTAATTCTTAGGTTTAAAAGAAACCAAAATATAACTATTTAATTCTTAAATCATTTTATACTATATTTTTTCCCTTGTCAATTATTTCCTATATTCTGAATATATAAATATTAATATATATTCTATAAGCCACTTATTTTTTAAATCCTACTTTCATTTAAATTATTTTATATAAAAAAAGGACTACATAGCTATGTAGTCCCTTATATCCTTATCTTAAATTATAGAAAGTTGCCTTTCCATTATATTTTGCGTCATCTCCTAAATAATCTTCTATCCTTAAAAGTTGATTATATTTTGCAACCCTATCTGTCCTAGATGGAGCACCTGTTTTTATTTGTCCTGTATTTAAGGCTACTGCTAGGTCAGCTATAGTTGTATCTTCTGTTTCTCCAGACCTATGAGATATTACAGCTGTCATTCCGTTCATTTTCGCCATATCAATAGTATCTAAAGTTTCAGTTAAAGTTCCTATTTGGTTTAATTTTATTAAGATTGAATTTGAAACCTTAAGGTCAATTCCCTTTTGTAATCTTTCTGTATTTGTTACAAAAAGGTCATCTCCAACTAGTTGAACCCTATCTGCAAGCCTATCTGTTAATTTTTTCCATCCATCCCAATCATCTTCATCTAATCCATCTTCAATAGATATAATTGGGTATTTATTAACCAAGTCTTCATAGAAATCTATCATCTCATCTACTGTTAATTCTTTACCTTCACCAGCTAAAACATATTTTTTACTAGCCTCATCATACATTTCAGAAGCTGCAACATCTAGGGCTAAAAGAACATCTTCTCCAGGTAAGTAACCTGAAATTTTAATAGCCTCAACTATTGTTTGTAGGGCCTCTTCATTACTTTCAAGGTTTGGTGCAAATCCACCTTCATCACCAACAGCTGTGTTAAGTCCCTTGTCTTTTAAAACTTTTTTAAGATTATGGAAAATTTCAGCCCCCATCCTATAAGCTTCCTTAAAGGATTCTGCTCCAACAGGCATTATCATAAACTCTTGAATATCAACATTGTTATCTGCATGTTCTCCACCATTTAAGATATTCATCATAGGAACTGGTAGGGTCCTTCCATTAATTCCACCTAAATACTCATAAAGTTCTAGGCCAAGTTCTGTCGCTGCAGCCCTTGCTACAGCTAGAGAAACTCCCAGTATAGCATTGGCCCCTAAGTTACCTTTGTTGTCAGTTCCATCTAGGTCTATCATAAAGTAGTCAATATCTCCTTGGGCAAATACAGACTCACCTATTAGGTGCTCTGCTATTACACCATTTACATTTTCAACTGCTTTTTCTACACCCTTACCTAGAAACCTATCCTTGTTTCCATCTCTTAACTCTACAGCTTCAAACTTTCCTGTTGATGCTCCAGAAGGAACTAGGGCTCTTCCCATTACTCCATTTTCTGTCCAAACTTCAACTTCAACTGTTGGATTACCTCTTGAATCTAATACTTCTCTAGCATAAATATCAACTATTGCGCTCATTTTTAACAATCCTCCATAAACTTTATTTTTTTAATAGACTTTCTCCAGTCATTAATTCAGGTTTTTCTACACCTAGTATTTCTAATAGGGTTGGGGCTAAGTCAGCCAACTTACCAGTTGGTTTTAAGTCCCTATCACCAGCAAAATATATTAAAGGGACCCTATTAGTTGTATGTGATGTTACTACCTTACTTAGGTCATTGTAATCTAATAGTTTTTCAGCATTACCATGGTCAGCAGTAATAAGGGCAGATCCCCCTAACTCTCCCAGCTTGTCTAAGATCTCGCCTAGGGCTGTATCAACTGTTTCAACAGCCTTTATGGCAGCTGGCATAATTCCCGTATGGCCAACCATATCACAATTAGCAAAATTTAGTATTATTAAGTCATACTTATCCATTTCCAATCTCTCTATAATCTTATCCTTAAGTTCAAGAGCACTCATTTCAGGTTGCAGGTCATAAGTTGCAACCTTAGGTGAATTTACTAATAGCCTATCCTCATTTTCAAAAGGTTCTTCCCTACCCCCATTAAAAAAGAAGGTAACATGGGCATATTTTTCAGTTTCTGCTGCCCTTAACTGGCTAAGACCCCTACTTGCAACTACTTCCCCCAGGGTTTTTTCTGGTTGAACTGGTTTAAATACCACTTCTACATTTTCTATTGTTTTATCATATTGGGTCATAGTTACATAAAATACATCTACAGTCTTACTCCTAGTAAAACCTTCAAAATCCTTATCTACAAAGGCCCTAGTTATTTGCCTAGCCCTATCTGGCCTAAAATTAAAGAAAATAATAGAATCCTTATCTTCTACTAAAGCAACAGGCTTATTATTTTCCATAACAACCTTAGGGATAATAAACTCATCAGTAATGCCTTCCTCATAAGACTTTTCTATGGATAAAACTGGGTCTGTTATTTCTTCCCCCTTACCTAAGACATAGGCATCGTAGGCTTTTTCTGTCCTATCCCACCTCTTGTCCCTATCCATTGCATAATACCTTCCAGCAACTGTGGCAATTTTTCCTATTCCCAGATCTTTTAGTTTAGCCTCTAATTCTTTTAAGTCTTCTATTCCTGCATTTGGAGAAACATCCCTTCCATCTAAAATAGGGTGGATATAAACATCACTAAAGTTTTCTTTTTTCATTAGGTCCAGAAGGCCAAAAAGATGGTTCATATGACTATGAACTCCCCCTTTAGAAAAAAGTCCCATTAAGTGAATCTTAGAATTATTCTCTTTAGCATGGCTTATAGCCCTTAAAAGTTCTGCCTTCTTAAAAAATTCTCCTGATTCAATACTCCTAGTTATATTACTTAATTCTTGGTAAATTATTCTGCCTGCACCAATATTTAAGTGTCCAACCTCAGAATTTCCCATCTGTCCTTTAGGCAGCCCAACAAATTCTCCACTTGCTTCTATTTCTGTATAAGGATATTCCTTGCTTATCCTATCTAAAATAGGAGTTCTTGCTTGCTTTACTGCATTTCCTTCATAATCTTTTCCAATTCCCAAACCATCTAAAATGATTAGCATAAGTGGTTTTTTCTTCATAATTACCCTCCGTTAAAAATTAACAAGTTGAGTAAAGTCTTCAGCCTTAAGACTTGCTCCACCTACTAAGGCTCCATCTACTTCTGGTTTTTCCATAAGTTCCTTAATTGTTTCCGGCTTTACACTTCCACCATATTGTAGCCTAACTAGGTTTTTTACCTCATCATTATAAAGGCTTCCTAGCTTTTCCCTAATTTCCCTTAGCATAGAGTTAGCATCATCAGAAGAAGCAGTCCTTCCAGTCCCAATGGCCCATATAGGTTCATAGGCTATTACAATATTTTCCATATCTTCTAGCTTTACACCCTTAAGAGACTTCTCAACTTGGTCAGTTACAACCTCTATCTCTTTACCTGCCTCTCTTTCCTCCAAACTTTCCCCTACACATAAAATAGGTTTAAGTTTATGGTCCAAGGCACTGTGGATTTTTTTATTAACAATCTCATTAGTTTCATTAAACATTTGCCTTCTCTCAGAATGTCCTAAAATAACATAGTCCACTCCTATATCCTCCAACATAAGAGGTGAAATTTCTCCTGTAAAAGCACCACTTTCTTCAAAGTGAACATTTTGTGCTCCAAGTTTAACTCCTGTTCCTTCCAAGGCTTTTTTAGCCTCAGTTAAATGGGTAAAAGGAACACAAACCAAGGCTTCAACATCCTTATTTAAGTCTATTTTCTTTATCTCATTAATTAAGTCTATACCCTCTTTAACAGTCTTGTTCATTTTCCAATTTCCCGCTATAATAGGCTTCCTCATATAAACACTCCTTTATTTATCTGAAACTGCATCTATTCCTGGTAAAATTTTTCCTTCCATTAGCTCTAATGAAGCACCGCCACCTGTAGAAATATGGGTTATCTTATCTGCATAGCCAGCCTTTTCAACTGCAGATGCAGAATCTCCTCCCCCAACTATTGTTACAC
>JASLBE010000046.1 GCA_030146705.1 Tissierellales bacterium | reverse complement strand
ATAAGAACAGCTTGCCCGTGATTGTACTTTTTAAAAGCATAAAAAGACTCTATAGCATGGCCAACTGTATGTCCAAAGTTTAATGAATGCCTAGAACCCTTATCATACATATCTTCATATACGTAAAAACTCTTTATTTGTAAGGATTTCTCAACTATATAACCTAAATTTTCCCTATTCTTTTTTAATATTTCTTCCATATTAACAAAAATATATTCAAAAAAACTATTATCATAAATCAAACCATACTTTATAACCTCTGCTAGGCCACAAAGCATATTTTCCTTATCTAAGCTAGCTAAAAAATCCAAGTCTATTAAAAGTTTTTGCGGGAAATAGAAACTTCCAATTATATTTTTATATCCCTTATAGTCTACTCCTACCTTTCCTCCTAAACTACTGTCTACTTGTGCCAATAAACTTGTAGGTATATTTATATATTTTATCCCTCTCATATAAGTTGCCGCTGCCATACCTGATAAGTCACCTACGACCCCTCCACCTAAGCCTATAATAAGATCAGACCTAGTAAAACCTTCTTCTAAGAGTAAATCATAAATTTTGCCTAGTTCTTTAATATTTTTACTTTCTTCTCCTGGCCTAAGCCTATAAATAAACAATTTCTCATCCTCAATATCTTCCAAATCAGTTTTATAAATCTTATAAAGATTTTCATCAGTTATAAGAAGTTTTTTTCTCTCTTTGAAATCTTTAAACTCATCTTTAAAGGGAAAATTTCCAAAAATAATTTCACTTTTTCTATTCAACTAATCACCTTTTCTTAATAGATTCTAGGTAGTTTTTATAATTTACCTTAACTTCCTCTACACTGTCTCCACCAAACTTAATTAGTACTTCCTGGGCTAAAACATAGGCTAACATAGCCTCTACTACAATACTAGCTGAAGGAACAGCAGATACATCAGATCTTTCAAATTGAGCAAGTTCTACTTCCTTACTATCTATGTTAATACTTCTTAAAGGCTTTCTTAAGGTTGGTATAGGTTTCATAACTGTTCTTATAACTATATCTTCTCCATTAGATACTCCACCTTCAAGGCCTCCTGCATTATTTGTATATCTCTTAAAGCCATTATCATAGTAAATTTCATCATGGTATTGGGAGCCCTTTTTATCTGCACCCCAAAAGCCTATACCAAAGTCAATTCCTTTTATAGCTGGTATACTCATTACAGCCCTAGATATATTAGCATCTAACTTCCTATCCCAACTAGTATAGGAACCTAAACCTATAGGGACATTCTCAACTATAGTTTCTATAACCCCTCCTACAGTGTCTCCTTCTTCCCTTGCCTTTCTTATCTCCCTTATCATATCTAATTCATCTTCTTCACATATAACCTTCATTTCTGAACTACATAAATCCTTATAATCTAATTGACCTGAATTATAGTAATTATATTTACTTTTTACTGAACCTATCTGTATAACATGACTATATATGTTCATCCCTAGCTCTTTTAAAAGCAAATTACAAATAGAGCCTATGGCCACCCTCATAGCCGTCTCTCTAGCGCTAGCCCTTTCTAAGGGATTTCTCCCTCCTTCTTGATTAAACTTAAGGGCTCCTGGCAAGTCAACATGTCCAGGCCTAGGTCTCTTTACCTCTGTTTGTTCTATATTATTTCCTTTATTCTCTAAGTAAATAGATATAGGGTTTCCTGTTGTTTTTCCATTTCTTATCCCTGATAAAAACTGAACCTTGTCATTTTCTAACAACATTCTTTTTCCCCTACCATAACCTCTCTGTCTCTCCTTTAATTTCCAATTAATAAAATCATAATCTATTGTTAAATTAGCAGGAAAATTCTCAAGAATACCCAATAAGGCCTCTCCATGAGATTCTCCACCTGTTGAAAATCTTAACATTGTTTCCTCCTTTTAAATCTAACTTTTATCCTTAAAGAAAGATCTATTAATATATATATTAGAAAAAATTTAACTACAATCTTTTTAAACATTGTTATAAAAAAGCTTTGGGGAAGCATTTGAATCATTAAATCTGTCCTTGGATCTAAAAGCCAAAGGTCATTATCAAAAAATATTAAATGAAAGTATATAAAATATTTATTAAAATCCAAACTAGATAGTATAATAAGAACTATCACAGGGAAGAACCATATAAGTTTATATTTAAACTTTAAAGACTCTTCTAAAAAGGACAAATCTAGTTTAGAGTTTTTAAATAAGTAAATTATAAGAGCCAAGATTATAAATAAACTTATGCCTAGTAGGATATAAAGATTCATAAATATATTCCTAACATCTATCATATGGTCTACTTCTCTCTTATTAAAATGTTCTGATAAATTTACCTTCTTAAAAGGTTTTAAATAGTCTAGCAAATCTTCTGTTATAACTTCTAACTGATCCAAAGTCTTTCCTGTTTTATCCTCTATGTTATTTACAATAAAATTTTCCTTATAATTACTAACATCATAACTTGTCGATAATATGCTAAAAATCAATAAAGTTAGAGGTATTAAAAAATTTAAAATTAAAATATACTTTCTCCTTCTCATAGCTTCATTCCTTTTACCTATATTTATCCTATGGATACCCTTAGTATATAAAATCAACTCTAGTTTTACAAGATATAAAATCATCTCTTATTAGTCCAGTTTCTTATAAAAAAACACTGCCATACAACTAGGCTAAAGTTATATAACAGTGTTTAAGTAATTACTCCTC
>JASLBE010000025.1 GCA_030146705.1 Tissierellales bacterium | reverse complement strand
GGGCGCATAGCTCAGCTGGGAGAGCACCTGCCTTACAAGCAGGGGGTCATAGGTTCAAGTCCTATTGCGCCCACCATACATATAATTTAGAGATTGGCGCCTATAGCTCAGTAGGATAGAGCAATGGACTTCTAATCCATGTGTCGGGGGTTCGAATCCTCCTAGGCGCGCCAAATAAATATTAATTAATAACCGTTGGGGTATAGCCAAGTCGGTAAGGCACCAGACTTTGACTCTGGCATTTCACAGGTTCGAGTCCTGTTACCCCAGCCATTTTTTTGTCAAAAATTGACTTTGGCCCTATGGTCAAGCGGTTAAGACATCGCCCTTTCACGGCGGTAACCCGGGTTCGAATCCCGGTAGAGTCACCATTTACTTAGTTTAGATAGGTATTAAACAAATTGAAGATACAAGACCCATTAGCTCAGTTGGTAGAGCACTTGACTTTTAATCAAGGAGTCCCGCGTTCGAGTCGCGGATGGGTCACCAAAGGTAAAAGCCTCGTTCTTTTGATAGAATGAGGCTTTTATATTATAGGAATTTATTTTTTATAAATTTTCCTACAAAAAGTTTAATATTTTCAAACAATACCTGGTTTCCTAGCTTTACTGGATAAATATTGGGTGGAAGCCTAAGGTTGAGTTGACTTTTGCCTAGCTTAAAGCCATAGTTATTTAGGTCTATAAAATAACATAGGGTGTCTTTATTAGCATAGGCTTTATTTATTTCTAAAACTAGGTTAAAACTAGTGAGATCCTTTGTTTTAAAGGTGTAATAATTATTATAATCTACTTGATTAATATCAAGCTTAGGGCTTATGCCACCATCTATAATAAGCCTGTCTTCTTGAAAATTAAACTTATTAATTATGAACTTGTAATTTGAGCTATCAGCTTTTATATTAAGAGTTTTTAGGTCTTTAATTTTATCTAATATTTCAATACTATCAAGCATATAAACTAGGTCATCAAAATTATGCTTTAAAACCTTAGTCTTATTTTTATTGTCCTTATTTACTATATAGTCCTTATAAAAGGCTATGCATTCATAGCCTGAATAGATATCCTCTCTTTTTATACCCAGGTATTTTTCAATGGTCTTTAATTTTAAATTTTCCAATCTTAAAATGTCCTTATTTTCTTTTACAATCCTATAGATGTCAAAGGATTTTTCATTACTTATTAGCTTACCTAAACCATATTTTTCTGCCTTTTTATTTAAGAAGGGTAGGTCGAAGCTTTGACCATTATAGGTAATTATTTTATCAAACTTATCCATAAAATCCATAGAGTTTTTAATTAATTGGACTTCATTAATAGGATTGTTTAAAAAATACTGCCTTAAAACCCAAAATCCATCTTCATAGTATAAAATACCTACTAGGTAGACCAGGTCTTTTTGCCTATTTAGGCCTGTAGTTTCAATATCCATAAAGCAAGCTTTATCTAAAATATAGTCTTTAAGGTCTAGACTATGCTTTATTTTGTTATTTATTATTTCCATATAATTCACCTCAGATTATCTATATGTTATAATGGGAATATAAAAGCATTATACAGTATTTAATCTATAAAAGAAAGTTTAAAGGGGGATGTAATAGTGGTTTCAATTGATGATATAAAGTCCTTAGACAATGAAGAACTTAAGGAAAGAATAATTGGCTTAAATGACCTACAGCTTAAGAATATAAAAGAATCTAGCTTATACAATATATTAATATCTTTAAATGCAATAAAAATAGTTAGTGGAGATAACAAGCCTAATAAGAAATATGAGTCGGAGTCAGAAAGACTAGTAGAAATAAGTTCTAGTCTAAAAGATTTATTGCTAAACAGGGATATGGATAAACTAAAGTCTATTAGGAAGGAGCTTTTTGACTTTAAGTCAGTGGTTGATGGTTACTTAATAGAAATGGCTTATGTTGGAGAGTTAATAGATGAAAATGGAGTTAAGATTTTATCTAATAAGGAGTTGACTAGCTTTAATCCAGCTGCAGTGGAAAGTGTTGTTCAAAGGGTTAATGATGAATTAGAGAAATCTAGGGAAAATTATAGTAAATATTCTTTTATAATTTCTGAGATAGTTAGACTCTTACCAATGAGGATGGTTAAGGGAAATTATGATGAAATTCTTAGAAGTACCCTAGCTAGGAATATGGGAAGCTTCACAGAAAGTATGGTGGACTATACTATAGATAATTATAGGAAAAATTTTGATAGTTCTCTTAGGGATGGATATGGTACTAAGTTTGACTATTATTTTATGAGAATAGAGAAGATAAAAAGAGAAGACCTGGCTAAAAAAAATTTAGAGGACCTATCTAAATTAGTTGAGGAAATTATGGAACTTACAAAGGAGCTTACAGACTTAAGTGACTACATACTTAGCCTGGGTATTATTACTAATCTTTTATTGGTTCTTTATACTATAGATAGTAGGGGGACTATAGAAATAGGTTATGATGAAAAACTTTCCCAGTGGGAAGAAGATTATAAGGGTGATACTAAGACTCTTGAAAAACACAATAGGAGGCTTGGAAAGATATTAGAAGACCTAGATATTTCCCTACAAAAAGACTTAAGGGAGTATGAGCTTTATGCAATAGAACTTGCTAATAGGGAGGACTTTCAGCATGAAGAACTAGATGAAGACTTGGTTCATACTAGGAGTGTACTGGCATTTTATAATGATATACAATTTTCTGACCTAGAGTATTTGGAAAAAATGGATATTAATTTTGCCAATAGGGACTATATTGAAAACTCTATTGACTCCTTAATAGAATATATAAATAGGGCTACAAGGGGTATGAAAAACTTGGAGAGGAAAATAAGAATGAGAAAGCTACTTTCTTTAATAGACCTACCTTTTGGGAATATTACTGAGTTTGGAAACTATATTAGGTATGCCCTAGACCCAAGGGTTAGTGATGAAAGGGTTATAGCCTTTAAAATTAATCAAATGAACTATTTTTTAGATGAAATTACTGATAAATAGGAGGTAAATTATGTTAAAATATGATAGTATTAAAAGGGTTTACCAGGCTAATGGTTTTATATTTAAAAGTTTTGATACTGTTGAGTCTTGCAAGGAAGAAGTTTTAAAAGATATAGCTCCTGATGAAAAAATAGATTTTGCAGGGTCAATGACCTTATTTAACATGGGAATATATGAGGATTTAAAATCCAGGGGCCAGGACCTTTATTGGCACTGGAAGGACCCTAAAAATACTAGAAAGGGTCAGGTCTACCTAACTAGTAGTAATGCTATAACTGAGGATGGAAAATTAGTTAATATGGATGGAAATGGTAACAGGGTAACTAGTATGGCCTATGGCTATGAAAGGGTTTATGTAGTTGTTGGAAGAAACAAGCTAGTTAAAAATTATGAGGAGGCTATAGCTAGGATTAAAAATATAGCGGCTCCCCTAAATGCCAAGAGGTTAAAGACCAAGACACCTTGTGTAAAAACTGGTAAGTGTGAGGATTGTAGTTCTAGTGAGAGGATTTGTAATATAGAGTCTACTATTCACAAAAACCCAGGATCTACACAAATTATAATATACTTAATAGATGAGGATTTGGGTTATTAAAAAGGAGTAACAATATGATATATTTAGACAATTGTGCAACAACAGAAATTAGGCAGGAGGTTTTAGACTGCCTATATGAAGCCTTGAGAGAAGATTTTGGCAACCCATCATCTCTCCATAGTTTAGGCTTTCAGGTTGAAAAAAAAGTAACCAGGGCCAGGGAGGTAATTAGTAGGACCTTGTCTGTAGACCCAAGGGAGATATACTTTACATCGGGTGGTACAGAAAGTAATAACCTTGCCATAAATTCAGCTATAAAAAAGATGAAAAATAGGGGAAGGCACTTAATTACGACAAAGATAGAACATCCTTCTGTCCTGGCTGTTTATAAGAATTTAGAAAGCCAAGGTTATAAGGTTTCCTATATATCTGTTGATAGTAAGGGCTTTATTAACCTTGAGGAGCTGGAAAGTGAAATTAGGGAGGATACTATTTTAATTTCTGTTATGCAGGTTAATAATGAACTGGGAAGTATTCAACCTATTGAGGAGATTGCTAAGATAAGGGATATGAAAAATAAGGATATTATCTTTCATGTGGACGGGGTCCAAGGTTTTGCTAAACTTAAGTTAAACTTATTTTCCTTAGGGGTTGACAGCTATTCTTTTAGTGGTCATAAGATATATGGGCCTAAGGGTATAGGTGGACTTTATTTAAGGGAAGAAAGAAAGCTAGAACCTACTATTTTTGGTGGTAACCAAGAAAGGGGTTTTAGGTCTGGGACTGAAAATGCACCAGGAATTATAGCCCTAGCCAAGGCTGTGGAAATTTTAAATGAAAGATATGACCTAGAAACTAACCATGTAAGGGAAATAAACAGATATTTTAGGCAAGAAATAGGAAAAAAGATTAAGGATATAAAAATTAATACAGATTTTGACAAGTCTTCACCATATATAGTAAATGTTTCCATAAGAAATATTAGGGGAGAGGTCCTAGTTCATTTTCTAGAGCAAGATGAAATTTACTTATCTACTTCATCTGCTTGTTCTTCAAATGATACTAAAAAGAGTCATGTATTACAAAGTATAGGCCTTGATAATAATGAAATTGAAGGTTCTATAAGAATTTGTTTTTCATATAAGACAAGCAGGGAAGATATAGACAGGACTATACTGGCTATGGAAAAAGCAGTAGATGATATTAGAGATATAATTATGAGGTGAAGTTAATGGAAAGAGTATTATCAGCAAGTTTGGGAGAAATCATATTAAAGGGAAAAAACAGGTCTTATTTTGAGGATAGGCTTAAGCGTCAAATGAGAAGGGCTATAAAGGATATTGGCTATGACAGTATCCACTTAAACCAGGGAAAAATTTATATAGAGGCTGAAGAGTCTAAGTTTCCACAAATAATAGGTAGGCTTAAAAAAGTTTTTGGCCTGGTTTATATTAGTCCTTGTATAAGGGTTGATAAGGATTTAGACAAGATTAGGGAGGCTGCTATTTTGGCTATGGAAGAAAAAATAGCCAGGGAGGATATAAAGACTTTTAAGGTGGATACCAATAGGGTAGATAAAAGTTTTGAAATAAAGTCTCCAGAACTTTCTAGAAAAATTGGAGGAGAGATTTTAAAGAATGTAGACAATATGAAGGTTGATGTCCATAATCCAGATACTTATTTATATATAGATATAAGGGAAAAAGCCTATATCTATACTGATAGGTATGAGGGGGCTAAGGGTATGCCTTCAGGATCCAATGGTAGGGGGATGCTACTTTTATCTGGAGGAATAGATAGTCCTGTTGCAGGCTATATGATGGCCAAAAGAGGGATAGAAATTTCAGCAGTCCACTACCATTCCTATCCTTTTACTAATGAAAGGGCAGAGCAAAAAGTTAAAGATCTTGCCAAGATATTGACCAGGTACTTGGGCCCAATTAGGGTTTATAGTGTAAACATATTAAATATTCAAAGGGCCATAAATAAAAATTGTCCTGAAGGGGAGATGACTATCCTATCTAGGAGGTTTATGATGAGGATAGCTGAAAGGATTGCTAATAATAAGGAGATAGGTTGCTTGGTTACTGGTGAGAACCTAGGACAGGTTGCTAGTCAAACCTTAGAAGGGCTTACAGTTACAAATTCTTCGGTTGACCTACCAATTTTTAGGCCTCTTATAGGTTTTGATAAGTTGGATATTGTAAATATAGCCAAGGAAATAGAAACCTATGAAACATCTATCCTGCCTTTTGAAGATTGTTGTACAGTATTTTTACCTAAAAGGCCTGTTATCAAACCAAGGCTTAGGGATATAGAAAAGTCTGAAGAAAGTTTAGATGTTGAGGGATTAATTGAAGATGCTATTGAAAATATGGAAGAATATTTAATAGACTAGGGGGATATTATGAAAAATAAGGGAATTAGCCTAGGTTTAGTCCTAGTAATTATTATAGCTGTTTTAGGTATAAGCTTAACTAAGACATATAATAATTTAAATGTAATGGATGAGTCTATAAATGCCAAGTGGGGTCAGGTTGAAAACCAATTAAAAAGACGTGCAGACCTTATACCAAATCTGCTGGAAACAGTTAAGGGCTATGCTGGCCACGAAAAGGAAGTAATTCAAAGTATATCTGATGCTAGGGCTGGATATTCATCAGCCCATACTCCAGAGGAATATGCAGAGGCTGAACAGAAGTTTGGAGAGGCTGTAAAGTCTTTAAATATTATGGTTGAAAATTATCCTGATTTAAAGGCAAATGAAAATTTTAAGGAGTTTCAAGTGGAACTTGCTGGAACTGAAAATAGGATAGCAACAGAAAGAATGTATTATAATGAAGCTATTGAGAAGTTTAATAAGAAGATTAGAAGGTTTCCAACCAACCTAATTGCCAAGATGTTTGGCTTTGAGCTTAAGCCTTATTTTGAAATAACAGATGGAGAAAGAGAGCCAGTTAAGGTTGAGTTTTAGGAGATGACTAGATGAGAAAAAATAAGATAGTATTTATTTTATTAGCCTTCATACTGCTTACTAGTAGCCTTAGCCTTGCTAGTAATGTCCCTAACCAGGCCTATGATTTTTATGTTTATGATGAACTTGGGATAATATCTAAAGAGACTGAGGCCTATATTATAGATATAAATGAGAAATTGTATGGAGAGGTTGGTTCTCAAGTAGTCATAGCTGTCTTAGAAAATACTAGGGGAGAAGAAATTAGCCAATATGCTGTCAAGCTTTTTAGGAAGTGGGAAATTGGGAGCAGGGAGAAGGATAATGGGGTCCTGGTCCTTGCCTCTATGGAGGATAGGAAGGTTTGGATTGCAACTGGTTATGGCATAGAAGGAGCCATACCAGATACTTTAGCCTATAGGATTATAGAAAATTATATACTACCTAATTTTAAGAATGGAGACTATGAAGATGGACTGTTAGATGGCTTTAATGAAATAGCCAATATAATAGCCAAGGAATATGGGCTTGAGATTGAGGACTTAGACCGACCTAGTGGTGGTGAAGAGGTTTCCCTAAGGTATTTATTAATAGTCCTTATTGGGGTTTTCTTTATAGATGGTATATTTTTTAAGGGGAGGCTCCTTAGTTTTATTTTAAGGATGATAATCTTATTTGGTGATAATAATAGGAGGGGACCACCTGGCGGAATGGGTGGCGGCTCTTTTAGGAGTAGTGGACCTAGCTCTGGAGGATTTAGTGGCGGCGGTGGAAGGACCGGCGGCGGTGGGGCTGGTGGAAGCTGGTAAAACACTTAAGGAAACTTAAGTGTTTTTTATTTTGCTTAGCTTAATAAGTTTTGAAGTTAAGCTTCTTCCTATAAGTCCTTTGATTTATCCAGATAATAAAGAGAATATGATATACTTTAGGGGTAGTATTTGCTGGTAAGTTAAAATTATCGAGAAATGATATAATGAAATCATAGGCCTAGCTAGGGAAAAGTTTAAGTTTATCATATATATGAAATAGTATATAAGATTGGTTATAAAAGATTCAGAAAAATTTAAATAGGTCAAATAAATAGTATATAAAAATACTTATTAAAGCTTGAAAATAAATAAAAAAATCATTGCAAGCACTGCATAAATTCAGATATAATAGAGAAAGTTTGAATAGGTAAAAACATAAAAATAATACAGAAAGTGGAGGGATTAAAATGCATACTATTGAACTAAAAAACATCACTAAGGAATTTGATGGCGAAAAGATAATAGAAGACTTAAATCTTACAATAAAAGAGAATGAGTTTTGGACCTTGCTAGGTCCAAGTGGCTGTGGAAAGACTACAATTTTAAGAATGATTGGGGGGTTTGAGACTCCTACTAGTGGTAAGATCTATTTCAATGGCAAGGATATTACATCTATTCCAGTACATGAAAGGAAGATTAATACAGTATTTCAAAAGTATGCCCTCTTCCCACATTTAGATGTATATGAAAATATAGCCTTTGGTCTTAGGATAAAAAAATTGCCAGAGGATAAGATAAGAGAAAAAGTGGGCAGGATGCTAAGGCTTGTAAACTTAGAAGGCTATGAAAAAAGGGAGATAGAATCCCTATCAGGAGGTCAGCAGCAAAGAATAGCCATAGCCAGGGCCTTGGTAAATGAGCCTAAGGTCTTGCTTTTAGATGAATCTCTTTCTGCCCTAGACTCTAAACTTAGGAAGGGGATGCAAATAGAACTTAAAAATATGCAACAACAGTTGGGAATTACCTTTATATTTGTAACCCATGACCAGGAAGAGGCCCTTACTATGTCAGATATGATAGTTGTTATGGATAAGGGAGATATACAGCAGGTTGGTACACCAGTGGATATTTACAATGAGCCTAAGAATATAAAGGTGGCAAGATTTATAGGTGAAAGTAATATAATTGATGGAGTTATGAAGGAAGATAGGCTGGTTAATTTTGCTAATAAGGATTTTCCTTGTGTTGATAAGGGCTTTGGGAAAAATGAACTAGTAGATGTTGTTATTAGGCCTGAGGATGTAGAGATTGTCCCTAAGGAAGAAGGTCAAATAAGGGGAGTTGTTGAAAGTGTTAGGTTTAAAGGTGTCCACTATGAAATGCTAGTAAATTCAGGAGATTTTAAGTGGATAGCCCATAGTACCCTAATGGCAGAGGAAGATTCAGAGGTTGGTATGAGGATTATTCCAGATAATATCCATATTATGAAAAAGTTAGGGGGCGGTGAAAATTAAAAGAATGTCCTATCCATACTTAATATGGTTAATAATATTTATTATGATACCTATATTGCTAGTAGGTTTCTTTGCCTTTACTGAAGGCGACAGTGTAAACTTTAGTGAATTTAGTTTTAGCTTGGCTAATTTTGAAAGATTTTTTACACCGACCTATATGAAGGTTTTATATAAGTCAGTTAAACTAGCAGGTATATCTACTATTATTTGTTTATTACTTGGCTATCCCTTGGCCTATATTATAGCTAACGAAGAGGGGCAAAGGAAAAATATACTCCTGCTTTTATTGCTTGTCCCAATGTGGATGAACTTCCTACTTAGGACTTATTCTTGGCTAAGTATTTTAGGAAGGAATGGATTTATAAATAGCCTTATTGTGAAATTAGGTTTTAAGCCATTGAAACTTGCCTATACAGAGGGGGCAGTCCTAATGGGTATGGTCTATAATTTTTTGCCCTTTATGGTCCTTCCAATACATTCAGTCCTAGTTAAGATCGATAAGTCTTTAATAGAGGCAGCTAGAGATCTTGGAGCCTCTAGGAAGACTATTTTTACAAGGGTTATTTTTCCTTTGAGCCTGGGAGGGGTAGTATCAGGTATTAGTATGGTATTTATACCAGCAGTCAGTACCTTTGTAATATCCAGCCTCCTAGGGGGGAATAAATACAACCTAATAGGCAACATAATAGAGCAACAATTTAGGTACACTGGAGATTGGCATTTTGGATCTTCTATGTCTATTATATTAATGATATTTATTCTTATAACTATGAAAATTACAGATAAATTTGATAGAGAAAATAGTAAAGGTGGTGGGAAGGCATAATGGAAAAATTCTTTAAAAGGCTATATACAAACCTAGTTCTTTTATTTTTATATGCACCAATTATAGTTTTAATAATATTTTCATTTAATAGTTCTAAGTCTAGAAGTGTTTGGACAGGCTTTACCCTGCACTGGTACAAGGAACTTTTTAGGGATAGTGAAATTTTAACATCTTTTTACTACACCATAGTCATAGCAGTTTTATCGACTATAATTTCGACTATATTGGGAACTTTTGCAGCTATTGGAATATATTATATGAAGGGTTTTAAGAAGAAGGCAGTTTTAAATATGAACTACCTACCAATAGTAAATCCAGACATTGTTACAGCCGTATCTTTAATGGCCTTATTTAGGTTTTTAAGAATAAGGTTTGGATTTGTAACTATGCTCTTATCCCACATAACCTTTAGTCTGCCTTATGTAATTTTATCTGTCCTACCAAAACTTAAGCAGATGGACAGGAACCTAGCAGATGCAGCTATGGACTTAGGAGCAACGCCATTTTATGCCTTTAGGAAGGTAATAGTTCCAGAGATTATGCCTGGAGTTGTTGCAGGAGGCCTAATGGCCTTTACCCTTTCAATAGATGACTTTGTAATAAGTTTTTTCAATACTGGCCAGGGTGTTTCCAACCTAAGTATAACAATTTACTCTATGGCTAGGAGGGGGATTAACCCCGTTATAAATGCCCTATCAACCCTAATGTTTATAGGACTTTTAATAATTCTTTTATTTATAAATAAAAAAGTTGACAAATCATTGTTAGACAAGGGGGGAGGTATATAAAATGAAGAAAAAACTTATATTACTCCTGGCCCTAAGCTTGGCCCTAGGCCTAGGCTTATCGGGTTGTAAAAATCGTAGAGATGGGGTTAACATATATAATTGGGGTGACTATATAGATAAATCCATCCTAGAAGACTTTGAAAAGGAAACAGGCATAAGGGTAAATTATGAAACCTTTGCCACAAATGAAGACCTTTATGTTAGGATGATGCAGGGGATGACAGATTTTGACATAATAATTCCATCAGACTATATGATAGAAAGAATGATTAGGGAGGATATGTTGGCCAAGATTGACTATGGAAACATACCTAACTATGGGAAGATAGATGATGAGTTTAAAAGTTTAGAGTATGACCCTAAAAATGAATATTCTGTGCCCTATATGTGGGGGACTGTTGGAATAATCTATAATAAAAATAAGGTCAAGGAAGAAGTTAAAAGCTGGGATATTTTATGGGATGAAAAATACAAGGATGAAATAATTATGTTAAATAGCCAAAGGGATACCTTTGCAGTAGCCCTTTTAAAGCTAGGTTACTCTATGAACACTAGGGACTATAATGAACTTGCCCAGGCCAGGGATGAATTAATAAGGCAAAAACCTTTAGTCTACGCCTACCAAGGTGATGAGGTTAAGGATACTATGATTGCAGGAGATGCAGCTATGGCAGTAGTCTGGTCAGGAGATGCTGAGGCTATGATTGGGGATAATCTAGACCTTGAATATAGGATTCCAAAAGAGGGGACCAACCTTTGGTTTGACAGTATAGTTATTCCAAAGACTGCTCCAAATAAGGAAAATGCAGAAAAATTTATTGACTTTATTTGCAGGCCAGATATAGCAGCAAGGAATGCAGAATATATTGGCTACTCTACACCTATACCAGAGGCTAGAAGGCTTCTTCCAAAGGAGCAAAGGGAGTCTAAAACTGGATATCCTAGTGGAGATGTTCTTGAAAAAACAGAAATATTTAAAGATCCAAAGGATATAATAAGGATATATGATGAACTTTGGACTGATTTAATGTCTAAGTAGACTTTTAAAAGATAGGATTATAATCCTATCTTTTTTCTAGTAAATGTAAGTCTTTTACAAATATAATTGTTAAAAAAATATTTTTATGGGGTAGATATAGTATATAAAATAAGGAGTGAATTATATATGGAAAAAGTAGATTATTTAATTATTGGAAATGGTATAGCAGGGCTTTCTGCAATTAAGGAGATAAGAAGTAAGGATAAGGATGGTAGGATTGCTCTTGTGAGTAATGAACCATATAACACCTATTATAGGGTTAGGTTAACAGAATTAATTAGTAAGGATTTTACTGATGATGAAATTTTAGTAAACAAGGATGCTTGGTATGAGGAAAATAATATAACTGAGTACTTAAATAGGTCTGCTAATGAATTAGATACTGAAAACAATAGGGTAATCCTAGATGATGGTATAGAGATTGAGTATGGTAAGCTTTTACTGGCAACTGGTAGTAAACCTTTTATTCCACCTATGAAAAATCAAGATAAGGAAGGTTTTTTTGCCCTTAGAACCTTAGATGATTTGAATGAATTTAAAAACTACTTAGAGGATTGTAAGAAGGTTGCAGTTGTAGGAGGAGGCCTACTAGGTCTTGAGGCTGCTTGGTCCTTAAAAGAACTAGGAAAGGAAGTTACTATCTTACAATTTGATAATTGTATTTTAGGTAACCAATTAGATATACCTTTGGCAAAAAGGCTGGAGGAAGAATTAGAAGAAGAAGGCTTTAAAATTTATACTAATGCTGATGTAGAAACCCTTTTAGGAACTACTAAGGTTACAGGAGTTAGGCTTAAGGACGGAAGAGAGATGGATGCAGATGCTGTCTTAGTTTCTACTGGTGTCAAACCAAATATGGACCTAGTTAAAACTAGTAATATTGAGCAAAACAGGGGTGTTATAGTTAATAATAGTCTTAAGACTAGTGTGGAAAACATATATGCTGCTGGAGATATTATAGAACTTAATGGTGTTGTTCTTGGACTTTGGACTGCTGGATTAGAACAGGGAAGGATTGCTGGTAATAATATGGTTGGTGGAGATATGACCTATGATGTACCAAAACCTTTTGCTTCTTTAAATATAGGACCAATTAGCTTGTTCTCAGCTGGACAAACTAAAGGTGTTGATAGGGTTTATGAAGAGATTGATGGAGATAACCACAATAAACTATTTGTAAAAGATGGTAAGTTAGTAGGCTGTATTTTATATGGAAATACAAAGTCTATGGGTAAGTTTAGGAAGGCAGTTTTTGCTAAAAAAGATATAGGAGAATTTTTAGAAGAAAATAATTTAGAAGATATCTTTAAATAAGTTAAAAGGTCTGGAGGGGCATATTATGGATATTAAATTTCATGGCGCTGCAAAAATGGTTACAGGTTCTAATTATTTAATAGAAACAGAAGACCATAAAATCCTAGTAGATTGTGGGATGTTTCAAGGAAATGATATTTTAGAAAAAAAGAATTTTGAAGCTTTTCCTTATAGGCCTGAAGAAATAGATTTTTTAATATTGACCCATGCACATATAGACCATAGTGGTAGGATTCCAAAATTGGTTAAGGAAGGATTTAGGGGTAGGATTATTTCAACAAATCCTACCTATGAATTAAGTCAAATTATGCTTTTGGATAGTGCCCATATACAAGAGTCCGATGCTAGCTGGGAAAACAAGAGGAGGGAAAGGGCTGGAAAACCCTTATTGGAGCCACTCTATACTAGTGAAGATGCCAAGGCTAGTCTGAATTATTTTGAGCCTTATTTTCTTAACCAAATGATTAAATTAAATGACGATATAAGGCTTAGGTTTAAAGATGCAGGCCATATTTTAGGTTCTGCCATAGTTGAACTTTGGGTTAGGGAGAAAGGTGAAGAGGTTAAGTTTGTATTTTCAGGAGACCTGGGTATGAGGGGAAGGCTTATATTAAATGATCCTGAATATATTGATGAGGCTGACTATGTAATAGTAGAGTCTACTTATGGGGATACTGTCCACGAAAGCTTTACTGAGGGAAGCAGGAAGCTTATTAATATTATAAATCAGACTGTTCTTAGGGGAGGAACTGTTATAATTCCATCTTTTGCTGTTGGAAGGACCCAGGAATTAATTTATGAACTAAATAGTTACTATGAAGGCGATGAAGTTGAAGAACATATGAAAGTTCCAGTTTATGTAGATAGTCCAATGGCTGTTAGGGCTACTAAGGTATTTGAACGAAACTCTAGTAGTTTTAATGAGGAGGCTAGGGAGAGGATTTTATCTGGGGACAATCCTTTTGATTTTGAAAATTTAAGGTATATTGAGGCCCAGGAAGAATCTATCTTGCTTAATAAGTATAAGTTTCCCAAGGTAATAATATCTTCTAGTGGTATGGCCAATGCTGGTAGGGTTAGGCACCACTTAAAACATAATTTATGGGATGAGAGGAATTCCTTAATTTTTGTTGGTTATCAGGCAGAGGGAACCCTGGGAAGAATATTAAAGGATGGAGCCAAGAGGGTTAAACTCTTAGGTGAAGAGATTGATGTTAAATTAGAGGTCCACAATATAAAGGGATTTTCTGGCCACGCGGATAAAAATGGTCTTCTTAGGTGGATTGGAGCCTTTAAAAATAAGCCCAAGAAAGTTTTTGTAGTCCACGGAGAGGTTGAGTCTGCTAATAGCCTATCAGAAGAAATTAAGTCTAGGTTTAATATTCCTACTGTTGTACCTGGTTTAAATGAAAGTTATGAAATAAGGAAGTCAAAAATTGAACTATCTAGCCAGGGAGAAAATGTAGAAGAAGTTTTAAAACAAGAAATAAGGCAGCAAATTAATGGACTAAATAAGCAATTTGACGCTTTTGCTAAAAGAGAAGAAGAAATTTTAGATGAAAAATTATTAAAAAAACAGTATGATAGTATTAATAATAATTTAATTGAATTAAACCATATCTTAATGGATTTAAATATGATTATTGGGAAGTAAAGCTTTCAATAGACAAAATATTTAATTAAGAGTATAATTAGGCTAATAAAATATTTCCAAGGAGTGATGTCTATATGAATATGCCAGAGAGAGTTAGAATTGCCAACTTGCCTACTAGGATAGATAAATTAGATGGCCTAAGTGGGGAATATGGTAAAAATATTTATATTAAAAGGGATGACCAAACTGGAACTGAAGTTTCCGGCAATAAAGTTAGAAAATTAGAATTTGCCTTAAAGGAAGCCCTAGATATGGGGTGTGACCACCTAATAACTTGTGGTGGAATTCAATCAAACCACGCCAGGGCAACTGCTGCTGTTGCAGCCAAGTTTGGCCTTAGGTCAAGTCTAGTCTTACAGGGCGATAGGAGTTCTATTTTAGAGGGAAATTATTTTTTTGACAAGCTACTTGGAGCAGATGTTATATTTGTATCTAGTTATGAATATGAAAACCAAAGGATGGAAATTATGGAAAGCCTTAAGTCTGACCTTGAAAGGGCAGGCCAAAGGCCATATATTTTACCAGAGGGTGCTTCTAATGGTATTGGGTCTTTTGGCTATATTAATGCTATGGAAGAAATTTTATCCCAGGAAGAGGAACTGGGAATTAAGTTTGATGCAATTGTTGTTACAACGGGATCTGGTGGTACATATACAGGCTTAGTTTATGGAAATAAACTAAAGAATAATGATGCTAAAATCTATTGTGTAAATGTTTCTGCTAATGAGGACTACTTTGCTAGTAGGACCTTTAAGTTATTTAATGAAATAAATGAGTATACTAAGTTAGACCTAGCTTTGGCTAGGGAGGAAATTAGGGTCCTAGATGGATATGTTGGACTTGGATATGCCCTTAGTAGGCAGGAGGAAATAGATTTTATAAAGGAGTTTGCTAGAAAAGAGGCTATAATACTAGATCCGGTTTATACTGGCAAGGCTATGTTTGGCTTTGTCAAAGAATTAGAAAAGGGTAGTTTTAAGGACCATGAAAATATACTATTTATCCATACTGGTGGTATTTTTGGTTGGAATGAAAATGCTAGGTCTATGATTTAATAAATTTAGGAGGAAAATATGATAGATACTAAAATAGAAGGATATAAAATAAGATTTGCAACAGAGGTTGATGTAGCATTAATTTTACAATTTATTAAGGAACTTGCTGATTATGAAAAATTACTCCATGAAGTAGTTGCTACAGAAGAAGTTCTTATGGAAACACTTTTTGAAAACAAGGATGCAGAAGTAGTTATAGCTGAGTATATGGGAGAGCCAGTTGGATTTGCCTTATTTTTCCATAACTTCTCTACTTTCCTAGGCAGGCCTGGTCTATACTTAGAAGACCTATACATAAAGCCTGAAATGAGGGGAAGGGGCTTTGGAAAAACTCTTTTAGCCTTCCTAGCAAACCTGGCCAAAGAAAGAAAATGTGGTAGGTTTGAATGGTGGTGCATAGATTGGAACGAACCATCTATAAATTTCTATAAGTCCTTGGGGGCAGAACCAATGGATGAGTGGACAGTTTATAGGGTGGCAGGAGATGCTTTAGATAAGTTATCTAATGAGTTTATAAAATAAAAACCTCCCAAGCTAATTTGCTTGGGAGATTTTTTTATATAACAATTACTTCAAAATCGTCTTTTATATAGGGTGTTAAAGATGGGTGACCATATAGGTCTCCTAGTATTTTAAGGTCGGTATTTTCAAAAAAGTCTAGGACGCCCATTTGATTAGAACAGGCCTTGCATACACCATCAATTAAACCTAGGTCCTTAGCCTTAGTAAACATCTTATGGTTTTTTTCCATCATTTCCTTGGCCGTTTTTGTCGCCTCACCTTCAATTATTATCCTAGCATTGATCCCATTTTCATGCATATCAATTGCATTGATTAAAAGGTGGGTAAAGCACATTTCATTCCCTCTAAATCCATAAAAAACTACATTTTTAGCCAACTTAATTCTCCTTTCAAATTACCAAGTAATGCTTAACATATCTCTATTAATAGAAGCCAAATCTTTAGCCCCAGTTAATATCATAGTCTTATAAAGTTCTTCCTGCATAGTTTTTAAAATTAAGTTTACCCCATCTTTTTTATTGCCAAAGGCTCCAGTTATTAAAGGTCTACCAATTAAGACACCATCAGCACCAAGGGCTAGCATTTTAAATACATCCACACCAGTCCTAATACCGCCATCAACCAAGATAGTTATCCTACCCTTAGTAAGCCTGGCAATTTTATCAAGGGCTCTAGCAGTAGATTCAGTGTGGTCTAGGACCCTGCCACCGTGGTTGGAAACAACTATGGCACTAGCCCCACATTCCATAGCTATAATAGCCTCTTCAGGGGTCATTATTCCTTTTAAAATAAATGGAAGATCTGTGCTAGAAATTATTTCCTTAAGGTCATGGACATTTTTAGGGCCAACTGGAACCCCCTTAAGGGCCATTGTAACTAATCCTGCTCCATCAACATCCATTCCCACAGCCTTAAGATTTTTTTCCTCAGCTAGCTTAATAGCCCTTATGACTTCTTGGTTGTCCTTGGGCTTTAAGATACCAATGCCATTGGAAGCATTTTCTTCTAGGACCTTAAGTCCAGTTTCATATAGGTTGGGATCAGCAGAGTCACCAATCATTGGTAAACTTCCTGCATCTAGACTTCCTTCTACCACTGCCTTAATATATTCTTCTTCACTTAGGTAGCCACCCATATTAAACTCTGTCCCAGTAATTGGAGCAGCTAGGATAGGCATCTTTAAGTTCATATTAAGGAAGTTAAAGCTTGTATCTGGATTTTTAGCATTATGTAGGGCCTTGAGCCTAAGCTTTATACTTGCTAGGTCATCAACATTGACCTTAAAAGAGGATCCAGTACCAGTTCCACCCATACCAGGAACTTCACCACTACAGGCAACCCCATTGCAAATTTTACAAACTGTACAAAAACCTTTTAAATTTTTACGGGCATTATCCCTTAATTCTTTCATATCCATAATAATCCTCCTTTATAAATACTTCTTATAATAATTATATCCTAAAAAATGTAATTATTATATTAAATATAGTTTATAAATAAAAAGAGTAGGCCAAAGCCTACCCTTTTAATACTTATATTTATTATTATTATAACTAGAAACTTATCTTCCTAGGAAAAAGGCCCTAATAGCTGTTTCGCCGGCAATCTCTAGTAAATCAAGGGCGTTTTCCATAGCAAAATTAAGATCCATAGGCTTGCTTACTATATCTATAACTAAGTCTATTCCCATTTTATAAACTTCTTGTAAGTCATTACTCCTACCGCCAACAATAGCAACAACAGGTAGCTTGTATTTTTTAGCCAACTTGGCAACCCCAACAGGAGTCTTGCCCCTAATTGATTGGTTATCCATATGGCCTTCACCAGTTATAACAAGGTCTGAATTTTTAATAGCATCTTCAAGGCCAATTAGCTCCATTACCGTTTCAATTCCAGAACTAAACCTAGCATTACAAAAGGCCATTAGGCCAGCACCAAGCCCCCCAGCAGCACCAGCCCCCCTTGCATTAAGCAGGGGTTTTTTATAGGCATCTTCCAAGAGTTTACCATAGTTTAAAAGTATCCTATCCAACCTAAGTACATCATCATAGCTAGCACCCTTTTGAGGTCCAAAAATATGGGAAGCCCCATTTTTCCCACATAGGGGATTGTCTACATCTGAAAGTATAGTGAACTCCTTATCTTTAAGCTTGGGATTTATACCCGAAAGATCTATTTTAGTTAGATTTTCCAAGGCAAGAGCACCAAGACCAAGCTCCTTATTATTAGAATCTAAAAACCTTACCCCTAAGGCTTGGGCCATACCAGCACCACCATCGTTAGTAGCAGAGCCTCCTATGGCAATATAAAACTTTTCACAGCCTAAATCTAAGGCGTGGTTGATCATTTGGCCAACTCCAAAAGTATTAGTATATAAAGGGTTACGCTTGCCTTCTTCAACTAAATCTAATCCAGAACTCTTGGCCATTTCTATTATAGCAATATCATTTAAAATACCATACCTGGTATTTATTAGCTCCCCTAGGGGGCCAACTACATCTAATTCAATATATTTTCCGTTCCCTTGTCCTATAATGGTTTCAAGTGTACCTTCGCCACCATCGGCAATTGAAAATTTCCTTATTTTTATGTTTGTTTTTTTATTTGTTTTATGTTTTTTTATTCCCTTTTCAATAGAAGTTGCAACCTCAAAAGAGCTTGCACTTCCTTTAAATGAATCAGATGCAATTAAAACTTTTAGATTATCCATAAACTCCTCCTATTTATAATAATATTAAGGATAATATAAATACTACTAAAATAGTTGTTAACCCCTGAAGCAGGGTTAAAATAGTCTGTGTCTTATAGGCTTCTTGAGTATTCATATCAGAAAATTGTGATACAACCCAGAAGTATGAATCATTTGCATGAGATACAGTCATTGAACCTGCACCAATTGCTAAAATTACTAGGACCCTACCAATACTACTTGCAAAACCCATAGTTTCCAATAGGGGAGCAAACATAGTAGAAGTAACAATCATGGCTACTGTAGAAGCACCCATAGCAGTTTTTAATAGCATGGCAATTATAAAAGGTATAAATATACCAAAACCAAGGGTTAGTAAAGAGCCACCAACTGCCTCAGCAATAGGCAGGGACTTTAATACCTCTCCAAAGGCCCCTCCAGCACCTGTGATTGCTAAAATTGATGCAGAGTTTTTTATCCCCTCTTCAATCCAAGATAAGGTATCTGACTTAGCAGAGCTTGGAACTAAAGAAATAGCAAAAAATATTCCTATTATTAAGGCTATAATTGGATTACCTATAAAATCAATAAAGCTAAAAATCTTACCCTGGCCTAGTGGAAGGGAAGGGAAATTAACTATAGACTTTAACCCAATTAAAATAATAGGGATTAGGATAGGAGAAAAAGAGTGTAAGGCACTTGGTAGCTGGCCAAACTTTTCTTCTAATTCCTCTATAGTATATTCTGATTTTGCAGGAATTTTAACAGTTTTACCAATCTTATTAGCATAGATAACAGCTATGGCTACTGTTGGTATAGAAACTATTAACCCAATTAATATTAGTAGGCCCAGGTCTGCATTTAAGTTTCCAGCCATAACCAGTGGACCTGGAGTAGGTGGAACTAGGCAGTGGGTTGCATATAAACCACCACTTAGGGCAACAGCCATACTAGCCAAAGACTTATTAGACTGTTCTGCAAGTGCCCTTGAAATAGGAGATAAGATTATAAAACCAGAATCACAAAAAACAGGAATCCCTGTTATGTAACCTATAATACTCATAGTTAAAACACTCTTATCTTTACCTACTAGTTTTAGGATAGTGTTAGCCATAGTCAGGGCTGCACCAGTTTTTTCTAAAATAGTACCTATAATAGTACCTGCAATTATTACAATACCTATATTTCCCATTATCCCACCAAAACCAGCCTGCATAAGCTTAATGATTTCGCTAGGACTTATACCAGTTGCTCCACCTACAAATATAGTCACTAGTAAAAGAACTATAAAAGGGTGCATATCTAATTTAGTAATTGCAAAAATCATTAAGATAACTGCAATAGCTATGATCGAAATTAAAAAAGCTGAACTCATATACAATACTCCTCCTGTTATAATCTAACTTCAGCCCCTGTTTTTAGAGGCCTAGCATTAATGTCTTTATCTTGGGCAAAAATATCCAAAGCCCTACTACCTGAACAGTGTGAAAAATAAATATTCTTTACACCAAGAGATTTTAAACTATTTAAAACCTCCATAATTTGATTTTTAGTATCTCCAATTAAATGAGTTCCACCAAAAACATTTATAATTTTTTCATTGAACTTGGATCCTATTTTCTCCAACATAGGTATGACTCCAGGATGGGAGCAACCAAGTAAAACAGAAATCCCCTCAGGTCTCTTAATAACTAGGGAAATTTCATCAGAGAAAAGATCAAGCTCAAGTTTACCATCTTTTTCGACTAAAAAATTAGGGTTGGGCCTTAAATTTTCAAAGTTTCCAATTAAATATAATTCATCGTCTATTTTATAAAAATCATCAAAAGTAATATGTTTAGTATTATTCCTATTAAGAAAACTATGGTCAAAATTAAGTCCAAGATAGGATAAAATTTCATCTTCAACCCCATATTTTTTATTAAAAAACCCCCTACCAGTAATTAGGGTTTTTCCCTTAAAAAAGCTAGAAAAATCCATAAACCCATTAGCATGGTCATAGTGGCTATGGCTAATAATTCCCAGGTCTAAGTCCCTAGGGTCCAGGCCTAAACTTTTAAAGTTTTTAAGGGTATTCTCCCCTTGGCCAAAATCAAATAAAAGCTTATTATAACTCCCCTCTATATAGAAGGATAGGCCGTGTTCATAGGCCAAGCCCTTATGGCTACCTGGTAAATTGTCCATTATAGCAAGTATCTTCAATATTTTACCTCCTTTCATATAAGCATCATATTTATGAAATATGACATATTATTTAACTTAATATATAGTCTAGCAGTAGTTGATAATAAATACTATATTCTATATAACATATAAATAGGGAAAATAAAGGCCATATCTTAGTCCCTAAACTAAAATACAGCTTTTATATATGTGACACTATTTATATTTATACATCATAAAGCCTAGGTAGAGGATAATCATATCCTTTAAATCTCTAGGGTTATATCCAGTTTCCTTATGGAGAGAGTTCAGCCTATATTGCAGGGTATTTTTATGGATAAATAGGTTATCAGAAGCCTTCTTAATACTGCCATTAGAATTTACATATTCTAAGAAATTATTAGAGTATTTTAAAAAATCCTTGGAATTAAAGTCCCTAAAAACCTTTTCTAAATAAAAATGCTTCACAGCTTCAGGAATAGAATCAATTATAATCTCAAGATCCAGGTCACTATAAGCCTTTATGGATTCAGACTTAGACCTAGATACAATACTTAGGGCCCTCCTGGCCTGCAAATAGGAAGCCCTAATTTTAAGCAGGGAATTAATAGGGTTTCCAAGACCAATTTTAATTACTATATCCTTATATTTAGAATTAATACTAGAGATTATATTCCTGTTAATAGAGTTTAAAATATCCTCCTTAAACTCTATTTTAGAATTATAAATAATAATGATATTCTTTCCTGATTGTAAAATCATATTATTTGGATTTATTAGAATATTATCCCCAATAATTTTATAAAATTTATCATAAAGGTCACTACTTACAATATTTTTAGACTCCTTATTAAAAAAATTTATAATAGCAACACTATTATAGCTATTCAATTCAATTCCTAGGATTTCAGCCCAGTTTGTAAAATATTCAGGATTATCCATATCCTTAAATAGGAGCTCCTCTATAAACTGCTTTTTAGTTTCTTCTTCCCTTAGCTTTTTTTCTTTAAGATAGGCATCTTTAATTAGGATCTGGGTTATTCTTTGAATAATCTTACCATACTGTTCAACCTCAGTTTTATCCCCAGTAATCCCTATAACCCCCACTACATCATCGTTAAAATATACTGGTAGGTTAATACCTTTTTTACTTCCTAAAAATTCACCATCATATTCTACAATTAATTCTTTCTTTGTTTCTAAGACCCTCTTAGCCCCTTGGTGGAAGTCCCCAATCCGATCCTTATTAGTACTGGCAATAATGTAGCCACTACTGTTGAAATAATTAATATCTTGATTTACAACTTCCTTTAACTCCTCAGTAATATTTTGGGCTAGACTACTAGAAAAATTCATAAACACCACCCCAATATCCTGTATTATACCACTTGTCTCCTTATAAAAGTATAGGATAAAATTTAAGGCAAAAGTAGAAAGCTAGAATAAGTAATGCCTAATCCTGCCAATAAGTCTAAATAGTCTATATATAGGAAATAATAGGGATATTCTTAAGATAAAATTTTTTATATAAAAAATCAAATTGTGTTATAATAATTGTGTTGTTGTAATTTAAAATAAATATATGGGTGGTAGATAGAATGGAAAATAGGAGATGGTATGTAAAGGACAACAATAGGAGCGGGCTACTTGCAACAGGGATAATGTTCCTATTTACAATCATATGCCATATTATGAATGGACTCAATGGGGTAATTGACAATAGTGTAATTTTAATTTATAGCTTTTTGGCTATTTTATTATTCGCTTTAGCTTTTGGAATTTATATAAGGGATAAGGATTCTTTTATATTAAGGTATTTACTATGTTTTAGTATGCTGTTTTCATATATATATACCTTGATGACTGTAAATAGGATCTTATATTTTGTAATTATGGTTCCAATTATTATAATTTCGATGGTCTATATGGACCAAAAGCTTACTAAAAGAGTTATAGAGGTATCTATAATTATAAATATTTTTTTCTTTTACAAGGCCTATATGGCTGGAATAGAATTGGATAAGGTTGAATTTGCAATACTATCAAGTGTTTGCATATACACTATAAGTCTTATTATGACTTCTTCTATTGAAAAAATTAATGGTGAAATTTCAGAAAAAAATGAAGAAGCCAATAAAAACATTGAAAATAATAGGGGTATTTCAAATTTAATTTTATCTAAATCTAAGGAATTAAAGGATGTTTCTGGAGACCTAGTTCATAGGAATTCTATTATTAATGATAATTTATTAGAGGTTGGAGTTGCTGTTGATGAAATAGCCAAGGGATCAGCAAGCCAGGCTGAAGATACTGAGCAAATATCTAACTTGGTTTTGGAATTAGGAGGTATTATAGAAAAAAATAGGGACTACATAGGAGATGTGGAAAGCAAAATAAGCAAGATAGAAGAACAAAAAGATGTTGGTCTTAAGGCTATTGAAGGCTTAAGGAAAATTGCAGAAGAAACCAATAAGGTTATGGAGGAAATAGAAGAGGTAGTTAGGATAACTAGTAAAAATGCGGAGAATATCACTAGGAAGGCTAGTGGTGTAAGGGAGATAGCCAAGCAAACTAACCTCCTGTCTTTAAATGCTTCCATAGAGGCTGCTAGAGCTGGGGAGGCTGGATCAGGTTTTGCTGTTGTAGCAGGTGAAATTCAAAAACTTGCAGAGGAGACAGCCTCCTTAGTGGAAGGGATAGACCAGGATTCTATTGAACTTTTATCTAGCATTAATAGGTCCAATGAAAGTACAACTAGGGTTGTTGAATCGGTTGAAGACCAGTATGAGGAAATTATTAGGATAGAAGAGATTTTTGAAAGGACTAGCTCTATTACCAATGAGGCTGGTGGGTCTGTTTTACAACTGGTTGAATCTGGTAGGCTAACCAAGGTCAAGGCTGAGGAAATTGACTGTTTAATCCAAAATTTAGTTGGGTTTACAGAAGAAACTGTTGCCTTAACTGAAGAGTCAACAGCTAGTCTACAAGAGCAAGTAGATTCTACTGATAGGATTTTAGAGATTGGGGAAAAGGTCCATAGTCTTTCAGAAGTTTTACAAGACAAGGCCCTAGAAATAAAAATGCTAGTAGATACTAACTTAGTTATGGAAGAGGAAAATCTTACTAATGAAAGGCTAGGGGAAATGGCCAAAGACTTAGGCTTAACATCTATTTATGTAACAAATAAAGAAGGGGTTATGGTCATGTGTAATGAACCTGAAACTATAGGCTATAATATTTATGAAGTTGACCCAGTTTTCATAAAACTTAAGGAAAAGGATGTTGATTTTGCAGTAACACCTATTAAGAAAAGGGTTGAAGATGGTAAGTTATATAAATACCTAGCTATAAATAATAAGGGGATTATTTATGGTGTTGGTATGCGGGTTTTATAAGTATATAAATAAAAAAAGAGCTCTTTTAGGGGCTCTTTTTTATTATAATAGTAAAATAATAGGGCTTATTTTTATGGCTTACAAGTTCCACAAGGTAAATACCCTTGGTTTATGGCATCTTCCCTATCTAAGAAGTAAAGTTCATTATAAGATTTAATTTTTTTGGCCCAGCTACAGGTTGGATAGTGGAACTTATTAGACTTGGTACTTCCTATAAACTTCCTATTTTTAGCTTCTTCTTTTTCACTTTGCTTAAGACTTTGACTGGTCTTATTATTTAAGCTATCCTTACTAGAATCTTTTTCCTTACTAGTGAAGAGGTCACTTTCCCAGAAGCCTTCTTGATTTTCCCGAGCATTTTTTTGCAGTTCTTTAAAGTCCTCTACATATTTAACATTAGGTGGAAAGGTGGCTAGCTTGGCATAGCCTATTTCTAAAAGATGTTTATTTAGCATAGTATTTCCTAGGTAGACATAGGCCAGGAGCCTACCATACCTATCTCTTTGTTCAACATCAAACTCTAGTTTAATATCTTTTCCATCAACCAGGTCTTTAACATAGTCAGAGGCAATTTTTCCCTCAGGCACATTTTTAGATTTATTTGGGTGGACACTTTCAGGTGTATCCATACCAATTAACCTTAATTTTTCTTCCTTATCTTGAAAGTTTACTACAAGTGTATCACCATCAACTACTCTGACGACCTTAGCTTCTTCATATTCTAGGGGCAAAGCCTGGTCAGATTTTTTAGTCTCTGAACTTTCTAAGACTGGTTCTTTTGCTGGACTATCCAAGTCATTAGAACATCCAGTTAGACTTAAGCTAATGGCTAAAAATAAAGCCAGACCTAGCTTGAATTTATTTTTCCTATCCATAGATAAATCACTCCCAGTAAATTATAGCATATTATGGGCCTGGGCATAAGTTAATAAGTCCTAAGGATATATATTGAATATTTGGAAAAAACTTGATATTCTAAAGCTAGGAGGTGGTTGATTGTGGAATCTTTAGAAATTATGAAGAAAATTTTATGTAAGTTTGAAGCTAGTTTTGAAAGCTATGTTAGCAGGAAGGAATTAGACGAATTTATACAAGAGGAATTGGCCAGCTATAAGATAGAAAAAATCCATAGGGTTTTTGACTTACTAAAGGATAAAAGATTTATTAAACTAACTACAGAGTATAGGAGTCCAGGGAACTTAAAAGAAAACTATGAGATTACCTTTGATGGAATCCTATTTTTATCAGGCTTAATTTAAGGGAAAATAAGTTTAGTCTAGGATAAGATTTTTTATCCAGCTATATTTTAAGATAAGAAACAAAATGGATTTGGAGAATTCTCCAAATCCATTTTTATATGGTGCCGAAGGCGGGAATCGAACCCGCACGGTACAAGTACCATTGGATTTTGAGTCCAACGCGTCTGCCAGTTCCACCACTCCGGCCTGCAACCAACAATAAAATAATACCATAAATTCAATCTAAATACAAGAGTTTTAATTTCTGTTTACTGTAATTATTATATGATGTATACTAAGGAATAGAGAGAAAATAGGAGTGAAAAAATGGGTGAAAATAAAAAAAGAGAGAAGCTAATGATTATAGATGGGAGCTCTTTATTATTTAGGGCTTTTTATGCCCTGCCACTATTAACAACTAGGGAGGGAATCTATACAAATGCTATGTATGGGTTTTTAACTATGTTATACAGTGCTATTGAAGAAAATAAACCAGACTATATATCTGTAGCTTTTGATAAGTCGGGACCAACTTTTAGGCATGAAATGTATGAAGACTATAAGGGGACTAGGACTAGTCCGCCTGAAGAAATAAAGGGGCAGTTTGATAGGATAAAAGAAATACTAGGGGCCATGAATATAAATAATTTAGAGTCAAGTAAGTATGAGGCTGATGATATAGCAGGAACCCTTGCTAAAAAAGCTGAGAAAGATGGGCTAGAGGTTGTAATAGTAACTGGTGATAGGGACTATTTACAACTGGCTAGTGACAATATAGAAATAGTAATAACTAAAAAAGGAATTACAGAAACCGAAAAGTATAATAAGGAAAGAATAATAAAGGATTATGGGATAAGGCCTGATCAACTAATAGACCTTAAGGGTTTAATGGGGGATAGTTCTGATAATATACCAGGGGTTCCAGGTATTGGAGAAAAAACTGGCCTTAAATTAATTCAAGATTTTGGGTCGATTGATGGGGTGTATAAAAATATAGACCAGGTAACTGGGAAAAAAAGGGTAGAGAACCTTTTAGAAAACAAGGACCTGGCTTATTTAAGCAAGGAATTAGGGACTATTGTTTGTGATGCTGAACTAGGGGTTGACCTAAAGGACCTTGTTTATGAAGAACCAGACTTAGAGAAACTTATGCCTCTTTTTTCTAGGTATGAATTTACTAGTTTTTTAGGAAAGTATTCAGATGAATATACTTTAGAAGAAGATGTTAGAGAGGCTTATGAGTTTGAAATTTTAAGTGAATCTAACCTGGCTGACCTATTTGAAAATATAGGGGAAGAAAAACTTTTAAGTTTTAAGTTTATTATAGAAGATGAGGATTACATGAGAGATAAGGTCCTATATTTTGCAAGTAAGACTAAAGACTCAAAAATATATATATTAGATATGGAAAAAAACAAGGAGTTTTTCATAGCAAACTTTAAACCTATTTTTGAGGATGGGGATATTGTAAAGCTAGGACATAATATAAAAGATGATATTATTCTACTGTTTAGGATGGGAATTGAAATTAATAATATAGGCTTTGATACTATGATAGGAAGTTACTTAATAGACCCTTCTAAAAGTAGTTACTCTATAAACGACATTAGTCTAGCCTATGATGGATATTATGGAAGGGACGATGAGGAGTTAAGGGGTAAGGGTAAGAAAAAGAAAAAATTTAAGGACCTAGAAGTAGATGACCTATACCAGCTATTGGCTTTCTATGTTGATGTTCCCTTAAGGGCAAGGGGAGAAATGGAAGAGCTTATGGAAGAGCAAGAAATGGTTGATCTTTTCCATAAAATAGAACTACCCCTGGTAAAGGTCCTGGCTAGTATGGAATATTATGGATTTAAAATAGATAAAAGTGAACTTGCGAAATTAGATGAGGAATTTGGTGGGGAAATTTCCAGCCTGGTTACAAGGATTTATGACTTGGCAGGCAGGCCTTTTAATGTAAATTCTCCAAAACAATTGGGTGAAATACTTTTTGATGACCTAGGCCTACCTGTTATAAAAAAGACTAAGACAGGATACTCTACCAATGCAGAAGTTTTAGACAAGCTTAAGGGTGAGCATGAAATAATTGACCTTGTTTTAAGGTATAGGGAGCTGGCCAAGCTAAAGTCAACCTATGTAGATGGACTACTAGACTTGGTAAATGAAGAAACAGGTAGGATACATTCTACCTTTAACCAAACTATAACAACTACTGGTAGGATAAGTAGTACTGAGCCCAACCTGCAAAATATTCCTATTAGGACCCATGATGGTAGGCAGGTTAGGAGAGCCTTTGTAGCTGATTGTGGTAAAAAACTAGTGGATGCAGACTACTCTCAAATAGAGCTTAGGGTCCTAGCCCATATATCGGAAGATGAGCATATGATTGAGGCCTTTAATGAAAATCAAGATATCCATAGTAAGACAGCCTCCCAGGTTTTTAATGTGGATTTAGACAAGGTTACCAAGGACTTAAGGAGCAAGGCCAAGGCTGTAAATTTTGGAATTATTTATGGGATCTCAGATTATGGACTTTCTAGGGACTTAAATATTTCAAGGGCTGAGGCCAAGGAATATATTGATTCCTATTTAGGAAACTATGAAAATGTTAAGGCCTATATGGAAGATATAGTTGATTTTGGTAGGCAAAATGGTTATGTTGAAACTATTTTGCACAGGAGAAGATATATACCTGAACTTAAGAATAAAAACTTTAATATTAGGTCTTTTGGAGAAAGAATAGCTATGAATACTCCGATCCAAGGATCTGCAGCGGATATTATAAAAATGAGTATGGTTAAGGTTTATGAGGAGATAAAGTCTAGAAAATTAAGGTCTAGATTAATCTTACAAGTCCACGATGAGTTAATAATTGAAACCTATGAAGATGAGTTAGAAGAGGTTAAGGAAATGTTGAAATCTACAATGGAAGGAATAATAGGTCTTAGGGTCCCTTTAACTGTGGATTTAAAGACAGGAGATAGTTGGTATGAAACATTGTAGGAAGAAAGTATATGGACTAACTGGTGGGATATCCACTGGGAAATCCACAGTTTCTAATATTTTAAGGGAAAAAGGATATGAAATTGTGGATATGGATAAGGTATCTAGGAGTATATTTGAAAAGGGTAAGCCTGCTTATGAAAAAATTATAGACAGATTTGGAAAAGGTGTTTTAGGTGAAGACCTTGAGATTAATAGGAGGAATTTAAGGGAGCTAGTTTTCTCAAACCAAGATAAACTAAGACTACTAAATGGAATAACCCACCCCCATATAATGGAGGAGTCTAGGGGGCTAATGGAAGAAATTTTAACTAGGAGGGACCTAGTAATACTAGATGTCCCCCTACTTTTCGAAACTAGGGATATGCTTGAAAGCTATGGGATTTATTTTAATAAAATAATTTTAGTTTATCTTGATAGGCAAACACAAGTGGAAAGACTTATGGCTAGGGATGGAATTTCTAAGGATGATGCTCTTAAAATAATTAACTCCCAAATGGACATTGAAGATAAAAAAGAACTTGCAGATTATATTATAGATAATCGTGGAAGTTTTGAAGATCTAAATAAATCAGTGGAAGATTTAATAATAAAACTAAAATAGGAGGTTATTTTATATGAAGAAAAAAATATATAAAATAATCTGTGTATTATTAATATTAGCAGCTATTGGTATGTTTTTATATACAAGGTACCCCATATCATATACTAAATATATTAGAGAAAGTTCTGAGGAATTTAACATAGACCCCTACTTAATAGCATCTGTTATAAATGTTGAAAGTAGGTATGACAAATACGCTACTTCTGCTAAAGATGCCAAGGGACTTATGCAGGTAACTCCAAAAACAGGCCAATGGGCCAGTGAGGTCCTAGGTCTAGAAGGATATCTTGAGGACGACTTGTATGACCCAGAGGTTAATATTAGGCTAGGTAGCTGGTATCTTTCTAGGCTAATGGATGAGTTTGACGGCGACCTTCACCTGGTTTTAGCAGCCTATAATGGAGGTAGTGGAAATGTAAAAAAATGGTTAGATAATAAGGAGTATTCTTTGGATGGAGAGCAACTCCATAATATACCCTTTAAAGAAACTGAAAACTATATAGAGAGGGTAAATAAAAATTATAATATATATAGTAGGATATATAGGCTTGTTTTTAAAAATACCCAGCTTGAAGACGGGGAATATATATGTTTTTTACATGGGTTAAAACGGAAATTTAGGAAGAGTTTTTTGCAAAAAGATTCTTAGGTGGGAGATGAGAACTTGAAGAAAAAGATTAGGTTTTTAATATTATTACTAGCTATAACTATTTTTACAGTAGCTTGTGAAAAAGTAGACTTAAAACAATTATCAGAGAATAAAAATAACCAGGAAAAAAATATAGAGCCTAGTTATGGTGGGGTTATAAACCTACCTCTTACAAATCTTAAAACATTAAACCCTCTCCTGAATCAAAATGAGCTTTACTACTATTTTAATAAGTTGATTTTTGAATCTTTATTTGAATTTGATGATAACTTAGACTTAAGGCCTGAGTTAGCCGAATCTTATTCTATAGAAAATAATGGAAGGACTATAAGTATAAAACTTAGGGATGATGCCTATTGGCATGATGGAGAAGCCTTGACTGCTGAGGATATAATTTTTACCTTGGAGTGTATAAAAACCCTGGGAGCTAGTAGTACTTATGGGAGTTTAATAAGCCAGGGAATAGGAGCCTTGGGAGACTACAATTTAAATACTGCTATAAATATTACTGGTAGTGGAAAAAATATAAGCGTAGACTTTGATAAGGCTTATGGGAACAACCTAGAGGTTTTAACATTTCCTATCCTTCCAGCCCATATTTTTGAAAATGTAGTTGATGGGACAAGGGAGAAGGACTTCAAAATGATAGGAACTGGACCTTTTAAATATAAGTCCTATACTAATTTTAAGGAGTTAAGGCTTGTTGCCAATGAAGAATATAGGGAGGGGAGGCCCTACCTAGATGAAGTTGTTGGTAAAATTTTAGGAACCAGGGAAGACACACTTAGGGCCTTTGAAACAGGTCAGGTAAACACCCTAGTAACTATGGGGACTGAGTGGGAAAAATACGGGAAGAATAGTAGGATGAAATTAGTTGAATATGCTTCTGCCAACTATGAATTTTTAGGCTTTAACTTTAAAAATCCTTTATTCAGTAGTCCTGGAGGGAAATTTATAAGAAAGGCCATAGCCTATAGTATAGATAGGGACAAGCTAATAGAAAAAATCTACCTGGGTCATGGAACAAAAACGGATGTACCAATCCATCCAGATTCTTGGCTCAAAATAGAGGGCAGGTATGATTATGACTTAGATAAGGCTAGAGAAGAATTAAAGAAGGCTGGACTAGGTGTAAGAGATGGTGAAGGCTACTACTTAGATGCGAATAATAAGAGGATAAGTTTTAGGATTTTAACCAATAGCCTAAATCCCCTTAGGAGGGGCACGGCAGATCTTTTGAAAAAAAGTTTGAAGGACCTAGGTTTTGAGGCAGAAATATTTCCAAATAGTGATTATCTAACTAGTGCCAGTGAGGATGAAATAAAAGCCCAATGGGACCTAGTAGAGGCTGAGATTAAAAGAGGTAATTTTGATATCTTGGTTGCTGGTTGGGAACATTCAGTTATACCAGAGATATCTTTTATGTTTCATTCTAGTAAGCTAGGCAGGGGAAACTATATTAATTATGGGGACCCTAGTACTGATAGGTTTTTAGAAAATGCATTTTACAGTGGGACTAGTAGGGAAAACAAAGTTAAGGCCTATGAAAAATTAGAGAGGAACTTAATGGAAAACCTTCCTTATATTAGTTTGCTTTATAAAAATAAGGCCCTAATAATGGATAAAAGATATCATGGGAAAAGTAACCCATCTTTTTATGATCCTTATAGGGGTGTTGAAAAGCTATATATATATGAAGAGAAATAATTATTATACTTTTACTAGGGATATAAAGAACCCTTATAGGGGACTTAAGATTATTTTATATTATTGTAAAAAAATAAACATTGTGTTAGAATAATAAGGTGTTAGTAGGAATATTGGATAGGTTAAAGCTTAAAAAATAATGAGTTAAATCCATTTCCTGCATAGGGAAAAGGAGTATACCTACTGGAAGTAGGTATACTTTTATTTGTGTCTAATGACGGCATTGTCACATTTAAGTGGCGTGAATAATAGACTAAAAATAGAAAAAGAGGTGGAATACATGGGACAAGAAAAGCTAACTTTTAAAGGTGGAGTTAATGTGCCACATTATAAAGGGTTGACAGAAAACAAAGCCTTAGAAAGAGCAGAAGAACCAAAAGTAGTTTACATACCTTTACAACAACATATAGGTGCACCTTGTGAACCAGTAGTAAGTGTTGGAGATGAGGTAAAGATGGGCCAATTAATAGGTAAATCAGAGGCCTTTGTATCTGCAAGGATACATTCCAGTGTAGCAGGGAAAGTTAAAGAAATAACAAAGTTGGATGCTCCAGGAGGATTAGGAGTACCGTGTGTGGTTATTGAATCTGATGGAAGTAATGCGAAAGATGATTCTATGAAAGTTTATTCTAGCTTAGAGGAAGTTTCGCCAGAAGAAATATTAGAAGCTATTAACTTAGCAGGAATAACTGGGTTAGGTGGAGCAAGTTTCCCTACTCATGTTAAATTATCACCACCAAAGGATAAGGTTATTAATACTATTATTCTTAATGGTGCAGAGTGTGAACCTTATTTAACGGCAGACCATAGGTTAATGCTAGAAAATACTTCTGATGTAGTTTTTGGAATCAGGGCTATAATGAAAGCCTTGGGGGTAAACAATGGGGTTATAGCCATTGAAGATAATAAGATGGATGCAGTTGAAGCTATTAGGGCTGAGGCTAGTAAGTATGACAATGTAGAAGTTAAGGTTTTAAAGGCTAAATATCCTCAAGGGGATGAAAAAAGAATAATATCTGCTGTAACAGGAAGAGAAGTTCCTTCTGGAGCCCTACCTATGGAAGTAGGTTGTGTGGTTAATAATATAGGAACTGCTAAGGCTATAGCAGACGCAGTTTTAAGAGGGCAACCATTATATGAAAGGGTTATAACAATAACTGGTAATGCCATAAAAGAGCCTAAGAACCTAGTTGCTAAAATAGGAACTCCTTTTAAGGAACTTATAAAACAAGCTGGAGGATTTAAGTCTGCTCCAGGAAAAATAGTTATGGGTGGACCTATGATGGGTCTTGCGCAATACTCAATAGAAGTACCTATGGTTAAGGGTACAAGTGGAATATTAACATTTACAGAAGAAGAAGCTAGGGCAAAAGAAGTATCCCCATGTATTAAATGTGGAAGGTGTCTAACAGTTTGTCCAGTACATTTACAACCAGTATATATATCAGCTAGTTCTATGAGAAATAGGTTTGACTTGGCTGAACAGTATAATGCTATTGACTGTGTTGAATGTGGGGATTGTTCATTTATATGTCCAGCTGGTAGACCACTTACAGAATCTATTAGGCTGGCTAAAAGAGAAATACTAGCAAAAAGAAAAAAATAAGATTAGGAGGAGATTATAAATGAAGGAAAATATAGTTGAAACGAAACAAGAAGATATAATCATTCCTGATATGTTAGTAGGTTCATCATCCCCACATATAAGAACGAATGAATCTGTTAACCGTATCATGATAGATGTTGTTATTGCTCTTGTGCCAGCTATTTTAGGAAGTATTTGCTTCTTTGGTAAGTTGGCGGTTAAGACTTTAGCTTTATCAGTAATAACAGCAGTTGTAGCAGAAGCTGCAATGCAAAAATTATTTAAAAAAGAAGTAACAATTAATGACTTTAGTGCAGTAGTAACAGGAGTATTATTAGCTTTTAACCTACCAGCAGGAACACCATGGTACCTACCAGTATTTGGTTCTGTTTTTGCAATAGTTGTAGTAAAGCAATTATTTGGTGGAATTGGTCAAAACTTTATGAACCCAGCCTTGGCAGGTAGGGCAGCACTTATGGCATCTTGGCCTTCAGCAATGACAAGTTTTATAGCACCAGGTCAAGGAATTGATGCAGTTACATCAGCTACACCTTTAGTGCTTTTGGGCGCAGAAGGATCAGTAGCAGACATAGTAAATTCACTACCATCAATAAAGGATATGCTTTGGGGAAATATTGGTGGAACTATAGGTGAAACATCTGCCATATTATTATTAATTGGAGCAGCTTACTTATTATATAGGGGCGTAATTGATTGGAAAATACCAGTAGTATATATAGGAACAACAGCAATTGTATTAATAGTTTTAGGAGTTAGCCCAAGCCTATTAATCTACCACCTACTAAGTGGAGGACTAATCTTAGGAGCTTTCTTTATGGCTACTGACTATGTATCTATTCCAGTTACACCAAAAGGAAGAATTGTATTTGCTATAGGTGCAGGTTTTTTAACAGCAGTAATAAGGGTTCACGGAGGATACCCAGAAGGAGTATCTTACTCAATCTTATTAATGAATGTTGTTACACCTATAATAGAAAAATTCACAACACCAAAAGTATTTGGGAGGGTAGATTAATATGAATAAAACTTTAAAATTAGGTATTACACTTTTAATCATATCTGCTGTAGCAGCAGGAATACTTGCTTTCTCAAATGAGGCTACTAAGTTTAAAATAGCAGAAATAGAACTAAAGAACACACAAGATGCCCTAGCAGGAATCTTTGGAGAAGTTGAAGACTATACAGACATAGAAAAAGATGATCTTGCAAAGTTTGAAAATATGCAACTAGAAGATGAAAAACTACAAGCTGTATATGAGATAGAAGAAGCGGGAGAAGTAGTTGGACATTCTGTAACAACAGTTACAAATGGATTTGGTGGACCAGTTGAAATAATGGTTGGTTTTAGCTCAGAAGGCCAAGTTCTAGGAGTTAGGGTCTTAAAACATGGAGAAACTGCAGGTATAGGATCAAAGGCAGCAGAAGCAGAATTTACAGATACTTTTGAGGGTCTACCAACATCAGAAGAGATTGAAGTTGAAACCATATCAGGAGCAACTATAACAAGTAAGGCAGTTATAGCGGGAGTAAATAATGCTAGAAATATATATGAAACTTTTTTAGCTAACTAGATTGTGGAGGTGTAATGTATGAAATTAAGTGATATTTTAAAAAATGGAATCATTAAAAATAACCCAATATTTGTTCAGCTAATAGGTATGTGTTCTGTTCTAGCAGTAACCACAAGTGTACAAAACAGTTTAGCTATGGGTATGGCTGTAACAGCAGTATTAATGGGTTCAAACTTTGTTGTATCTTTATTGAAAAATATTATTCCAGATGAAATAAGGATACCAGCTTTCGTAGTAGTAATAGCAACTTTCGTAACAGTAATTGAAATGTTTATGAAGGCTTATGCTCAACCAATATACCAATCATTAGGTATATTCTTACCTTTAATAGTTGTTAACTGTGTAATCTTAGCAAGGGCTGAATCTTTTGCCTTCAACAATAAAATAGTTCCATCAATTGTAGATGGTTTTGCAACAGGTATTGGTTACACATTAGCAGTATTCATACTAGGAACAATTAGGGAATTGTTAGGATCAGGAACATTTTTAGGTATGCAAGTTCTAGGATCATTCTATGACCCAATTGGAATTATGGTAATGCCAGCAGGAGCATTTATAGTTCTTGGAATCCTAATAGGAATATTCAACAACATAAGAAATAAGCAAGAAAACTAATAAGAGGAGGTAAGAGTAATGGGATTAGGAAAAATTTTACTTAGTACAATATTTGTAAATAACTATATATTTGCTAGATTTTTAGGCATATGTCCCTTCCTAGGAGTTTCTAATAAAATGGAAACATCTATAGGAATGGGAGCCGCAGTTACATTTGTTGTAACTTTATCATCAATAATAACATACTTTATCCAAATGGTACTAGACCACTTTTCAATTGGATATTTACAAACAATAGTATTTATACTAGTAATTGCAGCACTTGTACAATTTGTAGAGGTAGCTATGAAAAAAATAAGTCCTACATTATATAATGCTTTAGGAGTTTACTTACCACTTATAACAACAAACTGTGTTGTATTAGGGGTTGCAATCCTAAATATACAAGAAGGATATACATTAATTCAAACAGTAGTAAATGCAATAGGTGCATCTTTAGGATTTACCCTAGCACTAGTACTTATGGCAGGAATTAGAGAAAAGTTAGTTATTGCAGATGTGCCAGAATCATTAGACGGATTCCCAATTGCTTTAATATCAGCAGGGTTAATGTCAATAGCATTCTTAGGATTTAGTGGACTTATATAGGAGGGGTTAGAATGGATATAATGTATCCCGTAATAATATTAGGAGGATTAGGATTTTTATTCGCAGTTCTTCTATCAGTAGCAACTAAAGTATTTGCTGTTGAGGTAGACCCTAAAGAAGAGGCAATATTAGCAGCACTACCAGGTGCTAACTGTGGTGGATGCGGATACCCAGGTTGTGGTGGTTTAGCCAAGGCTATAGCTGAGGGAACAGCACCAGTTAATGCTTGTAGTGTTGGTGGAGTAGAATCAGCTGAAAAAATTGCAGCAATAATGGGAACTGATGCAGGAGATATGGAAAAACAAGTAGCAGTAGTACTTTGCCAAGGAGACTGTGAAAAAGCCAAGGATAAATATAAGTTTGAAGGCTTAAACGATTGTAGGGCACAAAATGTTGTCCAAGGCGGGAGCAAGGCTTGTAATTATGGTTGTTTAGGTTGCGGAACTTGTAAAGATGTATGTGAATTTGGAGCTATTGAAATAGTTAATGGTGTTGCAGTAATAGACAAGGAAAAATGTGTTGCTTGTGGAAAGTGTATTGAAACTTGTCCGAAAAACATTATTGACCTAGTTCCTTATAAGCAAGAGTATATAGTTAAGTGTAGTAGCAAGGATAAGGGCAAGGATGTTAGGTCAACTTGTACAATTGGATGTATTGGATGCCAAATGTGTGTTAAGAGTTGTCCTAAGGAAGCTATTAGCTTTGAAAACAACTTAGCAAAAATAGATTACTCTAAGTGTATAAACTGTAGTATTTGTGCTGGAAAATGTCCTACTAAGGCAATTTTCCCAGGTATGACTAAGAAGGAACAAAAAGAAATGGAAGCTGGAAAAGCAGCTGAATAAAACTTAAGGAGAAACCCATTGTTAATGGGTTTCTTTTTTTATTTCAGCCTTCTTGTATTTCGTATTTATAGATGATAAACTAGTATTATATGTGTTTAAATTTATAAGGAAAAAGGAGAAAAATGTTAACCAAGGGAGATAAAATATTAATAATATTAGTTGCCATAATTTGTATATTAGCCTTATTTTTTATAAAAAACCAGCTCAATATAGAAAAAAGTAAACAAGTAGTTATAAAAGTAGATGGAAAACTTTATGAAAAAGTGGACTTAAGACCTAAAATGTCTTTAAAAAAAATTGAAGTAATATCTGATTTCGGATATAATTTAGTAGAGGTAGATGATTTAGGGGCTAAGGTGGTAGAAGCCAACTGCCCAGATAAGCTAGATATTAAATTTGGAAAAATAACTAGTGTAGGAGAAATAATAGTTTGCCTGCCAAATAGGATGACGGTTGAAATAATAGGTGGGAATGAACATCAAGAAGTGGATATAATATCTAGATAGGTGGTAAAATGAACAAGCTAAAGAAAAATATTTATTTATCTTTGTTAGTAGCAATAGGCCTGGGGCTTTCTATAATAGAGGCAGGCCTACCAAGCTTACTTATTATACCAGGTGCCAAGCTAGGTTTTTCTAATATAGTTATCCTAACAGCCATAGTGTTGTTTGGCTTTAAGGAGTCTATTATTATAGCTATTTTAAAAAGCCTGCTATTGGTTTTGGGAACTGGAAATGTTATAGGGATATTTTATAGCTTAACTGCTGGATTGGCTAGTGCAGTTTTTATGAATATCTGTTATAATAATTTCTTAGTAAAAATACCAGTTTTTAGTCTAGTAGGCATAAGTATTATAGGGGCAATTATACATAATTTGACACAAGTAACTGTTGCTGCTTTAATGTTAAATAATGTAAAAATATATAATTATTTACCTATAATGACTATGGTTTCTTTAATTACTGGTTATTTCGTAGGTATGGCAACTTTTTATATAACAGAAAATTTGACTAGGAAAAAAATAAATGGAGAGTTTAAATGAGTAAAAAAATAATACTTGCATCGTCTTCTCCAAGAAGAAGGGAAATATGTGAAAAATACGGGCTGAACCCTGTAATTGTTAAACCTAAGATTGAGGAGAAGGGGGCCTTACAAGAGGGACCCTATGAGTTTGTTATGGGACTTGCTTTTGAAAAGGCTTATAATGTTGGAAAAGAACTTGAAGGAAATGAACTTGTTATAGCCTCAGATACTATAGTTTATTTTGAAGCTGAAAAAATTGGCAAGCCTAAGGACGAGGCTGAGGCCTTTAAAACCCTAAAAAAACTAAGTGGAAAGAGACACAGGGTCATAAGTGGAGTAGCCATAGTTGAGGCTAATAGTAACAAAAAAATAATAGACTATGTTGAAACCTTAGTAGAGTTTAAAGAACTTAGTGATGAAAAAATCAAGAGGTATATAGAAACTAAAGAACCCCTAGATAAGGCTGGTTCTTATGGAATACAGGGTTATGGTCAGCTTTTAGTTGAAGGAATAGAAGGATCTTATTTAAATGTAGTGGGATTTCCCATAGAAAGAGTTTCTGATTTATTGGAAGAGTATTTTAATATTAAATTAATATGATGAGGTGGAGTTTTGGGGGAGAAAATTGTTAGGACTAACTACACAATAAAAGAACTTCCTAAGACAGAACGACCGACAGAAAAACTTTTGAACAATGGAGCTGAAATTTTGTCTAATGAAGAACTTTTAGCTGTTATTATAAGGACCGGAAGCAGGGAAGCGACTGCCATAGAACTAGGTAAGAGGGTCTTGTCATTAGATGAAAGAGGGCTTAGATTTTTAATTGATTCTACAGTTGAGGAGTTAAAAAAGGTAAGAGGCATAGGTAATACTAAGGCTGCCCAGATTCTTGCTGCTGTGGAACTAGGTAAGAGAATTAGCTATAGTGAGGGACTAGATAGGATTAGGATCAGTAGTCCAAGTAGCATAGCTGGCCTTTATATGGGAGAGATGAGGTTTTTAAGTAAGGAGCATTTTAGGGTTATTTTACTAGATACTAAAAACCAAATAATATCAACAGAAGAGATCTCTATTGGGACTTTAAATGCTGCAATTGTCCATCCGAGAGATGTCTTTAAACTTGCAATAAAGAAAAATGCAAACTCAATAATATTAATCCACAACCATCCAAGTGGGGATACAAGTCCTAGTAAGGAGGACATAAATGTAACCTTAAGGTTAAAGGAAGTGGGAGATATAATTGGTATAAGGGTAGTAGACTATTTAATAATAGGGGATAACAAATATTTAAGTTTTAAAGAAGAGAATATAATATGACGAGGAGGAGTAGCTAATGTCACTATTTAGTGGATTTATAAAAAACATGGGCATAGACTTAGGTACTGCAAATACTTTAGTATATAGTAATGGCCAGGGCATAGTAGCAAGGGAACCATCTGTTGTAGCTAAGGATACAAAGACTGGGAAAATTTTAGCTGTTGGTGAGGAAGCAAAAAAAATGATTGGTAGGACGCCAGGAAATATAGTTGCTATTAGGCCGTTAAAAGATGGGGTTATTGCAGATTTTGATGTGACTAAGGATATGCTTAAATACTTTATTGGGAAGGCAACTAAAAATAAGAGCTTTTTCCAACCAAGGGTTGTAGTTTGTGTGCCTTCTGGAGTAACAGAGGTTGAAAAAAGAGCAGTAGAAGAAGCCGCTGTCCATGGTGGAGCAAGAGAGGCTTATTTAATAGAAGAGCCAATGGCTGCAGCTATTGGATCAGGCCTACCAGTCCAAGAGGCTACAGGAAGTATGATAGTGGATATAGGAGGCGGTACTACGGAAGTAGCAGTTGTTTCCTTAGGGGGAATAGTAACCTCAATTTCTATCAGGGTTGGTGGAGATGAACTTGACGAATCTATAGTTAGGTATATAAAAAAGGAACATAAACTTCTTATAGGTGAAAGGACAGCTGAGCAAATAAAAATTGGAATTGGCTCTGCTTATGAAAATACAGAAAACCAATCTATGGATATAAGAGGAAGGGATATGGTTTCTGGACTTCCTAAGACTCTTACTGTAACTTCTAAGGAAATTTATGAGGCTATGAAGGAGTCAATTTCTGGAATAGTTAATGCTATAAAATCCACTTTAGAAAAAACACCGCCTGAGCTTTCATCAGATATTATGGAGCACGGAATAATGCTTACAGGAGGAGGGGCCCTTTTAAATGGAATAGATTCTTTAATAAATGAAGAAACTGGAATAGGGGTAAATATAGCGGAAGAACCTCTTGACTGCGTAGCTATTGGAACAGGAAAGGCCTTGGATAATATTGAGGTTTTAAAGAAAACATATGGTAGTATAAGAAAATAATAAAGTGGTGATATAATGTCTTTTTTTAGGCAAAATAAAGAAAGGATAATAGTTACTTTGGTAATTATTATCCTAATTTCTATAATTGCAACTACAAGTAGTGGAAGAAAATCTGTTACTAAACTTGAGAGGTTTGCTGGCGACTTATTGTCTCCTGTGTTTAAAGTTGTAAATAAGGGGACAGGCCAGGTTGTTAATAAGTTTAAGAGTGTTAAGGAAGTATTTTACCTTAAGGATAAGAACAAGGAACTAGTAAAGAAGGTTGCAGAGCTAGAAGATGAGAATAGGAAGTATGAAGATTTAATTAGTAAGAGCGATTTTTTAAGGCCCCACTATGACCTACTTAAAACTACTAAATATAACCTGATAGAGACTAACCTAGTAGGTAGGGAGCAGGGAAACTGGTTTAATGGAATAACCATAGACAAGGGTAGCAAGCACGGGATAAAAAAAGGAGATATAATTGTCCAGGCTGTTGAACTTGAACAAGGAGTAGTGATTGAGGGTTTAGTTGGTAGGGTTGTTGAATTAGGAGATAATTGGGCCAAGGTGAAAACTATTGTAGATGAGCTTAGTAGTATTTCTTTTAGGATAATTAGGACCCAGGATGGGGGAATAATTACTGGAAACCTAGAGACAGAACTATCAGGCTACCTATTTGATGATAAGGCAGATGTAGTAAAGGGAGACAAGCTATATACATCAGGCCTAGGAGGAAAGTTTATAAAAGATTTATACATAGGTGAAGTAAAAGAAGTTATTAATGAAAATGAGGATATGGTGAAGACTATAAAGGTTAATCCAGCTGTTGACTTCAAGAAGATATACACACTTTATGTATTAGCTAAATAATGAGGGATATTATGAATGTTTTAATGTTAGTTGTTACTTTAATAATTAGCCTAGTAGTTCAAAATTCTGTACTGCCATATATTACAGTTTTTGGAGTAATGGGTAATATTTTATTAACTATGGTTGTGTCTATATCTCTCCTTGAAAGGAAGCCTTATGGAAGTGTAGTTGGGTTAATAGTTGGCTTGATCCAGGATATATTATTTAGCCAAATAATAGGGATAAATGCCCTCCTATATTTTTTACTAGGCTATGTTTTGGAAAGTATAGACTTCCATTTAAGTAGGGATAATTTATATATACCCGCTACATTTTCAATGGGTGCAACTGTTGTTTACAATTTAGTTTACTTTATAGTGATGTTTTTTGCAGGCAAGGAAATATCTTTTTTAAACTATATTAAGTATAAACTGTTAATAGAATTAGCTTACAATGGTTTATTATCTATTATTTCTTATAAGCTAATGTCAAAAATATTTGTGGCACCAGATATAAGATTTTACAGGGAGTAGGTGGATAGATGAGGTTAAAACCAAAAATAAGCGATAGGTACAATATAATAATAGGAATCCTAATAGTCTTAATGGGGATACTTGTTATAAAATTGTCTATACTGACAATAGCCAAGGGAGACCACTACAGGGAGATGGCTGATACTAAAAGACTTAAAGAAATTCCAATTACGGCCCCAAGGGGGGAAATAAGAGATAGGAATGGTAAGTTAATAGCTGGTAATAAGCCAAGTTTTACCATCCAAATTTTTAAAGATGAGTTAGACAACCTAGACAGGGAAGAAAAAAATAGGCAGATGTTAAGGCTGGTTAGGCTCTTAGAAGGAGACGGGATTTCCTATCGTGATGAGTTTCCAATACAGTTAAATGTTATAAAATATAAGACCAATGAAGATTACTTAAGGGAAGAGTTAAGGCCAAAAGAAAAGGCCTTAACCTTGATTTTAGAAAATGACCTTTTGTATGAAATTATAACAAGTGAGTATGAAAATAAGGATTATGATGACCATTATGATTTTAAGGTTGTAGAATTTATAATGCAGTCCTTTAGGAATAAGGGCATAGATATGCCTATATTTGTTGGAGACAATAAGGAGTTATATTTTAGGGATGATAGGGATATAGTCCAATGGAAGCTTGATAATAAGATTCCAGAATCCTTTAATCCAATTCAAAGTATTATGAAGTTATTAGAAAGCAATGAAACTATTATTAGAAAGATATTAGACCACCCTATATCTAGGAAAATAGTTTCATTGCTTTCTAATAACTTCATAATACTTTGAATTGGATTAAAGGATTCTGGAATCTTATTATCAAGCTTCCATTGGACTATATCCCT
>JASLBE010000053.1 GCA_030146705.1 Tissierellales bacterium | reverse complement strand
AAATAAGAATATAATTACAAAAAGAACATATCCTAATTTGATTTCTTTTTTCTCTTTCATAAACCTATCCTACCTTTCTTAATATAAATAATTAAATAACTATTAAAGCTTTATTTGTATTTCTTATACCACCTCCAGATTAATTAATAATACTAATAATACCATAAATTGTATAAATATTCCATTTTCTTTTATATGAAATTTTAAGGAAGGGAAAACTTCAAAATAAAAGATGTAGCATGTATGCTACATCTTTTGTTGATTTTTATTTAATTTTTTACTGGCTTACTACTATTCTCTAAAGACAAATCATCCATTGATTTAACATATTTTAATAAATATATACATAAAAACAAGCTAATAAACTCTGTTATAGGTACTGCTAACCATAATAGCATTGGGTTAGAAAAATAATTTAAGACAAATAAAGATGGTACTAAAAATATAGCTGACCTTGCAAAAGAGATTATTACTGATGGCACTATATTTTGTTTTGCTTCAAACAAGGAAGCTGTTAAAACATTTATACCTGTAATTGGCAAACTTACAAAGAATAAGTTTATTGCCCTAATGCTTAAGTCCATAACAGCTGGATTATTCTTATCTATGAAAATTCCAACAACAAAGGATTTATTTAAAGCAAGAATTATATAACTAAAAATACCCGTAAATACTGCTATTTTCAAAGATAATTTATATATTTCATATATAGAGTCATAGTCTTTTTGGCCACTAAAACTACTTATTAATGGTTGGGTACCTTGACCTATACCTAGGTAAACAGATAAGACTATAAGGTTTATATATCCTATTATACCAAAAGCTGATAGACCAGCTTCTTTAAATCTTGCAGCTATAAATAAGTTACAGAAGAAGGTCATTATACCTAGTGAAAATTCAATGGCAAAAGAAGGAAGTCCTCCTAGCATAATATGTTTTACTTTTTTAAACTCAAATTTAATTTTTTCCAAGTAAAGATTACCAGTTTTTCTTATAAAATGTGGCATTAGTATAATTATACCAATTACTGGACCTAATCCAGTAGCTATAGCAGCTCCTTTAATTCCCCAATTTAGAGGGCCCATAAAGGTATAGTCTAATACTACATTTAAAATGGCACCTACAACTTGTCCTATCATAGCAAGTTCTGGGCTACCATCATTCCTAACCCAGGTTCCAAGTGCATAGTTAAACATAAAAAATGGTATAAAGGCTGTAAACCAAATAAAGTAACTCCTAGTTTCTTCGTAAATAATATCCGTTGTTCCAAGAAGTTTTATTATTGGATTATGGAATAAAAGAAATAAAAGGGTTATACCTATAGATACTACTAATGTAATACGCATACCATGGTTAAAATAATTTCTTGACTCTTCTAGATTTCCTTTACCATAATGGGAAGAAATGTAAACACCACAACCAATGGAGATCATTAAACTAAGTGCAATAAGAATTTCAACTATTGGTACAACAACAGTAACTGCTGCTAGTGCATTACTACCTAGCATTTTTGCAACAAATATTCCATCAACTATAATATATAGGGAATTAAAAAGTAAGCCAACTATTCCAGGACCTATATATTTAAATATTTGTTTTTTGTCCTTTAACATGTAAATCACTCCTCAATTAAAATTTTTCAATACAATAAAAGCTAGACCTATGTTGTGAACAAAGGCCTAGCTTCACATTTTTCTTCTCCCCGGCAGGTTTGATTGTCTAAAGAATTATAGCAAATTTTTACAAAATAGTCAATATATTATAAATATAATAAATTTTTTTAAATTTATATACTGCACTATATCTTTAATTAAGCCTTATAGGTTAAATTAATAATTATTATAAAATTATTAAGAAATCTTTATATACCTATACTTTTCCATAAATAGTTATATAATAACTATAATTTCTCGAAAAGATATTTGTAAAATTGAGAATATTCCCAATCTAATTTTTAAGGAGGAAAGAAAAATGAAAAAACAAATAATAGAAAAAGCTTTTAAATACTTAGAAGAAAATAGGGATAATATGGTAGAAACCCTAAAGGAATTTGTATCTATGAACAGCTTTTCAAAAGATACAGAAGATGTTATAAAGGCTATGGAACATTTAAAAGAACTTTTTGAAAAAGAAGGCTTTACTTGTAAACTTATTGATGTTGAAAAGAATGGACCGACTCTTGTTGGCTTATATGGAGATGATAATGGGAAAGAACCAGTCCTATTCTCAGGACATGCTGATACTGTTATAGGAAAGCATGTATATGATAATAAGTTCAGGGTAGAAGATGGTAAGGCTTATGGACCAGGAGTATTGGATATGAAGGGTGGAATTATAACTGGATTGTATGCTATTAAGGCTTTAATTTCTGCTGGCTACAATGAAAGACCTATAAAAATCATTTTCTCAGGTGATGAAGAAATTGGACATTTTGAAAGTAAGGGTGCAGAGGTTCTACAAGAGGAAGCAAAGGGTTGTGTATGTGCTTTTAACTTAGAAACTGGACTTATTGATAATAGTATATGTGTTGGAAGAAAGGGTCGCATCTTATACCATGTTAATGTAACAGGTGTAGAGAGTCATGCTGGAAATGACTTCCTTTCTGGAAGGAATGCCATTGAAGAAATGGCCTATAAAATTATTGAAATACAAAAATTAACAGATTTAGATAAGGGAACAACAGTTACGGCATCTGTTATTAAGGGTGGAACTGTTAATAATGCTGTGCCAAAAGAATGTCACTTAGAAGTTGAATGTAGGTTTGAAACTGTTGAAGAAATGAAAAGATATCAAAAAAGATTAGAAGAAGTTTGTTCAAAAACATTTGTAGACGGAACAACTACTGACCTAGTTTTCATGGGAGGATTTAGTCCTTTTGAAACCACTAAAGATGTCTTAAGCTTATATGAACTTGTAGAGGAAGTTGCAAAAGAAAACAATTTGGCAGAAACAAAACAAATAAGACTAGGTGGTAGTTCTGATGCTGCATATATACAAGCGGCTGGCGTACCTGTCCTTTGCTCAATAGGAATTCAAGGACAATGGAATCATACTACTAGAGAATATGCTATCTTAGACTCAATGGTTGAAAGAGGGAAACTATTATCTGCAAGTGTTATAGGCTTGAATAAATTATTTGGATAGCAAAAGAGGAGAAGATATTATGGAAGAAAAAATAACTTGGAAGGGCTGGCTATCTCTTATACTACTAATAATCTTATTTTCAGGGATTTTTCAAAGTTCAGAAGGCCCCCTAGCAGCCTTAGATTTCTCAAACCTAAGTGGGAGTTTTGGAATTATTGCAGATGGAAATAATTTTGTTGGTAAGGGAGGATTTGGTGGTAAAGAAGGGTTCTTAATAGCCCTAACACTAATTCCTAATATATGTCTAGCAGTAGGTTTAATAGATGTGGCAGAACATTTTGGGGCTATGGATGCAGCTACAAAGGTTTTTAACCCTATTCTTAAGCCGCTCTTAGGAATTTCTGGTGAAACTGGAATAGCCTTTGTATCATCTTTTACAAGCTCTGATATAGGAGCAGTAATGACTAAACAACTTTTTGATGAGGGAAAGATTACTGATGAAGAAAGAACTATCTTTGTAGCCTACCAATATGCAGGATCTGCAGTTGTATTAAATACTATTAATACTCAAGCACCTTTACTTCCCCTATCATTATTAGCCTTGGGACCTATTATTCTAATAGAATTTATTTGTAAGGTTTTTGGTGCTAATTTAGTAAGGCTTTACTTAAGAGTTAAAAGAAAAAAACTGGAGGTAAATTAGATGACAGATACTACAACAAAAAAAGACAAGTCAGCTATTGAAGTTTTTATGAATGGCTGTAAAAAAGGTTTTTATATTGGTGTGGAACAAATACTACCTGCTATGATCTTAGGTTATGCCATAGTTCAATTTTTAAAACTTACTGGTTTAGTTGACATTTTAGGGGTTGTATTTGGTCCTGTTATGGGACTTTTTGGACTTCCTGGGGAATCTATAGTTGTAATTTTATCTGCCTTCTTTTCTAAGGCTGCAGGTGCTGCAACAGCAGCAAATATGTATGCAGCCGGGCTTATAAATGGAGTTCAAGCAACTATTTTAATAATGCCATGTATGCTTATGGGTACTTTAGTAGGTCATTATGCACGTATTGTATTAGTGTCTGATATAAACAAAGACCATAGGGCTTTAATGTGGTTGGTACCAATTATAGATAGTGTTTTAGGAATGCTTATAGTTAGGTTCCTTCTAAATATAATATTATAAACTTTATAAAATAAAAAACCTACTAATAGTAGGTTTTTTATTTTATGTTGAGAGATAGAAATAACTAGCTGGTTAAAATTACATATTTAATCCTAATTAGGGTATATAACTTAAGAAAGATATTAACTTAATAGTTTTTAGGAGGTAGTTATGGAAAAAATTTTAATTTCACCAGGAAAGTATATCCAAGGTAAGGGGATTCTTAATAATTTAAAGGAACATATAGGATATTTAGGTAGTAAATTTTTTGTATTAATTACTGAAAATGGATATAAAAGATTTGGAGATAAAATAAAGTCTAGCTTTGATGATGAAGACTTAGAGTTCATAATTTTTAATGGCCAATGTTCTAAAAAAGAAATAGAGAGGCTTAGGAAGGAGTTAGAAGCAAAAAATACAGATGTTGTTGTTGGTGTTGGTGGTGGTAAGGTTCATGATACTGCAAAAGCTATAGCCTACTATGCGGATAAACCACTTGCAATAATACCTACAGTGGCTAGTACTGATGCGCCTACATCAGCCTTGTCAGTTATTTATACTGATGAAGGGGTTTTTGAAGACTACTTGCTTATAAAAAACAATCCAAATATAGTGCTTGTGGATTTAGAAACTATAGTCAATGCTCCTTCTAGGCTTTTAGTAGCTGGTATGGGTGATGCACTTGCTACCAAGTTTGAGGCTCGAGCTGCAATTTCATCAAACTCTAAGGCTATGTCAGGTGGTGGATCTACTATGGCCGCAGAAGCTATGGCAAACTTGTGTTATGAAACTTTATTAGAAGAAGGACTGAAAGCTAAATTAGCGGTAGAAAGAAAGGTAGTTACTAAGGCTGTTGAAAAAATAGTAGAAGCCAATACCCTATTAAGTGGTCTAGGATTTGAAAGTGGTGGCTTAGCAGCAGCACATGCTATCCATGATGCCTTTACTTCTATGGAAGAAACATCTTCTTTATACCATGGTGAATTAGTTGCCTTTGGGGTAATAGTTCAATTAGTTTTAGAAAATGCAGACCTTAATGAAATAATGGAAGTTATTTATTTCTGTGAAGAAGTAGGCCTTCCAACAAGTCTAAAGGATTTAAATATTAAAGAGTTTAAGGAAGAAGAAATAAAAAATGTAGCTAGTTTAGCTAGCCAAGAAGGATCATCAATTCATAATATGCCATTTGAAGTAACAAAAGATGATGTTTATGCTGCGATATTAACGGCTGACGCCTTGGCTACTGAATTATAAATTGTATAGGTTGGTAAAAACACTAATTAGGAAATCCTAATTAGTGTTTTTTTACTATAATTGGGTATATTTTTGTGAAAGATGAGTATAATTTTAATTTCATTGGGAGGGATTCTATGCTTAGTCCTAAAGATTTGCAGGCAATAGCAAAAAATATAAGTAATTATTTAGACAAAAAAGAAAAAAATAAGATAAAGTTAAGTAAAAATGATGAAAACCTAAAATTAATCCTATTAAATATTAATTCTGGAAATTTTGATAAAGCCAATAAACTTATGAGGAAATATGGTTGTGCATTATAATAATTAGGCTATGTAGTTATTATTTTACTACATAGCCTAATTATTATTTTACTTAACTTTAAAGATTTATAGATGATCTTATATTTAGATTTATTACTTAATATAAGATAGTTTTCACTTGCTTAAATTTTACTTTTCTGAAGTATTGTAAAATTTTTAAAATAAGAATTATTAAAATCTTCTTAGCTTGTGATATAATATAATGAGTTGAATATTTTATATTTAAATATAAAATTTATTTAGGAGGTTATATGAAAGAAAAGCTAATTAAAAAAATTAAAAATAAAACTGCGAAAATAGGGGTAATTGGTTTGGGATATGTAGGACTTCCAAATTTTTTATTTAATCTTGAGAAGGGCTATAAAGTCACTGGTTATGATATAGATGAAAAGAAAGTATTGAGTATAAGTAAATGTAATTCCTACATAGACGACATATCTTCGGAAAGTCTAAAAAGAGTTGAAGGTTCATTTGAAGTAACAAGTTCATTTAAAAACCTATACAAGGAAGATATAATTTTTATTGATGTTCCGACACCTATATTAGATGATAAAACTCCAGACCTAAGCTTTATTGCTTCTGCTTGTAGCACTATTATAAATGCAGCTAGAAATGGTCAATTAATAGTTTTAGAAAGCACAGTTTCACCAGGAACAACCCACAAGTATCTAGTTGAACAATTAAAAAACAAAAATTTTAAAGTAGGCCAGGATATATTTGTTGGATACTCTCCTGAAAGGATAGACCCTGGAAATAAAAATATTAGTTTCAGGAAGTTAACTAGGATTATTTCAGGTTATGGAGACGCTTCCTTAGAGCTTATGGAGCTTCTATTTGAAGGCAATGGATATCCTGTATCTAGTCTAGAAACCGCTGAGTTTACAAAGCTTTATGAAAATACCTTTAGGTTTATAAATATAGCCTTGGTTAATGAAATGTATGCTTTAAGCAAAAAAATAGGAATTTCTTTTGATGAAGTTAATGAGGCTGCATCTTCTAAGGGATTTGGTTTTATGAAGTTTCATCCTAGCTTTGGTGTTGGGGGGCATTGCATACCAGTAGATCCTTATTATTTATTAGATTACGCCTATAGAAAAGATATTCAACTAAGCCTTTTAGAGACATCTTCTGTTATAAATGAAAATATGATTTATAAGTTAATTATTGATATAGAGGAAGAATTAAGATTTTTAGGAAAAGATTCCTATAAGCTAGCCCTAATTGGAGCTTCTTATAAACCTAATATAAAAGATACAAGGATGTCTTTAGTCCATAAACTAGGCTTTCAATTATTGAAAATGAAAATTGATTTTAGTATTTTTGATAATATAGACAAAACAATTTTAATAAATAAAAATAAGTTTAAAATCGAAAAAATAGATTATGAAAAAATAAATACCTATGACTTAGCTATAATTTTACAGGAACATGATTATTTAGATTTAGAAAAAATTTCAATAAAAAAATTTTTTGCTACAAGATTTTAATATTAAGTGGAGGAAATTAAGATGGATAAAAAAAATAGCATACTTATTATAGCAATATTCTTGGAAGTTCTTTTAGGATTATCTATAACACTTGTATTTTATAAATTATTTTTTTTAAATAAAAACAATCTATACTTTTATACATGGATACTTGCCTATATTATTTTATTTATCCCCTTACTGTTTGTTTATAGCTTCTATAGTGATGGAGAACCTAGTAAGGAAGACTATAAGATAAATGCCATTATTCCTGTTTACAATGAAGATGAAAATTATTTAATCCTAACAATTCAATCTATCTTAGAACAAACATACGATATTAATAAAATATATATTGTTGATGATGGATCTAGGGAACCTGTGAAAAAATTTAGTCACCCTAAGCTTGTTTGGTTAAAACAAAAAAACTCTGGTAAACGCCAGGCTCAAGCCTTAGCCCTGAGCAAAATGGACGAAGATAATCTAGATTTTATTTTAACGGTAGATTCTGACTCTGTTATAGAAAAAAATGCAGTTTCTAAATTTATAGCTCAATTTGAAAAAAATCCTAAGCTAAAGGGCATAACAGGCCTAATACTTACAAGTAATTTTAGGGAAAATATATTAACAAGGATATCTGATTTAAATATAGGGATCTCCTGTACTATTTCTAGGCCTATTAGGTCTAAACTAGGATCCTTGGAAACTACTTCTGGAGCTCTAAGTCTTTATAGGAAAGAAATTATATTTAAAAATATTGACGATTACCTAACAAGTGGAACTTATAGTGACGATAGGCAGCTTTGTTTTTATTCTTTAAAAGAAGGAGATGTTATAGCCTTAACAGATTCAACCGTCTCATCAACTATGCCTAGTAATTTTAAGGCCTTTATTAAGCAAAGGCTTAGGTGGCAAAAGGGAAGTTGGGTATTTTTTCCTAAACAAATTAGGGAGTTATCCCTTAGTAAAAAAATTTTCCCCATAATTTCAATGATACAAACACTTTTAATCTTGTCCCTGATTATATTCTTTGCTAGGGAACTATATTATAAAAATTTAACTAGTATACTTTATTACTATATTATTAGGTGTGCAGTTAGAATGTGTCAGGCCTTAATATATATAGGGAACGAAAAGAGGATGTCTTTTTTCGAAAAATTATTTACCCTAGTAATAATAACCCCACTGGAGGTTCTTATTACTATTTTTATCTTATCGCCTTTAAAATATATAGCTCTCTTCTATTTAAAAGATAGTAGGTGGCTAACTAGGTAAATTATTTAATAAAGCATACAAGTCTAGACCAGGTTAAAAAAACCTGGTCTTTTCTCTATTTGTGATATAATATATAAGACTGATTTGAAAGGTGGTTATATATATTATGGATAATAATTTAGATATAAATAAAATATATAGTAGTAATAATAATTATGATGATAAACAGTTTTGGGATTCGATTAATAAGGTAAGGTTAATTAATGACGAATACTATGAGAAGACTGGTAAAAGAAAAAAGAGTCTTACTGCTGTTTATGGTTGTCAAATGAATGAACATGACAATGAAAAAATTGGGTGGATGCTTGAACTTATGGGCTATACTCCAACTGAAAACTTAGAAGAAGCAGACTTTATGTTGTTTAATACTTGTGCTATAAGAGAAAATGCTGAACTTAAGGTTTATGGAAAAATAGGCTCTTTAAAGACTATGAAGGAGGAAAATCCTGATATAAAAATTGCTGTTTGTGGATGCATGATGCAAATAGAAGCTATTAGGGAAACTATCGAAACTAAATATAGTCATGTAGATATGATTTTCGGAACTCATAATATCCATAAGTTCCCAGAACTTTTTGCTCAAAATATTGATACTGGTAAAATGGCCATAGAGGTTTTAGAAGATAGTCTTGATATCATAGAAGGTATGGAGGATGTTAGAAATTCTAAAACTACAGCTTATGTTAATATTATGTTTGGGTGTAATAATTTTTGTACCTATTGTGTAGTTCCCTATACAAGAGGAAGAGAAATTAGTAGGCAACCAAAAGACATATTAGACGAGGTTAAGCAATTAGCAGAAGATGGCTACAAGGAAGTTATGCTCCTAGGGCAAAATGTAAATTCTTATGGTAAGAATTTAGATGTGGCTTATAATTTTACAGATTTAATCACAGACATAGATAAAATTAAAGGAATTGAAAGAATTAGGTTCATGACTTCCCATCCTAGAGATATTTCTGATGAATTAATAGAGGCCTATGGAAAGCTTGAACACTTAGAAAACCACCTCCACCTACCTGTGCAATCTGGTAGTAATAATATTTTAAAGAAAATGAATAGGCATTATACTAGAGAAAAATATTTAGATACTATAAAGAAGATTAAAACAATAAGGCCAGATATAGCCTTATCTACAGATATAATAGTTGGTTTTCCTGGAGAAACAGAGGAGGATTTTCAAGCTACTCTTGATTTAATAAAAGAGGTTGAATATGATTTTGTATATAATTTTATATATTCAATAAGACCAGGTACTAAAGCAGGAAAAATGGATGGACAAATTCCTTATGATGTAAAACATGATAGGTTCCAAAGGTTAAGTGATGAAATAAATAAAATTTCTCTTAAAAAAAATACTAGGCTAGTTGGAAGCTTAGTAAATATATTAGTAGAAGACACTAGTAAGACAAACGAAGATATGTTAAGTGGTAGAACTAGCGACTTTAAGTTAGTTCATTTTAAGGGAGACAAGTCTTTAATTGGTAAACTTGTTGATGTGAAAATAATAAAAGCAGGTACTTTTTCTCTTGAAGGAGAACTAGTTTAACGGAGGTAATATTTTGGCGAAATTAACACCAATGATGAAACAATATATGGATATAAAAAAAGAATATAGTGACTGTATACTTTTCTTTAGGCTAGGTGATTTTTATGAAATGTTTTTTGAAGATGCTAAGTTGGCTTCTAGAGAATTAGAAATTACCCTAACCCAAAGGAGTGTAGGTCAAGATGAAAAGGCTGCAATGTGTGGTGTTCCCCACCATGTGGCTGACTCATATATAGCCAAGCTTGTAAATAAGGGTTACAAGGTTGCAATTTGTGAACAAGTAGAAGATCCTGCAACAGCTAAGGGAATAGTTAAAAGAGATGTAGTAAGGGTTGTAACTCCAGGAACTATTACTGATACTAATGTTTTAGATGATAAGGTGAATAATTATCTTTGTTCTATTTACCTATCAGAAGAAAATATAGGTATTTCATATGTAGATAATTCTACTGGGGAACTTTATACTACTAGCTTAAAAGATGACTTAGGTGATATGCTTTCATTTGCTATTAATGAGGTCAGTAAGATTTATCCTTCTGAAATTATATGCAATAAATATTTTTATAATAATACTAAAACTATTAATGTTATAAAAAATAATTTAAATCCTTATTTTAATGTCTTTGAAGATGATGAAAGCATTGAATACCTATCTATTTATAAAGATCATTTTAATGAACTGGCTATTAATGAAGCCAATGAAGATTATAGATTTTATTCAAATATAGCTACAGCTAAGCTTTTAAAGTACCTAGAGTCTACAGAGAAATCAACCCTGGATCATATATCTAATCTAGAATATTATGAGGCTAATAATTACCTAATTATGGATTTTTCTACTAGGACCAACCTAGAGATACACGAAACTATTATTAGTAGGGATAAAAAAGGTAGTATTGTAGGATTTTTAGATAAGACTTCTACAGCTATGGGGGGAAGGCTTTTACGAAAATGGTTGGAGCAACCCTTAATAAATAAGGAGAGAATTTATAAAAGGTCATCAATAGTAGATTATTTTTTAAGTAACTTAAGTATAAAAGATGAGGTTAGGGAGCTTTTAAGGAATGTTCATGATATGGAGAGGCTAAGTAGCAAAATCTCTACAGGCAATTGTAATGGAAGAGATTTAATAGCCCTTAAAAATTCTTTGTCTCAGATTCCAAGTTTAAAAAAACTTTTATTAGCTTCAAAAAATGAATCCCTCATAGACCTAGGTCAAAAAATAGATGAATTAAAGGATATTTATAGTCTTATAGACCTAGCCATCGAAGATAACCCTCCTGTAACTATAACAGAAGGTAATCTTATAAAATATGGTTTTAACCAAGAATTGGATAAGATAAAAGAAGTAGCCATTAAAGGGAAGGATTGGCTTAAAGATTTAGAAGTTAAAGAACGAGAAAAAACAGGTATTAATAACTTGAAAATTGGTTTTAATAAAATGCTTGGCTATTATTTTGAAATAACTAAAGCCAATATTAAAAATGCACCAGACTATTTTATTAGGAAGCAGACTTTAACAAATGCTGAAAGATATTTTAGCGAGGAACTTAAGTCTATGGAAGATGATATTTTAGGTGCTGAAGATAAGCTACTTTCATTTGAATATAAGATATTTACAAGTGTTAGGGATAGGATTAAAGAGGAAACTAGTAGGGTACAAAAAACTAGTAAGTATATTTCTAGTATCGATGTTTTAGCTAGTTTTGCAGAAATTGCTTATTTGCATAACTTTACAAGGCCAGACTTAAATACTAAGGGAGAAATTTCCATAAGCCAGGGTAGGCACCCTGTTGTTGAGTCTAATATACCAAACAACTTATTTGTTCCAAATGATACTAAGTTAGATCTTGGTGAAAATATGATTCAAATAATTACAGGTCCTAATATGGCAGGTAAGTCAACCTATATGCGCCAGGTTGCAGTTATAACACTTTTAGCCCATATTGGATCTTTTGTGCCAGCTGACTATGCAAATATTAGCATTGTAGATAGGATTTTTACAAGAATTGGTGCAGCTGATAACTTATCACAGGGAGAAAGTACCTTTATGGTAGAAATGAATGAAGTTTCTAATATTGTAAAGTCAGCAACTAGCAATAGTTTAATTATTTTAGATGAGGTGGGAAGAGGAACTTCTACCTATGATGGTTTAAGTATAGCCTGGGCCCTGATTGAATATATTGCAGAAAATATTAAGGCTAAAACTTTATTTGCAACCCACTACCATGAATTAACAGACTTAGAAGCTAGGTATGATAATATTAAAAACCTAACTATAATGGCTGAAGAAAAAGGTGAAGATGTCATTTTCTTAAGGAAAATTGTTAGGGGAAGTACTAATAAATCTTATGGAATCCAGGTGGCCAGACTAGCAGGAATAGATAGGAAAATTATAACTAGGGCCAATGAAATACTTTATTCTATTGAAAAATCAAATAATTTAAATATAAATACAGGTGAAATTACTAATGATAATGTCCAAATAGACCTAGTAGACTTTAAAAAGAACTATTTTATAGAAAGTATTGCCAGTATAGATTTAGATAAGCTGAAATTTTCCGAAGCCTTTGATAAGTTTTTAGAGATTATTAATAGTGCTAAGGAAATAAAGGATGATATTGATGAGTAAAATAAAAATTTTAGACAATTTAACTATAGAAAAAATAGCTGCAGGTGAAGTTATTGAAAGGCCAGCATCTATTGTAAAAGAGTTACTAGAAAACTCAATAGATGCCAAGGCAACAGAAATAACTATTGAAATAAAAGATGGGGGGAAGTCTCTAATTAGGGTGACAGATAATGGAGAAGGTATTGGAGAAAGTGATCTTCCCTTAGCCTTTAAGAGGCATTCAACCTCAAAACTAAGGAAAATTGAAGACCTTTATAAAATATCTTCTTTAGGCTTTAGGGGGGAGGCTCTTTCTAGTATATCTGCTGTTGCAAAAATAAAAATTTTAACCAAAACTCAGTCTTCTTTAGCGGGTATTGAGGCTATTATAGAAAATGGTAGTCTAATAAACCAAAATATAGTAGGTTGTCCAAAAGGCACCACTATGATTGTAGAAGACTTATTTTATAACCTGCCAGTTAGGAAAGAGTTTTTAAAATCCGACCTGGTAGAGTCTAATAAAATATCAGATATTATTTATAAAATAGCCCTAGGTAATCCTAATATAGGTTTTACCTATATTAAAGATAATAAAACTATTCTTAGGACTAATAGGAACCAAGATTTGAAAAACCATATTTATACTATCTTAGGTAGAGATTTTAGTGAAAATTTACTAGAAATAAGCCATGAGACAGAGGATTTTAAAATAAAAGGTTTTATTTCAAATAACCAGTATTATAGGGGGAATAGGTCCCATCAATACTTATATATTAATGATAGGTATATACAAAACATCAATATATCTAAGGCTATTGAAAGACAATATAAATCTTTAATCCCTATAAATAGGTTTCCAGTATTCCTAATATTTATATATATAAATCCTAGTAAAATAGATGTAAACATCCATCCTACCAAACAAGAGGTAAAGTTCACTAATGAAAATTATCTTATTGAAAATATTTCTAGTAGGGTTAAAAATGTACTATTTCCTAGGGTAGAGGTTGGGAAAATTAAGCTTCAAGCTAAAAATATGGTAAAAAAAGAAACCATCCCTAATTTATTTGATTTTGCCAAAGACCTTGAATCTTCAAAAGAGATTCCTACTAGTAATCAAGACTTTTTTATAGAGGACCTTAGACCAGTAGAAAAAACTAGTAAAGATACACTTATTAAAGAAGAAAAACCAAGCTATAATACCCTAGTTAATTCTAAAGATTTTTTAGAACCTGAAAATGATCCATTTATTGACCCTAGTGAGAATTCTACTGGACCTACTAAAAATATGTTGGATAATTTGGAACCTGTAGGTATAGTCTTTAATACTTATATAATTGCAGAAGATAGGACCAAGGAAAAGATATATTTTATAGACCAACACGCAGCCCATGAAAGAGTTATGTATGAAAAATATCTGCAAGAATTTAAAGAGGAAAATATTTATATACAGGGACTTATTTCACCCCTTGTATTAAACCTAACTAACCAAGAAAGTAACAAGTTAATAAAAAATATAGACCTTTTTAAAAGATTAGGCTTTGACCTAGAGGAGTTTGGTAATAACTCTATAATTGTAAGGGGGGTTCCAATGTTATTTGGTAAACCTAATGTTGAAAACCTACTATTAGATATACTGGATAATTTAGGAGATGTAACTAATAATTATGACACTAGGGTTGATAAGATAATGAAAATAGCTTGTGTCAATTCTGTTAAATCTGGAGATGATTTAAAAACCGAAGAGGTATTTAGCCTATTTAATAGGTTGAAAAATTGTAGTCAGCCCCATACTTGCCCCCATGGCAGGCCGACTATACTAGAAATGAGCAAGAAGCATATTGAGAAAGAATTTTTAAGAATTATGTAATAGAAGGAGAATTTAATGAAAGAAAACTTAGTCATACTATTAGGACCAACAGCCATTGGAAAGACAGACTTATCTTTAAGTTTGGCCAAGAAACTCAAAGGAGAAATTATTTCTTGTGATTCTATGCAAATTTATAAGTATATGGATATAGGTTCAGCAAAAGTTAGTAAAGATGAACAATTACAAGTAACCCACCATATGGTAGACATTGTTTATCCAGAAGAAGAGTTTACCGTGGCTGATTTTAAAGAACAAGCAAAGTCTATTATAAGAGACTTAAACGCCAAGGGTAAGCTACCAATTGTTACAGGTGGCACAGGGCTATATATTAACTCGCTAGTATATGAGCTGAACTTTACTAGGGCAGAAGCAGATTATGGTCTTAGGAAGGAACTAGAAGATTTAGCTGCAGATAAGGGTGTTGGGGAGGTTCATAAAATTTTAGAGAGCATTGATCCTCCTAGTGCTAAGAAATTGCATCCAAATGATTTAAAAAGGGTTATAAGGGCAATAGAAATCTATAGGCAGTCTGGAGTAACTATGAGTGAATATAATAAAAATTTTAGGACCGAAGTAGAAGATTATAACCTATCTATGATAGGACTTACAATGGATAGGCAAAAACTATATCAAAGAATTAACAAAAGAGTGGATAAAATGATGGATGATGGCCTAATAGAAGAGGTTCAATTTCTTTTATCTAAGGGTTACACCAAGGACCTTGTTTCTATGCAAGGAATAGGCTATAAGGAGCTAATAGACCATCTAGAAGGAAATATGTCCTTAGAAGAAACTATAGATTTAATAAAAAAGAAAAGTCGTAACTATGCAAAAAGACAATTAACTTGGTTTAGAAGAGACCCTAGGATTAAATGGTTTAATAAAGATGCCTATGATAATGAAGAAGATATTTTAAATGATATAATTGATGAAATAAGAGCAAAGTTGGATTAATCTGACTTTGCTCTTATTGTTTTGATACCTACTTTTATAAGTAAACTGACTCTTTAAGAAGTACCAGTTTTATGTATATAATATATTCCATAGGAGGTATTTTATGGAAAATTATAAATATATTTTTGGACCCGTTCCATCTAGGAGGATGGGTAAATCTTTAGGAATCAGTCCTATTAAAAAAGGAACTTGTAATTATTCTTGTATATATTGTCAATTAGGTCGGACTAAAAAAATGACTAATACAAGGACTAACTTCTTTGAGGTTAAGGATATTATAGAAGAATTTAAAGATTATACTAGTAAAACAGTGGATTTTGATGTAATAACAATTGTAGGTGAAGGAGAACCTAGCCTATATTTAAATTTAAAAGACCTAATATTAGGCCTTAAGGAAATAAGTAAAAAACCTATAGCTGTTATTACCAATGGGGGTCTTATGGCAGATAAAGACCTACAAGAAGCCCTACTTCTATGTGACATAGTCCTCCCTTCAATTGATGCTACTAATGAAAAAATGTTTAAAATAATAAATAGGCCACATGGTAAAATTTCTTATAAAAATTCTATTGAAGCATTGATTAACTTTTCTAAAAGCTTTAAAGGTAAACTATGGTTAGAAACTATGCTTGTAAAAGACCATAATGATAATATGGAGTTTTATAAAAAACTTAAGGAGCTTCTAGTTCAAATAAACTATGACAAACTTTATATAAATACTCCTGTTAGGCCACCTGCAGAATTTTATGTATTAGAACCTGAAGAATTAGAAGTTAAAATTGCTGCTAGTATTTTAGGGGGAATTACAATTAATAGCCTAAGTTCAGCTAATTTTTATAGTGAAGTTAAGGACACTTATGATGCTATATTAAATATTATAAGAAGACATCCCATGAATCAGTTTGAAATAGAGTCTTTTTTACAGGCGAGGAATATTAACAATACTGAAAATTTTTTTGCTAGACTAACTAAAGATAAGCAGGTCGAAGTTGTAAACTATAAAAATTATTATACTTACAGGATTAGATAGGAGTGATATTGTGAATCCTATAAAAAAAGTTGCAGCTATTCATGATTTGGCTGGTATAGGAAGGGTTTCTTTAATGGGAATAACTCCTGTATTAGCTACTATGGGTATCCAGGTATGTCCTTTGCCCACAGGGGTTTTTTCAACCAATACTGGATATTATGATAATTTTACATTTGTAGACTTAACCGATACAATGGCTAGTTATATGGATCACTGGGCAAAAATAGGTCTAAAGTTTGATGCTATCTATAGTGGTTTTTTAGGTTCGTCAAAACAGGTTGACCTACTTATAGATTTTATAAAAAAATTTAAAACTAAAAATACTATTTGTGTTGTAGATCCTATTATGGGAGATAATAATAAACTTTATCCTACTATTAGTAAAGAACTTATGCTAAAAATGAAAGAGTTGCTTAGTTTTGCTAATATTATAACTCCTAACTATACAGAAGCTAGTTATCTTTTGGATATGCCAACCAAGGATAGTTTGACAATAGCTGAAATAAAGGAAATCTTAGTTAAACTAGCCAAGCTAGGACCTAATATAGTTGTAATTACTAGTGTTCCTAGTATAAATAACAAAGATATCCATGTTTATGCGTATGAAAAAAGTACTGGTTATTTTTGGAATGTAAGTTCTAGTTATATTCCCATAAGCTATCCTGGAACTGGAGATATATTTACTAGTGTTTTAATAGGTAAAATATTAAATGGAGATAGTCTCCCAGTAGCTATTAATAAGGCTGTTCAGTTTATATATTCAGCAATTAAAAAATCTTATAAATACAATTATAATAATGGTGAAGGTATACTTTTAGAAGGGAGCTTATCAGAGATAAATAGGCCTCTTATAAAAAATAGTTATAAACAGATATAGGCTACTACTAAAATCTTAAAAATAGGAAATATAGTTTAGGTAAATAAATCAATTATATAAATAATTTTATTTACTTTAGAAAAGTCCCTAACTATAGTATACTATAGTTAATAACTTGTAAGTTATTTTGACATCTATAGGAGGGATTACATGGAAAAAATTATTAAAAGTAAGCTTTCTCTTATCTTAATAGTATCAATTCTTTTAGGAAATATTTCCTTATTTAGTCCAGTTTTTTCGCAGGAGATTGAAACTGGTCTTGAAGAAATAGAAGTCTTGGAGGAAAATTTAAAGGATATTGAACTTGTATTAGAAGATGAAATAGAGCTTAATCAAACTACTAGTTCAAATAATTTAGACTTAAGAGATGATTTAAAAAAACTAGAGAAAGCAGAAAGTTCTACTATTGAAGACTCTACAATAGAGCCCACATCTTTAATGATGGTTAGGAGGAGTTTTAAAGTTGACTATAATGCTGTGGAGGTTTCATTAAGAACTAAAAGTATTAAAAGCAAACTAATTAACCTTTTAGATACTATTGATATACTTGAGTTAGAAAGGTTAAAGGCATCATACTCTGCGGAAGTAGAAATCGTAAATGATATATCTCAAATCATTGGAGATGTTTTTTCTTTATATAATAATATAGCTAGTATAAAGGACTTTAAAACAGCTGTAAAAAGTATTAAAAGTATCATAAAAGACTTAAGGTTAATAAGAGGGCAAATACATACTTTAAGGATGAAATTTAATATTAATAAGATAAATTCCAACCTAAATATTAGGTATATAGAGAATGTAGCCAAACATTTGGATAAAAACCTAGTTTACAAGCAAAATGACTTAAAAACTTTTTTTATTAAAAGGTTAGATAGCTCAATAAATAAAGAACTTTTAGCCTTGGAAATTAAAAGTAATAGGATGAAGATTTACTTTAATAAGAAGGACTTAAGTAAGTTGGAAGCTAGGTTAAATGAACTTATTGAAATTATAGACTATACAAGGCAGTACATAGATGCTAATTATGAATCATTAGCTAGTCTTGATTTAAATAGGTATATAGATAATTTAAATCAGGATACTGGAGAATATGCTAAAATAATCCTAAGCATTAATTCCAACCTAAGTTATTGCAAGGAAAATATTCTTGCAAGTGAAAGTATATCTGCTAGTATTAAGTCTTTAATAGGAGGGCTTGACCAAGATATTTCTAGGCTTTATGAAAATCCTAGATTAATAGGGGTAGATGATATCTCTAATTTAAATGAAGATTTAAGTATTCTTGATTATTACCTTTCCTCTGAATCTTTAGGAAGAGATAGGATAAGTAATAGGAAGGAATATAAAAGAATAAAGAAAGAAATAAGTATCTTAGAAAATCTTCTTAATATAAATAATCAAATTGACTTTTTAAGAGAATCCAATGAGCTAGATGAAAAATCCTTTAATAAAAAATTAAGCAGGTTAAGTAAGGATATAAATCAATTAGATAAGGATTTTAAGAGCTTATACTTAGGTGAGTTAACTAGATTTACTTCTCCTGAGCCAAGTTTAGAATTAGCTATTTAAATATTGTTTTTAAAAACCATAACCACTAGATAAACTTTGGTTATGGTTTTTTGTTTTTGGGTTTATATATAATAAGATAAATAAAATATATTTACTAGTTATTCCAATTATTATCTATACTTTACTAAAGTATATGGTATAATGGCTTAATATAAATAAATCTTATAAATTTTTAGAAAAGGAAATGATATTTTGGATAAGACATTACAAGAACACTATATGTTCAAAAAGAAGGATTTAATTTACCTAATAGTTCCCTTAATAATCGAACAGCTTTTAGCAGTCGCTGTTGGGATGGCAGATACTGTAATGGTTTCCAGCGTAGGAGAAAGTGCTGTGTCTGCTGTATCTTTAGTTGATTCAATAAATATACTTTTAATCAATATATTTGGGGCGTTAGCTACTGGGGGAGCAGTTGTTGCTGGTCAATACCTAGGAAGGCATAATAATAAAAAAGCTTCTGAGGCAGGCCACCAGTTAATTATATTTATAACCCTAACCTCCCTAGTCATAACTTTTTTTATGTACCTAGGTAGAAACTTTATATTAAATGTAGTATTTGGTAAGATCGATAGGGCTGTTTACGATTATGCCTATACATATATGTCCATAGTTTTCCTTAGTATCCCTTTTATTGCAATATACAATAGTGGTGCTGCAATTTTTAGGGCCATGGGAAATTCAAAGGTAACTATGAAAACATCTATAATTATGAATGCTATTAATGTTATTGGAAATGCCCTACTTATATATAAATTTAAGATGGGAGTAGAAGGAGTTGCTATTCCAACCTTAATATCTAGAGCAGTTGCAGCTATAATAATTATTATACTTTTGAAAAATGATAACCTTAAAATTCATATAGAAAATCCTTTTAAGGGCAAGCTTAATTTAGATATGATAAAAGATATACTACAAATAGGTATTCCTAATGGAATAGAGAATAGTTTATTCCAACTAGGAAAAATTATGCTTCTAAGTGTTGTTTCTACTTTTGGAACTGCTGCAATTACTGCTAACGCTGTTTCTAATACTGTAACAGCCTTCCAATTCTTACCAGGTGCAGCCATTGGACTGGCTATGATAACAGTCGTAAGTCAATGCGTTGGAGCCGGAGATTTTAAGCAGGCAAGATACTACACTAAGCTACTAATGAAATATACCTATATTTCTCTTTTCGCCTTAAATTTACTTATAATTTTAGGTGTATCAACAATTTTAAAGGTTTACAACTTGTCAGCAGAAACTGCAAAACTTGCTACTAAGATTATTGTCTTCCATGGTATTAATGTTGCCCTTGTATGGCCCCTAGGCTTTACCTTACCAAATACCCTAAGGGCTGCAAAGGATGTTAAGTATGCTATGGTTGTAAGTATTTCTTGTATGTGGATTGTAAGAATAGGGCTTGGAGTATTTTTTGCTAAAAATTTAGGCCTTGGAGTTTTTGGAGTTTGGTTGGCTATGGTTTGCGATTGGTATGTAAGAGCAGGCTTCTTTATCCATAGGTATAGGGGCGATAAGTGGGAAAATATGCCAGATAATTTATATGATTAAATTTAAAAAAGAGTGGAGGTTATCCCCACTCTTTTTTTAATAAGCTAATATTTTAGATAAAAAATCTTTAGTCCTGGCTTCTTTAGGATTTTCAAATAAATCCTTTGCATCGCTATCTTCAACTATTTCCCCATCTACCATAAAAATACCCCTATGGGCAACCTGCTTGGCAAATGCCATCTCATGAGTAACGACTACCATAGTCATACCTTGTTTGGCTAATTCCTTCATTACATTTAAAACCTCTCCTACCATTTCTGGATCCAGGGCAGAAGTAACTTCATCAAATAATATTAATTTAGGCTGCATAGCCAAGGATCTTGCTATGGCTATTCTTTGTTTTTGACCTCCTGATAAATTTTCAGGATAAGCATCTTTTTTATCTAAAAGATCCATCATTTTTAATAATTTCAATGATTGAAGCTCACTTTCCTTAGGACTTGCCTTTTTAGTTAAAATTGGTCCTAGGCTAATATTCTCTAATACTGTTTTGTGAGGAAACAAATGGAAATGTTGAAAAACCATTCCTATATCAGTAGATATATCTTTATTTTTAATATCTTCACCCATATATAAAATATTACCAGAATTTATAGCTTCTAGTTTATTAATACATCTTATTAAAGTTGACTTACCGCTTCCAGATGGCCCAATTAAAGCAATAACCTCTCCTTCCTTTATATTTAAGCTCACATTCTTAAGAACGTGTTTTTTACCAAAATATTTATTTATATTTTTAATTTCTATCATTAGTGTATACCTCCTATTATGATTTCTTGCTGTATTTCGTTTTCACTAGTTGTTTCCAAACTAGTATGGTTTAACTTCTTTTCCAATAATTTCACTAACTTAGATAGTGAATAAGTCATAATAAAATAAATAATAGCAACTATTAATAAGGGAGAAAATGATTTAAAACTTGCAGCCCTAATTGTTGTAGAAGCATACATTAAATCTGTTACACCTATGGTTGATGCTACCGAAGTTTCTTTTATTAAAGTTACAAACTCATTACCAAGTGCTGGTAAAATATTTTTAACTGCTTGAGGTAGTATTATATACCTTAAAGTTTGGCTGTGGCTTAAGCCAATAGACTTGCTAGCCTCCCATTGTCCCTTATCTATAGACTGGATTCCAGACCTAATAATTTCTGCTACATATGCTGCAGAATTTAAAGAAACAGCAATAACTGCAGCCGTAAAAGCATTAATATCAACCCCCATGGCAAAATAAGTACCAAAATAAACTACTGCTATTTGAATCATCATTGGGGTACCCCTAACAACCTCTATATATACACTAGCTACGCTGCTTAATAACTTAGACTTAGATAGTTTCATAAAACTAATCAAAGACCCCAAAAAAGTTCCCGCAAATAAAGAAATAAATGACAAGGCTAAGGTTATCTTTATCCCCTCTATATAATACGCCTTATATTTTATTAAAATACCTAATAATTCTTTTAAAAAATTCATATCCATCCTCCTATTTTTTTTCTATTTCTAAATCACTTAAAGATTTCCAATGGGCCTTCCATTCTTCGTATAGGCCCTTATCTTTTACCTCTTTTATTATTTTATTGACTTCTTCAGTTAGGCCATCATTCCCTTTCTTTATGCCTATTGCTGCTCCACTACTGTCATCGCTATATAGCTTAATTGACTCTACCAAGGCTAGAGATTTGTCCACCTTAGTATAAGAATCCCCAGATTCAGCGGTAATAACTATAGCATCTATTTTCTTGGTTTTAAGTTCCATTAAAAGCACGTCTAAACCGGGTAACTCTTTGATATTAATATTAGCTATATCATCCAATAATTTTCTCTGTATAGACCCTGTTTGGGCACCTATAGTCTTACCAGCTAAAGCTTCTAAGTCTAAATATTTATCATAATCTTCCTTCCTAATAAGCAAGGTATTATTCCCACCATTTTTTTCATATGAAATAGTAAAATTTATATCCCTATCTTTTTCCTTGCCCATTCCAGCAATTATCATATCTATTTGCCCTACTTCTAAAGAACTAAGTAAGTTAGAAAATTCCATCTCCTTGATTTCTAAGTCTACACCTAATTTATTAGCTATATATTTCCCAAGCTCAATATCTGACCCAACCAATTTATCCTTTCCATCTTCTATAATATGAAACTCATTAGGAGGATAGTCTCCACTAGTCCCCATTATAATTTTCCCCTTTTTTTTCACGCCATCTAAAGTATAAGTTTCTTTATTATTACAAGCCAATAGACTCAAAGATAATATAAGTAAAATAATTCCTAAGTATATTTTTTTCATAAATAATCCTCCTTTTAATAAAAAAGATATCCCTCTCAAAAAAGAGACGGATATCCGCGGTGCCACTCTAGTTGATGTTTATATACATCCACTTAAACAATAACGCCTGCTAGCGAAACAGGTTATTATATTCACCTGTTTATCTTATTAGCCCTTTTCCTTATAGCTTGTATTCCTGGCTCCCAGCTACCCAGTTTGCTTAAATCTTCACTATAAGTACTCCCTAAATCATTGATTTTGAATATTTTCCCTATTTAATTTTTCTGCCTTAATAAACCATTGGTCTATTAAACCTTTTTCTTTAGCCTTAGCTATAATTTGATTCAACTCATCTATTAGGTCCTTATTTCCTTTCCTTGTAGCTATGCCCATTCCACCTGTATCATCTTTTATCTCAAGCCCTTTAACCACTTCAATATCATCATTTACTGATTCAAAAGATAAGGTTACAGGACTTTCCATAACTGCAGCGTCAATCTTATTGCTTTTAAGGTTCATTACAATGTCAGGATTACTAACTAGACTTATAACTTCTACACCATTTAGTTCCCTCATCATTCTCTCTTGTGTTGTTCCCATTTGGACTCCAACCTTTTTGCCCTTTAAATCCTCTATTTTACTTATAGACTTATTAGGCTTTTTTACTAAAATAGAAAAGTCAGATTCATAATAAAGGTCTGTAAAATCTGCTCCTTTTTTATTTTCCTCACTAGGATTCATCCCCGCTAAAACTATATCAACCATACCTGTTTCTATAGCATTTATTAAGTTAGAAAAATCCATTTGTTTTATTTCAAATTCAACTCCTAGCTCCTTGGATAAATACTTAGCTAGTTCCATGTCTATTCCAACTATTTCTCCTTCATAAATAAATTCAAAAGGAGGGTAGTCCGGCGAAGTACCAATAACTATTTTGTTTTCATCCCTTATTTTTTCAAGACCGCTTAACTCTTCTTTTCCACAAGCAGTAAGTAAAAAAGTCAATAACATTGAAGCTATTAATAATAATTTTATTTTCTTATTCATTTTAATTCCTCCTAAATTTTTTAATAAAAAAAGACCCTCTCTATATATTAGAGACGGGTCTACCGCGTTGCCACTCTAGTTGATAATTTAAAATAATTATCCACTCAATATTGTAACGCTATTAAAGCGAAGTTAGGTACTTGGTTTCCCTAGCTTGTTTCAGTAACTCTTTTCCCTATAGCTTGTATTCCTGGCTCCCAGCTACCCAGTTTGCTTAAATCTTCACTATAAGTACTCTTTACATCATAAACGTATATTTAATTGTATGCGCATTTTAAAAGTAATTTAAATTAAAAAACGCCCCTTATAAAAATAAGAGACGAACTATTCCGTGGTACCACTCTAGTTGATGTTCTATAAACATCCACTTAAACAATAACGCCTGCTAGCGGAAAAAGATACTTGGGCGAAAGCCCTTTGTCAGTTTCATCTTGGCAACTCTCTTCATTGAAGTTTTAACTCCTGGCTCCCAGCTACCCAGTTTGCTTAAATCAAATTCTTCAACTACTCTTTGCTTCATAGATTTTCTATGTTGGATACTATGTTAAACCTTTAAAAGTGTTTTGTCAAGAAAAAATAAAAAATTATTATAAGTTTTTTTCTTATATAATTACTATACTATAATTCTATAGATATTTTTATAGATAGGCTGAAAAGTTTAAACAAATATTTATTAATAAGTTTAAAGCTTTTTAATTTGCATAATTTTATTATGTTAACCTTATGTTCTGATAAAATTACAGACCTATTTTATGTTATTGGCAAATTAGATTAAATGTAGGAATAAATTTTAATTTAAACCCACTACAGCTTTTCCCGCTCATAAATAGCCCTTATCTCAAAAAAGCTTAATTCTTATAGTAATCCATAGCTTAAGTAGATTACTCTTCAATATAGGTTGTTTTAGAGGGTGTTTTTTTAGCTCCTCTAAATCTTATTCTTTAAAAAATAAAATTTAAAACCCAGTGTAATAAATTAACTAATTTATTACACTGGATAACTTATTACCGGTATAAGTGGCTTATTCATCAACTTTATTGGCAGTTAAAACTTTTTGACGAGTGTACTATTTATTAAATGTTACTGTACTTAGTGTACTCTTTTTTAGGGGTAATTCCACTAACTCACCCCTACTTCCATAGGCTAATACTAATATTATATTTAGTAAACAATTGCTTACATAATTATATTATGACCTATTTCTAAATAAATCAGGTCACACACTTATATTTTTATTATATGTATTTTTTTCTAAAAATTCTGAAATCCCATCATAGGGTAAAGTAAATTCATCAATTATTATATATCCAAAGTATTTTATATTGTTTTTTTCATTTAATTTTTTAGAAAGCTCCAAAGCTTCTTTTTTTTCTAAGTTTTCACTAACGATTTTACTAGAACCAGTTAATATATTGTAATAGTCTTTTTTTATAACCCTGTATTTTTTTTCTTTTAAATCAAGGTTTTTTACTATATCTTTCACTAGGCTAAGTTCCAATAAATCTTTTATACTAATATACCTCCTAGCATCTTCCTTTGTATCAAAATATACGGCATTAAATGTATCGGCATCAAAACTTCCATCCCTTTGTAGATAAAGCCCATCTTTACTTTTCAATAAGTATACTATATTCTTTCCTACTGCAACTAATCTTTCTTTTCTTGAGCTACTTTTTGACCTACCATCAATATTAGTTATCATTTTAATCCTCCTAGTTATTCATACAATAAATATTATATTAGGAATTATATCTACAATTCCATTTTACTATATTTTCAGTATTTTTGGAATACTTTAAGCTTAAATTTGTTAAATATTTAATAATCTCCTTATTTAGTTTACATAATATTATTATGGATACTATCTTGCAGGATACTTTATTTAATGATATATTTGTTATGTGAGTGTATGATTATTTTAAGAGGTGATTTAATTGGCATTAGTCCAACCCATAAGAGATAAAAAAGTTTTAGATAAGTTTAAAAAAGAGGTTTTAAAAAGAAGTGAAAGAGATTACATAATGGTTTTAATAGGAATTAATACAGGTTTAAGGATAGGCGATATAGTTCCACTTAAGGTAGGGGATGTTTACAAAAAAACTCATATCTATATTCATGAACAAAAAACTGGTAAAAGCAAAAGATTTCCCATTATGCATATAGTAAAAGAAATTAATGCTTATATTGAAAAAAATGATTTAAAGGCTGATGATTACCTTTTTGAAAGCAGGCAAGTAGATAGCGATGGGGTAAAGAGGTCCATATCTACAACCCAAGCTTATAGACGACTAAAAGCCGTAGCCAATGATCTGGGAATAGAAGATTTTGGAACCCATTCACTTAGAAAAAGTTTTGGCTATCATTATTATAAGCAAAATAAGGATATAGCCAAACTAATGACTATTTTTAACCATAGTAGCGAAGCTATAACAATGAGGTATATTGGTATAACTCAAGAAGCTATTGATGAATCCATGATGAATTTTAGGCTTTAAACATCCTAGTTATTAAATAAAAAGATTTGAACTCTATGTCCAAATCTTTTTATTTAATCTTCTTTTAATTCACTTCTATTTTCCCTAATTGTTTCTATTATTTCAATTAAACCTTCCTCTATGTTGTCTAGGATACTATCTGCATATTCTAAAGAGCCAAGTCTAATTTCTTTTGCATTTTCTTGAGCCCTGGTTATTATTTCCTCAGCCCTAAAATTAGCTTCTTTGGTTATTCCATCTTCATCCACTAAATCTTGTATCTTATTTTCTGCTTCTTCTATTATTAAGTCTGCTTCTTCTTGTGCTTCCGCTAAAATCCTATCCCTATTTTCATTTACGTAAGATGCTTTTTTCAGTTCTTCTGGTAAGGCTATCCTAATATCCTTGATAAGTTCTAAAAGTTCTTCTTGGTCTATTGAAACTTTATCTGAAAAAAATACCCCTGGAGCTTCTTCTATTATATTTTCCATATGTTCTATAATACTAAGCACGTCTTTCATTATAGGCCTCCTTAAATTTATTTTTTAAAGCATTCTCCACAATTTTTGGTACAAAGCATGAAACTTCTCCTCCAAACATAGCTACTTGTCTAACTGTACTTGAACTTAAATAAGAGTATTCACTAGATGATACCATAAAAAAAGTATCTATGTCTGAATTTAATTTTTTATTTGTTAAAGCCATCTGCATTTCATATTCTAAGTCTGATGTGGCCCTTAATCCTCTTATCATTGTGCTGCAACCTTTTTCTACAGCATAATCACTTAATAGCCCGCTAAAAGAATCAATTTCTACATTATCTATATGCTTGGTAACTTCTTTTAATAGGTCTATTTTTTCTTCTAAAGAAAATAATCCCTTTTTTTCCGGATTATTTAAAACTGCCACCACTAATTTATCTACTTGTTTAGCTGCTCTAGCAATTATATCTAAATGTCCATAAGTTACTGGGTCAAAACTCCCTGGGTAAATTGCTTTCATAGCACTCCTCCTTAAGTTATATCATTTTATAAAAAGAAATATATTTACTACCATACTTCCTTTTATCTACTAAGTATAGTTGGTCCTTATCTATGTTTAGCTCTTCTGTATGTTCTACTAAGACTAGTCCATCCTCACTAAGTATATCTTTTTTATAAATATTTTCCAATACTGTTACAAATAAACCTATCTCCTTAAAAGGAGGATCTACATATATATAATCAAACTTAAGCCCTTCTCTACTGGCCCTAGATAAAAACCTTAGAGAGTCTAATTTAAAAACCTGGGACCTATCTTGAAGTTTAGTATGGTCTAGGTTTAACTTAATTGTTTTTATACTATTTATAGACTTATCTATAAAGTAACACTCTTTAGCTCCCCTACTTAAAAATTCTATGCCTATTGAGCCTGATCCTGCAAATAGGTCTAATATTTTAGCCTCATTACTTATAGGTCCTAAAATATTAAAGAGAGATTCTTTAACCTTATCCTCTGTAGGTCTAGTTTCCATCCCACTAGGTGATTTTAACCTATGGCCCTTCCTAATTCCCGATATTACTCTCACCACATTCCTCCTTACTATATACTAACATATAAGTATTATTAATTAAAACTTATATTTTCCATATCTTCAAATTTTTTAATTATTTCTTTTTTTATAAATATATTTTCATTATTACTTAAAAGTTTATCATTAGCTACAAGTAAATCAGCTTCTTTTTGGGCTAGTTTTAATACCTTCATATCCTTAAATATATTGGCTATTTTAAGTTCTGGCAACCCATGTTGCCTAGTTCCAAAAAACTCTCCCGGCCCTCTTATTTCTAAATCTTTTTCTGATATTACAAAACCATCAGAAGTAGCCTGCATTATTCTCATTCTTTCCCTAGCAATTTCATTGTTGCTATTATTAAGTAAAATACAATAGGACTTATGCTTTCCTCTTCCTACCCTTCCCCTAAGTTGGTGAAGTTGTGCTAGTCCAAACCTTTCAGCATTATATATGACGATAGTATTAGAATTAGGAACATCTACACCAACTTCAATTACAGTGGTAGATACCAAAACATCTAAATCTCCTTCTTTAAATAGTTTCATTATGTCTTCTTTTTCTGAATTAGGCATTTTCCCATGGAGTAGACCAAGCTTTAGGTCCTTTAAGTCCCCATCTTTTAACTTATCGTAGACTTCCTTAGCTGACTTAATATCTAGACTATCATTTTCCTCTATTAAAGGGCAAACTATATAGGCCTGCCTTCCTAATTTAATCTGGTCCTTGATAAATGAATTAACCCTTGACTCTAAACTAAGAGATACAGAATAGGTTTCAATCTCCTGCCTTCCAGGTGGTAACTCATCTATTATAGATATATCCAAATCACCATATAAGATTAGGGCCAAAGTTCTGGGTATAGGTGTAGCAGTCATAACTAAAACATCTGGATTTTTACCCTTATTAGACAGGCTAGACCTTTGATTAACCCCAAACCTATGCTGTTCATCTGTAATTACCAAGCCTAGATTTTTAAACTTTATTTCATCTTCTATTAGGGCATGAGTACCTATTAGTATATCAATTTTACCATCTTTTAGTTCATCCACTATGGTCTCCTTTGATTTTTTACTAGTGCTTCCAGTTAAAAGTTCAATATTTACCTTGAATAATTTCAAGAATTTCTTTATAGATAAAAAGTGCTGACTTGCTAAAATTTCAGTTGGTGCCATCATAGCGGACTGGTAGCCAGCATCTACTGCTTCTAACATAGCAAGAAGAGCCACTAAAGTTTTACCAGAACCAACATCACCTTGAACCAATCTATTCATCTGTTCATTACTAGCCATATCCTCTGAAATCTCTTGAAAAACTTTAATCTGGCTATTAGTTAATTTAAATTCTAAAGAGTCTATAAACTCTTTAACTAAGTTTTTACCCTTAATAATATTTCCAGATAAGTTTTGGCCCCCCTTATTTTTTATAAGATATAGGCCTAACTGTAAGACTAAAAACTCTTCAAATACTAGTCTATTTCTGGCCCTAACCAAGCTGTCTCTAGTGTTTGGAAAATGAATTGTTTTTATAGCTAAAGCCCTGTCCATCATTCCATATTTCTTAAGTATACTCCTTGGTAAAAATTCTTCAATTAGGTAATAGTTCTCTTCTATAGCTTGTTTTATAATATTAAATAAAACCTTATTAGTCAAACCCTCAGTTAAATTATATATAGGTACTATTTTACCATTTTTATTGGCTGCATTTTCCTCTTCAAAAACTACGTTACTTATTTGAATTTCATTTCCCATTCTTTTTTTATTGCCAGTAACTAGGTAGGTCTTATTAGTCTCAAATTGAAATTTTAAATACTCCTGGTTAAAAAAAACCAAGTATGCATTAGTTTCTCCATCACTAATTGGTATCTTCATTATAGACATATTTCTCCTAGGTCTTTGTATCATACTGGGACCTATAACCTTTAATTTAAAAGAGGCTCTTTCACCAAATTCACATCGGTTTAAAGTTTTAAATATACTCCTATCATCATATGATTTGGGCACATAATAAAACAAGTCTTCGAGGGTGTTTATCCCAAGCTTCCTAAGTAAACTAGCCCTTTTAGGTCCCACTCCTTTTAAATATTGTATATCTGTATTTAAATTAGCCATATAACCTCCATTTAAATAAAAAAACCCTACCTAGTGGTAGGGTAAAGACTATTCTACTGAAATTATATAGTAATAAATAGGTTGTCCTCCATACTGGACCTCTATATCCATATCAGGATAAAGTTCCACTAACTCATCCTCTAACTTATCAACATCTTCCTTATTAATTTCTTCCCCATAAAGAACTGTTATTAAAGAGGAATCTTCATCTACCATAGAATCCATTAGTTCTTGTAATACCTTATCTCTATCTTTTCCATTTACTACTATATCTCCCTCTAAAAGGCCTATAGTATCATCTTTTTCTATATTTATACCATTCATTTCACTATCTCTTACAGCATAGGTTATTGAACCGGTCTTAACTTCTTTAATAGCTTCTTTTAAAGCTATTTCATTTTCCTCAACACCCATAGCCTCATCGAAATTAAACAAGGCAGAAATTCCTTGAGGTATTGTCTTAGTAGGAATAACAATAACATTCCTATCTGTTAAATCTTTACTTTGCTCTGCAGCTAAAATAATATTACTATTATTAGGAAGGATAAATACATTTTCTCCCTGAGTTTTTTCAATAGCCTTAACTATATCTTCTGTACTAGGGTTCATAGTCTGTCCACCCTCTACTACTTCATCTACATTCATATCTTTAAAGATGTCCTTTATACCACTTCCAGTGGATATAGCTACAAAAGCATATTTTTTATTAACAGTTTTTCTAGATTCTGTTTCAGCCTTTCTAGTTTCATACTGAACCTTCATATTATCTATCTTAATGTCACTTAGGTAACCTAGTTCCAAAGCTTTTTCTAAGGCCTTACCAGGGTTATTAGTGTGGACATGAACCTTTACAAGGTCGTCTCCCTTCACAACCATCAAGGAGTCTCCTTGTAGTGCTAAAAACGCTCTAAACCTTTCTACATCTAAATCACTAACATTCGCGTTTACCATAAACTCTGTACAGTAAGAATACTTTATATTTTCAGTATCTAAATGTTTATGTTCAACTATCTCTTGGTATTTAACTTCTTGGTCCTCATACTCCTCAATTTCTATGTCTATACCCATTAAAGAATTATAGCCTCCAGTTAGTATAGTCATAAGTCCCTTACCACCTGCATCAACAACACCAGCTTCTTTTAAAACAGGTAGAATTTCTTGAGTTTTATCAAGGGCCTCATTACCATGGTCTATTACTTTTTTTAAAAATACTAGGATGTCTTCTTCTTTTTTTCCAATTTCTTCAGCATATTCTCCCATCTCTCTAGCTACAGTTAAGATAGTACCTTCTGTAGGCTTCATAACAGCTTTGTAAGCTGTGTTTGCACCCTCTTTAAAGGCTAGGACTAAAGAGTCTATATCAGCCTTTTCTTTACCTTTTAACCCCATAGCAAAACCTCTAAAAATCTGGGATAAAATAACTCCAGAGTTTCCCCTTGCACCCATTAATGAACCTTGAGAAACTCCAAGCATTATTTCCCCAACGTTATTTGTTTCAATAGAAATACTTTTTTTAACTGCTGACTTCATAGTTAAAGACATATTAGTACCTGTATCTCCATCTGGTACTGGGAAAACATTTAGGGCATTAATTTTTTCCTTATTATTTTCTAAAAATTGAGCTGCAGCCTTTATGGCCTTAACTAACTCAAATCCTTCTATATAATTTTTTTCCAACTAAAATACCTCCCTAATTGTTCCCTACACGTATACCTTCTACATGTACATTTACATTATCTATTTTTATTCCTGTCATATTTTCTACATTAAACTTTACTCTATCTATTATATTTTCCGCTACTACAGAAATCCTAACCCCATATTCCAAAATTACATGAAGGTCTATATTTAC
>JASLBE010000049.1 GCA_030146705.1 Tissierellales bacterium | reverse complement strand
ATTATTTTATTAGTAAACTATTTCTTGCATCAATTGTAGCAGTTGAAATTAAAGCTCCCTTATAAATTAAAAAGTTTATAGTCTGGTCCATAGCTTTAATCACAGCTAAATCTAGGTCTTCTTTAGCTAGAAACCTAACATTTTCCACCCCATCAAAATTCCTCATAGGCTCTATGTAGTCTGCTAAAAAAATTATTTTTTCTAGCTGACTCATACCTACCCTACCCGTTGTATGATACCTTATTGCATTTAAAACATCTTCATCTATAACCTTAAAATATTTCTTAGCAATTTCAGCCGCCAATGGGGCATGTAATAATTCTAAATTATTTCTCAAAACTATATCATTGATTATATCAAAGGACTTAGCCTTTTTCAATAATAGGTCCTTATCTCTAATCTTCCCACAATCATGAAGAAGGCCAGCCAACCTAACCTTATCTGGATCTTCACCATAAATTCCCGCTAGGTCTAAGCCAGTTTCTACAACCCTTAGTGAATGTTCGTATCTTTTTACTCCAATATTCTCTATTAAATACTCCTTAATATTCATCTAATCAGCCTCATATAATTTTTTTTCTTTTATATAGTCTTCAATTAACCTGGGCACTTGGTACTTTATACTTTTTCTCTGCCTAACCCTCTTCCTAATATCAGTAGATGAGATCTCCATAAGAGGAGATTCTAAATAGCTAACCCTTAGCTCATATTTATTTTTTAGGAAGCTTATCTTTTCTAAGATTTTTCTATCATCTGTTGGTTTTCTTTTAAAGACAATAAACCTGCACATTTGAGCAAGCTCACAAAACCCCTTCCAACTTTCTAAATTAAAGAGCGAATCCTCACCTATTATAAAATAAAAATCCGCCTTATTTTTAAAAAGCTTCCTAAGCTCCTTTAAAGTATCCAAACTATAGGTTATTCCGTCCCTATCTATTTCCATAGAAGAACTTTCAAAATATGGATTGTCCTTTATTGCCAGGTTAACCATTTCATACCTTTTATGACCTGATACTACATCTTCTCTTAACTTATGTCCTGGCTTACCAGTTGGTATATAGATAACCTTGTCTAAAGAAAGTTCAGTCCTAGCATACTCGCCTATTAATAAATGTCCATTATGAATAGGGTTAAAAGTACCTCCCATAATTCCTATTTTCATTTTTATCTCCTTATTTAGGTAGCTCTATTTTTTTGTTGTCTTGTGATTCCCTATAAATTACAAACCTATTTCCTATACTTTGAACAAACTCTGCTCCTAGTTTTTCAGATAAATAAGAGGCTGTTTCCCTTGCATCTAGCATACAATTTTGTAAAATATTTATTTTAATCAATTCTCTAGTTTCTAAAGCCTCATCAACTTGCTTTTCAAAGTTTTCAGTCATACCCGACTTACCTAAATGAAATATAGGGTCTAGGTTGTGGGCTAAAGATCTTAAATAAGCCCTTTGTTTTCCCTTTAACATTTTCTAACCTCCTTTTAATGGAAGAATTCAAATTCATATCCACCAATTATTACTACTTCTTCTTCTTTTATACCCAATTCTTCAAGCTTTTCAATAACACCTTGGTCTCTTAAAACCTTTTGGAAGTGCCTTAAAGAATCCATACTATCAAAATAAGTCCTGTCTATTAACCTGTCTATAAACTCTCCTTCTACTATATACTGGCCATCTTCTAGCTTAACAGTTATAGTATCTTTTTCAACAATCTTCTCTGGAACATAAAGCTCATCATAGGTTTCATACTCATATTGGGTATTTTCAACTAAGTCCCAAACCTTATATTTTAAGTCTTCTATACCCTTCCTAGTAGCAGCAGAAAGAGGAACTATATCTATGACCTCATCCTTTAAAGCCTCTTTTAATTCTTGAAATTTTTCCTCTGCCCCTGGTAGGTCCATTTTATTGGCTACTAAAATTTGTGGTTTTCCTTCTAGGTTTATATTATATTTATATAGCTCATTATTTATCTTATGGAAATCATCAACTGGATTTCTCCCCTCAAAGCCAGAAATATCAACAACATGAACCAAAACTTTAGTTCTTTCAACATGCCTTAAAAAATCATGTCCCAAGCCTATTCCTTCATGGGCCCCTTCTATTAAACCAGGAATATCTGCTATAACATAACTTTTTCCCTCTCCAACCTTAACCACTCCTAGGTTAGGTTTCAAAGTAGTAAAGTGATAGTTGGCTATTTTAGGCTTGGCTTCAGATATAGTTGATAAAATTGTAGACTTACCAACATTAGGATAACCTACTAGCCCAACATCTGCTATAAGTTTTAGCTCCAATATAACTGTTTTTTCTTCCCCCTTGGTTCCTGGCTCAGCAAAATTAGGGGCCTGTCTTGTGGAAGTTGCAAACTTAGCATTACCTCTTCCTCCTCGGCCACCCTTGGCTATTACAAACCTTTCATTAGCTTCCCTTAAATCTGCTATAACCCCTTGGGTTTCAGCATCTTTAATTAGGGTTCCAACTGGAACTTTTAAAATTATATCCTCTCCAGCCTTACCATACTGCTTCTTATTCCTACCATCTTCACCGTTTTCACCCTTATAAGACCTCTTATACCTAAAGTCCATAAGAGTCCTAAGACCTGGGTCTGTTTCGATTATAATACTGCCACCATTTCCACCATCTCCACCAGCAGGTCCACCAGCAGGTTCAAACTTTTCTCTTCTCCATGAAACAGAACCATTTCCGCCCTTACCGGCCTTAACACTAATTTGTGCCACATCTATAAACATATTATCCCTCCCTTAACTTATTTATTCACTAAATAAAATAAGCTTACCATTACGGCAAGCTTATTTTTATGCTAACTCTTCAGCTGTGTAAACGCTAACTTGTTTTTTATTTCTACCTTTTCGTTCAAACTTTACGATTCCGTCAGCCTTAGCAAATAATGTATCATCTTTTCCTAAGCCTACATTGTGACCTGGATGTATTTTAGTACCTCTTTGTCTAACAATTATGTTTCCAGCTAATACTGATTTTCCATCGCCGCTTTTAACGCCTAATCTTTTAGATTGACTGTCTCTACCATTCTTAGTACTACCTGCTCCTTTTTTAGAAGCGAATAATTGTAAATTCATCATTAACATAACTACACCCCCTCGTAGTTGAGTGTAACATGCTTAGGATAGCTCTCAGCAACTGAAAGTATTCCTACCTCCAATGATTTTAAAAGTAGTTGTATATCATCATATAGGTTGGGTTCTATATTATCTAATAGCTTAACATCAATAAACCCAGTCCTATCATCAATCCTATATTCAATAGAATCTTTAGCTACTCCAACCACTTTAAACAAAGATATTAAAGTGGTTTGTGACAGTACCGAAACTGCTGCACAAACTATATCTTGTCCATAATCATCAAAATTAGCATGTCCTTTTATTTTGTATTCTATAATCTCATTTTTATTGTTTTTATAAATTGTTGCCCTTACCATAATTAACCTAATATATTAGTTATTTTTAATTTAGTATATGGTTGACGGTGTCCTTGCTTGTTTCTGAAGTTATTTTTAGGTTTAAATTTAAATACAACGATTTTTTTATTTTTACCATGTTCAACTACTTCAGCTTCAACTTTTGCTCCTTCTACATATGGTTTACCAGCTTGAACTTCACCTTCACCATTAGCAGTTAAAAGAACCTTGTCAAGAACTACAGTTTCTCCTGCTTCTACATCTAATTTTTCTACAAAAAGTACATCGTCTTTTTGAACTCTATATTGTTTTCCACCTGTTTCAACTATTGCGTACATTACTACACCTCCTCAAACCAGTCTCGCCAACCTAAGGTGCTACGCTTAAAACCCAGATTGAGCGGCTACATACTAAATCAGTTTAACAAATTTATGGATAAAAGTCAATCTTAGATTGAAATTTTTTTCTTGTAATTATAATTAGTTTATAGGCTTTCTTCCATTGGTATATAAGTAGTTATTAAATCTTTAACTAGCTTTCTAACCTCTTCCAGTTCTTTAATATCCATAGAGTTTATGCTCAAAAGTCCTTCCTTGTCCTTTTCATTAAATATCTCCAGCTTTTTTATATCATATTTCATTAATAGTTCCTTAGGAGTGGCTTGTAGTAATGTTTTCATATTAGTCTTTGTATCATAGGTCTTATTTTGCAAGTCTTCATTAATATAAGATAGGGCTCCCCTAGCAGCCTCTTTAAGCATAGTGTAGCCTGGGTACATATAGCCCTCCTTAATTGCATAACTAGCCGTCCTAAAAGATTCTACTGCCTTTAGTTTGTGTAAAGACTTGTTATTCAAATTTAACATTTCATATCTCTCCTTTCTTTTTTACCACCTATTATAATATACTTACTCCTATTTGACTATAATTAACCAGCTAAAGAATAAAAAAAGAATGGTTTGCCCATTCTTACTAGTTAAATATCTCCTTTAAACTTTTCCTTTTTTTGGTCCTAGCTATTTCCAAAAGACCTAGCTTTGTGAATCCATATATATTTGCCTTAACACTATCTTTTTGAAATTCCCTTTCCAAACTTTCAATTAACTTATCCCTATCCTCTTTCTTTTCCATATTTATAAAATCAACCAATATTATTCCAGATAAATTTCTAAGCCTTATTTCCCGGGAAATTGCCAGGGCTGCCTCTAGATTAGTTTTTAAAATATTTTTCCTAAATGTCTTTTTAGCAGCTATAGACTCAGTATTTACATCAATTGCTGTTAAGGCCTCAAGCTGGTCTATTACAATCGAACCACCAGACCCAAGCCTTACCTTCCTAGCCAGGGCAGTCTTAAAATCATTATAGACAGACTTGTCATAGATAAAGTTATAGTCTGGATCTAAGCTAAGCTTATCTTCATTTAAATTATGGTTTCTAAGAAGTTCCCTAAGGTCTTCCAGGTCTTCTTTTGTTTTTACAATAATCCTATCTAGCTGGCCCAGTCTTCTGACTAAGCCTAGTTCCCAGTCTTCAAGGGGCTTATAAATTAGCTTGGGGCAGGGTAAAAAGTTTTTTTCCCTCTGGATTTTCTTAAAATCTTCAACCAAACCCTCATATTCTTTAACTAAACTCACACTATCTTCTAAATAAGCACTGGTCCTTATTATCATACCAATATTTTCAAACTTCATACCTTGGGCAATTTCTCTAAGCCTACTAACTTCCTCCCTGTCCTTTATTTTTCTAGAAATCCTTATTTTTTCAGAATAGGGTGTCAATATTATATTCTTACTAGGAAGCTCTATATGGGTAGACACTTTTGCCCCCTTAGTTTCTGTTCCATCTTTTTTTACTTGAACTATTATATCCTCTCCCTCTTTTAAAAAATCAGATATTTTATAGTCCCCATCTTCATATAGATAATCCAAGGGTAGGGCATCTTTCAAACTTAAAAATGCATTTTTATTAGAGCCTATATCTATAAAGGCCGAATTCATTCCGTCAACAACATCCTTAACCCTTCCCCTATAAATATATGAAACTACTTCTTTTTTTCCTCCATCTGCATATAGGTCTACTAAACGATTATTTTCTACAAATCCTATTAATTCTTTTCCTTCATACTTGTCCATAAATACATAATTCATTAAATCCCTATCCTATTATCCTTAATTTAATATTTTTATCTTTTAGTTCAAACTTATCTTCTAAATTCCTACTTATATAAAGAACATTGTCATCTGTTAATAAAATAAAACCTATGTCTGGAAGGTCTCTTATTAGGTCCTTGGCCCTATCTAGCCCCATTACATATACAGCTGTGGCTAGGGTGTCTCCATCTGTTGAACTAGTAGAAATTATGCTTACACTTTTTATACCACTAGTGGCTGGATAACCTGTCTTAGGATTTATTATATGGTGGTAGACTTTACCACCAACTTCAAAATATCTTTCATAGCCTCCAGAGGTAACAACTGACCTATCTTTAACGCTTACTATGCCAAGATAGTCATTGGGCCCAGCATCTGGATTTTTTATCCCAATTTTCCAAGCATCTCCGTTGGGTTTTTCACCAACTGCATAAATATTTCCTCCTAAGTCAACCAAGGCTGATTCTACTCCCTGCTCCCTTATAATCCTCCTGGCTTCATCAGCTCCATATCCCTTGGCTATCCCACCAAGGTCAAGTTTCATATTAGGTTTTCTTAAATATACCTCTCCATTTTTTAAGTCAACTTCCCTATAGTCTACTAAGCTTGCCATCCTTTTAATTTCATCATCATCTGGTAACCAAGTTCTAGAATCTTCACTTTCTGTTATTTTCCACAAGTCAACTAAAGGTCCTATTGTTGGATCAAAAGAACCCTCTGTTAACTGGGCAAAATCAAATGCCCTTTCTATGACCTCATATGTATCCTTATTAACCCTTACATAATCTTGTCCTGCATTTTTATTTATCCTGCTGATGTCACTAGTAGGTATGGTCTTACTCATAGTTTTTTCTATGTCAAAAAGCCTTTGGTAGACCCTATCTAAAACTTCAGTATCACTAGTATCATATAGCTGTATTTTAGATATGGTATTCATTAAAAACTCTTCCCTAGTTTGTATCTTTTCTTTCCTACTACAACCTACTAAAAATAATAATGTCACTATTAATATAAAATGCTTAAATTTCTTCATTAAATCCTCCTAGTTTATGTCTTTAGGATTTGTAAATGGTATGTTAGCAACCAAGGCTGAAATTGTTGTACTATCTTTTCTCTTCATCCTAGTTAATTTAATATCCAAGCCATCTGTTTCAACTTCTGCATACTTAGATATTGTTTCTAGGATATCATCTTTAATCATTTCTAAAAATTTTGGAGAAATATCTGTCCTATCGTGTACTAGGACTAGTTTCAACCTCTCTTTGGCAACCTCTTTACTGCTTTCTTTTCTCTTAAATAAGCTGAAAAAATTCAATGTTTATTCCTCCTATTTATTAAATAATAGTTTCAATATTTTACTTACCTTACCTTCTTTATTAGCTTCTAAATCAAGTAATTCTACTTCTTCTCCCATAAGTCTTCTAGTAATATTGTCAAAAGCTTTACTTGCCAAAGTTCCACCTGAGCTTACCACAGGCTCCCCTTTATTAGTAGAAACTACAATAGCCTCATCATCTGGAACTATCCCTATAAGTTCTACTGCCAAGATATCTATTATATCTGTCTTGTCTAACATATCTCCCCTGCTAACCATATCCTGTCTTATCCTGTTTATTATTAATTTAGGGTTATGGATCTCATTAGCTTCTAGTAATCCTATTACCCTGTCTGCATCCCTAACTGCAGAAACCTCTGGTGTTGTAACAATAAGTGCCATATCTGCACCTGCTATTGAGTTTTGAAAACCCTGTTCTATACCAGCTGGTGAATCCATTATAACAAAGTCAAAATTTTTCTTTAGTTCATTAACAAGTTCCAACATTTGTTCTGGAGAAACAGCAGACTTGTCCTTGGTTTGTGCTGCTGGTAGTAAATAAAGTTCAGACTGCCTTTTATCCCTAATTAAGGCCTGTTGCAATTTGCAATTTCCATCAATAACATCCACTAGGTCATAGACTATCCTATTTTCCAAGCCCATTACTACATCAAGATTCCTAAGGCCTATGTCTGCATCAACTATACAAACAGACTTCCCCTTAATTGCAAGACCTGTTCCAATATTTGCAGATGTTGTTGTTTTTCCAACCCCGCCCTTTCCTGAAGTTACCACTATTGCTAAACCTTTTTCTTTATCGCTCATTTAAATCCTCCTTAACTATTTATTAGGTAAATAAGGTTCTATAACTACTTTATCATTTATTATCCTAGCTACTTCTGGTAATTGTTCATTATTTGCTTCTATATGGTTTTCATCTGATGATCTTGCCATTTTATCTGCTATTTTTAATTGAGTCGGATTTAATTTATACGCAGCCACAACTGACCTTTTATCTCCTGAACCTGCATATCCAATTCCCCTGAAGTTTCCAAGAACAATTATATTGTACTTAGCCTCTATAACTGCTCCTGGATTAACATCTCCTATTATGACTATACTTCCATTATGCTTTATAAGTTGTCCTGACCTTATTGTTCCATTAATAAATTTTGTGCTAGACTCATCATAAACCTCTTCTATGATTTCATCAAATTTTTTTAAAACCTCTTCCTCTTCTTTTATCAAACCATCTAAGGCTTCAGTTCCCAATTCAAATCCATACTTATACTTTAGCTTATATAAGATATCCAGCCTTTGTCTATTACTCAAACTGTCAGTTTTTATTCCTAATAACTTTGCACCTTTATAAAAATTTATGCTTTCCCTGACTTTATTATCTAAAATTTTTAATATTTTGTCAAAGTTTTTTCCTTCTACTACAAGATAAATTCCATCATTTACTCCCCTAAAGTTAATTTTCTCTTCACTCATAGCTATCTCCTTTTCAGAATAACCTACTTAGTCAACTTATTTTCAAAAGGTACTTCATCTATAACCTCTTCTGAGTTTAGTCCTAAATACTCTGCTATAATATCCCTAGTCATAGGTCCTGCATTACCTCCACCACCACCCTGGAAGATAACACTTGCCACTGCAATTTCAGGTTTTTCATAGGGGCCAAAAGCAACAAACCAACCAAAGTTATCATACTTTTCATTAGTCCCTGGAATCCTACCATCTTTTTCTGCTGTACCAGTTTTACTTCCAATATTAACCGGCATAGAAGCAAAAGTCCTCCTACCTGTACCAGTTTTAGAAACCCTAAGCATTCCTCTTTTTAGGCTTTCTAGATGGTTGTAATCCTTTAGTTCTATCCTATTGGAAATCCTCTCTGGCTCATAAAGAATCTTAGAATTATTGTAGTCCTTAATATTATTTATTAAGGTAAGCTTGTTATTATATCCTCCATTAACAATAGTTGCAATATAATTAGCCATTTGTATAGTAGTATAGCTTGATTGCCCCTGGCCAATGGTTACATTTATAGTATCTGCAAGGGTCCACTTAGACTGGTTAATATAGTCATACTTTATAGTATCAGCCAAGTCATTTTTATTTTTTCCATTTAACTTAAGTTCTCCATTAAAGCCTAATTTTCTAAGGGCTCTTGTAACTTCATTTTTGGTCATTAATTCATCCTTATATACCCAGCTTACTATTTCCTCTATAGACTCATCCATCTCCTCTTGGGTCATAGTTATTCCATCTAAGATATACTTTTCTAAATTATTCCTTAAATAATACCTAAGCATATTTCCAGTTCCCTGCTCCTTCATATTAGGATTTGGGACCCCTCCTGAAGCTTCCCTTGGTATATTAATTTCTATTCCAGTTTTATCATCTAGCCCAAGTTTTTTAGACATATCTATAATATCTTCTATATCTAACTTCATTCCTAAAGATTCCCCTGTCCTTTGGTTCATTCCTAAGGCTAAAGAATAAAAATAGTAGTTACAAGATACTTCCAAGGCTTTTTCAACATCTACTGGACCGTGACTGCCCCCTCTTTTATTTAAGTAGCAGCTAAACTTGTCTCCACCAATTAAAACATAGCCCATATCTCTAATTGTCTTATTGGGACTCAAGCCTTTTTCTAGCCCTGCCAGGGCAGTTACCATTTTATATATGGATCCTGGTTGAACTGGAGACTGGGTAGCTATATTATACAAGGGCCTTGGTGCCAATTGGTCAGCCTCATTTTCTGGAAATAAACTTGCCCAGTCACTAGATGAAATTCCAGTTGAAAACAAGTTTGGGTCATAGGCTGGGTAGCTAGCCATAGAAAGAACATCTCCATTATTAGAGTCAACAGCAACAGTAGCTCCTGATGTAGCATTTTTATAAGGCCTTCCACCATTTGTTGTAAAAGTATAGTTTCCCCACTTGCTCTTATAGGTTCCACCAACCCTTAAAACATCTAAACTTTCTTTTAAGACTTCCTCAGATTTTTTTTGCAAGTCTAGGTCTATAGAGAGATAAATATTATTTCCAGGAATAGGTTTTTTCTCTGATATAACCTTAGTAGTATTACCAATAGAATCTACCTCAACCCTCTTATATCCATTTTCTCCCCTTAAGTATTCTTCAAAACTTTCTTCAATACCTGTTTTTCCTATAATATCATTTGGCGAGTAGCCTTTTTCCTTAACATACTTTTCTATTTCATGTTGCTGACTTATCCTGCCTAAATAGCCTAGAATATGGGCTGCTGTTTCTCCTTCTGGATAATACCTAATAGGCTCTATGGATATGCCAAGGCCTGGCACATCTGCCATCCCCTCTTCAATTTTAGCAACAGTTGTATCCTTAATGCTATAGGCTATATTAATAGGTTCATAGGCCCTGTGTCCCTGCTTAGAAATAATATCATTTATTGCAAGAATCCCCCTTGCCTCATACTTAGATAAGTCCTTACTAATTTTTTGCCTTTCTAACAGTTTAAAGAAGGCATCTTCTGCTGGCTTATCCATATCTGTATTTTTAGGACCATATATCCTATTATACAGGGCCTCTTTATTCCTAAGGTAAATATACTCATAGCCATCACCTATGGAAATCCTAGTATTTATCCCATCATTTAACAACTGGGACTGGGCCAAGGGCCTTATTTCATCCATAGTTAAAAACTCATCTAAAACTTGGTGTTTTTCAGCCTGGTCAATAATGAATTCAATGGGGTTGTTCTCTCCCATCTTGTTTTTTCCCTTATATTCAAATTCTGCCACTTGATTTTCTTCATCAATCCTAAGCTTAAATTTAAAGTTCCTATCCTTTTCCCTAATTAATTTTATTAGTTCTTCAGCTGGGGCATATAAAACTTCTTTACCCCTAAAATTTTCTCTAGACCTAACACTAGTTAGGAATTTTTCTAGAGATACTTCTTTAAATATATTTAGGAAATCTTCTTCTCCAGTAGTATCAAAGCTAATAAAATCAAATTTTTTCATTAGGTCTCTTTTTTGGTCCTCTAAATCTTCATCATAAGATAGGGAGTATTCTTCAAGTTTTAAATTAGCTGCCAACCCCCTACTTGCCAACTTATCATAAACTATTTTCCTAGATATAGGGTGGTCTAATATCTTTCTAATAATAGTTTCATTGCTTTCTAATAACTTC
>JASLBE010000064.1 GCA_030146705.1 Tissierellales bacterium | reverse complement strand
AGATTTACTATAGTACTTTTACCACTTCCTGTACTTCCTATAAAGGCTGTCATTTCACCAGGTTTAGCAGTAAAGTTTATATCTTGAAGAACACATTCTTCTGCTCCTGGATATCTGAATCTAACATCATTAAATTCTATTAAACCTTCTACATCTTCTAAAACTATAGGATTTTCCTTGTTCTTTATTTCAACCTCAGTTTCTAACAATTCCTTTATTCTTTGTATAGAAACCATAGCTCTTGGAAGAATGATAGATACCATAGATAACATTAAGAATGACATTATTATCTGCATTGCATACTGCATGAAGGCCATCATATCTCCAACCTGAATACTACTTTGATCTACCTGCTTAGCCCCTACCCAAACTATTAGCAGTATAATACCATTCATTAAAAGTTGCATTCCTGGCATCATTGCTATCATTATTCTAGATATAGTTAGGTGGGTCTGGGTTAAATCAGTATTTACCTTCTCAAATCTTTTCTCTTCATATTTTTCATTATTAAAGGCTCTAATAACTAGCATTCCTGTTAGGGATTCCCTAGTTACTAAGTTTAATCTATCTACAAACTTTTGAGATTTTTTAAATAAAGGAGTTGCAAAAGAGAATAATAGGATTACAAATAAGGATATTACTAAAACCCCTAAACCTACTATCCAAGCCATAGATGTATTTGTCTCTAAGGCCCTTATGATTCCTCCTATACCTAAAATCGGAGCAAAAAACACCATTCTTAAAGTCATTGAAGTAAACATTTGTATTTGCTGAATATCATTTGTACTCCTAGTTATTAGGGATGCTGTTGAAAAGTTGTTAAATTCTTCATTAGAAAATTCTGCAACCTTCCTAAAGACCTTATCCCTTAAGTTTCTAGCAAAGCCTGCTGATACCTTGGATGCTAAAAGCCCCACTCCTATAGCTGTTGCCATTCCTAAAAGAGCTACTAAAAGCATAAATAGTCCTGTTTTCAAAATATAGGATATTTGATTTTTAGCTATATCTACACCTAACTTACTATATTCTTCTGTTATATAGGCTGTAGATCCTTGTTCTATATAGGCTTCTGGTATCTCTTTAAGATTTTCCCTTATAGTATTGATTAATTCTAACCTAGCTTCTTCAGGCATGGCTGCTAGGGCCTGGAAGACATCTACCCCCTCTGGTATATTTTCCTTAAACTTTGCGAAAGGATTATCTTCACTATCTACCTGCATTAAGGCCATAGGTAAGATAGCCTGACCTAAAAATTTCTCCATTTTTTCATAATCAGCTGAATCCTTATCCTTTATTAGATAAATATCTTCATTTTCTAATGAAGGATACTTATCCACATAGGATTTGTCTCCTGCCTGTATTAATTCATAATTTTTTTCTACCAGGCTTAGTTCATCTGCCTTTAAAAAGAGCTTTAACTTAGCCATCTCCTGGGTTCTTATAGCCTCAGGTACTATTTCATCTACACCCTTTTGTTGTATCCCTATATTTACTATATTAGACATATAATCAGGCAAGGCTAAATTAGACATAGCCTGAACAAATAATAGGACTACTATAATAAATATAGTTAGAGAAAAGGGCTTTAATTCCTTAAATATTTTTTTCATCTTTCCCTCCTACTTATCTTATAAATTTTCTTTTAAATTTTCTTTTACTTTTAAAAGTAAGTTTTTTAGTTGTTTTTCTTCTTCATCTGTTAAACTTCCAAAACAATTTTTCTCTATCTCTTTAAATACTCTTTTTGCTTCTTCTGCAGTTTTTCTTCCACTCTCAGTTATATATACCCTATAAACTCTCTTATCTAAAGAATCTTTTTCCCTGTAAACTAACTCTTCCTTTTCCAATCTTTTTATCATCATAGTTAGAGTAGCTGGTGCTACATTTAATCTTTCACTTATATCCTTTTGTCTTAAGCCATCTTCCTTGTTTAAAATAAAAAGAAGATGGGGCTGGCCCGGGTAAAGATTTATTTTCTCTAATAGAATATATAGTCTTTGATAATGTAATTTCAGTATGCTTGCAAAAATAAAATAGGTATTATCCTGAAAATCTCCCCTCATTTCACATCTTTCCATGTTATCACTCCTTTAGTTAGTAGGCTAAGTATATTTATATATGATACTATATTTGTAGACTTTGTCAATATAAAAAAGGCTATTTCATAGATAAATTTTTACCTATGAAATAGCCTGCTACTAATTACTCTTATAAAATATCATAAAACTTTTTTATTAATTAATTTGATTAATTATATCTCTTATATTATAAGGTAATAGATCCTTTTGAGACTTTGTTAGTTCTTCATAATCTTTTAATAATATTTCTATTTCTTCCAAGTCCTCTAAGCCTTCTGAATCCAAGTTCTCCACCCTATCTGAAAATTCTAAGGCTATCTTTAAATCTTCTTTTGAATTAACTTTTGTATTATATATTCCCCTAGTATAGTCTCTCATTATAGATATACCATAATCAGGGTTAGGTGCCCATTTTCCACCTAAATCTTCTACTTTTAAAACTGTACCTGCCCAGGATATTTTACTTGTCAGATACCATCTTCCATGAGGTTCACCTATAGGATCAACTCCTACATAGATACCCATATGATTAAACTGAGCCCTTACACCATCTTCTGGTGTATCAAATATTTCGTGGTCATAGGTTTTATCTCCTGTTGCCTTATCTGTCTTTATACCTGCCCAGTTATTCATTTCAGGCTTAACCTTACCTGTATATCTTCCATAAGCTGTTTCCTTGGCAGCTTGTCCATAAAGAATCTCTGGATTTATTCCTGTTAGTTCTCCATACTTCCAATAAAAAGGAGCCACATCAACAAATCTTTTATGAGCACCTTTCTTTATTGCCCAAACCTGTGCCTGTTCTATACTAGCCTTGGTTTTTGTTTTTATAGGAGTCTTTAAAGATTCAATCTTTCTATCTATATTATTTAACTTATCTACTTTTGCTTGGCCTATAGACTTTTTATCACTTTCACTTAAATTCTTATATAAGTCCCTTGCCTTAGTTAGGTTTTTTACATCTTCTATTTTGATAACAGTAATATCCTTAGCTGCCGGCATAGAATCTACTAATTTTATAAATTCATTTCTCTTAGACTTAGCCTCTTCTTCCTTTATATAGTCTTCTATTTTAAATGTATTTAATTTTTTAAAGTCTCTTCTAATTAACAAAGGACTTTCTTTTTTAGCCTTTAACTCATCAATAAGCTTATTAGCTTCTTCTAAATTATCAAAATCATTTACTATTACAAAGTAAAACTTATAATCATCAGAAGCTACAAAGGTATCCTTATAGCCTAGTTTATAAGCTTTTTTTGCTGACTCAATAGCCTGATTCTTATTTGTAAAACTATCTAATTGAACTGAGTAAACTTTACTTGGTTTTTCCTCTGGCTTTTCCTCTGGTGTTTCTTCAGGCTTGTCCTCAGGCTTTTCAACCGGCTTATCTCCAAAAGGATCCTCTGTCAATTTTTCCATATTTTGATCTAGCAGAGCAAGAATCTTAGCCACTTCTCCCCTAGTAATTTCTTTAGTTGCTTTAAAGCTTCCATCTACATGGCCATTCATTATTCCTTTTTCACTTACTATATCTATATAATTTCGTGACCAATTAGGTATCTCAGCCCTATCCTTATAATCTGCCTCTTCCTTAACTTGATAATGTTCTAATCCTAAAGCAATAGTAACTATTTTAGCTACCTCCTGCCTTGTTATAGGATTTAAAGGCTTAAAAGTTCCATCGACATGCCCTTGTATATATCCTGCTTTTACAGCCTTTTTTAAATCCTCATAGTACCAAACATTTTCTTCTACATCTTTAAAGGAAACTTCTTGCTTGGCTTCATACTTAAATAAATTATTTACCATCCTTATGAATTCAGATCTCGTTACCTCTTGGTCTGGCTTAAATGTCCCATCAGTATATCCATGGACAATATTATTATCCATTAAATAAGTAATATAACTTTCTGCCCAATGCTTACTTATATCACTTGCAGCCTTAACACTTACTGGTATACTTGACACCATAGAAAATGCTAGGGCCAAACTCACAGCCTGCCTTTTATATTTTTTCATCCTCTCACCTCACTAGACTAATTCTAACAAAAGAATATTAATATATGATTACAATTCTATTACTATATGTTTATATCCCTAAATCCTTTACCCATTACTTCAACTACATCATTAATAGTTAAAAAAGCATGTGGATCTACCTGGTTTATAAGTCTCTTTATTTTAGCTACTTCCCTAGAAGTTACTACACAATAAATTATTTGCTTATTTTCATTTGTATAAGCTCCTTTTCCTTCTAAAAAAGTTACCCCTCTATTTAAGTTGCTTATTATTTCATTTGCTATAAGTTCTGGTTTTTCAGAAACTATAATTACTTTTTTCCTAATATTTAATCCCATCTGTACCTTATCTAAAACATTATAGCCTATATACATTGATAAAATAGTATACATACCACTTTTATAGCCAAAGATAAAGGAAGAAATAAATATTATAATACAATTTATTCCCATAAGTGCTGTTCCAATATTCACATCATATTTTCTTTTTAAAATTACTGCTGGTATATCAAAACCTCCCTGGGAAGATCTATTCCTAAAAAGAATTCCCATTCCTAATCCATTAATTAATCCTCCAAAAACTGCTCCTAAAAATATATCCTTTACTGCAAAAACCTGGTTTAAATCCCTAGTTATAGTTAAAACTGCTGAAAACATGGCCATAGATATAAAACCAAAAATAGCAAAGTCCCTATCTATCTTTTTAAAACCTAAGATAAATATAGGTATATTTATTAAAAATACAACTATACCAGTAGGAATACTAGTTAAGTATTGAACCAGTATACTTATACCCCCAACTCCACCTGTCAGTAAATTATTTGGTATAAAAAATAAATTTACTGCTAAGGCACATAAAATGTCACCTGATAAAATAAATAATAATCTTCTTAATGTTTCTAAGTTGCAATATCTTTTCAATGATGTTTTTTCATCACTAACGCTTTCCATTTCTATCCTCCCTATACTAGCTTATGTCCACAATTGGAACAGAAGTTTCCTTCCCCTGTTTTTTCTCCACAATTAGGACAAAAATTCGCCTTTGTTT
>JASLBE010000054.1 GCA_030146705.1 Tissierellales bacterium | reverse complement strand
GATTTTAAATAAAAAAGCACTTGCATTTTATTTAAAAACATAGTATAATATAATAGTGTTACGGGGTGTGGCGCAGTTTGGTAGCGCACGTGGTTTGGGACCATGGGGCCGGGGGTTCGAATCCCTCCACCCCGACCATATTGAGTTAGTAGGTATATACCTACTAACTTTTTTTATATTTAAAAGTTTTGTAATAGTTTTGTAATATAATTAATATATAAATATAGATAAAGACTATATATTTTAATACTATAAAAGGTGGATACTTATGAAAAAAATATTTGGACTTATGAGACAAGCAATAGATAAGCATAATATGATTGAAAATGGGGATAGGATAGCTATAGGTCTATCTGGAGGCAAGGATAGTATTATGCTAGTTTATGCCTTAAATCAGTATAGGAAGTTTTCTAAAGTTGATTTTAAAATTGAAGCATTTACAGTTGATCTAGGATTTGAAGGCTTTGATACAAAGACAATTGAAGATTTCTGTTCTAATATAGGCGTAGAGCTAAATATTATCCAAACCCCTATAAAGGAAATAGTCTTTGATATAAACAAGGAAACTAATCCTTGTTCCCTGTGCTCCCATATGAGAAGAGGAGCTATTAATAATGCCGTTAAGGAAAAAGGCTTTAATAAACTAGCCCTAGGTCACCACAGGGATGACCTAGTAGATAGCTTTTTCCTAAGTACATTTTATGAAGGACAATTTTTTGTCCTAGCTCCTAAATCCTATTTAGACAAGAAGGAGCTAACTGTAATAAGGCCCTTCATCTATGTAGAGGAGGATTTAATTATTAAAAGGCACAGAAAATATAATCTTCCTATTAGTAAAAATCCATGCTATGTAGACGGACATACAAAAAGACAAGAGGTTAGGGATATTTTAAATGATATATACAGGAAGGTGCCTATTTCTAAAACTAATATTTTTAATAGTATTCTAAAAGAATACAAAAAATTATAAGAAAGGTGGTTCTATGAGAGAAAATTTAAAAAGAATTTTTTCACTCTTACTTTTAACAGTTTTCATCTTTACTGGAAGTCAGGGACTAGCAACTAACATTCCTTATCACATTTATGATGATGTTGAAAGTGAAGTTTTAGCTCCTGGAGTTAAGTATGAAAATATTAAAAGATTTACTAGCGCTGGTTGGATGAATATAAATCTTGTAAGAGTGGACATTAAGAATGACAATAATGAAATCAAGGGTTTATTTAGTGACAAAGGGGTGTCACATAGGGAAAGTGTTAATAAGCTAGTTGATCAAAGTCCAGATGTTGTAGCTGGTATAAATGGTGACTTTTTTGACTACGGTCCTATATCCCATCCAATTGGAGGATTTATACAGGATGGAGAAATTATATCTTCCCCTGTACACCAAGACTATGCTTGGCCAAGTTTCCTTATAGATTCTTCTGATAAGGCCCAAGCACTGGTAATGAGTAGGACTATGACTGCAAAAAACCTTACTAAAAACAGAGCTACAACTGTAACTTCAGTAAATAAGGCTAAGTCAGCTAAAAACATGCCTAATGCATCAATAGTTTATACTCATAGATGGGGCTCTAAAACACCTGGTAACACCCTTACTAGAAATGTAAGAGAAATTGTAGTTGATAAAGGAGTAGTAACTGAGATTAGGAATAATAAAGGACCTGTTCCACTAAAGAAGGATAGGTATATTATCCACTTAAGAGGAAGCTATATTAAGGTTTCTGACCACTTTAAAAAAGGAGATAAGGTTAAACTTAATCTAGATACTAAACCAGATTTAGAGAATATTAAGTTTATGATTGGTGGTAATAGCCAAATATTGAAAGATGGAAAGCCTACAGCTACTCATTCTAACATTAAAGGTAACCACCCTAGGACAGGTATAGGTATCTCAGAAGATGGAAATGAATTAGTTCTGGCTACTGTAGACGGCAGACATTCTAAATATAAGGGCGTTAGTCAAGAATTATTTGGAGCTATACTTAAGGATTTAGGTATGCATAATGCTATAAATCTAGACGGTGGTGGCTCTACAACAATGGCTATTAAAAGGCCTAACCATAAGAATTCTCAAATAGTAAATATACCTTCTGATAAATATCCTAGAAAGGTTTCTAATGGTGTAGGAGTACAAGTTAGTAAAGTAAAGGGAAAACTATCAGGGGTTAAGATTGATCTAGCTGATACTAATGTATTTAGGGATACGGAAAGAATACTTTCCGCCAAAGGCTATGACTCATTCTTTGAGCCGGTTAAAATCGATCCTGAAAAATTAGAATTTGAGCTTAAAGGTATAGATGCAGAGTTTACAGAAGAAGGTTTTATACCTAAGGAAGCAGGAGTAGGAACCCTTCATGTTAAGTATGATAACTTTAGGGATTCTGTAAAAATTAGAGTATTAGAAAAACCAATCAGTATAGATCTTCCTTTTGAAAGATTCTCTATGGTAAACAAAGACAAGCTAGAACTTAGTCCTATTTACGGACATGATGGTAATGGCTTTAAAGCTTTAATTCATGCTAGGGACATAGACTTTAATGTTTCCAATGAGCTTGGTGAATTTAAGGGAGATTATTTCCACAGTAATGATACAAAAGGTTCAGGAGTTATTACCGCAAATATAGGAGATGCTGTAAATAATATCCTAATAGCAGTAGGAAGTAATGATATCCCAGTAAAAAACTTTGGTAATTTAAAAGATTTAAGCTTTACTTCTCCATCAGAAGAAGTTTCTGGAAGTATTAGTTTAAGCCCTGAGTCTAAGTCTGGCAAAGAATCTATTAAGCTTTCTTATGATTTTAACAAGGCTAAAGAAAATCGAATAGCTGTTATGAACTTTAAAGATAAAACTGGAATAAATCTTAGAAACAATGTTAATAAAATTGGAGTATGGGTTAAGGCTGATGAAAATAACCTAGAATTAGCTGCTACCATTAAAGATATATTTAATAAGGAACATAAAATAGTATTTAAGGATAAATTAGATTTTAAGGATTGGCAGTATATAGAAGCTAAAATACCTTATGGAGTTACGCCAAAGTCCTTTAATAACATATATCTTAGTCATAATGGAGCTGAAAGCAAAAACACAGGAGAAGTTCTATTAGATGGACTAACTTTTGGATACGGTATGAGAATTAAAAATTACGATAATTTACCTGAAGCTACAGAAAATAAAGATATTAAATACCAGGAAGTTGAAGCTAAAGAAGAAGATATTAGCTTTAGCATAACAAAAATCCAAGATAACTTAAATAATATAACTAATCAAAAATCTATAGAGGTCTTAAAAAATAATATAAGTAATAAAAATGTAGGAGTATTTATGGGTGGAGTTAAGCCTGAGCTTATATCAGATATAAATACTAACTTAATAATTAATTCAGGAAGTCCTTTCTTCTTATCAGAAGAATATGGAAATGCTTTATTCTTAAACATCAATACTCTAAAAGGAGGAATAACTCCTCAAAATGAAAATCAATGGCTATATATTAAGAGAAGCTTAGATAAAACTGAGTCAGATCATATTATAGCTATACTACCTACTAAGGTTTTTGGTAATGGAGGATTCAAGAATAAAAAAGAAGCTCAAATGTTCCATGATATAATGTCAGAACAAATTGATAAGGGCAAAAGTGTTTGGGTAATTCAAGGAAGTACTAGAACAGGTTCTGAAATTAAAGATGGTATAAGATATATAGAATTCGATCAAAGAAATATTAAGAGCAATGAAGAGCTGAAAAATATACAAACTATAGACTTTGTAATAAAAGGTAAGGACATATTCTATCAAATAAATAATCCATTTAAATAAAAAAAGAGTCTTTCGCTTAAGCGAAAGGCTCTTTTATTCTTCTGTCATTGAGTTACTTTCATGTTCAAATGTTATTTTATTAGATCCAAGCATATCTACCCACTCTAAGGACCTTCCTGTACCTATAGCTACTGCTTCTAAAGGTTCTTCAGCTAATCTTGTCTCTATACCTGTTCTCTCTTCTATAAGCTGGTCTAGGCCATATAGCATAGCCCCTCCACCAGTCATAAGTATACCTGTATTACTTATATCTGCTGCTAACTCAGGTGGAGTTCTTTCTAATACATAGTGAACTGCATCTACTATCTGACTTACTGGTTCTTCCAAGGCTTCTTCCATTTCTGTAGATGAAACTTCTATTGTTTCCGGAAGCCCTGTTAAAAGGTTTCTACCACGAACCTCCATGCTTACTGGCTCTTCCCTTGGATAAACACCACCAATTGTCATT
>JASLBE010000075.1 GCA_030146705.1 Tissierellales bacterium | reverse complement strand
TCATGGAGAGGTGTAGAAGGAGGTTTAAAAGCAGTTAAATCTGGACATCCTGCCATTATGACGCCTGGAGAGTTTTGTTATTTCGATGCATACCAAGATGCTCCATATAGTCAGCCTGAAGCAATAGGAGGCTACCTTCCTTTGCAAAAGGTTTATAACTATAATCCTATACCTGAAGACTTAACTAAAGAAGAGGCTGAGTTAATTCAGGGAGTACAAGCAAACCTATGGACTGAATACATACCAACTGCTGCTCACGCAGAAATGATGATATATCCTCGTCTATTTGCTTTAGCAGAGGTTGCTTGGTCTGAAGTAGAACGCAAAGAATTTAAACCTTTTCACACAAAGTCATTAAAGCTTGTAGAGCTATTCAAGCAGAAGGGTTATCAGCCATTTGAATTAAGTCAAGAAATAGGGAATAGAAAAGAAGCTGAAACAGTTACTGAGCACTTAGGACGTGGGAAAAAAGTTACTTACAATGCTCCATATAACAAATCTTATGTAGCTGCTGGAGATGCTACTCTGACAGATGGGTTAAGAGGTGGATGGACCTACGGAGATAAGCGTTGGCAAGGGTTTATATCTGCTAATAGACTAGATGTTGTTATTGATTTGGAAAAAGAAGAAGATATACATGAAATTTATGCAGATATAATGCAAAGCCCTGGAGCTGAAGTGTATCTTCCATCTCAAGTAATAGTAGAGGTCTCATTAGATGGTAAAAACTATACAACTCTGCTAGACCAATCGTTTGATGTAGAAAAAGGTTCTTCTATCTTAATTAAAAAGTATGGCTGGGAAGGTCAAACTAAGGGGAGATATGTTAGGTTTGTTGCTCGCTCTAGCAAAACACTTGGCGGTTGGATTTTTACAGACGAAATAGTTGTTAAGTAGATTATATATGCAACAAGTCAATTTAACATTATTATTTACTTTATTACTATAGATATGTAGTTGTACTAATAAAGAGCACTTTAGAAATGACGAAGCGTATAGAAATAAAGTAATCATGCAGAGTTTTATACCGTAGTTAAAAATTTTACTAATGCTGAAGGGCTTGCCTCTTGAACAGCAGGTAAAGAGACATGTTAGTCTGGGCTGCTAAAGCAGGGCGGTTTGGTTTTGCCAAATACTCGTTTGGTGTGACAGATCAGATAGCTATTGCATTAGACCATGTAGAAGGTGATGAGTTCGTTGCCCATGAGTAAAAAGTAGGACTTACTATTGGTAGTTTAATTACTAGAGTTAACTATTAAAGGGTATATTCTTTAAATATCTAATTAATACATCGTGTGTTCGTTTTTTTTGATTAAAATCAATTATATTAGTATCAAAATATTTTAATATGAAAAACATATATTGGTTAACTGCTTTAATACTAGTACTCATGGCTCTATCTTCTTGCCAAACAACTGGTAAAGAGCATAAATATGATTCTTTTTTGGCTGTTGGGACTTATACCTCTAAAAATAGTGAAGGTATATATATATATAAATTTAATACTGAGTCGGCCAATTTTGAACTGGTCTCTACTTATAAGTTAGATAACCCCTCTTATTTGAGCTTCTCTTCGGATGAAAGAGTTGTGTATGCAGTGACAGAAAATAATGATGTTAAATCAGACTGCATTACGGCTTTAAACTTTAACAATGATACAGGAAAACTTACATTCCTAGATCAAAAAATTGTTGGAGGTGCAGCCCCATGTTATATATTGGTTGATAGTTTATTAAATAAGGCTATTACAGCAAATTACATGGGAGGTAATATCTCTGTATTTGATATTCTAGAGAGTGGAAAGCTTAGCCCAGAGAGTATAGTTAAAAGCTTTGACTCTTTAGTAGGCCCAAATAAAGATAGGCAAGAACAGTCTCACTTACACTGTGTTTACTTATCTCCAGATAAAAAGTTTTTATATGCTAATGATTTAGGTGCAGATTGTATTTATAAGTTTGACTTATCAAATGATGAAAGTCTATTGTCTGAAGAGACCATTAAGTTAGCTCCAGGATCAGGTCCTAGACACACTGTTTTTCACCCCAATAATAAGTGGGCTTATACCCTAACAGAGTTGTCTGGAGAGGTAATGGCATTTGAATATAATAATGGAGATTTACAGCTTTTTCAGACAATATTAGTTGATCCACAACAAGCTGCTGGATCGGGAGATATTCAAATTACACCCGATGGGAAATTCCTATATGCATCTAATAGATTAAAAGAAGATGGTGTAGCGATATTGTCAATTGCAGATAATGGTGAGCTGTCTTATAAAGGCTATCAAAAAACGGGAGTTCACCCAAGAAATATGGTAATAACACCTAATGGGAAACTATTATTAGTAGCATGTAGAGATAGTGATAATATTGAGATATATACAATCGATAGTAACTCAGGTTTATTAACAAATACAGGAAAAACTATAGAGGTAAGTATGCCTGTTTGCTTAAAGTTTGCTAAGCTTAATAACTAGATACAGAAAGCCCTAGAGGTTTTAATGTTTAATTAAATCCTCTAGGGGGAAAAATAGAGTTTGTGGTTTATACTTATGCTGATGTTTATCTTCGAATCACACATGAAACTAATGGCAAGCAAATTCAAAGTGAAAACATAACATACAATCATATTAGAAACACTTATTAATTCTTTAAATCATGAGAAATCTGACTCTGTTAGGAGCCTTAGCTCTTTCTTTAGGTTTTGCTTCATGTTCTGCTCCAAAGACTATGGACGCTAACTATGAGGTTATTCCTTTGCCTAAAGAGATTACAATTCAAGGGAATGATG
>JASLBE010000079.1 GCA_030146705.1 Tissierellales bacterium | reverse complement strand
ATACCTCCCTTAATTTGTGGATGACGCTCTGCGAATGTTTTATCGCCGATTGTAGCAGGTGTCCACTTGTTGTAAAGGTGCTCAATGTTAAGGTAATCGTAGTAGTAGCCAGCATTGGGGACAATATAGAGTAGCCCATCGGGAATGCTTACCACATCGTAGCCTTGCTCCATCATATCATCGGGCTGCGCATAAGGGTTGTGCCAAGTAAGCATCAACACATCTTCCGACTTAACAGGAGTTGTGCCTTGCGCATGAGTCAGGGCTCCCCAAACGGCTGCTTTCTTACCATAACTCTCTACTAAACGAATGCAGTAGTCGGTAAAATAGCGAAACTTCTCCACCACTTCTTGATCTTCATTCGAATACTCATCAGTACCTACATGAACAAGCTCTCCTCTGAAGACAGGCTCATCCCCTTCTAGATACTCTTTAAAGAGCTTATCTATAAAATCATAGGTCTCGGGCTTAAATAAGTCGAGGTGATCCATACCATATTCTTTACTTCCAATCTCGGGTAGATAGTGGGTAAAAGCCAAGGAGTGCGCTGGGACATCAATCTCGGGGATAATAGTTACAAATTTAGACTCTGCCAGTTTTTGAAGGTCTATAAATTCTTGCTTGCTGTAATAGCCATCTTCGGCTGCTAAACCTGGAAATGTTTCACTCTCTAAGCGAAAAGCCGCATAAGTCTTATCCCAGTCATTTTCAAAGAAACGATCAAAACCATTATCATTGAGATGGATCTGGAAAGTATTCATCTTATAGTAAGACATAATCTTGACATAGTCTCGCAAGAAGTCCATCGGAATAAACTTTCTACCACAGTCGAGCATAAAACCACGCAGGGGATACTCGGGAAAATCACGAATCCTACCCTGAGGTAGTTTATTATCCATCTGCTCAGCGAGTTGGAGAAGGGTACGTGTGGCCCAATATACCCCTATGGTTTGTGGTGCTCGAACTTGAAGTTGATTTCCAATCGTAATTTGATAACCTTCCTCTCCTAAGTTTTTATCTTTTTGGATGCCCAAAGAGATACTTTTAGCTTTGGTTTTTCCTTCTATAACAGCTAGCTTCAATCCTACAAGCTCCTGTAAATCGGCAGCAAAAGCTTCGGCTACCTGCCTGAGTGCTACATCTCCTTTTGGAATGCTAATTTGAGTTTGACTATCTAGAGTAAACTCTCCTGTTCCACTCACCCACTCTTTCAGCTCAGGGATAACAAAGGGTTTCTCATTTTTCTGTTGTGCCTGGAGCTTAGGTAATATCAGGCATAAAGCAAACCATAAGCTCAGGATTCTCCTATTCATCATACGATTAGATTTAAATAATTAGTATCTACTATCAAGCCTAACAAATTTAGTGTAAAGAACTTAGATGGACTAGAAAATCATTAAAAAGTACTAATCTTAGTCTGAGAATCAATCAACACCTGATTGGGTACACCCGGCCTACTTAAGGCTTTATGGATTTGTTGCGAGCAGGTGATTTAGCTAAATAAGACTTTTGGACCAAAGTACACAGGCAACCCAAACTAAAAGCAAGAAATGCAGGTAGTAGCCAACCTAAGTGCACGGAACTAAAAGGAAAACACTGCACGGCTTTGCTAAGGTAAGACAAGGAGAACCCCTGCTCAGTGAGCACATGTATTAAGCTTACTGCTCCTGTAGTATAAATACTGAGCTGATAGACAAGCTTTCGTCCACCAAAAAGGGAATCAGCCAAACTTAGTAGAATAAGTACCAATGCTATGGGATAAATCACAGACAAGACTGGTACACTATAACTCAAGATTTGATCCAAACCAAAATTGGCAATAAGCAAACTACACAGCGTCCAGACACTAACCCAAACTCGATACCCAAACTTGCCTGTCCACGAAGTAAAGTACTGGGCCAAAGAACTAACAAGCCCCACGCAGGTAGTCAAGCAGGCTAGGGTAAATATACTGGCAACTAGGTAAGCACCGAGTTTACCAAACATATGGTTGGAGGCTAGGTGTAAAATCTGTGCACCGTTGGTTGTATCGGGAAACAGCGCTGTCGTGGTGGCCCCAATGTGCGCCAACATCAAATAGATAATAAACAAAAGCCCTCCAGCTAAGACCCCCACATTAACGCTTGTCCTTAATACTTCTTTTTTATCTGTAATCTTAAAGTTCTGAATGACCATAGCAATGACCAAGCCAAAAACTAAAGCTCCAGCGGCATCCATCGTCATATAGCCTTCGAGAAAGCCAGAGGCAATGGGATTAGTTTGGTACCTGCCTTGAGCAGGTAGGTAATCTGCTATCGGGTTAATCAGTGAACAAACAAAAAGCCCAAGCATCAAGAGTAATAAAGCTGGACTGAGGATTTTACCAATGCGATCAGCTATTCGAGCAGGATTTAAGCTTAGCCAATAAGTCAATGCAAAGAAGACACAGCTAAAAAGAAATAAACTCCACCCTTGACTTTCAGGTGGAATATTGGGAGCTAAGCCTATCTCATAGGGTACGGTAGCCGCACGAGGTATCCCCATCAGTGGCCCTACAGCCAAATAGATCACCAGCGTAAATAAGGTCGCAAACCAAGGACTTACTTTGCGGCACATGGCACTTAGGCCGTTGGATTTGGCAACTGCTATCACACCAAGCACAGGTAGAACTACCGCCGTAATACCAAAGGCAAACATAGACAGATACATACTTGTACCTGCCAACTTGCCTAGCATCGGTGGAAAGATTAAATTTCCTGCACCAAAAAAAAGGGAGAACAACATCAG
>JASLBE010000029.1 GCA_030146705.1 Tissierellales bacterium | reverse complement strand
ACGATATCTAAACTTCTAAATCTTCTATTAAAATAAAGTCAATAGCCCTCTTAGGAACACTCACATCTATTACCCTAATAAAGACTTCCTGACCCAACCTATACTGGTTCTTGGTCCTTTCACCCACAACTACATAGTTTTCTTCATCAAAATCATAGTAGTCATCTTTCATAGAATTAAACCTAACCAGACCCTCTATAGTATTTTCTAGTTGAACAAATATACCAAACCTTGTTAAGGAAGAAATTACCCCCTTAAATTCATAGCCAATATAATCCAGCATAAACTCTGCCTTCTTCATATCATCCACTTCTCTTTCAGCCTCTTCAGCCCTTCTTTCAGTCATAGATGTATGCTCTGCTATTTCTGGTAGACTTCTCTCTAATTTTTTAAGCTTACTATTAGACAGCTTGCCCTTAATATATTTTTTTATTATCCTATGGATTACCAAGTCAGGATACCTTCTTATAGGGGCTGTAAAGTGCGAATAGTGCTCTGAAGCCAGCCCAAAGTGAATATCTGGAAGTTCACTATAAACAGCTTTTTGTAAAGACCTTAACATCATTGTAGAAATAAGTTTTTCTTCACTCTTACCCTTGATATTTTCAAGAAGCTCTTGAAGTGCCTTAGGGTGGATTTCCTGCTTGCCCTTTATACTATAACCAAGATTATGGACCGTCTTTATAAAAGCCTCTATCTTCTCTTCCTTAGGCTCACCATGGGTCCTATATAGAAATGGAATATCCGCCCAGAAAAACTGCTCTGCCACAGTTTCATTAGTAATAAGCATAAACTCTTCTATAATCCTATTGGCTATCCTTCTTTCTTCTTCAACTATTTTAACTGGCCTACCCTTGTCATCTAAAACTATCCTAGTTTCCGGAAAATCAAAATCAATACTTCCCCTGGCTTCTCTTTTTTTAGTCAAAATCCTAGCCAATTCTTCCATATTTTTCAAGTCTTCTAGGACCCCATCTAATTTTTCCCCAGCCTTAGGGCAATCATCTTCCAAGTAGTCAGAAACATCATCATAAACAAGCCTCTTCTTACTCCTTATTACAGTTTCTTCTATTACACTATCCTGCACCCTTCCAGTCTTGTCTATTTCCATTATAACCGAAAGACATAACCTATCTTCTCCAGGATTTAAAGAGCAAATTCCATTGGATAACTCCTCAGGCAACATTGGTATTACCCTATCTAATAGGTATACTGAATTTCCCCTTTTAAAGGCCTCCCTGTCTAGGACAGTCTTTTCTTTTACATAGTGAGAAACATCAGCTATATGGACTCCTAATTTAAAGTTACCATTTTCAAACCTCTTGATAGATATGGCATCGTCCAAGTCTTTGGCATCAAAGCCATCAATAGTTAGGATGTTTTCATTTCTCAAGTCTAGCCTGGTCTTAATTTCTTCATCTGTTACCTCTTGGTTTATATTATCAACATAGTCAATAACATCAGATGGAAATTTTTCTGGCAGGTCATATTGCCTAATTATTGATAGGATATCTGTACCTTTTTCAGACATATAACCTAAAATTTCAACAACCCTTCCCTCAGGATTATTACCCTCTTCTGGCCATTTAGTAATCTCAACAACCACCTTTTGGTTGTGCCTGGCCCCATTTTTCTTTGCCTTAGGTATAAAAACATCATAACCTATCTTAGCTTCATCAGGAATTAAAAATCCAAATTTCTTGCTATCTGTAAAAGTCCCAACTATGGTCCTATTTTTTCTCTCAAGAACCCTTGTAATACTACCTTCTGTCCTTTTTTTGCTTGTGGCCTCCGATATTATATTTACCACAACTGTATCTCCATGCATAGCCCCATTTAATTCACTAGCTGGAACAAAAATATCCTCTCCCTGCCTATTATGGGGAATTACAAACCCAAACCCCCTTTCATTAGCATCTAAAGTTCCTATAATAACAGATTCATCATTACCTAGGTAATATTTATTATCTATATTTTTTATAATTAATTTTTCATTTTCCAAACTTTCTAGGACCTTGAAAAATTCCTTCTCTCCCTTCCTATCGATTTGGAAAGTATTTGCTATTTCTTCCCTTAGCATTGGCTCATAATACTTATCTTCCATTAACTCTATTATCTTCTGCCTTATGGTCAATTCTTTCATCTCCTTTTCCTTATAATCATACCCATATTTTTCTATTAAAATTTTTATTTAATTTAAAATAGAAAAAGCCCTTCAAATGAAGGGCTAATTTTTATTTAATTAATATACCTCCGTAAGTTACAAAAACTTGTGAGAATACTAAAGCTACTATAGTCATTAATTTTATTAGTATATTTAATGATGGTCCAGAAGTATCTTTAAATGGATCTCCTACAGTATCACCAGTAACTGCTGCACTATGTGCTTCGCTACCTTTTCCACCGTGATGACCGTCCTCTATATATTTTTTAGCATTATCCCAAGCACCACCAGCGTTTGACATAAAGATGGCCATTAATACACCTGTTACCAGGGCCCCACCTAAAAGTCCACCTAGTGCTTCTGTTCCAAGTAATAATCCTATTAAAACTGGAACTACTACTGCCATAATTCCTGGAATTACCATTTCTTTAAGTGCTGCTTGTGTAGAAATATCAACACATCTTGCGTAATCTGGAGTCGCTTTTCCTTCCATAATTCCTGGAATTTCCCTAAACTGCCTTCTAACTTCCTCTATCATAGAGAAAGCTGCTGTACCAACTGCTTCCATAGTCATAGCTGAGAATAAAAATGGTAGCATACCACCTATGAACATCCCTGCTATAACTCCTGGTTGAGTTATATTTATTCCTTCTAGTTTAACTGCTTGTGTATATGATGCAAAAAGTGCCAATGATGTAAGTGCAGCTGAACCTATTGCAAAACCTTTACCTACTGCTGCTGTAGTATTACCTACTGCATCTAAAGTATCAGTTATTTCCCTAACTTCTTCTGGTAATTCACACATTTCAGCAATACCTCCAGCATTATCTGCTATTGGTCCATAAGCATCTACTGCAATGGTCATACCTGCTGTTGATAGCATACCTACTGCTGCTAGAGATATACCATATAGTCCTTGTATTGAAGACTCTCCACCACCTGCTGCAAAAAATGCTACCATAATTCCTATTGCGATTACTACTATTGGTCCTGCTGTTGATTCCATACCTACTGACAATCCTGCTATAATGTTTGTTGATGCTCCTGTTTCGGATTCTGATGCAATTTTCTTTACTGGCTTATGCTCTGTTGATGTATAGTATTCTGTAATTTTAGCCACTATAAGACCTACTACTAAACCTGCTAAAATTGATATAAATGGTTTTATTCCACCAATTATCTTCATACTTAAAAAATAGCCTGCTATAATTACTAGGATAGAACTTGTTAAAGTTCCTGTATTTAAAGCTTTTTGAGGGTCTTTATCTCCCCTAACAAAAAATACTCCTATAATTGAAGCTAGTATTCCTACTCCTGCAAGACTTAAGGCAAATGTAACACCTTTTTCTCCATAAGCTGCTATACCAAGAGTCATTGCTGAAATTATTGCTCCAACATAAGACTCAAATAAGTCAGCTCCCATACCTGCAACATCTCCAACATTGTCTCCAACATTGTCTGCTATTACAGCTGGGTTTCTTGGGTCATCTTCAGGTATTCCTGCTTCTACCTTACCAACTAAATCAGCACCAACGTCTGCTGCCTTAGTATAAATCCCTCCACCTACTCTGGCAAATAAGGCTATTGATGAAGCTCCAAGTCCAAATCCTGTTATTATTTCTGGGTCACCAAAAACTATATATAAAACCCCAACTCCTAAAAGTCCCAATCCTACTACAGTCATTCCCATAACTGCTCCACCAGAAAATGCTACTTGTAAAGCTCCATTTAGTCCTGATTCCTTTGCTTCATTTGCAGTTCTTACATTGGCTCTAGTCGCAACCTTCATACCAAAGTAACCTGCAAAAACTGAGAATATAGCTCCCAATAAGAATGATACTGCTGTTTCCCAATTAATTGCAAAAATTAATATTACAAATAAAGCAATAACGAAAATTCCTAATGAACTATACTGTCTCTTTAAAAATGCCATGGCACCATCTTGGATGTGCTTTGCTATTTCTTGCATTCTTTCATTACCTGGGTCTCTTTTTGTTACTTCCCCAGCCTTATAAAATGCAAATAGTAAAGCAAGTATACCAATTATTGGTGCTGCTATTAAAGAAAAATCCATTACTAAGCTCCTCCTTTTTACAAATCATCATATATTTTTATATACTAATGCATATAAACTATTTTATAGCTACTAAGGCTAAATGTGATACTATAAAAACTACTGCTGCTATAATAGTCATTCTTTTTAACATGTCATCCTTGCTTTGTCCCTTAGCTTGTCCCCATAAAGGTGCCGCATCACCACTTATTGCTCCCATACCTTGTTCTGCTCCATCTTGCATTGCAACTGAAGCTATAAGAGCTATACTAGATGCTAAAGCCAATACTATGAATATTTTTTCCACTATGCCACCTCCGATTTGTACTCCTTTTTTTCTACACTTAACATCAATATTCTACCATAATACATATATTTTATCAATTACAGAGACCTATTATTTACCACCAGTTCCATTTATTTTTAGAATATTTTTTATATTAGGCTCCAATAGGTATTGTAACATAAAACTCCTAGTAATTTTAGGGGTTTTTTTGAATTTATTTCTAGTCCTCTTTAAATAGCTGGAAATATATGGTATAATGTATTATTAATGATAATTATTTTTATAAATAATGGCTAATCTTGTAAATCTTAACTCTATTTTTCTAATATTGTACATATTTTAAGAATAGTATATAATGTATTAAAGAACTAGATAATTGGGAATTTTCAGACAATTATCTTTTTTCTTTAGACACTACATAATATTCAAACATAAATATGTAGAAATTAGTAAGCTAGGGTTAATTTTTATGCTAATTTCTATATTGGAGGCCATTATTTAAAACTAGAATAAGGGGGGACTAGTTTTATGGAAAATGTTAATGTTAGTAAGCAGGCAGAAAAGAAAATTGTTAAAAAGCGTAATTTTACAGCAAGTGACTACCTTAAGTTTTTAATTCCATCAATTTTAGGGGTTTTATTCTTAATGGTTCCTTTTAAGTATGAGGGGGACACAACAATTGTCGTTGCACTTTTGGCTTCACTTCTACAGAAGCTTTTAGGAGATTCTCTACCTTATATTATTACAGGTTTCATAGCTGTTACAACAGTTCTTACTATAATGTATAGGCTTTTTAAACCTGATTTTATTGAGGATAATGACTTTCTAAAAAATGTTTATGATGTATCTCTTGTTTGGCTAGTAGTTAGGATTGTAGGTTTGGTTTTTGCAATTATGGCCCTGTTTAAAGTAGGACCTGAATTTATTTGGAATGAGGATACAGGTAGTTTAATCCTATTTGACCTATTAAAAGGACTTTTTAGTATCTTCCTATTTGGAGGACTATTACTACCATTTTTAACAGATTTTGGACTTTTAGAATTTGTAGGTGTGCTTTTAACACCAGTAATGAGGCCTTTTTTCAAGCTACCAGGTCGTTCTTCAATTGACTGCGTTGCATCTTGGGTTGGAGATGGTACAGTAGGGGTTACACTTACTAATAACCAGTATACACAAGGCTATTACACTGCAAGAGAGGCGGCTGTTATATCAACTACTTTCTCAGCTGTATCTATTACTTTTTGTCTAGTAATTCTTAAGCAGGTAAACCTAGCACATATGTTTGGACCTTATTACTTAACTATTATACTAGTGGGATTGGTTGCAGCAATTATAATGCCAAGAATTCCACCCCTATCTTCAAAACCAGATACATATTATACTGGTGATTCAAAAGATTTAGGAGAGGATATACCAGACGGCTTTACTACATTGGAATGGGGGCTTCAACTTGCTGTTGAAAGGGCTGAATCTCATGAAGGCTTAAAGTATATCTTTATAAATGGTATTAAAACTGCTTTAGATCTTTGGCTGGCAGTCCTACCAGTTATTATGGCATTTGGTACTACTGCTGTAGTTATTGCAGAATATACTACATTTTTCCAAGTATTAGGTAAGCCATTTTTACCTCTATTAAACTTTTTCAATGTACCAGAAGCTGAAGCGGCATCTCAAACAATAATGGTTGGATTTTCAGATATGTTCTTGCCTTCAGTTTTAGCCTCAAATATCCAGAGTGATATGACTAGGTTTATAGTTGCTACCTTATCGGTTTCACAACTAGTTTACTTGTCTGAAGCTGGTGCTGTTATCCTAGGTACGGAAATACCTATTTCTCCACTAGATATGTTTATCATATTTATTGAGAGGACAATAATAACCCTGCCTATAATAATTTTAGTGGCTAAGTTCTTATTTTAAATTAAATAATTGGAAATAAAAAAAACACTTGATATTTATATCAAGTGTTTTTTATTAATCAAGATTTATTCAACAACTTCTTCTAGCTTGTCTTCAGTAGTATCTTGATCTTTGTCTTCTTCAACGATTTCATCATCATTGTCTTCTTCAACGATTTCATCGTCTTTGTCTTCATCAACAATTTCATCGTCTTTGTCTTCATCAACAATTTCATCGTCTTTGTCTTCGTCAACAATTTCATCGTCTTTGTCTTCGTCAACAATTTCATCGTCTTTGTCTTCATCAACAATTTCATCATCTTTGTCTTCGTCAACAATTTCATCATCTTTGTCTTCGTCAACGATTTCATCGTCTTTATCTTCGTCTTCGCCATTCCATATTTACTTCCGTCCCCCAACGTTTTCAACTGGTCCTCACCATGCATGCATATTTCTATGCACACAGCGATTCCTCGGTGATATGTGTATATATTTATAGCCCTATTAAATAATTATATAAATACTTTTTACTGGCTATACTATACATTCGGCTAATATTTTATTTTGTTAATAGCTAATTTAAAATAAATTATAAAAATATAGCACTTGAGTTAACTCAAGCACTATATGGGACTATTCTATAGATTCAAGTTCTAGTTCATAATCTATAGAATCATCATCTTCATTATCGCCATTCCATATCTACTTCCGTCCCCCAACGTTTTCAACTGGTCCTCACCATGCATGCATATTTCTATGCACACAGCGATTCCTCGGTGATATGTGTATATATTAAAAAAAGCATATATCCCTTAGATATATGCTCATAATAATCATTTGATTATAAGATGAAATCTTAATCCAAGAAGATTTTCATTTTAAGGTATCCTGACTTGTAATTATAATTACTCACAGTGGCTGGTCCGTTCATGATTTACACATGATTCCCCTTATATTTTCAATTTTATTTACAATATAATTCTACATTATATTAACAATCGTGTCAATATTTTTTATTTTATAAGACCATATTTTGTCTTTATCCTATTTAACTTTTCCAACATAGGTTGGGAAATTAAATATAAGAATATAACTGTAGCCAAGGCATGGATTAGGTTAAACCAAAAACCCGCCAAATAGCTGGCTACTAACTTAGCCCTAGTAATTTCTCCTGTAAAAATTAGGAGGCTTGAAAAGTCCATTATTCCTCCATAGATAAAAAAAGTAGCTAGTCCTCCATAAATGCAAAGAGACAACTTATTATCTCTAATTATTTTGCTTTCATATAAAAGTCCTGCTAAAAAACCTATAATTCCAAATGCAAACATTTGCCAAGGGGTCCAAGGACCTTGTCCGTAGAAAAAATTAGAAACAAAACCTGAAACTGCTCCTACTAAAAATCCAGATTCTCCCCCAAATGCAACTCCCGAAATTATGACTATGGCAACAACTGGTTTAAACTGGTCTAACATAAAGAAAGCTGCCCTTCCTGCTACTGCTATGGCTGATAAAACTGCTATTATGATTAGCTCCCTTGCCTTGGGCTCCCTTTTTTCAAATACTAATAAAAACGGAACCATAGTATAGATTATTATTAGCATAGCTATAAAGTAATATTTCCTATCATTTAGCCTAAAAACTCCAAACAATATAGTAGCTGGGATTAGGATTAAAATCATAAAAATTGATAGGATCCTTCTTTTTTTTAAGCCTTTTTCCATATATCTACCACATCTCCTACTGTTATTCCATCTGGGCATATATTCCTTATTATCCTATTGGCAGATGTAGTATAAAAATTATTACAAGAAAAAAACTTCCTCCTAGTATTAATGCTTATTACATCTCCATTGAAGAATAAGGCACACCTATCTGCATATTTGGCACAAAATTCAATATCATGGGAAACCATAACTATAGTCAAGCCCCCTTCTTTAAGTTCCTTTAAAATTAAGGCTAACTTGTCTTTAAAAAATTCATCCATACCTTTAGTTGGTTCGTCTAATAATAAAATCTCTGGTTTTTGAGCCAGTATTTTAGCCAATCCTAGCCTTTGCTTTTCTCCCCCACTTAAATCATAAGGATGCCTATCTAAAAGGCCTACTAGTTCCATTTTTTCTGCTATATCCATAAGCTTTTTATCTTTTTCTGCCCCTGGAATTTTTTCATACTTAAAAATTTCTAATAGGTCTTCCCTTACACTGGATTTAACAAATAAATTTTCTGGGTTTTGTGGAAGAATTCCTAAAAGTTTTCCATATAAGTCCCTATCCTTTATATTTTCCAGTCTTTCTCCCTTAATCCTAATGCTCCCCCTATAGTATTGGTTTAGCCTAGCAATTAGGGATAGGCTGGTTGTTTTTCCAGTTCCATTTCCACCTACTATAGCTAAAAATTCATTTTCTTTAACATCTAGCCTTAAATTTTTTACTATGTCCTCTCCCTTTTTATTGTATTTAAACCAAACATCCCTTACTTCTATAATATTTTCATTTTTTACTTTTTCTTTTGGGAATTCATAGTTAATACTAGTCCCTATTTCTTTTTCAATAAAATTCCGTCCATCTCTTACAGTTATTGGGTAATCTTTACCATTTATAGTTTCTCCATAAATTTGCATAGAGCTAGTCATTGAATAAAACATAGGATGGTCCATATCTTTTAATTCTTTAGCAACTATTCTAGGCTTACCTAGGCTGACTATTTGCCCCCTATCCAAGACCAAGAGCCTATCAGATATTGGGATAACTTCTTCTAGCCTATGTTCTGATAGGACTATGGTAATCCCCAGTTCCAGGTTGACCCTCCTTAGGGTGTTTAAAAACTCCGTCGCTGCTATAGGGTCTAATTGTGAGGTTGGTTCATCTAAAACTAATACTTCTGGTTGCATAGCCATAATTGAAGCCAGGTTTAATATTTGTTTTTGCCCCCCTGATAGGTCACTGGTATTTTTATAAAACCAGTTTTGTATTCCAAAGAAACTTGCCATTTCTCCAACCCTAAGCCTTATATCCTTGTTTTCATATCCTAGGCTTTCAAGTCCAAAAGCCAACTCGTGCCAAACCTTGTCTGTTACAATTTGGTTTTCTGGATTTTGAAGGACAAAACCTATTTTTAAGGCCTCTTCCCTCCTGCCTAAGTCTGTTATATCTCTATCCTTAAAGTAAAGCCTACCTGTCCTTTCTCCATGGGGGGATAAAATTGGTTTGAGTTGCCTTAAAAGGGTGCTCTTTCCAGAACCCGAGGCTCCAGACATAGTTAAGAACTCTCCCTTTTTTATGGATAAATTTATATCTTTTAATACATACCTATCCTCCCCTGGATACTTAAAGCTTAATTTTTCAATTCTATAGATTTCCACCTTATTTCCTCCTGTATATTAATAACTATTGGCAAGATACATAATAAGAAGTATGCCAAATAAACTATGGCTGACCTTAGGTTTAATCCTCCCATTACTAGCCTAGGATAAAATTTCATATTGGTTAAGCCATATATGTTCCCCAGTAAGATTAAGCCCACATTTGTAAGCAAGTAGCCCAGGGCTAGCTTATCCCTAAGGCTAAAACCATAAATTGAAAAACTAGTCCTATTAGCCAGTCCATATCCTCTTGCCATCATAGAATCTGAAGTTTCTATGGCATTTTCCAGTGCCCAGCTAGTCATTATAGATAAGATTGTTAGCCCATTTCTAATCCTCTTAAATATATTTCCCTGGCTGAAATCCCTTCCTATTAATTTTTGTGAATTTGAAATCTCTCTTAACTTATTTTTATACATAGGTACAAACCTTAAAACCATAGATATTATAAGAGATAGGGCTGGTATTATCCTTCCAAATAAGTAAATAAACTTATCTGAAGTCATTATCCTATCATAAGACCTAAACCACATAATTATAGAAGCAAACATAAAGCCAGTAGCCATACCAAATATAATTGATTCTAGGGTTAGGGGATTTCCATTTTTGAAATAAGCTAAAATAGTCACACCCTTATGGGTAAATAAGGGGTTAAATATCCCAGAAAAAACTACCATAAACAAGGCAAAGCCTATTGTTTTTTTTGTTTCTTTAAAACCTTCCTTCATAAGCAAATAAGAAAGAGAGCTAAAAAAGGATATGGTCTGGTAAACTGGGTGCATAAAAAACATTGTAAAGGTCAAGACCGATACAAAGTATAAAAAATTTATAAGGGGGTGGTAATTATAAAAACTATCGTAATCCAACTTACTCACCTCCAATAGCTGGACTGCCACCAATATCCCTACCTAGGTCACAGGTATATATTAATTCTATTTCATCTCCATCTTCTAGAATATACCTACTTACTCCATAGTTTGGGTACCAGCCATTGACCCTATACATCCAGCCACTTAACTCTCCACCATCAAATTCATAAATATTATTTATCCCTTCAATATAGGCACTGTTATACATAGGTGTCATACTAAATTCCATATGGATCTTACTAGACTTCATTTCCCTTAAAAGGAGGTCAAAAACTGACTCTCCTGGATGGAATTCCACTTCTTTTTGTCCATATATAATCCCATCTTCTGGTACAAGTTCCAACTTATCTTCATTGAAAATATCAAGGTTGTTTAAAATAGTCTTACAGGTTACAGATAGCTTGGCTGTTTTTATTACAGACATATCTTTTTTTACTTCCTGCCACTCCCTAGGCTTAGGTTTACCTTCTGGCACAGGATCTGTCATATACTTGTCTTTTTCCCCTGATTTTTTTTCATCCTCAGCTATAAGTTTTTCCTTTACCTCCCTAGCCTTTGTTTCTCCTAGGTCAGCCTCCTCCTTATTTTCACTTTCCTTAAGACTGCTAGTAGTCTCTTTTTTTTCCACTTTTTCCCTAGCCTCTTCCTTGGTCAAGTCTATGCTTTCACCAGCTTCATCTTCTTTTAAACCTAGGTCTTCTATGGCTAAGTTATCTTCCTTTAGAGGTTTTACTTCCTTGTTTCCACTCATAAAATATGCTGCAGCCAAGATAAGTATGGCCAATAGCATTATAATTTTTTTATTAACTTTCATCTCATCCTCCTAAGACAATATAAGGGCCTATCCTTCTAATAGGTCCCTATATACTTCCCTAAGTCTCATAGCAATAACTACTGCCATCTCTCTACTTGTATAGTCTTTCGGCCTAAAGAAATTATTGTCACCAAGCATTATCTTCCTATCCATAACCTCTAAAACTGAATCTTTTGCCCATGGAGAAATACTAGGATAGTCCAATGGAATTCCAGGAGAACTTGTAGCTTTAAGCCCTACTAGCCTGGCTGAAATAACCGCAAGTTCTTCCCTAGTTATACTATCTCCAGGCCTATACCTATAATTGTCACCCCTTATAATTCCAAGCTTAAAAGCGTTATTTACATAGGCATAGTGCCAATCATCTTTGTAAATATCAATAAAATTATTGGCAACACCAGTTTTAACTTCCTTGTCCAAGGCCAGTAATAATATTTTTATAAATTCTGCCCTAGTCACATATTCTTTTGGCCTAAACAAGCCCTTGTGCCCATCTATAATACCTAGGCTACTAGCTTTCAAAACCAAGTCCAAGGCCCAAGTTGATATCTCCTCTTGGTCTTTAAATAAAATTTCCTCTTCCCTATCTTTTGGTCTTAAGCTGGCTAAAAAAGACTCTAGTTCTTTTATTTTTTTAGAAATGTCTCCTAGGCTTTTTTCCTCCATAGATAAAATATCATCTAGCCTAGCTAGGTCCTCCTTACTATACTGGTTCCTATTTAAGTCCTTGGCTAGTTTTTTCAAGTCAGCCAAGTCCTTTTTCAACCTATCAAAATCCTTAACTTTTTCTATGTTTTCAATAGCTTTTTCCAAGGCTTGGATTTTATCCTTAACCTCCCTAAGAGTTTTTTCCTTCATATCCAAGGCCCTTTCTAGCTCCCTAAGACTAGCCTTAGTATATAGGTCCCTATTATATAAAATATCTTGGGCCCTTTTTTTATAATCCTTTAACCTGGATAAAAGTTTTTTATCAACCTCCTCCTCCCATTGGCTTAAATCTTGTCCTAAGTCCTCTCCTAAGTTAGTTGTATATCTCCACTGTATCCTGTCTCCATTCCTTAGAGAATATTTACTGGCACCATAGTTCGGGTAGTCTCCATTTACATTGTACATCCACCCACTATCAGGACCATGGTCAAACTCCCCATCACCGTCAATGCTCTCAACATAGACACTATTATATTTTTTAGTAAAATTATAGTCATAGCCTATCCTATTCTCATCCAGGACCCTCTTTGTTATATCCCAAACACTATCTCCCTTATTAAGGTCTACTTCAGTTTCTCTTAAAACATAGCCTTTCCCAATTGTCTTTTTGTCAATTGAAATTTTAACCTTATCTTTAAGGACTATCTCCTTTTCCTGATAGTATATATTAGCCGTAAGTTTAGCCTTAATCTCACCATCTTCTTTTATATATATCCTAATCCTATTCCTATCTTTTTCTAAGTCTAGGCTATAGTTGCCCCTCCTAGCTTCAATTAATTCACCATTAAACTCTACAACTATATCAACTTGGTCATTATTTTTAAAACCTTCAGCCCAAAAGTTGTAAGTTTTATTAAATACAAGTTCATCCCTTAAATTAGATTTAATATAGTATAAATCCTTTCTAGACTCCTTATTTATATCAACATCTTCCATATTATAGAGCTTATTTTTATTCTTTAAAAATCTTTCATAGGCAACTAAGGCGTAAGTTCCTTGTTCAGTAGCCATCCCATCTGGTGACCTATCAAGCAAATCATGGCTAAATCCTCCATTGGCTACTAAAAAATCCCTCATAGCATCTAGGATACTTCTTCCATTTTTTATAAACCTAGGATCCTTTAAAGGGTCTATTTCCAAAGAGGATAAGGCAACTATTACCTGGGCAGAGCTCTCAAGATTCTCAAGCTCACCACCAGCTCCAAAAGCCGTACTATAGCCTGCATTTTCATTTTGTAGCTTTGATAAAAGTTCTAGTCCCCTTTCAATAGCAAGTCCTACTTCCTTTGTGTCCTTATAGGTTGATAAGGCCTGAAGAGCCATAGCCGTCATATCTGGATCTGACTTCTTCCCAAGACTATTAATAGACCAGCCCCCATCCTTTAACCTAGACCTAAGAATTTCATCTATTAAGGCCTCTCTTGTTACCTGGATTTCTCCCTCCCTTGCCTTTGGAGGATTATACCCATGGCTATCTAGGGCGATTAAGGCCCATATAGGACCATTTACTCCCTGTTTTTTTAAATAATTAAGGTCCCTAAGCCCCTCCAGTAGATTGCATCCATCTATATCTTCAACATCCTTGCCTATAGCAGTTAAGGCCAATATTAGCCTAGAGTTCTCCGTACTTTTACTCCTATGAAGTTTCCCATCTTTAAACTTATCTTTTATATATTTCCTAGCATTATTATAGTAGTCATCTAAATAACTATCTGCCAGCTTATATCCAGCCCTACTTAGGGCTATAATTCCCCACTCTCCTCCAACTGAGCCTACTTGTGGTTTACTATTTGTCCTATAAATATAATCTAAGTTTTTATATAAGATTTCTTCAAAACTCAGTTGCTCATCTTCATTTAATGCTTTTTCCCCATCATCTTTATCCTGTATTTCCACTACTTCCTCAAGGTCTATTACTTCTTCAGCCCCTGGTTCAGCCTTATCTAATACGGCCTCAGCAAAAAAAGTAACCGATGTTAAGAGGATGATTATGGTTAAAAATATGGATACTAGTCTTTTATTTCTCATAAAACCACCTCAAATCAACTTATCTATTCGGTCATATCGTATAATTTTTTTTCATTTCTTAGTAGCCTATTATAGGATACTATCCCATATAAGGCTTGGTCTGTAGCCATTATATCTACTTCTCCTGGCTGGCCACCACCGTTACCTAAATCTCCCTCTTTTATATGGTAAAAGCCTCCTGACTTGTCCCTAAATCCTAGTAATGCATCAAGACTAGACCTATTATTTTTTATAAACCTAGGATCTGTTTTAGGGTTAATACCAAGAGAGGTTAAGGCAACTATTACCTGGGCTATACTCTCTGAATTTTTAGCCCCCCAACTTGTATAACTTCCATCTTCTTTTTGCAGCCTAGATAATAAGTCCAGTCCCCTGTTAATAGCCTCCTTAACATCGGGTCTAGTCCTATACCTAGCCAATGCTTGAAGGGCCATAGCTGTTATATCAACATCTGAGCTTTCTGCGTTCTGCCCAAGGTTCCAACCACCATCAGCTAGTTGCCTTTCTAAGATAAAACTTATTAGCTTTTCCCTGCTAGTTTGATTTTTAAACTCACTCCTATCCCCAAGTTCATAGCCCTTACTGTCTAGAGCAATTAAGGCAAATATCGGACCGTTAATCCCCTGTTTTATAACACTATTAAAATCAGCAAGAGGGTCTAAAAGATTGTACCCCCCAACATTTCTAGGATCTTTTCCTATGGCTGTTAGACTTAAAATAAGCCTACTATATTCTGTATATTTAACCCTATGGAGCTTTCCTTTCTTTTCCTTCACATAGTCCTCAACATTCTTATAGTAGCGATTAAGATATTCTTCATCTAGCTTGTATCCAGACCTGGCCATAGCTAAAATAGACCAATCACCATTCATAGTCCCAACAGTTGGGTTGTCATTTGTTGTTAAGAGGTAGTTAACTGTACTAGATATATCTATTGTTTCTCCACTTAAATTGTCCTTTATCCTAGCTTTTTCACAATAATTTTTGGCCCTAATAGAAATTACAATAGCCATCTCTTTAGAAACCAACCCCTTGGGATTAAACTCTCCTCCGCTACCTTGTATTATTCCATTGCTGGCCACATTCTCAACAGCAGCAAGGGCCCATTTAGAAATTAAGTCCTTATCCCTGAAGTTTAATTTTCCTTTAGGTTTCAAGTCTAAGGCCCTATTTATTATAGTAGCCATCTCCTCCCTATTAATGTTTTCTTCTGGCTTAAAATATCCATTACTCCCCATAACAAGCCTGTGTTTTTCACTTGTATTTATATAATCAAAGTATTTGTGGTCTTTTGGAACATCCTTAAATAAATCTTCCCCCTTCTTATCTATGTCAAGTCCTAGGCTTAGGCTTAAAAGTCTCACAAACTCTCCCCTCTTGATTGCTTCCTTGGGTTCAAGCTTAAGCTTGCTTTCTAAAAAACCCTTATCCCTAGCCTCTATAACGTCCCCTATTGCCCACTTAGAAACATCAGCTATATCTTGAAATTCTTCAGCTTTAGCAAGTGCTAAATTAGGCCCAGATGCAGTTAATATAGATATTGCTAAAAATGAAGCTCCCAGTCTTTTTCCTATGTTTTTCTTATTTCCCATATAAATCCCCCTCTAGTAGTAAGTAAAATTAAGGGACTCTAGGGTCCCTTAATTTTTTATTATTTTGTTGTAAACCTCATAATATATTTTTTTCCATTTTTTAATACTAATTTTAATTTATAATCTTCATTAGCTTCAAAATTAGATTTTACAAAGACAGACTTATTATCTTTTTTAGATAGGATAAGCTTCTTAATATTTAAGTCCTTGTCTTCAATATATAAGGCCTCTATTTGGTCTTCAGTAAAGTCCTTATTAAAGTTTAATTTCCAAGTTTTTTCAGTATCTACATTTTCTTTTTCTTTAATCTCTTTAAACTCACTGTCTTTAAGGCTAGTTACCAAGTCCCTTACCTTATTATTTTTAAAACCATATCCATCTAGGCTTTCAATAACTTTAATGTTTGGATCTAAATTAGGTTCTTCAATATCTCCAGGCTCTTCAGTACCTCCAGGTTCTTCAGTGTCTCCAGGCTCTTCACCAAATCCATTTCCTACATCATGGCCTAGGTTTGTAGTATATCTTAAGTTTAATATGTCTCCATCTTTCAAGATATAAGTGCTGATTCCAAAGTTAGGATAGTTTCCATTTACATTGTACATCCAACCACTTAATGGACCCTCATCAAATTCACCTATACCTCCAATACTCCTAATATATACAGATCCATATTGGTTGTTGTCATCTGCTTCGTATTCTATAGACTCTTGGTCTAAAAGTTTTTTAAGAACTACCCAGGCATTATCTCCATCTTTAAACTCAACCTCTTTGCCCTTAACAATATATCCTTCCCCTATTGTAAGTAGGTCTATATTAATAGTAGCCTTGCTAAGCTCTTCTTTTTCACCAGGCTTTTCAGTAGGCTCCTCTCCCTCACTTGGTTTTTCAGTAGGTTCTTCCTTGTCCTCACTTCCTAAGTCCCCAAGTTTCTTCTTCTCTAAGCTCCTGTAATCAAAAACATTTGAATTCTTATATTTATAGTTTATTAAAGCCCTAAAGCCTTGTTCTGTAGCCATTGGATTAGGGTTTTTATCAGAAGTTTGCCACTTAAATCCACCATCTATATCATATTTTTCTCTTAAGGCATCAAAAAGGCTTTTACCATTTTTTATAAACCTATCCTGCCAAATTAAATCAGAGTCAAGAGCAGTAATACCCTTAATTATAGAAATAAGTGAGTTTCCATTATCCTTACAAATATCTCCATCCTCTTTTTGGTTTTTAGATATAGTGTCTAAAGTTTTATTTATTGCAGCCTCTAAGTCCTTGTATTTTTCTCCACCCTTACTATATTTACTTTCATAATTTACAGTCCCATTATAGTAGGGCGCTAGGGCTAAAAGTGCAAACCCTGTGTCATCATGTTCCATAAAGAATTTAAAATACCCAGTATCTTTTTGATAACCTAGTAATCTTTCAACCATACCATCTATCTTACTGGCATATTTTTTATTTATCTCATAATCATCACTATTTATTGCCCATAGACCACAGGCTTCATAGTAAAAGCCCCTTGCATCTTTATTAGTAATTAATTCTTCAATTAAGTTCCTTCCATAAAAATTTTCTGGGTCTATCTTTGAAGCCCTAAGAGCCAATATGATTTTTAATAGTTCATTGGCATTTTCTTTTTTATCTACTCCGGTTTCACTAGTTAGTCTTTTAACCTGCTTATCTATAGAAGCCTGGTTGTTTTCTATTCCCAACCTGCCTAGTTCTGCCATAACCCAGTCACCATTGACTTCATTACTACTATAGTTATTTGAGATTTCACTAACCTTCTTGCCTATCCACTCTTCTAGTTCTTCCTTGTTTACTAAAGAGTTATCCAAGCCTATTGAAAAAGTTTCTTCCCTTACTTCTCCACCAAGGTTTACCTTAACCTTATATTCTTCAGCACCCTTAATATTTCCCAGGAAATTTATCCTTCCCTCACTATTAGTTACTCCTTGGTCAAATAAATAGGATTTCTCATCATTATAAACCCTAATACTAGTAGGTTGGTCCTTAGCCCCCCTTACATTAATCCTTATCTTATTATTTCCAAGGTCTTCTTTTTCAATACCTATTGCCGTATCTAAAACTCCACTTACTGCACTAGCATTAATAGGTAAAACCAACATTAACACTAGAAGTAGGGAGACAATACTTTTAAACTTGCCAGCCTTATTTTTCATATTACCACTCCTATTTTTTGATTTTTATTTCCTTAATGTCCTTCATTAATATGTTTTGCTTATCTAGACCATCCCAAATAAATATTTTTATATTTAGGTCTTCACCGCTAGTTAGCCTTAATTCAGACCTAAGTTCCAAGCTAGATTTTGCTTTTATTAAAGCTTCTTCAACAGTATAGTCTATTAGGCTATCTCCTTTATACACTCCTGTTATCATATTTACAGTTTGGGGTTTTTCGCCCTTGTTAACTATCTTCATACCAGGTTTAAAAACTCCAGTAGCTCTTGGTTTTTCATCCCCTATATAGCTAGTTTCAATTCCTCCTAGCCCATCATAAGACTTAGAAAGCTTAAGTTTTAAGTAGGGTCTAGAAATATCTACTTCCCCCTTATTGTTGGTCCTAGTAGCCGATATAATATACTCTCCAGCTTCCTTTAACTCAAGACTAAAACTTCCATCTTTCCCAGTTTTAACATTAGTTTTTTTATTATTTACTAAAATTTCAGCATCAGGTATTTCCAGCTTAACCTGCTTGTTCTCTACCATATCGTAGTAGCTTCCCAAAAGTTGTCCATGAAATGTTCCAGCTTTATCCATATTTTCTTCTTCCCTTTCAAAATATGAATAAATATTACTTTCCCAGTTTTCAAGATAGTATAAAACAATTTCATCTCCTGGTTTTATGTCATAAGTATCAACCATATCATTTGCATACTTATTATTAACCCTATACATCCAGCCTGAATTTCCACTAGTTCCAAGACTACCTATCTTCCTAATATAGCCTCCATTAGCATTATCATACTCATGCCTATTACTTATATCTATCTTACTAGCCTCTTTTAAGCCCTGGCTTATTACATGGATAGGTTTTACCCTACTAAACTCTTTACTTATGCCAAATTCTTTTAAGTCTAGACTACTAATCTCCAGGTCTGTTTTAGGAACTATACTAGTATTTAAACCCTCTATCCTTATAGAGTATTTTCCAAATCCTTTATCATCCTCTTCCTTAGGACCTTCTCCACCCTTCTCACCTAGGACAGTAACTTCTACTGAGACTGGTTGCCTATAAAGTTTTTTTAGCCTTTCATTTTCTGGATATAGTTCAGCATACTTCCCATATTCCTTACTAGAAAGAACACTTTCAATAATAACCTTTTCATCATATTCTCCCTTATGGACTAGTAGGTTTTCATGTTGAATTATATTAGGCTTGCTACTTTTAAACTTATTCCAGGCCTCCTGGTAGCCCGGTGCATTCATATCGCTAGTTTGAGACATATTGTCGGGGAAAATACCTGTGTTTTTCTCTTCCCTCACATTGTAAATATAGGCTAATTTCCCATTAACTAAATTTACCTCACTAAAGGCGTGTAGGTTTTTACTAATCCTATCCTTGGACTCATTTTCTCCTTTTATAGCCTCAAAATAGTTCTCCTTAACTAGGTCCATAAGTTTAATTTCTTCATCAAGTTCTTCGTTAGTCAAAGGCATTATCCTTAGGTTAAAGTCTTTACTAAGCTTCCTACTACCATTTCTTTCTTCCATATAAACAGTTAGTTTTCCATTAACTGGGTCAGACCCTGGAAGTGGTCTTTTAATAGAAATCTTATAACCACTTACATCAATAGCATCACTAGTTGAGCTTGCTGTAAACTTATATTGTGAAAAGTTTTTTATGCCTGTTTCCCTAGGTGTCGGCATAGCTAAATCACTTACTACATTGTTAAAGTCCGCTTTTTCCCTTGTAATACTATTTTTAAATTTATCCTCTGTATAATTCTTTTCAAAAACTTCCCTTAGTTCAAGGTCCGTTATGGCTGCCTTAGAACCTTTTATTATTATCTCAAAATCCTTCTCAACAAAGAACTGCTCCCTACCTAGAAAATCATTGCCTATATGGTTAAAGTTAATATGGGCTGTTAGCCTTAGCTTTTTAGGGTTAGCCTCTTGGTTAACCTTGCCAAGATAAGGCTCATTAAGCTTAGATGATCCTCCAACCTGTAGTTCATTGCTTATTTTTAGGTTCCTATCACTTGATTTCCAACTAACCTCTACATAAGGTTTAGGCCTTTTAGGCAAGACTAGGTCTTTTTCTACAGATTCTAAGTCTTTATTTTCTCCCCTTATAACCTCTTCCGATATTAAAGGAAATACTTCTTTTTTTATTAAGTCTTCAACCTTATCATAGTCCCAGCCAAAAGTAGCATTTGTTTTAAACTCTACTTTTTCTTGGCCCAAACTTAGTTCCAGTACAAGGGGGATGGAAATAGTTGGAACAAATGAGATTTTTTCTGGGTTCTCAAAATAATACTCTATATCTCCATTCTGCTTAATAGAGGCATGGTCATAGGGATTTTCTATTTTTAATAACTTAACCTTTACCCCTTCATAGCCCTTATCCCTTATCTTCCTATCTAGGATTTCTATTACATTTTTATCTTTTTTAAAATCTAACCTTGCTAAAGGACTATAGAATGATTTAATTATCTCTTCTAAAATTTCCTTATTATTAGCTTCAAGCTTAACTTCTTCATCCATAGACCTTACACTTACACTTTCAAGGTCTATTCCATAAACTGTCATGTTTAAAACCATCATAACTAGGATTAATATTACTAGAGATGACGATAATCTTTTATTCTTAAACATATTTTTTCTCCTCTAATCTATTTAGTTTTAAAATATATAAGCAAGTTTTTACTATGCCTACTATTTTTAGCTTTTATAGCTTCTCCAACTACTAGCCTATAGCTAGTTTGGTCTTCCATAAGCTTATAATTATAAACATCTAAACCTTTTTTATCCCTATGAAGACTATAGTCTAGGTCAATGGGAATATTTTCAGGACCTAGTAAATAAATATTGCCAGCAATACTAGCCTGGTCAAGTTCTTCATCAAACCTAAGTTCCCAAATATCACTAGGCTTAATATTTATAAACCTGTCCTTCCAAGGAAGAAGCCTCTCCATATCTTCAATTTTTACAGGTTCTTTCCTCCTACTGCCTATTATAAATTCACTATCCTCTGGATATACTTGGACATCACTCCTGTCCCTAAGTCTTCTTTTCATATTTCCATCTATATACTTGTAGATTTCATTTAAGCTGACCTTGCCATCGCCATTAGCATCAGCTAAAAATTCACCCCTATAACCATTCCCTTTAACTAGCTCCCTTGTAAAGACTCCACCCTTTCCCCAGCCTGGCTTATAATCCTCATAAGAAAGCTGGTCCTTACTAGCTGAAGTCATTACAATATACTTATCCTGCCTTAGGATACTCCTAGGCCTTAGGCTAGGCTGGAAGATTTTCCTAACCCCCATATTAAAGTCCCCACTTATGTCTCCAGGGGTATCTTGGTCATTATCTACAAAGCCTCCAGAATTACAAGCATCTATAATAATAATAAATTTGCCAGGTAGGTCTCTTAAGACTTCTTCTATTTGGCTTACAGTTACCCCAGCCTTATTAACACCAACTAATGATGACTCTCCATCTAAAATAGTTCCATGGCCACCATAGTAGATATAGGAAATGTCATTCTCCTTATTATCCTTAAAAGTATTTTTAAGCTCCAGTAGGATTTTAAGACCTGTTAAGTTTTCCCTAACTGTAACTTCAACCTTCTTATTATCATTAAAAACTTGGTTTTCAAACATATTTTCCAGCTTTATTAGGTCATTTTTTGCCCCATCCAAGTTCTCACTCGGGCTTCCATAATCATAGTTGCTAATAATTAAGGCCCTATACTGGCCTGGTTTTAAATCCTCAGCAGAAACTAGACCAGTAAGCCCCAGGCTAAATAAGATTGTAAGCATTAATATCTTTTTTATACGATTCACAAATCCACCTACTTATTTATTTTTATGGCCTTGTCCATTAAAATTTCCTGGTCATTAAAGCCATCCCATAAAAATACCTTAGAATAGAAATCACCATCTTTTGGAACCAATATACTAGAGCCTATTTCAACTTCTCCATTTGGTCCAACCACTTGCTCAGCTATGGAGTAATTCTCCAAACTATGGTCTTTCTTATTGTATAAGACTAAAATTAATAACAAGGGTTGCCTAATAGGCATCTCATTTTTGACCCTAATTAAGGATTTAAACTCTTCTCCCCTGATTAAATTTTTATCACCTAAATTTTTTACCTCTAAATTTTTTCTAACAGGCCTAGTTTCATCCTTGGCAAGTACAAGTAAGTCTAGGGAAACTGGTTGCCTATATAATTGTTTAAACCTTTTATCATCAGGATATTTTTCTGCATACTTTCCGTATACAACACTAGTTAACAAACTATCAATCCTTACCTTGGTATCCTTATTAGGCCTGGTCACCAATAAGTTTTCATGTGAAATTACAGCTGGGTTACTAGACCTAAAAATCCTCCATTCTTCAGTATCATACCAGTTATCCAAGGCATCTGGAGTTATACCAAAGTTAAGATCCTTATCCCTACTAGTAGTCCAAACCAGTCCATCTTTAGAAAGTCTAGCCTCCCTAAACCATTTTAAGTCCTGGCTTATCTTATCCTTTTCTTTATTCTCTCCCCTAATAATTTCAAAAAAGTTTTCCTTAACCAAGTCCATTAACTTAAGTTCCCTTTCTATCTCCTCATCTGTTAAGGGTTGAACTGTAAGTTCCCTTAATTTTTTACTGGCTACTAGCCCAGTATTTTTATCCTCCATATTTACAGTAAGGTCAACTTTTACTGGCTTTTCACCTACTAGGGGCCTATATACAACCAACTTTCCAGCATTTTTAGTTTTAAAAGGCTTAATAACATCTTCATTACTAGAGCTTAAGAAAAATTTAAAATTATCATAGCCTTCAATACCAGTCTCCCTAGGGCTAGGAAGTTTTATATCATTAACTACATTATCAAAATCTAAATTTTCTCCTGTTAAAAAGTCCTTTAACTTATCCTCACCATAATTATCTTCTAAGGCCTTGCTCATCTTATCTTTAAAGTCTTCTAGCCCTCCATTTAACGGAGTTACTATAAGTTCAAAGTTTTTTCTATAAACTTCTTCACTCCCTTGAACAGTGTGTAAACTAAGGCTTAAATTAACCTTTTCAGCCCTTTTGGAAGGCTTCACTTTAACCATATAATCTAGCCTTCTTTTATTTAAAGCTTGCCCCTCAGTCTTAACTATATCTAGAATTTTAGTATTGTCAGATTCCAATTTCACTTCCAAGTAGTCATAGCCTTTAGAGCCTATTTTAGACCTAACCTTAGCATCACTCTTATAGTCACTAAAGCTAGTGTTATTAGCCAGGATTTCTTTTTCCAGCCCTCCTAATATTTCATCTTCAATAACCTTCCTAAACTTGTCTTTATCCCACTTATCATTGCTTATCCTAATAGCTATATCTTCTTTAGCCTGGCCCATACTCAACCTAAATTTACAAGTACTTATCTTAGGATAAATTGGATTTCTCTGTTCACTTGGATGGACTGATAAGTAATTTATATCTCCATTTTCCTTGACATAAATTTGTTCATCATTGTTTTCTACTGATAATAAGTCTACATCTAGGCCTTCATAGTTTAAGGACTTAAGCTTATCTTTTAAAATATCTAGGACATTCTTATCCTTGTCTGAATCTAAGTTCTTAATAACAAAACCATCTAAAACTTTAATTGCCGACTTTAAATACTTTACCTCATCAAGACTTCCTCCTATATTAGGCTCTTCCAAGTCCTCCCAAGCTAAGTTAAATTCATCCTTAACACTATTTAACCAAGGACTACTAGGACTTGTGTAGAAAGCCTCTTTTGGAAGGTAGACCCATATTAGCTTATCCCCCTCTTCAACTTTCTTATTTCCTGCAGCTATATAGGGAAATTCTCCATTGACAGAGTACATCCAGCTAGCTCCATTATTATTAGAAAGTCCTCCTATGCTCTCTACAAAACCATAGTTCATCTCTATATCTCCTGTGGTTGCTTGCAAGGCACCTAAGGCTGTAAATCCACCAGAATTAAGCTTATTATTAATAGTTATTTTTTTCGGTCCAAATATTTTACTAGGCTTGCCATTTTTGTCCAAAGAAATAATTGCTGTTTCAAGACTAAGTTCCGCTTCCTTAACATCTTTTAATCCAGATATTTCCCTGGTCTTAACTACATAGTCTGGATAAGCTTTTGCAACTTCTACTAGGCATTCAAGAACTGCTTGTGTAGCAAGTTTAGCATCTAAATCTCTTTCCTTTGGATTATTTAAACTAGCCATATCATCCCCTACAAAATCTTTAAAAGAATTATCTTCCCTTATTAGATAAAATAAAGATTCAATAGGATTAACTCCATTTTTAGTCCATTTACTACCAGTTAAGTTTTCTCCCGCAACTAGTAAAGACCTGACTATCTCTGCATTATAACTAGTTATATACGACCTTTCATATATACCACCATTTTCTTTTTGGATCCTATTTAAATAGTCTAAGGCCTTATCTTTTATTTGCCTAGCCTTTTGGCTTTCCATCTTAGAAAGAGCCTCTACAGCCAAGGCTGTATTTCTAGGTGCAATTCCATTTTTTACATCCCTTTCAATTAATCCACCATTTTTTTCTTGGGCTTTTTCAATCCTAGGTAAAACTAGGTCTTCATTATAATCAACCCTACTATTAGGATATTTTTCATTATAGTTATTTACAGCAACAAGACCTAACAAGTATGGGTATGAAGCCAATTTAAACTCCCTATCCTTAGACCTACCAGTATTTAAAATATCAACTATTTCTTCTATTAAATCCCTATTATTATAGTTCCTAGGATCTCTCCCTGATGCCAGCATAACTTCTACTTGCCTAGCCTTATTTCCAATATAAGCCAAATCTTTATCATAATTAGGCCTATAATCCTCCTCTATTTTCCATCTACTAGTAGGAAAGCCTGCTTTTTTAAAACTAGCAAGTTCTAAAGCCTTTAATCTACCAGATGTATCCTTATAGTGTTCCCTATTGTAATACACATATATTGCATCTATGAAGTCCTGAAGCTTCCCCTTTCCAGCTTTAACCTCAACCCTAGCCACCTTAAGTTTTAACCTATCAGCTATTTCCTCATTATTCCTAAGACGAGCAGTAATGGTAACTGTTCCTGGACCCATAATCCTTAGCCCATTAGACCCATCAACCTTTACTACATCATCATTGTCTGAAATTAAGTCATAGGCCAAATTTACTTTTTCTCCATTTTTATAAGTTTCAATAAGTAAGTCTAGGTCATCAAACTCCTTAAACTCTTTTATAGGTTCCTTAATTTTTATTTCTAAATTATTGAAAACTGGAGCATCAAGGTCCAGTCCCCTGGAAACCTGCCTATAAATATCTTCCTTGTCCTCCATTGTTACAAGAAGTTTTAAAAGTTTAACTTCCTCCCCATCCTTTTTCCAACTAGCCTTACTAGTAGGAGCATAACCAGCATCTCTTTTATAATTTTCAATCAAGCTAAAAGTAGCTTTAAAACGATCACTTTCAATATCTTCTCCTAGTATAACTAAGGATTCCAACAAATTTATTAAATCTACAAACCTTAGGTCCTTAGCTTCTAGCTTTTTCCAAACTAAGTCAAGCAAGTCCCCAGTATGTTCTCCAGGACCAATAGCAGCAACAGCATCAGCCAAATATTCTATTTTTATAGTCCCATTCATAATAGCCTCCACAAGCTTATTATTAACTAGGTCTTGGTCATATTCTTCACCTAACATTTTTAGGGCCAAAACAGTATAAATATAATTCTCTTGTGATTTTATATTTCCTTCTATACCATCCCCTAGATCATAATCCCTTATATCCTCCAAAAATTTCAAACTATTGCCAAAAACCATAGACCTTATAGTATTAAGTAGCCTAGTATTATATGAATTTTGCCTATTATAAGCTTCCACCATATCCTCTAGTTTACTTTTATCTAAACCAGCCAAGAGTAAACTTATTCCATACTTAAAATCAAATTGACTATTATTAGCAAGGGACCACTTAAGGGTTTCATTCTTTAATTCAAATAAATCAAAAGCTTCCCCACCTTTTTTCATCTCAGTTTCAGCATCACTAGTACCTAGGTCTGCCCCTCTTTCCAGCCTGGTCTTAGCTAAACTAGCATCTAAAGTTTCAGCCATTACAAGGTTCTTCATTGTAGTCATATTACTTGAAACTATAGAAATAGCTAAAACTGAACTAATTATTTTTTTTGCATTATTTTTCATATGTCCTCCTTAAACTGTACTATTTAGAAATAAAAAAACTCCCACCCTTCCAGGTAGGAGATAAAAATCCATATTAAAATCCCTGGTCCTAAAATTAAGACCAGATACCTATCAACCCTATGCCTGGAAGGTTTTAAGCTAATATTTTGGTAGGTCTCCTGACTTATGGCTTTAATCCTTCTCCCTTCCCAGTTTCCCAGTGGCTTGAAAAGTCCTAACCAAATACAGTGGCCGGTCCGTTCACGATTCTAACGTGATTCTCTTTTAATTCTTAGGTTTAAAAGAAACCAAAATA
>JASLBE010000020.1 GCA_030146705.1 Tissierellales bacterium | reverse complement strand
AGCAAAAGAAAGAAATAAGAAACAAATAGAACAAGTACAGAAAGAAAGACAAGCTTTAAGAGATAGAAACAATGATTTAAAAGAGTTAACAGCAGATAGAACTGAAATGTTAAACGAAGAAATGGAAAAAGAAGCTAATATTTTCAACGATAGAATGGTTCAATACGATGAGGCTATTAAAAGACTAGCCTATTCAGGTGATGATCTAACAGAACAATTAGTACATCAAAATGCTATATACCAATTACAGGTTCAAAGGGTTGAAGAATTAGAACAGCAACATAAAAAAATGAGTAAAGAATTTGGCAATAGTTCTAAAGAAGCTTTAAATCTAAGAAAATCCTTAGAACAAGCAAGGACAGAAGTTCAAAACTTTGGTAATCAAATAGAAAAAACAATGGCCCAAATTAGGCAAAATCAAATAAGCCAAGTAAATAGTGTTACTAATAGAATAAAGAATGCCCTTGCACAACAATATAGGGAAGAAATGCAAGCCTTTGAAGATAATATAAACCAACAGATAGTGTCAATGAACAACTGGAAGTCATCTAGTATTGATTCTATAAATAGTGTATATGACACTAAAATAAAAAGGATTAGAGAATCTACCAATGCTCAAATAAAGGCCCTACAAGATGAAATAAACGCTATAGATGAAGCTGAAAGAGAAAAAGAATTCTTAAAAACAGAAGAAGATGAACTAGCAGAAATAGATAGGCTTAAAGAAGATTTAAAATTTGAGCATGATGAGTTTAATAAGGCAGAAATTAAAAAGAAAATAGATGAGTTAATTGCAAAAAGGGAAGAACGAATAAGAAAAAAATCTTTAGAAGATAAAAAAGCTGCTTTAAGAAAAGAAATAGATCAGTTGAAAGAAGCAGAATCACAAAAAATAGCACAATTAGAAGCTAGTAAACAAGCTGAATTAGATAGGGTTAATTCAGTAAGTGACTTCCAAATAACAGCTTTAAATAATGAAAAGGAAGCTAAGAAAAAGCACTATGAAGAACTATTGAAAGATAGAAACCTTCAACTTGAAGCAGAAAAAATGTTAATAAATAATAATCAAGAGGAAATAATAAGCCTACTAACTAAATATGAAGAAGATTATGAGCAACTAGGCCAAAGTTTTGGAGAAAAACTAGTAGAAGGCTTTAAAGAAGAAGTTAAAAAGATAGAAGAGCTAATAGATAACCTAAATAAGAAAGTATCTGAAGATAGGGATAAGGTTATTGAAGATATGATAGAAAATAAAAGCAAGAATATAAAGAACGTAGATAACAGAACGTCTAATGTAACAATTAACAGTCCAGAAAGACTTGACCATAAACAAGTTAGAAGAGAAACAGAAACTATATTGAAAAAACAAAGACTTCTAACTTAGGAAGGTGAAAAATATGAGTAGATACGTAGAAATTCAAAATAGCAGAGGTAAGGTAAGGTTTGGTAAGACTAGACCTTACCTTTTATCCATATTGGAAGGCTCTGGCCATATAACTAGTAGTATAACCACTACAAAATCTATAGTTCAACATGGGGAAACTCCCAACATTGCTAGTTATGATGTTAGATCCTTACTTTTAAAGGTTGGTATAGCTGGAGTAGATAAGGCTGATACTGATAGGAAATTTAGGGAATTGTCTAGAATGTTAATTTCGAATGAAGATACTACTTTAATTTATAAAACCTATGATAAACCGTATAGAATTAAAGGTCGTATTGTATCTATTGATGAAGCAGAAAGGGTAGGCAAATTAAAACAAGTACTAATACAAATGGATTGTTTTAATCCATTCTGGACCGATGTAGAAGACTTAAGGGAAGATATAGCCTTATGGGAAAAGACCTTTGAATTTCCTTGTTATTTTGATGAATGTGTTGAATTAGGTGTAAGAGTTGATAACTTAATTGTAAATGTAATCAACGATGGAGATGTAGAAAGTGGAATGACTATAGTTTTTAAATGTAATGGAACTGTTAAGAATCCACAAATTACAAATATAGATACTCAAGAAAAGATTATAGTAAATGGAGAGTTTACAGCTGGAGATGAAGTAATAGTTTATACTCAATTTGGAAATATTGGAGTTGAATTAAAAAGAAATAATCAAGTTGAGAATATCCTAAACTTTTTAGATATAGATTCTACCTTTATTCAGTTAGCTGTTGGTGACAATATTTTAAGGTATGGAGCCGATGAAGGTCTTGAAAGACTTGATGTATCTATTTATCACAATAATTTATATTTGGGGGTGTAAAAATTGATAACTGTTTATACTCCTAATTTTGAAAGGGTTGGAACAATAACTGATAATGAAAGTTCAGTTATATCCAACTCTTTTTATTCAAAAGGGGATTTTGAAATATATATAGATAAAAATAAAAAGTATACAGAACATTTGATTGAAGGAAATATCGTTCAGTTTGGAAATAGCAAAACAGATGCAGGAATAATAACTCATAGATCCTTAAGTAGAGATGACCTAGGTAAAACTGATAATAGATTATTTATAAAAGGTTTTACCTTAGAACAGTTAATTTATAACCGAGTAATAGTTCCACCAATAGGAAAAACTTATATGAGTTTTGAAGGTAACCAAGAATATATTATGAAACAATTTGTTTACCATAATCTTGTTAATGCAGAAGATAAAAATAGAAATATCCCTTTAATCCTTTCAGAAGATAAAGGTTTAGGTAAATCTGATAGATGGAGGGGCAGATATGAGAATTTAGGAGAGTTTTTAAACAAGATAGGCAACTATAGTAACCTAGGTTGGGAAGTCTCCTTAGACGTCAAAAACAAGTGTTTTATTTTTGATGTAAAAAAGGGAGTTAACAGACAAAACAACAATAAGGTTAGACCTCCTATTATTTTCGAAGTATCCTTTGGAAATATATTTTCAAGGGAGTTTATAGAAGACAGCACTAATGCTAAAAATGTTTTATATGGTGGTGGTTCAGGTGCTAATGAAAATAAGATATTTCAAAAAGTAGGAGACTTTAAAGGACTCCATAGGATAGAAGGCTATCAGGAGTTTACAGGAGTTGATAGTCCAATAGACCTTAGAAAGGAATTAGAAAATGCAGCCAAAGAGCTTCAACCTACTAAAACTTTTAATGTA
>JASLBE010000044.1 GCA_030146705.1 Tissierellales bacterium | reverse complement strand
ATCTGCCTATTGTGGAGTAGTTGGGATAAAACCAAGTTTTGGGGCTATTTCAAGATTTGGGGTTGTTTCTATGGCTAATACCCTAGACCAGGTTGGGGTTGTTGGAAGAAATGTTAGGGATGCAGGCAATCTACTAAGGGTATTGATGAAAAAAGATGAAAGAGATATGACCTCTTATGAAGAAGCGGACCAAGTTTTAAAGGACTTGGACCTAGATGGAACTTATGACTTTAAGGGGATGAAAATAGGAATAATAAAAGACCTAGAAGGTTATTCTTTAGATAAGGAAGTTGAAGAAAAGTTCCAGGAATCGGTGGAAATTATTAAGTCCTTAGGAGGGCTTGTAGAAGAAGTTAATATGCCATACTTAAAGTATGCACCAGCTTGCTACCACCTATTGGCTTCAGCTGAGACTAGTTCAAACCTGGCTAGGTTTGATGGGATAGTTTATGGCCATAGGGCAGGTGACTATAAGGACTTAACAGAACTTTATACAAATAGTAGGTCTGAGGGTCTAGGTAGGGAAGTAAAGAGAAGGATAGTTTTTGGAACCTATGTATTGGACAAGGAAAATAGGGAAAAATACTATGAAAAAGCCTTGAAGGTTAGGAGACTTATTAAGGAAGATTTTGCCAGGGTTTTTGAAGACTATGATTTAATTTTATCTCCTACAAGTCCTGTACTTCCATTTAACCTAGGGGAAAAGGCAGAAAATACAGAGGACCAGTATAATACAGACATATTTGCAGTAGGGGCCAACCTGGCAGGCTTAGGTGGAATATCCCTACCAGTTAAAGGTGATAGTCCTACAATTGGTATTCAATTTACAGCAAATAGGTTTGAAGACGATAAATTAATAAAAGCAGGACTTGCTTTTGAAGGAGGTAAAGTAGATGAGTTATAGAACTATAATAGGTCTTGAAATCCATACAGAACTTATGACAGACACCAAGATGTTCTGTGGTTGTAGTAATGAATTTGGAGGAGAGGCCAATACTCATTGTTGTCCAGTATGTATAGGCCTACCAGGTACCCTACCAAGGATTAATGAAAGAGCCATAGAGTATGCTATAAAGTCTGGGCTTGCTTTTGATTGTGAAATAAGCAATTTTAATAGGATGGATAGGAAGCACTATTTTTATGTTGACCTACCAAAGGGTTTTCAAATTTCTCAAGATGATAGGCCACTTTGTTATGATGGGCACATATACTTGGAAGAGAAGGATAAGAAGGTTAGGATTGAAAGAATTCATATTGAAGAGGATACTGGTAAGCTTAACCATACTGAGAGTGGAGAAACTTTAATAGACTATAATAGGGCTGGGGTTCCTCTTATAGAAATAGTTACAAGGCCAGATATGGAATCTGGAGAAGAGGCTAGACTTTTTCTAGAGAAATTAAGGTCTAGGTTGAAATATATAGAAGTTTCAGATGTTAGGATGGAGCAAGGGTCACTTAGGTGTGATGTTAATATAAATATTGTAAATAACGAAACGGGAGAAAGAAGTAACATTTCTGAGGTTAAGAACCTAAACTCTTTTAGGGCTGTTGAAAGAGCCATAGAATTTGAAGAAAATAGGCACAGGAAACTTCTTGAAGAGGGAAGTAATACAAGGCATGAAACCAGGAGGTGGGATGACAGCCTGGGAGAAACTGTTAAGATGAGAGACAAGGGAGAAGCTGGAGACTATAAATATATTGCTGAGTCTGATATAGGCCAATTAAATATTGATGAAGATTGGATAGAAGAAATAAGGTCTAGGTTGCCAGAACTTCCAAAGGCTAAGAAAGAAAGATTTATGGATGAGTACAAGCTACCAGAATATGATGCTGAGGTTTTAACACAAACTAGGGAACTAGCTGCCTTCTATGAAGATACAGTTAAGCTTATAGATGATTATGAGATGGTTAGTAATTGGATAATGGGGGATGTTTTAAGAAGGCTTAAGGATGAGGAACTTGAAATTGATGAGTTGGATAAGATTCCTTTAACTTCTCAGCAATTGGCTGATTTATTAAGCCTAATAAAATCCAATGAGATTAGTAATAATATTGGTAAAAAAGTTTTAAGAAAAGTATTTGAAACAGGAAAAGACCCAAAGACTATTGTAAAGGAAGATGGCCTATCACAAATAAGTGATGAGGATGCACTTTTAGAAATGGTTGATAAGGTACTTTCTGAAAATGAACAGTCTATTTTAGACTATAAGGCTGGAAAAGATAGGGCCCTAGGTTTCTTAGTAGGCCAGGTTATGAAAATTTCTAGGGGCAAGGCCAACCCACAAATGGTCAATGAAAAAATTAAGGAAAAATTAGATCAAGCATAAAAAGAGCCCTAGGCTCTTTTTATTTATATAAAATAAATTAATAATTAGGAAAAGTTAATTAAATTGTTTTTACTTTCACAATAATGGATATAAGTATATTAGTATATTAGTATACGGAGGTGGAAGTATGTTAAATGGAAAAGTAGCAGTTATTACAGGTGGAACCAGGGGGATAGGTTTTGCCATAGTAAAAAAATATTTAGAAAATGGGGCCAAGGTTATTTTTACTGGTTCAAGAGATGAAACAGTTAACAAGGCCTTAGCCAGGCTTAAAGATGAAGATGAGAACTACCAAGTAGAGGGTATGGTTATAGACCTAGTAGACCCAAATGATATTGCAAGGGCTTTTAAGGACATAGTGGCTAGGTATAAGTCTTTGGATATTTTGGTTAATAATGCTGGTATATCTCATAGGGACCGTATTTATGACTATGACCCTAAGGATTTTAAAAATATTATGGATATAAATGTTAATGCCATATTTTATACATCCCAAGCTGCAGCTAAGATTATGAAGGAACAAGGTGGAGGGGTAATACTTAATGCAAGTTCAATGGTTGGAACTTATGGACAGCCTAGTGGGGTTGGCTATCCAACTTCTAAATTTGCAGTAAATGGTATTACCAAATCTTTAGCCAGGGAACTGGGACCTGATAATATTAGGGTTAATGCAGTTTCACCAGGTATAGTAAGTACAGAAACTGTAAGATCTATACCTAAAGAATTAACCCAGCCAATAGTAGATGCAATACCCCTAAGAAGGATTGGAGAGCCTGAAGATATAGCCAATGCCTACCTGTTTTTAGCCAGTGATTTGGCTAGCTATATTACAGGAGAAACATTATGTGTTGATGGTTGTGCTAGAACTTAAGAAGCTTAAAGAATGACCCTAAACCAAAGTTTAGGGTCATTCTTTTGCTATAATACAATAATAAATTTATATATTATATTATGTGATTTGAAAAAAACCCTATAAATATATATACTAGATATGGTGTATATGAAAGAAGTAGGGATTTGTTTAAAAGGGGGAAGTAGAAAATATATAAGATATTAAATGAAGTAAAGATTGTAGAATGTTTTTTAATTTTTTAGATTTATAAATTAAAAATAAAGTAATTGACAATAAAATATTACTAGACTATAATAATAACAATAATTTTTTTTAATTTATAGAAAGGGTGGTGTAGAAAATGAAACACAAGATGAAAGAAATGAGCATTACTAAAAAAGTCTTAGTAGGCTTAGTGTTGGGAATCATTGTTGGGATTATTACATATCAGTTACCGGAGAGTGGTTTTAAGAATAATTTCCTCATTGACGGTTTATATCAGTTATTAGGACAAGTTTTCTTAAGAGGAATAATGATGTTAGTAGTTCCACTAGTTTTTATATCCCTAGTTAATGGAGCAGCTGGTATGGGAGATATAAAGAAGCTAGGAAGAATTGGAGTTAGGACCATAGCCTTTTATCTTACAACTACAGCAGTGGCAGTAGTAATTGCCTTGTTGCTAGGCTATTTCTTAAAGCCAGGAGTAGGGCTTAAGCTAGAAGCGATAGATGTAGTTGAAACTACAATAAATGAGCCTGTGCCTATAGTTCAAATTCTTTATGAGATAATTCCTAAAAACCCAATCCAGTCAATGGCTGATGGGGATATGCTACAAATAATAATCTTTGCAATAGCAACGGGAATTGGAATATCAGTATTGGGTGAAAAAGCCAATTTATTAGTAAAGATATTTGATAGCTTAAATGATTTAGTAATGGTTTTAGTTGGACTTATAATGAAGGCTGCACCATTTGGAGTATTCGGACTTATTGCAAGAACTATGAGTACAGTGGGGATCCAGGCTGTCCTTCCCCTTGCCAAATATATAGGAACAGTCTATATTGGACTACTGATCCATATGTTTGTTGTTTATGGAATAATGCTAAAGATTTTTACAAACTTTGATATGAGGAAGTTTTATAGGAAATTCTCACCAGTAATGTCCATAGCATTTTCAACAGCTAGTAGTAGTGCCACAGTGCCAGCTTCTTTGGATGTTTTAGAAAATGAAATGGGAATATCAAGAGATGTATCTTCTTTTACCATTCCACTAGGGGCAACTATTAATATGGATGGTACAGCTATTATGCAGGGGGTTGCAGTTTTCTTTATAGCACAAGTCTATGGCGTGCCACTGACTATGAAGATGATAATTACAGTTGTTTTAACAGCAACACTTGCCTCAATTGGTACAGCAGGAGTTCCAGGGGCTGGAGCTATAATGCTTTCTATGGTTCTTCAATCTGTAGGACTACCCCTAGATGGTATGGGACTATTAATGGGAATAGACAGGTTGGTTGACATGGGAAGGACTACAACTAATATAACTGGAGATGCAGTTTGTACTGCAGTTATAGCTTCAAAAGAGGGAGCTATTAAAGAAGGGGTCTTTTAAGATATCCTAGTAAAAAAATAAAAATATGTTTAGAAGAGATTGCCTAGGGGCAATCTTTTTTATTTCTAAAATTTTACAAATAAAAAATAAACTTGTGATAGAATCTATTATATGGCTTTTAGAAACTAGGAGGGGTATTGTGGAAATTGGGAAATTACCAAATGAATTATTGGAAAAAATTTTAAAAAATACTATAGATAATAGGAGAGAAGAAGTTTTAGTAGGTTCAGGAATAGGTGAAGATAATGCAATCTTAGACCTGGGAGATGACTTAATGGTAATAAGCACTGACCCTATTACTGGGGCTAGTAAAAATTTAGGAAGGCTGGCTGTAAATATATCTTGTAATGATGTTGCAGCTAGTGGTGGAGAACCAATTGCCATCCTGGTTACTATTTTGGCACCAGAGGCAACAAGCCCAGGAGAAATAGAAGGAATAATGGCTGATATATCAGAGGTTGCAGGGGAATTAGACATAGAGATAGCTGGGGGCCACACAGAAGTTACAGATGCTGTAAATAGGATAGTTTTGACTACAACTGTAATTGGCAAGCTTAAAAGAAGCCGAATGGAAAATAAAAATAAGGCCCAGCCAGGAGATAGGGTCCTAATTACAAAATTTGCAGGCATAGAGGGGACTTCCATTATAGCAAGTGAACATAGGAACTTTTTAAGGGGAAAACTTAAGGAGGAAGAAATAGAAGAAGCCTTGGACCTGGCTAGTAAACTTTCTGTTGTAAAAGAGGGTAGGCTAGGAGGAGAAGCTGGCGTTGCCTATATGCACGATATTACAGAGGGGGGAGTCTTAGGAGCTGTTTGGGAGGCTAGTAAGGCCCTAAAAATGGGGGTGAAAATATATAAGGATAGGATACCTGTTAAGCCTGTGACTAAAAAAATTGGAAATATTTACGATATAAATATATATAGGCTTATTTCAAGTGGGAGTATGCTTATGGTTACTAGTGAAGAAAAGGCTAAAAAACTTGAATTAGACCTGGCTAGAGAGGGCATAGAGCTTACTGACATAGGAGAGCTTACCCAGGGAGATAGGGTCCTAATTCAGGAGGGGGAAGACTTTTTAGAAGTAGCTTCTCCAGGGGCAGATGAATTATATAAGGCCCTGGACTTTCAGATTACATTATAATTACAAAAGGCTTAATTCATTGACTTAGGCAAGATTTAAGTGGTATATTAGTCTAGAGAGATTATAAAAATATGTGGAGGGGTATTATGAAATTTAGGAGTTTTAAAGTAGTAATTCTCGCTGTCTTATTTTTATTTTTACTTAGTAATGTCTCTTTTGGGGCAAGTAGCTTTTTAAATATAAAAATAGATGGAGAAAAGATTCAAGTTAGAGAAGTTCCAATCTTAATGGATGGAAAAGTTTTAAAGTCTGACAGCCCTTCATTTTTGTATGTAGATAGGACCTTAGTATCTGCAAGACTTATCGCTGAAAACTATGGAGCAAAAGTTACATGGGACAGTTCAACCAGAACAGCTATAATAAATCACAGTGGAAATAAAATAGAATTAACTATAAATAGCGACCTAGCCAAGATTAATGGTAGGCCTATAAAGTTAGATAAGTATTCTATCCCTAAAATTGTTGATTTTGGAAATGGTGATGGTAAAACAATGGTACCCCTAACTTTTTTAGCTGAGGTACTAGGCTATGAAACAGATTGGGATGAAGTGGAAAAGGCAGCATATTTGAAGAAAAAGGAAACTACTAGTCCTAGTGGTGGGGAGGAACCTGCTGAAGATGGACAAGATAAGGACAAGGAAGACCTAGTAAAACCAAGCCATACTGGAAACTATATTAGGGACATTAAGCTTGGAGAAAGAGCTAATAAGGATGTTATTATAATTAGTGGAGACAAGTTAGTAAAGAGGAACATACTTAAGTTAGAAAGCCCTAAGAGGTTAGTAATAGACCTTTTAGATTCTAATTTATATGGAACAGATTATTTAGAGAAAAAATATGATGTTGGGAACATAAAAAAAATAAGGGTTTCTCAATTTAGTCCTGATAAAAACTACAAGGAAGATGACAGGATAGTTAGGGTAGTTATAGATATGGAAGAATATTCAAACTGGGATGACATACAGATTGCTGAAGAAGCTGGTGACCTAGTTTTAACCCCTAAGAAAGATGTTAGGAACAACCTAAGCTATAATAAGGAAAATAATACTATAAGTATAAAGGCCAATGACCTTACAGATTTTAATATCCACTATGACAGAGAAAACTTCAAGCTTACTATAAGTGGGCCAAGTGAAAACTTAGACCTACCAATGGGGAAGATGGATGTACTTTCTCCCCTGCTAATAGACTATGAAGTTAGGGACCTAGGTAGGGAAACAGAAGTGGTTTGCCACTTTAGAAGGGATATAAACTACCAGGTAACATCTGGCTATACTACTAAGAACCTATTGGTTAATATTAGTAAAAATGGTGTTATAGAAAAGAAGGACAGGCTAATAGTAGTTGATCCTGGCCATGGAGGAAATGATCCAGGAACAAGCTCTAAGTCTGGCATAAAGGAAAAAGACATAGCCCTTAAGATTTCTTTAAAACTTAGGGATAAGCTAGAGAGGGCTGGCTATGGCAAGGTATTAATGACTAGGGATACAGACAAGACCTTGGTCTTAAAAGATAGGCCTAAGTTTGCCAATGATAATTATGCTGACTTGTTTGTAAGTATCCATGGAAACTCTGTATCAGGTAATTCTTCTGTTAAGGGAATAGAAGTTTTATATACTCCTAAGGCAGATAATTATATGAAGGGTGACCAACAAACCCATTTGGCAAGATTGGTCCAAGATGAATTAATAAAGGCAACAGGAACCTCCAATAGGGGCATAAAGAAAAGACCTAACCTAGTGGTTATTAGGGACACAAAGATGCCATCTATCTTGGTTGAAACAGGATTTTTATCAAATCCAACAGAGGCAAGTAAATTAAATTCAGACTCTTACCAAGACCTGGTAGCAGAGGCAATATTTAAAGGGATTGAAAAATATTTTAATATATACAATTAATTTTTAAAAATAATAATAGGTGGTATAATACCCTTATATACAATGTATATAGGGGTATTTTTATGAAAGGATGTTTAGATGAATAGAGAACTTAGAAATATAGAGATAACAAAAGATTATTTAGAGAACCCAGATGGATCTGTTTTAATAAAAATGGGGAAGACAAAGGTTATATGTACAGCTATGGTTGAGGAGGGGGTACCATTTTTCTTAAAGGGGAAAAATGAAGGTTGGCTTACAGCTGAGTATTCTATGTTACCAGGTTCAACAATAAGGAGGAAGGTAAGGGAGGCTGCAAGGCAAAGGATTGAAGGTAGGACCCAGGAAATACAAAGGCTAATAGGCAGGTCCCTTAGGACAGGTATAGACTTAAAAAAACTAGGAGAAAGAACCATTTGGATAGACTGTGATGTTATCCAGGCAGATGGAGGAACTAGGACGGCTTCAATTGTTGGAGGCTTTGTTGCTATGGTTTTGGCTGTAGATAAGCTATATGAAGCTGGGAAGATTAGTGAAAATCCAATTAAAAACTATATTGGGGCTGTTAGTGTGGGAATCACAGAAGATGGAACAGTTTTAGATATGTGCTTTAAGGAAGACTCCAAGGCCCTAGTAGATATGAACATAGTTATGACTGATACTGGAGAGTATATAGAAATTCAAGGTACAGGTGAAGAGGCTAGTTTTTCCAGAAGGCAACTAGATGACATCTTGGCAGTAGGAGAAAAGGGTATAGATGAGATTATAGAGTTGGAAAAATATACCTTAAAAGATAGTAAAATAATGAATATATAGGTGGTATTATGAAAAAATTAGTGGTATCCAGTGGAAATAAAAATAAAATCAAGGAAATAAGGGAAATCTTAAAAGGACTAGACTTAGAAGTAGTATCAAAAGACGACCTAGGTTTTAAGGATTTTGATGTAGTAGAAGATGGAGAAACCCTTGAAGAAAATAGTAGGAAGAAGGCTGTGGAACTAAGTAAAAAAATTGACTATATGGTTATGGCTGATGATTCGGGATTATTTGTTGACTACTTGGGAGGAGAACCTGGCATTAATTCAGCAAGATATAGTGGTATCCATGGGAATGACCAAGAAAATAATAAGAAACTTCTAAGGGCCCTAGAAGGGGTAGGGGAGGAAGGAAGAACTGCTGGTTTTAAGGCTGTTATTAGTTTGGTTACAGAAGATAAGCAGGTATATAGTGTAGAGGGAGAAATTAGGGGGAAGATAAGTTTTGAACCCCTGGGAGAAGAAGGTTTTGGCTATGATCCTTTATTTATCCCAGAAGGATATAGTAAAAGTTTTGCCCAACTTTCTAGTGAGGAAAAAAATAAGGTTTCTCACAGGTACAGGGCTATAGTTAAGTTGAAAAATTTATTGGAAGATATACTGTAGGTGGTTGGATGAAAATTGTGGTGGTTAGTGATAGTCATGGTAACCTATCTAATTTTTTAGAGCTTTTAAAGCTTATTGACTATGACCTAGTTATCCATCTAGGAGATTTGACTGATGATGCAAGGTTAATTAAGGCTGGAATAAATAAGGACTTAATATATGTTAGGGGTAATTGTGACTCTTATGATTTGGAGACTAAGGAAGAGGAAGTTTTAGAAGTGGCTGGGAAAAAAATATTTATTTCCCATGGTCATAAGTATAATGTTAAGGAAAATTTAAATAGGATTTATTACAGGGGGCAAGAATTAGGGGCTGATTTGGTTTTATTTGGCCACACCCATATACCCTATATAAGGAGGGGACATCCTAGTTTATTTAACCCTGGAAGTTTGTCTTTACCAAGGTTTGGGCAAGAAGCTACCTATGGAGTTTTAGAGATATTTGGGGAAGAAATAAGGATGAAAATAAAAGAAATATAAAAAAACTTGTAAAAATGTTGACAATATGAAAAAAACCTGGTATACTTTTAAAGTGTTGAGAGGGAAGTTATACTTCCTACTTAAATATGTGGTGGGTGTGGCCTAGCTGGTTAGGGCGTCAGATTGTGGCTCTGAAGGTCGCGGGTTCGAATCCCGTCATCCACCCCAAATTTTAAAAAACTCTTGACAAAAAGATTTGATTATTGTATAATAATGAAGTCGGTAAAATTAAAGAGTTAGACCCATTAGCTCAGTTGGTAGAGCACTTGACTTTTAATCAAGGAGTCCCGCGTTCGAGTCGCGGATGGGTCACCAAGTTATAATAGATCTTGCGGGAGTGGCGGAATTGGCAGACGCGCTAGACTTAGGATCTAGTGCCTTCGGGCGTGGGGGTTCAAGTCCTCTTTCCCGCACCATTTATAAAACTGAAATCAAGAGATTTCAGTTTTTATTTTGAAAAAACCTTGTAAAATTAACTTGAAAGTGGTAAAATATTACTAGAAAATAAAATTAAATATGACTCATTAGCTCAGTTGGCAGAGCGCTTGACTCTTAATCAAGTTGTCCAGGGTTCGAATCCCTGATGGGTCACCATTAAAAAAAGTAGCTAGTATTAGCTACTTTTTTTGTAGTTTAAATTTGTAAAAGTTAAACCCTTATTATATAATTAGCTATATGCACCTGTGGCTCAAGTGGATAGAGCAACTGGCTTCGAACCAGTTGGTTGGGGGTTCGAGTCCCTCCAGGTGTACCATACTTAAGTCTTTTTAGCTGGGTCTAGGATCTATCATTTAAATTTAACTTCCAATGTCTTGAAGTATCAAGATATAAGAAAGGGGTAAATTAATGAAATTTCAAAAGTATATAGCAGCAGGAAACGATTTTATAGCTTTTAAGGAAGAGGATCTTTGTTTTGAGAATTATAATTTCTTAGCAGAAAAAGTTTGCCATAGGAAGTTTGGAATAGGGGCAGATGGTGTAGTAATTGCTTGTGAAAGTAGTTTTGCAGATGCAAAAATGCTTTACTATAATTCGGATGGGTCCCAGGGTGAAATGTGTGGAAATGGTATAAGGGCCTTTACAAAATTTATCTATGATAATGGACTTGTGAGGAAGGAAAGTATGACCATTGAAACTTTAGATGGGGTTAAGCAAATAAGGTTACTAGTAGAAGAAGACCAGGAAATCAAAATGATAGAGGTTGTTATGGGTAGGCCTAAATTTAAGAGTAGGGATATTCCTGTTAGGCTTAATAAAAATATTATCCTTAATGAGAGTATTTGGGTTGGGTCTAGGGAATATAAGTTTTCTGCCCTAAAGGTTGGGGTTCCCCATGTGGTTATTTATCTTGATAAGGTGGATATTTCAAGGGTAAACCAGGTGGGAAGAATAATTGAAAACCATAAGCTTTTCCCAAAGAAGACCAATGTTAACTTTGTAGAAAAAATAGATGATAGTTATATAAAAATTTTCACCTGGGAAAGAGGGTCTGGCAGGACCTTAGGCTGTGGAACTGGTTCTTGCTCTGCTGTTGTTGTTGGTAACAAGCTGGGAATTTTAAAGGACCAAGTAGATGTTAAAACAGAGGGTGGTATGCTACAAGTAAGCTTTAAGAATGAAGAAATAATAATGAGGGGAAATGCTAAGCTAATAGCAGAAGGTAGCTACATATATAAATAGTATTGCTTATAGAATTTTTACTTAGGGAGGCTAAAAATAGCCTCTCTTTTTTTATTTTAATTTTTAAAAAATTTGTTAAATTAATAACTATACTAGACGGACCTATTTTATTTTGTTATTATGAATATAAAGTTACTGGTAAGACCACTAAACCAATAAACCAAAATTGTATTTATAGATGGAGGAGATTAAATGAAAAAAAATAAGAAAGTTTCTATAGTTGGCGCAGGAGCAGTAGGTGCTACAGCAGCTTATGCCCTATCTATATCTGGACTTGTAAATGACCTGGTAATAGTAGATATAAATCAAGAGAAGGCCCTTGGAGAGGCCTTGGACCTAAGACATGGTTCTGCCTTTATTAAGCCTATTAAAATCCATTCTGGAGGCTATGAAGAAACTAAGGACTCAGATGTAGTTGTTGTTACTGCAGGTGCACCACAAAAACCTGGTGAAACCAGGCTAGACCTTGTAAATAAAAATGTAAAAATATTTAAGGGAATAATTCCTGAAATTGCCAAGTATAGCCCAAATGCAATCTTATTAATAGTAGCCAATCCAGTGGATATTTTATCCTATGTTGCCTACAAGCTTTCAGGATTTCCAAAAGAAAGGGTAATAGGATCTGGAACAGTTTTAGATAGTTCTAGGCTAAAGTATGAAATTAGTGAAAGACTAGATGTTGATCCTAGAAATATAGAGGCCTATATTATGGGAGAACATGGTGATACAGAATTTCCTGCTTGGAGTCTAGCAAATGTAAATGGAATAAAACTAGAAGAGTTTGCAGAAGAAATAGGCTTGGATTTTAATAAGGAGCTTAAGGATGAAATCCATGAGGCCGTTAAGATGGGAGCATATGAAGTAATCAATAGGAAGGGCGCAACTTATTATGCTATAGGTCTTTCAATTAGGAGAATAGTTGAGGCCATACTTGGAGATGAAAATACTGTTCTTCCAGTTTCCTCTTTAATAGATGATTATTATGGTTTAGAAGATATATATATTGGTGTGCCAAGTGTTGTAAATGCTAGTGGCATAAAGAAAACTTTAAAGGTAGACTTGGACCAGGAGGAAGTGGACCAGTTTAAAGATTCAGCTTTTGCCTTGAAAAAGATCTTAGAAGATTCTTTTTCAGCTTAAGATAAATAATTAAACCACCTTAATCCCTTTGGGGATTACCCATAAATAATATAAAAAAAGATAAGGTTCCCCGACCTTATCTTTTTTATTTACTTACCTATTTTCTAATTCCTTAATAACCCTTTCTGACTCTTTAAAAACCATATCTATATCTATATTTGGAAATTTCCTATTTTCCATAATAACTTCCCCATCAATAATAACCGTGTCCACATCAGACCCTTGAGCAGAATAAGCCAGGGCAGATATTAGGTTGTTTCTAGGATGGAAGTGGGACTTATTTAAGTCCAAGATAATAAGGTCAGCCTTCTTACCTGGCTCAATAGACCCTATTTCATCCTCTAAGCCCAGGGCCATAGCACCATTAATTGTAGCCATTTCTAGGGCTTCGTATGCACTTACAGCAGTAGCATCTTCTGTTAAGGCCTTATTTACAATTGCAGCCAGCTTTATTTCTTCAAACATATTTAAATTATTATTACTAGAAGATCCATCTGTTCCTAGACTAACAGGAATTCCCATTCTTAACATATCATCAACCTTGGCAAAGCCACTACCTAGTTTAAGGTTACTAGCAGGATTATTAACAGGGAAAACATTTTTATCCCTAATAATGTCCAGGTCTTCGTCAGATAAGATTACACAATGGGCAGCCAGGGTATGGACATCAAAAATTCCAATATCTTTAGCATATTCAATTGGTGACTTATCATACTGGTTTAGGCAGTCTAAAACTTCTTTTTTAGTCTCAGACAGGTGGATATGGATACCAGTATTTAAATCCTTGGCTAAGGCAACACATTCTTTTAAAAATTCAGTCCCACAAGTATAGGGTGCGTGGGGTCCTACCATAACTTTAATCCTATTATTAAACTTATTGTTCCAGTTTTCATACATTTGCCTAACTTCATTTAACTTGGCCCTATTTTTATCAGGGTCCTTATCATCAGATAGGCCACGGGCTAGGACTGCCCTTATGCCAGTTTCACCAACAGCCCTTGCAACCTCGTCCATAAAGAAGTACATATCTGCAAAAGTAGTAGTTCCAGATTCAACCATCTCAATAATACTTAAAAGAGATGCCCAGTATAGGTCTTCGGCTTCAAGCTTTCCTTCTATTGGCCAAATAGCTTCTGTCAACCATTGATGTAGAGGCATATCATCTGCATAGTTCCTAAAGACACTCATACCTATATGGGTATGGGCATTAACTAGCCCAGGCATTAGTAGCTTATTTTCACCATCAATAACCTTGTCAGCCTTAATATCTTTTTCATTTTGAAAAATATCTTTAATCTTGTTTCCCTCAACTAGGACACTTACATTTTCCTTAATTTCATCCTTACCATCCATTGGTACTAATGTAATATTTTTAATTAAAATACTCATTATATTGCCTCCTTAATATAAGTAATCTATAAGACTATTATAGCATAGAACAAAATATTTATTGGGAGTAAAAAAAGATTTGATAACAATTATCATTTACAAGAATTAGAAAATATGGTATAGTAATTAAAGGCTAAAAATTATCGCGGCAATAATTTTTAATGGAGATGATAATATTGGCTAAAATGATGGGACCTAGATTTAAACAGTCTAGAAGGTTGGGATTAAATGTTTGTGGCCACCCAAAGGCTATGAAAAGAGCTGAAAGAGGTACTGCAAGGTCAGATAAAAAACTTACAGAATATGGAACTCAGTTGTTGGAAAAACAAAGACTTAGGGCATATTATGGGGTAATGGAAAAGCAGTTTAAAAAATACTTTGACAAGGCCTTAAAAGATGATGATATAACAGGTAGTTCCCTGGTAAAAAGACTAGAGATTAGGCTTGATAACCTGGTTTATAGGATGGGATTTGCATCATCAATAAGACAGGCAAGACAGATGGTAGTTCATGGACATATACTAGTAAATGGAAAAAAGGTAAATATTCCATCTTACTCAGTGGCAGTAGGAGATAAACTAGAACTTAGGGAAAAATCAAGAAAAAATGAGTTATTTGCTGACAACTTTAATAATAACTTGTTAAACTCTTATCCTTATATAGAAAAGGATGAAAACAATTTTTCAGGAGTCTTAGTTAAAATGCCAGAAAGAGAAGAAATCCCAATAGAAATAAACGACCAATTAGTAGTTGAGTTTTACTCAAGATTTGCTTAATTTGAAATAATAATATAGAAAAAGGACTAAGTTTAACTTAGTCCTTTTATTTATTTAAATAGGAAAACCTAAGGCCTAGTGGCCTCCCTCATAGACTTTTCCATTTGTGCATTTACATAGTTTAGGTGGTCCTCCATTTTAGTTTCTGCTAAAATAGGGTCCCCTTTTTCTAGGGCAAAATAAATAGCGTCATGTTGTTCTATTATTTTTTCCTTGTGGGTCTTTTCAATTAATATATTTTCACGCACATCAGATATAAAGGTTGCTATTAAGGAAGATATTGTATTTAAAATACTTTGGAGCAAAAAGTTCTTACTAGCCTGGGCTATCTTATAGTGGAAGGACACATCATAGTCTGTTAAGTTATCCTCGTCACTGGAAGCCTTAGCCTTGTCTAGAAGACTTTTAATTCCGGCTAGTTCCTCCTTAGAAATCCTACTTGCTGCAAGTGAAGCCGCTCCTTTTTCTATAAACTTCCTAAGCTCTAGTATCTCATAAGGGTTACTTTCCTTAATTAGGAAAATAGTAGAGAAGGGCTGGAATAAAATATCTTCAAAGTTTTCCTTTATGAAATTGCCATCTCCAGGTCTGGCTTCAATAAGGCCCATAATTTCTAATTCCTTTAGGGCCTCCCTAACAGATGAGCGACTTATTTCAAGTGACTCCGCCATTTGTCGTTCAGAAGGAAGCTTATCACCCTTTTTTAGCTTATCTTCATAAAGCATATATTTTATTTGTTCTATAACTTTTTGAGAAATAGTACTATTTTTAATTGGAGTAAACATAAGTATTCCTTCCTTTCCTTGGTTCTATTCTACTATTTTATCTAAAAAAATTAATAAATTCAAGCTGTATTTACCTAGCTTTTGACAAAGAAATTCATTAGTAGTAAAATATAAATAGGAATAATATTAAATTAAGAGAAGAGAGGACTTCTCTTCTTTTTTGTGTTCAAAATTAAGGAAGGAGAGATTGAAAATGGATATTTTGTTAAAAATTGGCCTAGCTCTTCTAGCAGGTATCTTAGGTGGCAAGCTTTCTAATAAACTAGGTTTACCTAAGGTTTCAGGCTATATAGTAGCAGGCTTATTAATTGGGCCATCATTTTTAAAGCTATTTACAACAGTAGAACTAGATTCTATTGAGTTTATAAATGATATGACCCTGGCTTGTATAGCCTTTGGTATAGGGAATTCATTTTTAATAAAGGACTTGAAAAAAATGGGTAAAAACTCATTAATAATAACAATTTGTGAAGTCCTAGGAGCAGTAACAATAGTATTTTTAGTAATGTACTTTATATTTGAAAAATCATTAGCTTTTAGTTTAGTTATGGCTAGTATGTCAGCTTCAACAGCTCCAGCAGGACTAGTTTTAGTTATAAATGAACTAAAGGCTGATGGACCCCTTGTAAGGAATATTTTGCCAGTAGCAGCCTTTGATGATGCCATAGGCATAATGGTTTTTGGTATAGCTATGTCTATTGCAGAAATATCCCTACTGGGAACTAAGACATCATTGGTTGGGATAGTAGCTGGACCGGCTATTGAAATTTTAGGGTCAGTTATAATTGGAACAATAGTGGGGATCTTAATGGCTTATGTGGGAAATTTAGCTAAAGAGGAAGAGCAATTAGTTGCAATTTCAGCAGGTTTTCTCCTTGTAGGACTAGGACTTAGCTCCTACTTTAAGGTTTCAGGACTTTTGACCTCAATGGTAATTGGTGGGGTTGTAATTAATGCTACAGCTAGGTATAAAAGAATATTTAATGCAGTTAAGTCTTTAACACCGCCTTTAAATGTTTTATTTTTCACCCTGGCAGGGGCCAACCTACAAATAAGCATCCTAACAACAGTTGGGCTTGTAGGAGTAGGCTATATTTTTGCAAGAGGACTTGGAAAAATTATTGGTGCAGGTCTTGGGGCAAAATTAGTTAGGTCAGAAGACTTTGTTCAAAAGTATTTAGGTATGAGCCTGCTTACCCAGGGAGGAGTTTCCATAGGTTTGGCTATGAGTGTTAAGGAGCTTATGCCCCAACTAGGAAATGAAACTATTACTATAATATTATTTAGTGTTTTAATATTTGAAATACTTGGACCTGCATTGACCAAATATGCAGTAACTAAGGTTGGGGAAGTAAACGGAATGTTAAAAACTCAAGAATAGGAGGAAGAGCTATGACTACAAATGCTTTGTTTTTAGTTTTAAACAAGACAGAATACCTAGAAGAGGTACTAGACTTATTTTTAAATGTAGGCATAAAGGGGGCCACAATTTTAGACAGCCAAGGAATGGGACGCGCCATAGGAGAATCAGACCATATATTTGCCCCTATAAGAAATTTAATAGATGGGTCAAGACCTTTTAATAAGACTATTTTCACAGTTGTTGAAGATGAAGAAGTACTGGAAAAAGCTGTAAGAGGAGTAGAGCAAATCCTAGGTGAAATATCAGATCCTGGTGTAGGGATAATGTTTACTATGCCAGTTGGAAATGTTTATGGTATGGCAAAAAATAAATAAATTAGCTGAAAGAAACTATTGTACAATAGTTTCTTTTTTTATGGTCAAGTAAAAAGGCTGGTTGACTTTTTTATTCCAGGAGTGTACTATTGAATTAATACACTAAGGAGGTTGAAATGAAATTTGATGAAAATTTACCTATATACTTGCAAGTGAGTGATTTGATAAAAAATAAAATACTAAACTCCCAATACAAACCAGGAGAAAAACTTCCTTCAGTAAGGGACTTGTCAGTTAAATTTAAGGTAAATCCTAATACTGTCCAAAGGGCCTACAGTAATTTGGAGGAGGAAAATTTAGTTTTTGTAAGAAGGGGGATGGGGACTTTTGTTACAGAAAACACAAGGGATATAAAAGATTCAAAAGAGCTTGTTGCCAAGACCTATATTGAAAAATTTTTAAGTGAAATGGAGGCCCTGGGAATATCCAAGGAGGAGCTTATAAAAATAATAAGTAAAATAGACTAGGAGGAAACTATGAAGATAATAGAGATTAGGGACTTAATGAAAAATTATAGGCATGTAAATGCCTTAAATAAATTAAACTTAGATGTTAGTTCTGGAAAAATACTAGGTATCCTAGGTCCTAATGGTAGTGGAAAAACTACACTTTTAAAGATAATAGCCAACCTTATAAAGGAGGACAGCGGAGAGATTTTAATCAACAAGGAAAGGCCAGGGATAAACTCCAGGAAGCTAGTTTCCTTTATGCCAGACAATGATATTTTAATGGACTGGATGGACTTAAATGATGCTATAGGATTTTACAAGGATTTTTTTGATGATTTTAATGAAGAAAAGACCTTGGAAATGTTAAAAATCCTAGATTTAGATAAAAATTTGACCACTAATGTTAAAAAACTTTCTAAGGGGATGAGGGAAAAGTTCAACCTGGCCCTAACTTTTGGCAGGGATGCTATGGTATATATTTTAGATGAGCCTATTGGAGGGGTGGATATTATAACTAGGGACAAGATATTAGAGTCTATTATTAGCAATTTTAACCAGGACAGTACAATTATTATAACCACCCACCTAATTGGTGAAATAGAGGGCATTTTTGATGAGGTTGCCTTTATAAACCAGGGCAGAATTATCTTAAAAGAAGATGCAGACAACTTAAGGGAAAGCTATGGCAAGGACATAGAGGGAGTTTATAGAGAAATATATAAGGAGTTATAAGATGAAAAAATTATTGAAGATGGAAATAAAATCTAAGAAATATATATTAATAGGAATTTTAATTTTTGTTTTATTGGCAAGTTTCTTTGGAGCTTTTAGAGGGCAGGTTAGAGGTGAGGGCCCTGGTAGTGAGCTAGAAGTTGCTTTAATTTATCCTAACATATTTAATATTTTCGCCATAGTAATAATTGGAAAACTACTATATATTTTTGGGGTCATAGACTTTACCAATAGCCTAAACAAGGAAAGCTATGGGATACTTCCAGTCCGCAGGGGCAAGATTTACCTTGCTAAAATATTAAGTAATGGTCTAGGCTACCTCCTTGTATATAGCTTATTTTTTTCCATAACCATATTTTTCTCAGTAGTAAACGGAGAAACTAGTATGGCTGACCTTTCCATTTTAGGGAGCTATAAGATGGTTTTACTATTTAGCCTAGGTTTTATTATTAATTTAATAACTAGCTTTAACTATATAATCCTTATATTATTTTTGTTTAATAAGGCCAATAATAGCGGGGTTAACAAGAATCTTGTTGGGTTTTTTGTAATAATATTTAGGGAAACAATTTCTGATGGAATAAGGTTTGGAGTAAGCCAACTAGGATATTTAACCAGGCCTATTTATAGCTTGGGAGATAGGATGTTTTATAGGATAGGAGATCTTTCAGCCCTTGAGGGAAGGGAAAACTTTATTTATATTAATACAGGGACCAATACCTATATTAATCTTTTAAGCCTGGTTATACTAGGGGGGCTAATAATAACATTTTCAGTATTTGCCTATGGTCAGATGGAAAAAACAGTTGAAATTGGAAGCTAGGAGGGGGAAAATGCTTAATAAAAATTTACTTAAATACCAGCTAAGATCTAGCCAATCCTTTAGCTTGAGTATGTTTATATTATATATGGTTTATTATAGGACTGATAGTAGGATAGGGAACCTATTTGTAGGTCTAATAATTTTAACAATCTCCCTGCCCTACTACAAGGAACTTATAGGAGAAGAAAAGTACCTATTTAGGTTAATACCAGTTGACCATAGGGAGGTCCAGTTTAATTATTTAATTTTCAACCTAGGATTTACCCTACTTTTAATAGGGCTATTAGCTTTTTTTGAACTAGTTTTTGACTATTACAGCCTTAGGGAGATACTTTTTTCTAGGGAATACTTAATGGTTGCCAAGAGGACTAGAAGCCTTGGAAGAATTATAAATATTTTACTAATAGTGGTTAACTTTATAATTGTTGGCAGGCTTACAGTTGGACTAGGAGAGCTGGTAGTGGCTAGTTTTATAGGAACTAGTAGGGAAGAACTTGCAAAAAAAGTTTTAAGGTCAAATATAGTCTGCTTTTTTATTGGGACTGGCCTAGCCTTGGGGCTAATGAAATTTTCAACCTACCTTGCTAGGACCTCCCCAATTATTTATTCTTTTGGGCAAGGGAGGCTGGTGAACTTAAAATACTTCCAAAGCTTTAAGCTAGAGGGGATTTTAAAGGACATAGTTACAGTAAATAAGTTTGAGGCTTTTATTAATCTAAAGGCCCTATGGATAGACCTAATGGGGCTAGGAGTTTGTGCTTTTGTAAACTATATTATATATAAGAAATTGGAGGGGGACTATGAAGTTTAAGGGAGAGCATATATTTATTTTCCTAGCTTTTTTAGCCTTGTTTTTAATAAACTATATAAATAGGGACCTTAACAGGTTTATGGACCTAGTAAAGGATTATAGGGTAGTAGAGGCTGAGGAATTTTTAGACAAGAGCTCTAGGGAGAAAAAATTTATAAAAAAAGAAATTGATGATAGCTCTATTATATGGTTCCATAACCAAATAGGAGACTATAAATTTTTAGAGAATTTTTACTTGGAGAAAATAGAAAAGTTTAAGGAACTTGGAGGGGAAGAGCTGGATTATTTTGACCCTAAGGATGACCTAATTAGGCTCTACCTAGAATATGAACCTGAAAAGTTAGGGGCTTATTTGGACTACCTAGATTCCAAAGAAGACTACTTGAGTATTTTTAAATATTATAGGCTAACTGGTCAGGACCTGCCTAGTAAGTACCTAGACCTACTTTATGAAAAGAAGGACTATGACCTAGTCCTAGATTATTATTTAGAAATAGGGGATTTAGAGGCTGGAGCAGACTTAATTTTAAATGAGGAATTTAATAATAAGGATATCTACAATAATATAGTAGAAAGACTAGGCCATAGGAATATTTTTAAGCTATTAAGGGCTATGGAAGAGGAAAATATGGACTATAGTTTGGTCTTAGAAAAATTAGAAGACCTTTATATAAAAAATATGAAACTTATGGAAAAGTCTATGGGCCCTTCAAGTAACCTAGAATTTTTATTAAACCTGGCAAACTTTTATAGGCAAGAGGGGCTGGACCTAGGGATAATTATGGAAAATCCAAATATAGACAAGGTCTACAAGAAGCTAGTGGGTTATTACCTAGAAAACAAGCTAGACCAAGTAAGGCAAGTAGATAGTTTAACTGGAGATAGGATCCTACTTATTACGACAAAGGGCCTAGACAATAAATTTTATACTTTTGACAGGGATGGAGAGGTCCAGGACTTTAAATTTTACCAAGGAGAGGTTTTTAACAGTACAAAGGCTTTTGATAGCTGGCTATACCCTCTTAAAACAAGTGGGGGCTACGGGTTAATATCCATAGAATATGGGACTTGTATCCATTTGGAAGATGACCTAGTTAGGAGCAAAACTAGCCTGGCTAGTAAGAGTTTAAATAGGGAAATAGAATTAGGCAAGGGGCCTAGTGATATTAGTTTCCAAAGTGGGATAAGTAATAATATCTTCCTAGTTGAAAAGTTTTACCTAGGAGAAACCACTAGGCAAATAGAAAAAATAATAATTAGGGAGTATAGAGAAGAGGAAACAGGAAGGATAAAATTAGTAGACTTAAGAGAAATAGAGGGGAGGTCCCCCTCTGTTTTTTTGCAAAAATAAAGGCAGGGTCAAGGGGGACCCTACCTTTAAGCAGTTAATTTATTAATTTAAAGTATTAATTGACTTAGTTGCAACTAAATTTACACCTGTTCCATAAATATCTTCTATTAAAATATCCCCTCTTTTAACTGGGAGACTAACTACTATTTTGTTTATATCTTCCATAAAGTCTAGGACTTTTTCCTTAGGAATACCATCAGTAGTCTTAACAGGTAGCATTAGGTTTTCTACATTTTTAATCTTAACAGTAGAAGTAACAACCCTCTCTGGGTTAGTCATTTCTTTTATAGCATATCTTTTTCCCCTAGGGCACCTATTTCCACTTACAAGATAACCATCTTCGCTAGATGGGTCTTCTTCAATTTTTAGGTGGCAACCAACAGGACAAACAATACAAGTTTTCTCTATTATCATATTTAACCCTCCTTTAACTTAAAGACTGGATGTACTTAGCAGCTTCTTCACCAGCAGTATAACTTTCCTTGGTAACATTATCTACAAGGCCATGGACATGAAGAACATTACCACAGGCAAAAATTCCAGGTACATTTGTTTCCAAATTTTCCTTGACAACAGGACCACTAGTTTTTTTATCAATAGTAACACCAGCAGACCTAGAAAGTTCATTTTCAGGAATTAGCCCAACTGAAAGAATTAGGGTATCACACTTAATTTCCTCTTCAGTTCCAGGAATTGGTCTTAAATTTTCATCCACCTTAGAAACAACAACAGATTCAACCCTATCATTACCCTTTATATCAGAAACTGTGTGGCTAAGTTTTAGGGGGATATCAAAATCTCTTAGGCATTGGTTAATGTTTCTTTCAAGCCCAGAAGGCTTATCCATAATTTCAGAAACAAGCTTTACATGGGCACCTTCAAGAGTTAGTCTCCTAGCCATTATAAGCCCAATGTCTCCAGACCCTAAAATAACAACCTCTTTACCAACATTATAGCCCTCAATATTTACTAGCCTTTGAGCAGTACCAGCAGTCAAGACACCACTTGGACGAGTTCCAGGAATTTTTAAGGCACCACGAGACCTTTCCCTACAACCCATAGCTAAAATAACAGCCTTAGCCTGGATTTTTTCAAAACCAGTCTCACTATTTATAACATCTAAAACCTTGTCTTCTGTAATATTTAAAACAAAGGTATTTATCCTATATTCAATTTCCTGGTCCCTTAATTTTTCTATAAAAATTTCGGCATATTCAGGACCAGTTAACTCTTCATTAAAAACATGGAGACCAAAACCATTGTGGATACATTGGTTTAATATTCCACCTAGCTGGTGGTCCCTCTCTATTACTAAAATACTATTAATACCATTTTCCTTAGCCTTAATGGCAGCCGCTAATCCAGCAGGGCCACCACCAACTACTACTAAATCATAATTTTTCATAATTACCCTCCTAGATTATTTAGTCTTATCAGTTATTATATATGACCCTTGAGAGCCCTTTAGAACATCCTTCATTTCTGTATTTAACTCGCGGGAGATTATTTCCATAACCCTTGGCATACAGAAACCACCTTGGCACCTACCCATTCCAGGTCTAACTCTTTTTTTGACCCCATCAACAGTAGTAGCACCAGCATTCCTATTAATGCAGTCAACAATTTCTCCCTCAGTGATTGTTTCACACCTACAGATTATATTTCCGTAGCTCTTATCTTTTTTTATAATTTCATTTTTTTCCTCATCAGATAGGTCATTAAAAATAATAGGCTTCCTTCTTTTTGGGTTGAAATCTTCATTTAAGTCAAGGTCACCTAAAATATCAACAGCAAGCTCAGCAACATACTTGCCAATAGCAGGTGCAGAAGACAGGCCAGGAGATTTTATACCAGCCACATTAATAAAGCCCTTTGCATCCTTGGCTTCTCCAATAATAAAGTCTCCAGTAGTTGAAGTTGCACGAAGGCCAGTAAAGTTAGTTATATTTTCATTAAAGGGAATATTTTTAACACTTCTTTCAGCAGTTTCCCTAACATAGTTAAGACCTAGCTGGCTAGTTTTTTTATTATCCTTGTCCTCAACCCTTACACTATCAGGTCCAACTATTATATTTCCATGGACAGTAGGAGTTACAACAACCCCTTTACTAGTCTTAGAAGGACATTGGAAGATAACCCTATTAACAAGCTTGCCAGCTGTCTTATCAAGAAGGAAATATTCTCCCTTAACTGGATAAATTTCAATTTTTTCTTCAGAAACCATATTATTTAAAGTATCTGCATAAAGTCCAGCAGCATTTATTATGGACCTAGTTTCAAATTTTCCTTGGTTTGTTTCAATAATGTACTTATTATCTTCTTTTATTATGTTTTTTACCTCAGTATTAAGCTTAAGTTCACAGCCATTATCCATAGCATTTTCTGTAAGGGCAATAGTAAGCTCCCAAGGGCCAACTATACCGCCAGTTTTTGCATAGAGTCCTACCACAACCTCATCACCTAGGTTGGGCTCTAGTTTTAAAAGCTCTTCCCTTTCAAGAATTTCCATATCAGGGACATGGTTTTCCCTCCCCCTGTGGTATAGGCGTTCTATAGTTTTTCTATCCTCATCATTAAAACCTAAAACAAGGGATCCAGGCCTTTCAAAAGGAACATAAAGGTCTTCACAAATCTCATCAAACATCTTGTTACCATCAACATTAAACTTGGCCATATTTGTACCTTCAATAGCATCATAGCCTGCGTGGACAAGGGCAGTGTTTGCCTTAGTAGTACCATTTGCCACATCATTTTCTTTATCTAACAATAAAATTTTGCCATTATATCTTGTAAGTTCTCGTGCTATAAAACTGCCAATTATTCCAGCACCAATAATAATTACATCATACATAAAAACGCCTCCTTAAAAATAAAGAAAAAGAGAACCAAAAAGATGCCCTAAAAATAAGGACATGCTTTTGGTTCTCTTTTCTCCGACCAAATATATAATTGTGTTATACTATATTTATTATATTATAACATAATCAGTATTTAAAGTATAGGGGACTTGGGAAAAGTCTATTAATAATATGTAATATAAGCAATATAGCCATTAACTTATTTTTAAAAACCGTGTATAATTAATAAAGAAGACAGAGGAGGTTGATTGGTACAGTGGGAAGTCGATTTTTTAGGTATTTAGAAGAAAATCCAATAATAGCAGCCCTAAGTAATTTAGATAATATAGATGAGGTAATAAAGGCTCCTTGTAGGGTAGTTTTTTTATTAAACGGAAATATTATGAACTTAGAAGATATAGTAGAAAAGTTAAGGGAAGCAGGAAAATTTGTATGCATACATGTAGACTTAATTGAGGGTTTTTCAAGACATCCAGTTGCCCTTGAATATATAGATAAGATAATAAATCCTGATGGGATAATTTCTACTAAAAATAGTATTATTAAAACTGCAAAAAACCTAGGCATATTTACTATCCAAAGATTGTTTGTTTTAGATTCTCTAGCACTTAGGACTGGCAAGGAGTCTATAAAAAATATTAAGCCAGATGCAGTTGAAATCCTACCAGGACTTATGCCAAAGGTAATAAAGGAGGTCCATAGGGAGACTAGGATTCCAATTATTGCTGGAGGGTTGATTAGGGACAAGGAGGATGTTATTGAGGCTTTAAATGGTGAAGCCATAGGAGTTTCAACATCAGAGGTAGAGGTTTGGTATATGTAGGAAAAACTATATAATAGGTAAAATATAGACTTATGATTAAATATATGTATTTGACTAAAGAATTATATTATAATATTATAAGTATTGGAAATAAGGGGAATATACAAGTTTTGGTGTAATCTTGTAAACTATATAAAACTAGAGAGAAATAGGTGAGAGAATTTGAACTTAGCAGTTATAGGGATAAACCATAAGGAAACTCCTATTGAAATTAGAGAAAAGTTTTCTTTTACAGAGTCTAAAAAAATTGAGGCTGGAAACTTACTCTTAGATAGTGTTACTAACGAGGTAGTAATACTATCCACTTGTAATAGGAGTGAGGTCTATGTAGTTAGTGAAGATATAGAAAGGTCTATAGAAGATAGTATTAATATGTATAAGAAGTTTTTCAAGGTTGAAAATACAGAAGACTATCTTTTAATTAAGAAGGGGAAAGAGGCTGTTATACACTTATATATGGTAGTTTCGGGCTTGGATTCTGCTGTGTTAGGTGAGGACCAAATCCTAGGCCAGGTAAAGGATGCAATCCTGTCTTCTATGGAGCTAAATTATAGTGGGAAAGTTTTAAATAGGTTATTTCAAGATGCATTAAATGAGGGTAAAAAAATCAGGAGAGAAATAAAAATTTCTGAGGTGCCTTTGTCAACAAGCTACATAGGAATAAACTTAGTTAAGAAAAGACTGGGTTCTTTAGAGGGGAAAAGGGCCTTGGTTATAGGGGCTGGAGAAATAAGTAAACTGTCTATAACCTACTTAACTGAAGAAAACTTAGATAAGCTGTATGTAACTAATAGGACCCACAGTAAGATAAAGACCATATTTGATGATTTTGAGGACTTAATACCAGTGGAATATGACAATAGGTATGAAATTTTAAGGGATGTGGATGTGCTTGTAACGGCAACTGGCGCACCCCATACTATAATAGAGGCAAAAAGGGTCCAGGACTTAAAAAATGAACTTTGCATTTTAGACTTGGCCCTGCCAAGAGATGTTGAGGTTGAGGTTGAAGAAAATAAAAATATTAGCCTCTACCAACTGGATGATTTAAACAAGATGTCTGAAGAAAATTTAGCCAAGAGAGAGGAACTTTCAAGAAAGGCTGAAGAAATTATAGCCAAGGATGTTGAAGATTTTGTTGTCTGGTTAGAAACTATAAAGGTTGACCCTATTTTAGAATCTTTAAATGCTAGGTGCAGGGCTATTAAGGATTCTAGGATGGAGTATATTGATAGGAAGCTAGACCTAGATAAGAGGGAGAGGAAGATAATTGATAAAATGTTAATGTCTGCCCTTAACGGACTAGTGAGAGAGCCTATAAAAACCTTAAAAACTATAGATACAGAAAATGTTGATTCTTATATTGAAACTATAAATGACCTATTTAGGTTCTAGGAGGGTCTTATGTATTATCCAATTAATTTAAGGCTGGATGGCAAAAAAGTTATAGTTTTTGGTGGAGGTAGGGTTGCCTACAGGAAGCTTAAAAATCTTTTAAGGGCTGGGGCTAGAGTTAGGCTTATTAGTGAAGATGTTATGGAGGAAATTAAAGAACTTGAACCCTTGGAAATTATTTTGGACAGCTATAATGAGAAATATTTAAAAGGAGCCTATATGGTAATAGGGGCAACCTCCAATAGGGGGGTTAACCTGGATATTGCCAAGGCTTGTGAAAAGTTAAATATACTTTGTAATATTGTTGATAATAAGGAAGTTTCAAGCTTTATAACTCCTTCTATAGTTACTACTGAAGGCTTACTATTTAGTATTTCTACTAGGGGTAAGTATCCAGCCCTTAGTAAGTTAATAAGAAAAGACTTAGAAGAGAGATATAAAAAATATAGTGTGGAATATATGGGACTACTGGAAGCTTTAAGGGGGCTTGCAATAGACAAGTATCCAAGAGAAAAGGGAGAAATAATAAATAAGGCTTTAAGTTTAAATATAGAAGAATTAGAAGAGTTTTATATTAAGCTTCAAGAAGGTGTCCTATAATCGTAGTAAAACTCTGAAAGTAAGATTTCAGAGTTTTTTATTTAAAATATAATGAGGTGGAAGAATGAAGATAATTGTTGGAACAAGGGGAAGTAACCTGGCAACTACACAGACAGGTCATGTAATAGATATGTTAAAGGAAAAAAATCCAAACCTGGAAGTAGAGGTAAAGATTATAAAAACCAAGGGGGATATTTTAAATGAAGTTCCTCTAGATAAGATTGGTGGCAAGGAAGTATTTATTAAAGAAATTGAAAAAGAACTTCTTGAGGGAAGTATAGACTTGGCTATCCATAGTATGAAGGATGTTCCAGGAGACCTACCAAAAGGTTTAAAGCTTTCATATATACCCAAGAGGGAAGACCATAGGGATGTTTTAGTTTTAAGAAGGGGACTTGAATCTTTAGAGGACCTACCTAGGGGTGGGAAAATTGGGACTGGTAGTAAAAGAAGAAAGTACCAAATCTTAAAATATAGGAAGGACCTAGAGGTAGTTGGAATTAGAGGGAATGTTCAAACCAGGATAGAAAAAATCGAAAGTGAAAACTTAGATGGAGTTATTATAGCTGCAGCTGGGATTAATAGGCTAGGGTTGAAGCTTGAAAACAAGGTTATTCCCTTGGAAAATGACCTGGTTTTATCATCTCCTTGCCAGGGGATTTTAGGCCTAGAAATTAGGGAGGATGACTTGGAGCTTGAAGAAATCTTAAGGAGCATTTCTGATCCAATTGCAGAGGTCCAATCCAAGGCAGAAAGAGCATTTTTAAAAGGAACTGGTGGAAGTTGCCACATTCCAGTAGGGGCTTTTTGTAGGGTAGATGGAGAAAGGATAGAACTTGAAGGTATCTTGGGAACTGAAAATGGTGAAAGGCTAGAAAGGGCCAGCCTAAGTGGAAGTATTAATGAGGCTGAAAAACTAGGCAGGGACCTTGCTAATATTTTAAATAAGGAGATAGGTAGATAATGAAGGGAAAAGTATATTTAATAGGAGCAGGACCAGGAGATGAAGGACTTATAACCAGAAAGGGTTATAGGTATTTAAAGGAAGCAAATGTTGTTGTTTATGACAGGCTAGTAAACCCAGAACTTTTAGAAGACTTAGATGAGGGTGTTAAATATATTTATGTTGGTAAGTCAGGAAAACACCATACCAAGACTCAGGATGAGATAAATGAAATAATTTATAAAGAGGCTAGGGCTGGAAATATTGTTGCTAGACTTAAGGGAGGAGACCCTTATGTTTTTGGTAGGGGTGGAGAAGAAGGAGAGTACCTATATGACAGGGGGATTGAATTCGAAGAGGTTCCTGGTATAACTTCTGCAATAGGAGGACTTGCCTATGCTGGAATTCCAATTACCCAAAGGGGGATTGCAACTTCTTTTCATGTTATTACAGGTCATTTAAAAGACGATAGTGAGGAGATTAACTTTGAGGCCCTGGCAAAATTAAAGGGGACCCTAGTATTTTTAATGGGGGTTGGAAACCTGGAAAAAATAACTAGTGAACTTATTAAGTATGGAAAAGATAAGGCAACTAAGGCTGCACTTATTAACTGGGGAACAACTACTAGACAAAGGGTTGTTACTGGTAATTTAGAAAATATTTATACTAGGGCAATTGAAGAAAAAATAACCCCTCCATCCTTGATTGTAATTGGTGATGTTGTTGCCTTTAGGGAAAAGCTTAGGTTCCATGACAATAAGCCTTTATTTGGTAAGAATATAGTTATTACTAGGGAAAGGTCTGCTGCTAGGTCTACTATTGAAAAGTTTAGAGAACTGGGAGCCAATGTAATCTCTTTTCCAACTATAAGGATAGAGAGGGTAAGTGATAATAAGGAGATTAAGGAAGAGATAAATAGGCTTGACCAATATGATTACTTGGTCTTAACTTCTGTAAACGGGGTTAGGGTGTTTTTCCAAGAACTTTTTGACTTGGGATATGATACTAGGAAACTAGCAGGCTTAAAAATAGCTGTAGTTGGGGCAAAAACTTATGAGGCTCTGGAAGAGTATGGACTAAAGGCTGACTTGATGCCAGATAAGTATGTGGCTGAAGACTTATTTGATGTCCTTAAGAGGGAGGTTAAAGAGGATAGTAGGCTCCTAGTTCCAAGGGCTGAAATTGCTAGGGAAAAACTAATAAGAGACCTAGAGAAAATCTCAGAGGTAAAAGAAGTTGTAATATATAGGACCCTAAAAGATGAGGGAGCCAAGGAAGAGATAATTGAAAAACTGGAAAATTTAGAAGACTATTCCTTAGTTTTCACTTCATCCTCAACCTTTAAAAACTTTAAAGAAATCTTAGGTGAAGACCATAGTGGTATAATAGAAAGAGGACAGATTGTTTCAATAGGACCTATAACAACGGAAACAATAAAAGAGTCAGGATATGATATAGACTTAGAGGCTGAAGAATATACAGTTGATGGGATTATCCAGGCTATGACTAAGGAGGAGTAGGAATGAATTTCAATAGAGGTAGAAGACTTAGAAAAAATTTAACTATAAGGAAGATGGTTAGGGAAACCAATCTTTCTAAAGATGATTTAATTTATCCACTATTTGTAGTAGAGGGTGAAAATATTAAAAAAGAAATTCCATCTATGAAGGATGTTTACCATTTTTCAGTGGATAAAGTTATAGAAGAAGTAGGGGAACTTTTAGACCTAGGCGTGGGATCTGTAATCTTATTTGGAGTACCAGGCTATAAGGATGAGTGTGGGACATCAGGTTTTGCAGCTGATGGTATTATTCAAAAAGCTACAAGGGCCATTAAGGAAAAATATCCAGAAATGTATGTCCTAACAGATGTTTGTATGTGTGAATATACATCCCACGGCCATTGTGGAATTTTAACTGATGATGGAGATGTAGATAATGATAAGACCCTGGAATACCTAGGGAAAATTGCCCTAAGCCATGTAAAGGCAGGCAGTGATATGGTTGCCCCATCAGATATGATGGATGGAAGGGTTGCCTACATTAGGAAGATTTTAGATGAAAATGGCTATGAAAACACTCCAATTATGGCCTATAGTGCTAAGTATGCTTCTAATTATTATGGACCTTTTAGGGATGCAGCTGATTCTGCTCCAAGCCATGGAGACAGGAAGACCTATCAAATGGACTACTATAATAGTGATGAAGCTATGAGGGAAATTGCCTATGATATTGAGGAGGGAGCCGACCTTATAATAGTTAAGCCAGCCCTGGCCTATATGGATATTATTAGGAGGGCCAAGGATGAGTTTAATATTCCAATAGTTTCCTATAATGTTAGTGGGGAATACTCTATGTTAAAAATGGCAGTGGAAGAGGGGCTTATGGACAAGGATGTTATTATGGAAACCCTAATATCTTTAAAGAGGGCAGGTTCTGATATTATTATAACTTATTTTGCAAAAGAAATTGCAAGAGAGTTAAATAAATAGGAGGTATAAAATGAAGCTTGATAAGTCAAAGAAAATTTTTGAAGAAGCAGTTAAATATATCCCAGGTGGAGTAAATAGTCCTGTTAGGGCCTTTAAGGCTGTTGATACTGGTCCAGTTTTTATAACCAGGGGGTATGGAAGTAAGATTGAAGATGAAGATGGCAATGAATATATAGATTATATTGGTTCCTGGGGACCAGCCATTTTAGGCCATAATGATGAAAGACTTATGGAGGGAATTGGGGAAGTAATTGAAAAAGGTTTTAGTTTTGGACTTCCAACAAAAATAGAGGTTGAAATGGCAAAGAAAATGGTAGAATCCTATCCAGGCATAGATATGGTTAGGATGGTAAACTCTGGTACAGAAGCTACAATGTCTGCTATTAGAGTAGCCAGAGGTTTTACGGGGAAAAACAAGATAATTAAGTTTGAGGGTTGCTACCATGGGCACAATGATTCACTTTTGGTAAAGTCTGGGTCAGGAACAATTACCTATGGAGTACCAACAAGCCTGGGAGTGCCAGAGGCAATTGTAGAAAATACAATAGTTTGCAGGTATAATGACTTGGAAGATGTAAGGAAAACTTTTGAAGAAGATGATGATATAGCTGGGGTAATCTTAGAGCCAGTTGCTGGTAATATGGGACTTATACCTGCTAGCAAGGAATTTTTACAAGGACTTAGGGACCTGACAAAAGAAAAAGGAGCCCTACTAATTTTTGATGAGGTAATCTCAGGCTATAGGATATCCTATGGTGGGGCAGCAGAAGTTTATGGGATAACTCCTGATATGGCTTGCTTTGGAAAAATAATAGGTGGAGGAATGCCAGTTGGTGCCTATGCAGGTAGGAGGGAGATAATGGAAATTATTTCTCCAGAAGGAGGAGTTTATCAGGCAGGAACTCTTTCAGGCAATCCAGTTGCAATGAACCTAGGCCTAAGGGGACTAAATATTTTAGATGGAAATAGGGATATTTATGACCAGATGATTAATAAGGCTAGACTTCTTGAGGAAGGTATAAGAGAAAATATAGAAAAAGTTGGAATTAAGGCAGAAATTGTTAGGTTTAGAAATATGTTGACCCTATTTTTTGCCGAGGGAGAATTTAGAAACTATGATGATGTGCAAAGGTGTGACACTAAACTTTATGCTAGGTATTTTAAAGAAATGCTAGAAAGAGGAATTATGCTTCCACCAGCACAATTTGAATGTATGTTTATGTCAGAGGCCCATTCAATGGAGGATATAGAAAGAACTATAAAGGCCAATTTAGAAGCTTTGGAAGCCATAAAATAATAAAGTTTAGCTAGGATTTTATTTCAGAAAAAAGTTTGACAAATATTTATTAATCTGTATAATGAAATTGTAAAGATAAAAATTTAATATAGTTCTTCAGGGCAGGGTGAAATTCCCTACCGGCGGTAGAGCCCGCGAGCCTAATGGTTGATTTGGTTAGATTCCAAAGCCGACAGTACAGTCTGGATGAAAGAAGAAAATATGTATACTATAGTTAGACTATAATTATGTTTATTTACCCTGGAATATTTTAAATATTTCAGGGTTTTTGTTTCTTATAATTATGATTAATTGTCCTAGCTATTTATATTTTTAAGCCCTGAAATTTCAGGGCTTATTTTTATGGGGTGAAATAATGAAGGAAAAATTTATGCTAGAGGCCATTAATTTGGCTAGGCTAGGAGAGGGAAGGGTAAATCCCAACCCACTGGTTGGAACAGTTATAGTTAAGAATGGGAAAATAATAGCAAAGGGCTATCATAAAAATTATGGTGGCAACCATAGTGAGATAAATGCAATTGAGGCTGCAAAAGAAGACCTTAAAGGGGCAGACCTTTATGTAAACTTAGAGCCTTGTAGCCACTATGGTAAGACTCCCCCTTGTGCTGAGAGGATAGTTAAAGAAGGGATAAGGAGGGTTTACATTGGTATGGAGGACCCTAATGAAAAAGTTGCGGGTAGGGGAATAGCAATATTAAAGTCTGCTGGTATAGAAGTTGAAGTTGGTATCTTGGAAGATAAGTCTAGGAAGCTAAATGAGACTTTTATAAAATATATGGAAAAAAAGCTCCCCTTTGTGGCTGTTAAAACTGCCATGACCCTTGATGGGAAAATAGCTACGGAAGATTTTAAGTCCAAGTGGATAACAAGTCAGGAGGCTAGAGAGCTTGGGCATAGGCTTAGGAAGAAGTATATGGGGATAATGGTTGGAATAAATACTGTTATAAAGGATGACCCTAGCCTAACTTGTAGGCTTGAAGAGGGGAGAAACCCTATTAAAATAATTTTAGATACTAGGCTTAGAATAAGTTTAGATGCCAAAGTTTTAAGGGAAAACCCAGAGAATACTATAATTTTTACTAGTAAAGAGGTGGATGGGTCTAAGGAGGAGGCTGTAAAAGCTTTAGGAGGAAGGATATTTAAAATAAATGCTACTGGAGAGGGCTTAGACCTTAAGGAGGGCCTAAAAATTTTAGGAAAAGAGGGCATAGATTCAGTTTTAATTGAGGGTGGGTCCCAAGTAAATTTTTCTGCCTTTAAGGAGGGCATAGTGGATAAGGTTTATACTTTTATAGCTCCTAAAATAATGGGGGGGATAGGTTCAAAAACTCCTGTTGGAGGATCAGGAGTTAAGGAAATAGACCAGTGTTTTAAGTTAGAGTTTACAAATTTTGAAAAACTTTCAGAGGATTTTTACCTAGAAGCTTATGTTAGGAAGTGATATTTTGTTTACTGGAATAGTTGAAGAAGTTGGAAGGGTCATGGCCATTGAGAATAGGGCTGATAAATATTCAATCAAGATAGCCTGTAAAAAAGTACTTAAGGGCACAAAACTAGGGGATAGTATTGCTAGCAATGGCGTTTGCCTAACAGTTACTAGGCTTGGTTTAGACTACTTTATGGCAGATATTATGAAAGAAAGTTTGTCTAGGAGCAACCTAGGGAGCCTTAAGGAAAACTCTAGGATTAATTTGGAAAGGGCCTTGGCTTTGGGTGATAGGCTGGGTGGCCATTTACTTAGTGGCCATATTGATACTACAGGGGAGGTAGTAGGCTTAAGAAAGGATAAAAATGCCCTTTGGTATACAGTAAAGCCTAGGGAGGATATCTTGGACTATGTGGTTGAGAAGGGGTCTATAGGTCTTGATGGAATAAGTTTAACGGTTGTTGATGTAACCAGGTCAAGCTTTACTGTTTCTGTAATACCCCATACCTTGGAGGAAACAGTTTTAAGGGATAGGAAGCTAGGTTCAAGTTTAAATATAGAGGTTGATATGCTTGCTAAGTATCTTTCTAAACTTTTAGGGAAAAACAAAGATGGGGCTACTGGAAAAGGAGAAGTAACAATGGACTTATTAAGTAAAAATGGTTTTATATAGGAGGGTTTATATGTATAAATTTAATAGGATAGATGAGGCAATTGAAGATATAAAAGCTGGTAAGATGCTTATAGTTGTAGACAATCCAGACCGTGAAAATGAAGGGGATTTAATAATGGCTGGAGAACTAGTAAGGGGAGAGGATATAAACTTTATGGCCAGTTATGCCAGGGGGTTAATTTGTAGTCCTTGTAGTGGTGAATTATTAGAAAGGTTAGAAATAGGACCTATGGTTGAAAAAAATACTGATAATTACCAGACTGCCTTTACTGTAAGTGTGGACCATATAGAAACAACTACTGGTATTTCTGCTTTTGAAAGGGCCCTTAGTATAAAAAAATTATTAGACCCAGAAACCACTGGTGAAGACTATAGGAGGCCAGGTCATATTTTTCCATTAAAGGCCAAGGATAAGGGAGTTTTAGAAAGGCCAGGCCATACTGAGGCAGCTGTTGATTTAATGAGGCTGGCGGGCTTGAAAGAACTTGGGGTAATTTGTGAAATTATGAATGAAGATGGGACTATGGCTAGGCTGCCAGAATTATTTGAATTTAGTAGAAGGCATGGAATAAAAATTATAACAATAGAGGATTTAATAGACTATAGGAAGTTAATGGAAAACCATATGGACTTAGTAACAAGGGCTAAAATGCCAACAAAGTATGGGGAGTTTGAAATAGTAGGCTTTGTAGACAGGCTAAGTAATGACCATCATTTGGCCTTGGTTATGGGAGATATAGGAGGAACTAGTCCAGTTTTAACTAGGGTTCATTCTGAGTGCTTAACAGGTGATGGACTAGGTTCTAGTAGGTGTGATTGTGGAGAACAATACAAAAAAGCTATGGAAAATATTGCCAAGGAAGGAAGGGGGGTCTTGGTTTATTTAAGGCAGGAAGGAAGAGGAATTGGGCTTATAAATAAACTTAAGGCCTATGAATTACAAGATAGGGGGTATGACACTGTTGATGCAAATATTGCCCTGGGATTTCCAGCAGACCTAAGAGACTATAGTATTGCCAGTAAAATTTTAGAAAGGTTGGGTATTTCCAAGGTTAGGTTAATGACTAATAATCCAGACAAGATAGAGGGTCTAGAAAAGTTTGGGATAGAAGTTACTGAAAGGCTTCCAATAATTATTCCAAGTAACAAGGCCAATGAATTTTACTTAAATACAAAAAAAGAAAGAATGAGCCATATATTATAGGGGGGAAAATATGAATATAATTGAAGGAAATTTAATAGGAAAAAATAGTAGGGTTGCAATTGTGGCAGGGAGGTTTAATGATTTTATAGTTTCTAGGCTTATAGATGGGGCTAAAGACTGTCTAGTGAGACATGGAATAGGGGAAGAAAATATAGACTTAGTTTTAGTTCCAGGTGCTTTTGAAATTCCCCTTGCAGCAAAGAAACTTGCTAGAAAGGACTACGATGGAGTCCTGTGCCTAGGAGCAGTTATAAGGGGGAGCACATCTCATTATGATTATGTTTGTAGTGAAGTTTCTAAGGGGGTTGCCCAGGTTTCTTTAGACCTGGAAAAACCAGTTATATTTGGAGTTCTTACAACTGATACCATAGAACAGGCAGTAGAAAGAGCTGGAACCAAGGCTGGAAATAAGGGTTATGATACAGCCCTTAGCCTAATAGAGATGATAAACCTAATGGAAGTAATCTAAATAAAAAAGAAGTCACCTTTTAACTAGGGACTTCTTTTTTATTTAGATGGCTATAGCCTTGTTTAATTTTTCTATATATATATTATTTAAGTCTTCTTCCCTTATTTCATCACTATTTTTATCAAGGACAACCCTGCCCTTGTCCAGCATAATAATCCTATCAGAATACTTTATTGCATCCCTCATATTGTGGGAGATCATAATAGTAGTCATTTCAAACCTATCAATTAAGTCCTTTGTTTTATTCATAACAACATGGGAAGTCTTAGGATCAAGTGCTGCAGTGTGTTCATCTAGTAAGAGAATGTCAGGATGCTTCATACTAGCCATTATAAGTGACAGGGACTGCCTTTGGCCACCAGATAAAAACTTAACCTTAGTATTCATTAAATTTTCTAGGCCTAGGTCTAGCTGGCTTACTAGTTCCTTATAAGACTCTATTTTTTTCTTATTAACCAGGGGTCTTAGGGAAAATTTTTTATTTTTCTTATCAGCCAAGGCCATATTTTCTAAAATAGTAAGGGATGGTGAAACCCCCATAGAAGGGTCCTGGTAAACCCTACCAATATACCTAGATCTTTCTTCTTCTTTTAGCTTAGAAACATCAACACCATTTATTTCAATAGCCCCTTTATCAGAAAGAATACTTCCTCCAATAATATTCATAAGGGTTGACTTACCACAACCATTAGATCCGATTATGGCAGTGCACTTATTTTTTTCAAAACTTATATTAAGGCCCTGGAAAACATGGACTTCATTTTCTGTATTTTTATTGAATGTTTTTTCTAAATTAGAAATCTTAAGCATACTTATCACCTTTCTTTCCCTTTAAACTATTTAAAAAATCTACGGCAAAATTATTATAAAGTAAAAATATTATTACGATAATGGCATTTATAGCAGACAAGTCAGTAGGTTTTAAACCTAGGTCTATGGCAAATCCACCAATTAGCTTATAGATAACAGCCCCTATAATAGCACGAGTTGTACTTTTAATTAGGGATGACTTCCTAAGGATAGTGTCTCCAATTATTATGGCTGCAAGAGCTACAACTAAAGTACCCTTGCCCATTTGGGAGTCTACATAGCCTTGAAGTTGGGCCATAAGAGCCCCAGAAAGTGCTATTAATCCATTGGAAAGCATAAGACCTAAGATCTTATAATTATCACTATTTTGTCCTAGGGACTTTACTAGTGATTCGTTGTCTCCAGTAGCAACTAGTAAGTAACCTAACTCAGTTTTTAAAAATAGGTCAAGTAATATTTTAACCAGGATGGCTATTATTATTAAGATTAAAAGCCTAGGGCCTAGGTCAAATATTAAGTCATGATTATAAAGTGGTATATTAGATTTATCATTTATTCTTAGGTTTACAGAATATAAAATATTCATAGTTAAAATCCCAGACAAGAGGGAGTTTATTTTAAACTTTGTAAAAAAGATAGCTGTTAAAAGGCCAGCCAAACTACCAAAGGCAAAGGCTAGCAAACTAGCAAGTATAGGATTTACTCCCATTAGTAAAAACTTAGCAAAAATAAAGGCTCCAAAGGGAAAGCTTCCCTCAACTGATAAATCTGCCATTTTTAAAACTTTATTTGTAAGATAAACGCCCATTCCAAGGATTGCAAAGATTAACCCTTGTTCTATGGAAGTCTGTATAAGTCCATTCATAATAATTCTCCTTTTATTCTATCCTATTGGCATCTTTAAAGGCTTGGTTATTTATGTCTAGCCCAAGTTGCTTTAGGGTTTTTTCGTTATATACTTTTGATGTTGATTCAGCTTTTTCACAAGGGAAACTAGCTGGGTCTTTTTTGTCAACTAGGATTTCCTTAACCATACGGGCAGACTGCCTGCCTAGTTCAAAGTAGGATAGGCCATCAGTCATTAAAATGCCACCCTTTACATGGGCCTCTTCAGCCCCAATGGTTATGATATTATTGGCAGTGGCTTTTTCTGCCACTAGGTTAATAGCTGAAGCAACCATATTATCTGTTATGGTATAGATACCATCTACTTTTTTTATTAAGGAATCAGTAGCTTGGGCTATGTCATTAATATTATTAACCCCAATAGCTTCTATTTCTAAGCCAAGATCCTTGGCAGCTTTTTTAGCATTTTCAATTTGAACCTGTGAATTAATTTCACCAGTGTTGTAAATAATTCCTATAGTCTTAATATTTTCATCTAGGATTTTAAATAATTCCAATTGTTTCTCAATAGGACTTTCATCAGAAGTTCCTGTAATATTTCCACCAGGCTTATTAAAGTCTTCTACAAGACCAATTTCAACAGGGTCAGTAACAGCTGAAAAAACTATTGGTAGTTCACTTGTAACCTGCTTAGTAGATTGGGCAGAAGGGGTAGCGATAGCAAATATTAAGTCTTTTTTATCAGCCACAAACTTCTCAGAAATACTAATTGTATTGGCCATATCTCCTTGGGCACTAATGAAGTCTACTTTAAAGCCACCTATTTCTTCAAGCTCTTTGATAAAACCCTCCCTGACCTGGTCTAGGGCAGGGTGTTCTGTAAATTGGTTAATTCCAATTTGGAAACCACCACTAGAAGACTTAGAGTCCTCCTTATTGCCACAAGCAACTAGTAATAAACCACTTAATACTGTAATTAAAAATAAAGCAACTAAACTTTTCCTTTTCATTTCAATTCCTCCTATAACAATTTTAGTAATAGTCCTAGGATTGAATGATTTTAGATAATAAAAAAATCTCCCGCCCCTATAAACCTAGCTTTAGCTAAACCTATAGGGACGGAAGATTAAAATATCTCCGTGGTACCACCCTAATTATGATAACATAATTAATTATCATCACTCAATCAGACCTAACAGTCCTATCCCTTTTAACGGCGGGCCCCCGAGTTTGCCTACTCTTATTTCAACAAACCTACTTAGGAGTGTATATTATATATCGTCATTGTTACTGGCTCACACCTAACCCAGCTCTCTCTTAACAACTACCAAATATTTTTCTCTCCTGCAAAGTATTTTCTTCCATAATTGATTAAGTACCATATTAGTATCAAACTAATACTTTGTCAAGAAAAAAATGAAAATATTTTTAATATATACTCAAAAGGTGGTATAAAAAAGTTTAGCATATTTAGGTTTAATCAATAACCTTAGCATCTTTGAAAGGCTTTAAATTTTTATCTAAATTTAATTTTTCCAAGGTGTCACTATTGATTTTTAAATCCTTATTTTGTGAAAGTCCAACAGGAATATCCTTAACATCTTTTTTATCAACTAGGATTTCCTTGGCCATCTTACCAGTATCCCTTCCTAGGTCATAGTAGCTAATTCCTTGGGTTATTAAGATGCCCCCTTTTACCTGGGATTCTTCAGCAGATACAGAAACCATTTGTTTTTCTATAAGTTTTTCCTTAACAAGTCCAACAGCAGAAGCTACCATATTGTCACTAAGAATATAGATGGCATCTACTTTTTTCATTAGAGATTCCATAGACTGGGAGATATCATTTATATTACTAACCCCAATAGTTTCAAGACCAAGCCCTACTTCTGGAAGGGCTTTTTCCACTTCCTTAATTTGTATAGTAGAGTTAGATTCTCCAGTATTATATATAATTCCAATAGTTTTTATACTAGGGTCAATCTCATGGAAAAGTTTAAGCTGTTCCAAGACATCTGCCCTATCAGAAGTTCCAGTAACATTTCCCCCAACCTCTATCCAATCATCAACTAATCCAGACTCAACAGGGTCAGTAACAGCGGAAAATAAAACTGGTATATCTTTTGCAACCTGTCTTGTAGACTGGGCTGCTGGAGTTCCAATTGCATAAATAAGGTCTACCTTATCAGCCACAAACTTTTCTGCTATACTAATAGAGTTTGGTATTTCACCTTGGGCATTCATATACTTAATTTCAACATCTAGCCCTAGGTCCTTTAGTTCTTCTATGAAGCCTTCCCTAGCATCATCCAAGGCTGGGTGCTCCATTAACTGGTTAATTCCTATTACAAGTTTCTTTTCTTCATTACCCTTACTACATCCAACTAAAGTTAGAGATACTGCCAAGATTAAAGATAATAGTACTTTTAAATTTTTTTTCATAAAAAAACCCTCCTAATAAATTAAACTTAAGTTAGATAAGTTGAGAAATAAAAAAATCTTTCGCTCCTATAAAACTAGAAATTTTCTAATTTTATAGGGACGAAAGATTATATCTCCGTGGTACCACCCTTATTTAATGACTAAGTCATCCTCAATCAGATCTAACAATCCTATCTCTTTTAACGGTGAGCCTCCGGAATCGTCTACTAGATTTACTCATTGAACGAAACAGCTATGGAGTGAATATTATATACCTCCCTATTGCTAGATTTCACCGGCCTAGCTCTCTGTAAATAAGGTTTTAGTATTTTTTTCTCCATCAACGCCTTTAATTCTTTTCTACTTGGATACACTATATATTTATTTTTATAAAAAGTCAAGGGGGATTTTTCAAAATAGATAAAAAATAAGTTACTCCATTGCTATATAAATTTCCTCTATGGTATAATTGACTCCGGGAGGGAAGATTAAATGCAGGAAAAAATTTATATTATGGGGCATAAGAATCCAGATTCAGATTCAATATGTTCAGCATTAGCTTATGCCGAATATAAAAACTCCATTGGCCAAGAGGCAGTACCTGTTAGACTAGGTGAGATTAGCAGGGAGACAGAATTTATTTTAAATTACTTTGGGGTTGAAAAGCCAATATTAAAGGAAACAGTAAGGCTATCTATAGGGGATATAGACTATGATAGAATAGCACCAATATCTCCAGATATTTCAATTAAAATGGCCTTAAGCATAATGGAAACGACTGGCTTAAATAGTATTCCAGTAGTAGATGATTCCAAGAAGTTAATTGGTATGATTTCAGCATCAGACATTATAAAAAAATATATTGATGTTTGGGATAATACAATACTTGCAAAATCAGGTGCTACTTTAGATAATATATTAGACACATTATCAGCAGAACCTATTTATACTAGCAATGAAAGACCATTAAGAGGAAAGACTATTGTTATAGCGATGGATCCTAAGGACGCAAGAGGTTTTATAGATGAAGAAGATATTGCTATTTGTGGAAGTAGGGAAGATGCTCAGCTACTAGGACTAGAGTGTGGTGTATCCCTTTTAATTATCACAGGGGGTATTTGCCCAAGTGAAAAGGTTATAGAAAGGGCCAAGGAAAAAAATATAAGCTTAATAGTATCACCACATGATACTTTTACAGCGGCCAAACTTATTACCCAGGCCATTCCTGTTGGTTATACTATGACTAAGAAGGACCTGGTATACTTTAATGAGGATGAAATTTTAGACGATGTTAGGGAAGAAATGTCTAAAACTAGGTATAGGACTTATCCAGTAGTAAATAATGATAAGGAAGTTATAGGCCTTATTTCAAGATACCACTTAATTTCTAGTAAAAAGAAAAATGTTATTTTAGTAGACCACAATGAAAGAAGCCAATCTATTGATGGACTGGAAGAGGCTGAAATTTTAGAAATAATAGACCACCACAGGGTGGCCAATGTATTTACTGGTAAACCTATTTATTTTAGGAATGAGCCAGTTGGAAGTACAGCAACTATTATTTCTTCCATATTCTTTGAAAATGGAAGGAGGCCTAGTAGGGAAATTGCAGGTATCCTAGCTGGAGCAATTATTTCTGATACTTTACTTTTAAGGTCGCCAACTGCTACAGTTAAGGATAAACTAATCCTAGATAGGCTGGCAAAGATTGCCAATATAGACCTAGAAGATTTTGCCAATGAAATGTTTAAGGCAGGAACTTCTCTTGAGGGAAAGACTCCTAAGGAAATTATAAACCAAGATTTTAAGGAGTTTACAATCCAGGAGAAAAAAATTGCCATATCTCAAGTCTTTACTATGGACCTTGAGAGTTTAGAAAATACTAAAAATGAACTATTAATAGAGATGGAAAGTCTTAGGGACAAGAGGGGGTATAACTCCTTAGTTTTACTATTGACTGACATATTTAATGAATCATCAGAAATTATAGTTGTAGGTAATGACAAGGAGAAAATAGCATCGGCTTTTGGTAGCAAGATAAAAAATAATACTTTTAATGCTCCAGGTGTTGTTTCAAGAAAAAAACAAGTAGTACCACCAATTACAGCTGCATTAAAGTTAGAAGAATAGAGAGTGAAACTATGGTTAAATTAGAAAAAGATATAGAGTTTATAAAAGAGCTAGATAAGATGAAGTCTATAGAAAGAATGACTAGTTTAATAGGCAAGGACAAAAGAGAAAATGATGCAGAGCATTCTTGGCATATAGCTGTTATGGCTATGGTTTTAGAAGAATATGTAGATGGGGACTTGGACCTTTTTAAGGTAATAAAAATGGTCTTAGTCCATGACTTAGTTGAGATTTATGCAGGGGATACTTTTGCTTATGATGAGGTTGGATATGAAGATAAGCTAGAGAGAGAAACCCTGGCAGCAGAAAAAATATTTGGAATGCTTAGTCCTAAAAAAGGCCAAGAGCTAAGAAGTTACTGGGAAGAATTTGAGGCTATGGAAACCAGGGAGGCTCTTTTTGCCAACTCTGTAGACAGGCTACAACCAATTTTAAACAACTTCTATAATAATGGGGGGACCTGGGTTAAGTATAATATATCTAGGGAGAAGGTTCTTAAAAGGATCGCTCCAATTAAGGAAGTTTCCAAAGACCTTTATGCCTATGCAGAAGGCTTGGTTAATGAGTCTGTTAAGTTAGGATATTTGGAAGAATAGGACCTAGGAATAAAGGAGAATTATTATGGCAAAAACCAAAAAAACCAATGTTATGAGAATTTTAGATAGTGAAAATATAGGCTATAAAACTTATGAGTACAAGGCAGACAAGGACCATCTTGATGGAATTACAGTTGCCAAGCAAATTGGCCTAGAAGTTAATAGGGTGTATAAGACTCTGGTTTGCCAGGGCCACTCTAAGGACCACTATGTTTTTGTAATCCCAGTTGCAGAGGAATTAAACCTTAAGAAGGCTGCTAAGGCTGTTGGTGAAAAATCTGTTGAAATGATAAGGGTTGCAGATATCAATAAAATAACAGGTTATATAAGGGGTGGTTGCTCTCCTATTGGGATGAAAAAAAGTTTTAAGACTGTAATAGATAGGTCGGCAGTAGGCTTAGAGACTATAGTCGTTTCAGCTGGAAAAATCGGCCATCAAGTAGAAGTAAACCCAAGAGACTTTGAAAGGCTTATAGATGTAAGTTTTGAAAATATAATAATGTAAAAAATTGCAAGGGGGGACTAATTTAGTCCCCCCTTACTTGCTTTTTAGCTTATAAATTATTTTTTATGTTATAATTAAATGGCATAACTATAAGAGGTGGAAAAATGATATTTATATCTGGAATTTCAAGTAAAACTAAGGATTTAAATTTTTCCAGTAGGATAATCTGCCCAAACTGTGAAGGCTATGGGAGGATTAATGTCTTTATGACCTATACTGGACTTAGTCTATTTTTTATTCCTATTTTGAAGTGGAACAAGGAATATTTTGGACTAACAAGCTGTTGCAATACTACTTTTTCCATAAGTGAAGAAATTGGAAAGAGGATTGAGAAATCTCAAGATGTAGACCTTGGAGAGGAAGACCTAATAATTATAAATAGGGGGTCCAAGGCAAGAGTTTGCAGGGAGTGTAAAAAAACTGTGGATGAAGCTTATGATTTTTGTCCATATTGTGGTAGGAGGCTGGAATGAAACTAGAAAGATTTAGGGACTTAACAATAATAGATATTAATGAGAGCCAGGCTCTAGTTATATCTTGTGATTCTGCTGGAGGGATAGGCAGTAAGGAAAATGATATAGTAAAGGCTAGTCCAGAGCTAATTGGGTATTATACAACCCTGGTTGCCCTAATGGAAAATTTGGCTTTTGGAGCTAGACCAATTAGTGTTGTTAATACTTTGGCTGTTGAAATGGACCCAAGTGGAAAGGGGATTATAGAAGGGATCAAGGCCTGTTTAGAACCCCTAGATTTTGATATAGACCTAGGCTTAACTGGAACGACGGAAGAAAATATTCCTGTTAGCCTAACTGGAGTTGGGATAACTATTATTGGTATAATTAACAGGGAGACCTGGCAGAGGCCAAAAACTAGAGAGGGAGATTTGGCTGTTAGTATTGGACTGCCTAAAGTTGGAGATGAAGTGGTGGAGGATGAGGGCAAAAGTATTATGGATATTCCTAGGCTTTTAAAAATATTAGACCTAGGCCTTGTCCACGAAGTTCTGCCAGTAGGGTCCAAGGGGATTGAATATGAGCTTTCTGAAATGGCTAGGACCAATAATTTGGCCTATGAGCTTTTAGAGGAAATAAATGTAGATATAAAAACTACGGCTGGACCAGCCACTTGTGTAGTTGCATCCCTTAGGGAGGAAGATTTTTTAAGCTTGCAAAAAAGTATAGATATTGAGGTAAATAAATTAGGATATTTTAAAAGGGTGGTTAAATGAAAATATATATAGTAAGGCATGGACAAACAATTTGGAATGAAGAAGGAAGGATGCAGGGGGCAAAAAACTCCAACCTAACTGAAAAAGGAATAGAAGAGGCAAAAAAACTACATGACCATATTAGGAATATAAATTTCGATAGGATATATGTAAGCCCTTTAGGGAGGACTCTTGAGACTATGGACCATGTAAAGGGTTCATTGGATATACCAGTAACTATTTTAGATGAAATTCAAGAGATGAATTTTGGTAAGTTTGAGGGGGAAAGCTTGGAAGAATTAAGGAAAACATACCCAGATGATATGTATAACCTATGGGAAAATCCTAGGGGTTATATTAATGAAACTGGTGAATCTTATGAGGAATTATTTACTAGGGTTGGTTTAGGGCTTGAGAAAATAATCCAAAATAAGGCCAGGGAGGAAAATGTTTTAGTTATAACCCATGGTGTTGTAATAAGCACTATTTTAACTATTTTAAAAAATAAGGATATGGGAGAAATATGGGAAACACCTGTTGTAAAAAATACCTCACTTTCAATAGTTGAATATACAAAAGATAGGAAGTTTAAGATTTTAGAAGAAGGAAATGTTGACCATTTAAACTAGGGCCAGGTGCTCTAGTTTATTTTTTTATTGGGTATAGGTTTATAAAGGAGTGGTTAAATGAAAAAAATAGCAGTTTTACTGGAAAACCTTTTTGATGAAAAAGAATTAATTTATCCATACTACAGGTTGTTAGAAGAAGGATTTGAGGTCCACCTAGTAGGAAGTGAGAAAAATAAGACTTATGTTGGGAAAAATGGCTTAAAGGAAATTAGTAGCCATAGTTCAGAGGAAATAAATCCAGAGGATTATGAGGGGGTTATAATTCCAGGTGGTTTTTCACCAGACCATATGAGAAGATGCCAGGCTACTGTTGACTTTGTAAGGGAGATGGATAGGGCTGGAAAGTTAATTGCTGGAATTTGCCATGGACCTTGGTTAATGGCTTCAGCTTGTGACTTAAGTGGAAAAAATCTAACGGGTTTCTTCTCCATAAAGGATGACCTAGTAAATGCTGGTGGAAAATATTTAGATGAGCCAGTTGTTGTTGATGGTAACCTAGTAACATCTAGGACTCCAAAGGACCTGCCAGATTTTTTAAGGGCTATACTAGAAAAACTTGCCTAAATACAATATTTTAATAAGGATAGGCCTAGGCCTATCCTTATTTTTCTGTTGATTTAAACCCATTTTCTATAAATAAGAAGTCTTTCTTACTCAAGGGACCAGTATATTTAAAAGAGCTTTCACCATTGGAAAAAATCCAGGCTTGCCCCCTCCTATTAATACTAAGGTCTTCAAAAGCAGACTCAAAATTATTAATTATAATTCCATAGCTAGAAACTAAAATTATAGGATATTTTTTTATTAGTTTATATCCAGCAATAATAAGCTTAACTAGGGAAAATACAAGCAAGCTTACTTTTAAATATAGACCTAGGAAGGAAAAGGGAGAAAATAGGCTCCAAGACTTATCTAGCACTAGAAATAGGATAAGTAAACTATAAAAACTCAATTTTAGCTTGAGACTTGTCATAGAGGGTTTAATTTCAATTTGATAGTCCATTATATAGGCCTCCTTTTATATATTAGGTCAATATAGTATAGCATAGCTGGAAGGGGGTTAAAATATTAAAAAATTTATAGGCTTAAATTAAAAAAACCAAGCCTCCCGAGAAGCTTGGTTTTTTATTAAAATGTTGGAACAACAGCCCCATCAAAATTTTCTATTAGGTAGTCCTTAATTTTTTCTGAGTTAAGGGCACTAATTATTTTTTTGAACTCTTCCTTGTCCTTGTCTTCTTTTCTTGCAGCCACAATATTTACATAAGGAGAGTCCTTATCTTCTATAATAAGTCCATCTTTTAATGGATTTAAACCAGCCTCTAAGGCATAGTTACCATTAATAACTGCTCCATCAACATCTGGAAGAACAGATGGAAGGGTTGTTGCCTCTAACATAGTAATTTTTAAATTTAATTTATTTTCTATAATATCCTTAGGAGTAGCCTCTAAACCAGCATTAGGATCTAGTTTAATTAAGCCATTATTTTCTAAAAGAATTAGGGCACGACCACCATTCACTGCATCATTTGGAATTGCTATCTTAGCCCCATCTTTTAAGTCCTTAATATCCTTTAAACTATTTGAATAAAAAGCTAGGGGTTCAATGTGGACTCCACCTATGGAAACTAGGTCTAAATTTCTTTCCTTATTAAAGTCATCTAAGTAAGGAAGATGTTGGAAAAAATTAAGGTCTAGGTCCCCATCATTTAAAAGAAGGTTAGGAGTTACATAGTCAGGAATTTCTACAATTTCTATGTTAATTCCCTCAGCCTTTAAATCTTCTTCTACAAACTTTACTATATCTGCATGGGGATTAGGGCTTACGCCTATTTTAATTACATCACTATCAGCCTTTTTTCCACAGCCAACAAATACAAATAAAGATAAAACTAAAATTGATAATATTGAAATTCTCTTTTTCATTTTCATTCCTCCTTTAAGTTAACTACCTTTTATCAAATCTTTTAGTGAGTTGATCACCAAGAAATTGAACTAATTGAACAAGTAAAACAATTATTAAAACAGAAGTAAAAAGTATTTTAGGATTAGGACGGTAGTGGCCATATTGTAGGGCCAAGTCACCTAGTCCTCCACCACCAATAGCACCAACCATAGCAGAATATCCAATTAGATTTACTAGGGTCAAGGTAACCCCAGAAATTATAGCTGGTAGGGCTTCTGGAATTAATATTTTTCTTATTATTTCAAAATTACTGGCCCCCATAGATACACCTAATTCTATAACACCCCTATCTACCTCCTTGATACTAGATTCTGTAATCCTAGCAACAAAGGGAGCTGCAGATACAACTAGGGGAACAATTGATGCTGTTGTACCTATCCTAGTTCCAACAATTAATTTTGAAAGGGGAAATAGGATTATTACTAAGATAATAAAAGGGATAGACCTTAAAATATTTATCACAATATTTATTAGTTTATTTATAAATAAATTTTCAGCAAGACCATTCTTTTCAGTTAAAGTTAAGACCACACCAAAAGGAAAACCAATAATAACTGCAAAAACTCCTGATGTAAAAACCATATATAGGGTTTCAAAAAATGAGGGTATAATTAAATCAATCATTCCATCACCTCCCACTTAATACTACAATTTTCTTCTAAGTAAGCAAGGGAATTTTCCACTTCATTTTCATCTCCTATAAGTTCTACAATTAAGTGTCCAACCTTAGACTTTTGCAACTTGTTTATATTGCCAGATAAGATATTTACATCTATATTAAAGCTTCTAATAAGTTGAGATATAACAGGCTCCTTGGCAGAATCTCCTAGGAAGCTAAGCCTGATAATTTTCCCATCATACTTGGAGGAGTCAATAATATCTTCCTCAACTTCTCCCTTAAGAGAAGATATGAACAGCTTAGAAGTTTTTGATTTAGGCCTAGTGAAAATATTCTCAACAGTATCATTTTCAATTACCCTACCCTTTTCCATAATGGCAACCTTCTCACAAATGTCCTTTACTACTTCCATCTGGTGGGTCACCATAACTATTGTTATGCCTAGGTCCTTATTAACTTGCTTTAAAAGGTCCAAGATAGACTGGGTAGTCCTTGGGTCTAGGGCAGAAGTTCCTTCATCACTAAGTAAGAGCTTGGGCCTAGTTGAAATGGCCCTTGCAATGGCAACCCTTTGCTTCTGCCCCCCACTAAGCTGGTTAGGGTAAGAATCTTTTTTATCTTCCAGGTCAACATAGGCTAAAAGTTCATTTACCCTCTTGTTTATATCAGCCCTAGAATAATTGCTAATCTCCATTGGGAAGGCAATATTTTCATAAACTGTTTTTTGCTGTAAGAGGTTAAAGTGCTGGAAGATCATTCCTATTTTTTTCTTCTCATCTCTTAAGCTTTCATTTTTTAACTTGGTAATATCTACTCCATCAATTTTAATACTGCCACTATCAGCCTCCTCAAGCCTATTAATACACCTTAGGAGAGTAGACTTTCCAGCCCCTGAATATCCAATAATTCCATAGATATCCCCATCTTCTATATTTAATGAAACATCATTTATTGCCTGGACCTTTTGCCCATCTATATTAAATGTTTTATTTAAATTAGAAATTTGAATCATTAAACCACCTCATTTATATATAATAAAATCAAAAAAAGCCTCCACCCCTTGCATAAGCAAGGGACGAAAGCTTCGCGTTACCACCCTAGTTTATATAGACCTCACAGTACTATACCTCATCAGGTACTCCGGATTAAACCTTTTATACCCTATCACTATAACGTGTGAGTGCCGTAAATGTCTAAAGTAAACTCTCGACAATTAAGCTCAAAGACCATTTTCAGTAAACTATTTCTAACCCTCTCTCACCTAATAGGGCTCTCTGTATAGACCATCATAAACCTACTTTTCTTCTCATAGCTAATTTATTATCTTGTTTTTCTTTGTTATGGACTAGTATAGCATATAAATAAAAACTGTCAAGAAAAAAATTGTAAAATAAAAAATAAATTAAGAGTGGATTTTTAAAAAATCTTGTGTTAAAGTATTAAGAAGTGAGAACCTTTAAACTAACCCAGAGAGGCTAGGAAGGATAGCATAAAAAAATTTTACCTAGAATAATTGCGCCTTCCTTTAATGGAAGGCTTTTTTTATAACTATTCCTTTTAAGGTAGAACCTAAATATAAAGGAGGCAAATTATGATAAAAGGTAGAGATTTACTAGACCCAACAGACTTAAGTGTTGAGGAGTTAGAAGAGATTATTAGTTTAGCACAGGACATTATAGAAAAACCTAGTGACTACGAAGACCTATGTAAGGGCAAACTTCTAGGAACACTTTTCTATGAACCTAGTACCAGGACTAGGTTAAGCTTTGAAGCTGCTATGCTTAGGCTGGGAGGCCAGGTGATAGGTTTTTCAGATGCAGGGTCATCTTCTGTAAAGAAGGGAGAAAACCTGGCAGACACAGTTAGGACTGTTGCTTGCTATACAGATATAATTGCAATGAGGCACCCGAAAGAAGGGGCACCAAGATATGTTGCAGATTTTACAGATACGCCAATAATTAATGCAGGAGACGGTGGCCACCAGCACCCAACTCAAACCTTGGCCGATATTTTAACCATTAGGCAGGCTAAGGGAGGGTTTAAAGACTTAACTATAGGAATGTGTGGAGACTTGAAGTTTGGTAGGACTGTCCACTCCTTAATAAAAACTATGAGTAGGTATGAGAATATTAAATTTGTCTTAATATCTCCGGAAGAACTTGAAATACCTGAGTATATAAAGACCCAGGTTTTAGACAAGTCAAATTGTGACTACTGTGAAGTAGAAAGGTTAGAAGATGTTATAGGGGACCTAGATGTTCTTTATATGACTAGGGTTCAAAAGGAAAGATTCTTTAACGAAGCTGACTATGTTAGGCTTAAGGATAGCTATATATTAGACCTTAAAAAACTTGAAAATGCCAAAAAAGACTTGGCCATCCTCCATCCCCTACCAAGGGTAAATGAAATAGCTATGGAGGTTGACAAGGATCCAAGGGCCTGGTATTTTAGGCAGGCAGAGTTTGGAATGTATATGAGGATGGCACTTATAGTAAAGATATTGGGGGCGAAATAATGGCTAATAAATTAAGTATAAATTCAATTAAGCAGGGAATAGTAATTGATCATATAAAGCCAGGATCAGGATTTTTCATCTTTAAGTACTTAGGCTTGGATAAGGCAGAGTTTACAGTTGCCCTTATAATGAATGCCAAGAGTAAGAAGCGTGGTTGTAAGGATATGATAAAAATAGAAAATGTAATGGATTTAGACTTAAAGGCCTTGGGCTTTATAGATCCTGAAATTACTATAAATATAATAGAGGACGAAAGTATTAAAGAAAAGATAAACTTGGAGTTACCAAAGGAAATAGAGGGTATTATAGATTGTAACAACCCAAGGTGTGTAACTTCTAGTGAGAGGGGAATTGTCCATAAATTTGAACTAATAGAAGACGGTACTGGAAGGTACAAGTGCAAGTATTGTGACCATATTTATTCTTGGGAATAATAAAAAATTTGTAGGAAATAGTAGGAAAATTTTGAAAAATGGCTCTGAAAGTGGAGGTAAATTATGAATTTAATAATAAAGAATGCAAGATTAGTGGATAGGGAAATAGATAGGTTAGGAGACATATATATAGAGGATGGACTTATTAAAGAAATTGCTAGTAATTTAACTTATGATGTTGAAACTATTAATGGAGAGGGTCTTGTAGTTATGCCTTCTTTTGTAGATTTACATGCACATTTTAGAGAGCCAGGTTTTACGGAAAAAGAAGATTTAGAAACTGGAAGTTTAGCTGCCTTAAGAGGTGGCTATACTTTTGTAAACCTAATGGCAAACACCAACCCTATTGCTAGTAATATGGAGGTTGTTGACTATGTTTTAAATAGGTCTAAAGACCTGGACTTAATAGATATCCACCAGGTTGTATCTGTTACAGATAAGTTTGATGGTAAAAGTTTGGACCACCTAGAGGGAATTGACAGAAGGAAGGTCAAGGTAATATCTGATGATGGTCATGGGGTTGTATCTAATAAGGTAACTTATGATGCTATGGTCAAGGCTAGGGAAAAAGATTTAATAGTAATGACCCATGCAGAGGATATGGAACTTACTCCAATTGACTATAGGATTTCTGAAAATATAATTACCCTTAGGGACCTTTACCTTTCACAGGTTACAGGTTGCCACCTCCACCTATCTCATGTTAGTACCAAGGAGGCCATAGAAGCCATAGGAATTTTTAAGGCTAAAAATACTAGGGTGACTTGTGAGGTTACTCCCCACCATATAGCTTTAAATAATATGGATTATAGGGTAAATCCACCAATTAGGAAACTAGATGATAACTTGGCCATAATAGAAGGGATTAAAACAGGCATAGTAGATGCAATAGGAACAGACCACGCTCCCCACACAGAGGAAAATAAAAGAAATGGAGCACCAGGTATGGTTGGACTTGAAACAGCCTTTTCAATTTGCTATACAGAATTAGTATATAAGAACCATATAAGTTTGGCTAAATTAACAGAGTTAATGGCCACAAATCCAAGTGAAATAATGGGTCTAGACCAAGGAAGGATTAGGGAGGGCTTCAAGGGAAACCTAGTCTTAGTAGACCTAGATAGTAGGGTTAAGATAAACCCAAGTGAATTTAAGTCTAAGGGAAAAAACACAGCTTTTGTAGGCAAGGAATATAGGGGCGAGGTTGTAGCAACTATTAGAGAGGGCCTGGTTAAGTATAAAAATGAAAAATATTCTATATAAGGAGATGGTGTTGTGGTTATAGATAGACTTTTTAAAGAGGTTGAAAAAAAGGGCAATGTTTGTGTTGGCCTTGATACAGATATGGACTATATTCCTAAAGAGTGGGTCCGTAAATATGGGACTGTTGAAGAAAGTATCTTTCAGTTTAATAAGAGGATAATTGATGCTACTTGTGACCTAGTACCTATTTATAAGCTTCAAATAGCCTATTATGAAGCCTACGGACTAGAAGGTCTTAAAAGCTATAAGAGGACCCTTGACTACCTAAGAGAGAAAAATATCTTGTCCATTGGAGACATAAAAAGAGGAGATATAGCCAATACAGGAAAAATGTATGCAAGGGCCCATTTTACAGGTGACTTTGAAACAGATTTTATAACGGTTAATCCTTATATGGGCTTTGACAGTATAAGCCCATACTTAGATTATTTAAAAGAAGGGAAAAAAGGGATTTTTGTCCTTCTTAGGACCTCTAATCCTGGAGCCAAGGATATAGAATATTTAAAGGCAGATGGTAAAGAAGTCTACTACCATGTAGGGGATAGGCTAGAAGAATTAGGAGGAGACTTCTTGGGAGAATATGGCTTTTCTTCCCTAGGTGGGGTAGTCGGAGGCACCCACCAAGAAGAGGCTGTGGAAATTAGAGAAAGATATAAGAAGATGTTTTTCTTAATCCCAGGTTATGGGGCCCAAGGAGCCAAGGGCCAGGATGTTAGGAAGTATTTAATAAATGGAAATGCTGGAGTTGTAAACTCTTCTAGGGGGATTATAAAGTATTATATGAACTTTGAAGATGGGGTTGAAAACTTTGATAAATATACTAGGGAAGCAGTTTTAAAAATGAGGGAGGACATTAATGAAGGATAGTTATCTAGATGGACTTGTAACTTTTAAGGAAAAAGTTAGTGAATCTATATATAAAATAGGGGTTAAGACTAGTCTAAAAGGAGAACCAGGACAATTTTTTATGCTAAAGGCCTGGGATGGGACAGAACCCTTCCTTCCAAGACCTATTTCAATATCAGATTTTAAAGATGGTGAAATTACCTTCCTTTATGAGGTTAAGGGCAGGGGGACTCAACTTATTAATAGGCTTAAGGAAGGAGAAGCTATTAAACTACTTGGACCCTTAGGCAAGGGGTTTGAAATCAAGGAGGGCAAAAAAGTTGCCTTGGTTGCTGGTGGAATAGGTATAGCTCCACTTTTATACCTTGCTAAAAAACTTAGTGGTAGGGTGGACTTGTATGCTGGCTTTAGGGATGAGCCATATTATACTGAGGAGTTTAGTGCTTATGTTGGAGAAATAAACCTGGCAACGGAAACTGGTGTCAAGGGACACAAGGGTTATGTTACAGAAATTTTAAAACCTGAAAACTATGACCTAGTAATTGGGTGTGGACCTATGAATATGATGAAGGCTCTGGCGGATCTTTGCAGGGGCAAGGTTGACTTAGAAATTTCTATGGAAAGTCATATGGCCTGTGGTATAGGGGCTTGTATGGGCTGTACTGTTGAAACGACCAATGGGATGAAAAGGGTTTGCAAGGAAGGACCAGTTTTTAGTTCTAGGGAGGTAATTTTTAAATGAAGGTAAAGATAGGGAATATAGAATTTAAAAATCCAATCATAGCAGCCTCAGGTACCTTTTCCAATGGAAGGGAATTTGATGAGTATTTTGATATAGCCAGGCTAGGTGGAATTTGTACAACTGGCATTACCTATAACAAAAGAGCTGGAAACAAGGGGAGGAGAATCCACGAAGTAGCCAGTGGATTGATGAATAGTATAGGTTTACAAAATGAAGGAATAGAGGAATTTATTGCCAACGACTTAAAATTTCTTGAAAAAAAGGATACTAATATTATAGCCAACCTTGGCGGTGGTTACTTGGAAGAATACTTAGAGGGGGCGAAACTATTAAACAAAAGTTCAGTAGATATGATAGAACTAAATATATCCTGCCCTAATGTTAAGGAGGGTGGGATGGCCTTTGGTATTAAAACCGAAGATGCTAGGCATATTGTTAGGGAGGTTAGGAAGCTAGTAAGCAAACCCCTAATAGTTAAGCTTTCTCCCAATGCGGAAAATATTAAGGAGATGGCCAGGGCTTGTGAGGAAGCCGGAGCTGATGGACTTTCCCTGGTCAATACTTTTAATGCTCTTGCAATAGACATATACAAGAGGAAACCTATTTTTGAAAATAAGACAGCAGGCCTATCAGGGCCTTGTATAAAGCCCATAGCTCTTAGGATGGTTTGGGAGGTTGCCAGTGTGGTTGATATCCCAGTTATAGGTATTGGTGGCATAACTAACTTTGAAGATGTTATAGAGTTTATAATGGCTGGGGCTAGTGCTGTACAAATTGGTAGCGGAAACTTTATTAAACCAGACTTAGCCCTTGATATAATAAAAGATTTGGAGTCTTATATGGAAAGGGAAAATATAAAATCATTAGATGAAATTAGGAAGATAATATAGGAGGAAGATTATGAGCTTAGAACTTTTAAAAAAATCAAATGCCCTATTAAGTGGACATTTTATGCTGTCTTCAGGTAAGCATAGTGATGGATATGTTCAATGTGCAAGACTTTTACAAAACCCCCAAATGGCAGAAGAAGCCCTAAAACCAGTGGTAGAAAACCTTAGGAAACTAGAAATAGATAAGGTTGTTGGACCGGCTATGGGGGGGATAATTGTAGCCTATGAGATTGGTAGGCAGTTAGGAAAGCCTGCTATATTTACAGAAAGGGTTGATGGGAAAATGACCCTTAGGAGGGGGTTTGAAATCTCTAAAGGGGAAAAGATTTTAATTACTGAAGATGTTGTAACAACAGGTAAATCTGCCAAGGAAGCCATAGAAGCAGTAAGGGATTTAGGTGGAGAAATTGTGGGAGTTGCCTCCCTAGTAGATAGGACTAATGGAAATTTTGACTACCCTTTATATGCAGCAACTAAGGTGGATATAAATACTTATGATGAGGATGAGTGTCCAATGTGTAAGGAAGGCTTGGAAATAGTCAAGCCAGGTAGTAGGTTTTTAAAGAATAAATAATAGATAATAAATAAAAACCAGGAAACTTAAGAGTTTTCTGGTTTTTTTCTTAAATTTTCTCGGAAAATTTAGAATATAAGCTTAAATTATAAAAAACCATTGTAATATTACTCTATATTATATATAATGGACGAAATATAAAAAAGATTAAGATAATTTAGGAGGGATATTTATGGAAATGTTTAAGTACTTATTTATAAGTATATTGATTTTTGGTATAGGGGATTATTTAGGAGTCCTTACCAAGGCAAAACTATCAGCTGTTTTTGTCAGCTTAATATTATTTTTAATAGGCTTTATGACTAAAGTTCTACCAGCGGATATTATAGCCCAAGCAGGCTTAACAGAGCTTGGACAAATAGCTGGACCATTTTTAATATTTCACATGGGAACCATGATAAATATTAAGGAATTAATAGCAGAGTGGAGGACTGTGCTTTTAGCAATTATATCTATGATTTTAGCAGCTGTAGCTTGTATTATAATAATACCATTTATAGGCAAGGAAAATGCTTATGTTAGTGTGCCGATTTTAAATGGAGGAATAATATCTACACAAATTATGACTAAGGCAGCAATAGATAAGGGGTTTGGCCTGTCTGCAGCCCTAGGAACTATAGTATATGCTGTTCAAAAGTTTGTTGGAACTCCAGTTGCTTCCCACTATGGATTAAAGGAAGCCAAGGAAGTTTTAGAAGAATATAGGAAGACAGGAATAAAACCAAATAGTCAAGGAGATACTGAAGAAGAAGCTAGGGAAACCTTTGCTACAAAAAATAGTAAGTATTTTGGAAATTTTGTTTGCCTAACAATTGTTGCTTTTTTTGCATGGATGTCTAAGATACTAGGGGATGTTACTCCAGTTAGCTATTCTATTTGGGCCCTATTACTAGGTGCTGTTACATCTTATTTAGGCTTGGTTCCTGCAAGAATATTAGAAAAAGCCAACAGTTCAGGTATTTTAAATATGGCTGTATTTGCCAGTATAATACCTTCACTGGCAAAGATAGAAGTTTCTGACCTGGCAACCCTAGGTTTCCAAACTGGAATTATATTTGTTGTTTTACTAGTAGTACTTTATATTTTTATGTATATACTACCAACTTGGAAGATTGTTGGATCAAAAAATATGGCTATGGGGATTTCAGTTTCTCAATTATTAGGCTTTCCAGCAACATATTTAATATCCAATGAAATAGCAAATGCAGTAACAGAAGATGAGGAAGAAAGGCAAATAGTCCTAGATGTAATCCTGCCTAAATATGTAATAGCAGGACTTGCAACAGTAACTTCCTTATCAATAGTTATGGCAGGTATATTTGAAAAATTATTATAAACTAATATAAATATAAGGAGAGATGATTTATGAAATTTGATGCAAGAGATTATCCTTACACATCCCAGAGAAATTTGACCTATGCAAAAAATGGAATGGTTTGTGCCAGTAACCCAACAGTAGCAGCTGCAGGACTAGACATCCTTAAAAAAGGAGGGAATGCAGTTGATGCTGCAGTAGCAGTTTCCACTGCTATGACTGTCGCTGAACCAACAGGAAATGGATTAGGGTCTGATGCCTTTATCCTTGTTTGGTATGAAGGAAAACTTTATGGAATCAACGGAAGTGGAGCTTCTCCTAAGGCACTTTCAATAGATGCCTTGGAAGCAAGAGGTTTTACTTCAATCCCTTCCTATGGAATTGAACCAGTAAATGTTCCAGGAGCTGTTGGAGCTTGGATGGAGATGCACAAAAAATTTGGTTCACTAGATATTAAGGAAGTAATGGAGCCAGCAATATCCTATGCAGAAAATGGTTTCCCAGTTTCCCCTAATATTAGTAGGCTTTGGGAAGAAGCCTTTGAAATATACTCTAAATTTAAGGACAGGAAAGAATTTAAGCCTTGGTTTGATACCTTTGCCCCAAATAATACCTTCTTAAAGCCAGGAGAAGTTTTTGTAAACAAGGACCTAGGTAAATCTCTAAGGTCTATAGCAGAAAGCTATGGTGAATCCTTTTACAGGGGGGAACTAGCAGATAAGATAGTTGCCTTTATGGAAGAACACAATGGCTTTATGACTAAGGAGGACTTGGCGGCCTACCATCCAGAATTTGTTGAACCTATTAGTATAAATTATAGGGGCTATGAAGTTTGGGAAATGCCACCTAATGGACATGGTATAACAGTTTTAATGGCCCTAAATATTTTAAAGGACTTTGAATTTGGAGAAAGAGATACTGTTGATACTATGCACAAGCAAATAGAAGCTATGAAATTAAGCTTTGTAGATACACAAAACTATGTAACAGACCCAGACCATATGAAGGTAACAGTTGACCAACTTTTATCTGAACAATATGCTAGGGATAGGGGGGCCTTAATTGGAGATGAAGCCCTAGACCCACAAGTTGGAGATCCAAGATATAGTTCTACTGTATATTTTGCAACAGCAGACAAGGATGGAAATATGGTTTCAGTAATCCAAAGTAACTTTAGGGGTTTTGGTTCAGGTATGGTTGTTCCAGGCACTAGTATAACCTTAAATGATAGGGCTGAAAACTTTAAGTTTGACAGGGACCACGACAATGCTCTAGAAGGTGGAAAGAGACCTTACCACACAATTATTCCAGGCTTCTTAACTAAGGACGGAAAGCCAGTTGGACCATTTGGAATAATGGGTGGATTTATGCAACCCCAGGCCCATATGCAGGTAGTAATGAATATGGTTGATTTTGGCCTAAACCCACAAGCTGCCCTAGATGCTCCTAGGTGGCAATGGATTGGTGGAAAAACAGTAGAGGTTGAGCAAGATACACCAAACCATATTATAAGAAAGCTACAAAGAATGGGGCACGATATTGTAGTACAACCAGACCCATACCATATGGGTAGGGGAGAAATTATTATAAGAGATGATGCAGGTGTTCTTTGTGGGGCAACAGAAAAAAGAACAGATGGAACCATAGCATCTTATTAAAAGTAAGGAAAATTAATGGATAAAAAAACACCTATAATTAGGTGTTTTTTATTTATTAGGAATAAATTAAATAAATGAAATATCTAAGTTAAAGAATATAAAAATGCATTAATATATGATATAGTATAGATTAGGGTTGGTCTACTTAAGAAAGAATTAATAGACAAACCGTAAATTAATGGAATTTTCTTACATCGTATTTACTATTATAAGTAATATGTAGATATAGTTTTGGGAAATATAAACCAGGTCCTAGCTACTTAGGATTATTTAATAAGCCTAGTTTTTTAGCTAGGATATTTTTGGCTAGGATTAAGTAGATAATATTATAAGATTAGGTGGAGAGATGAAGCTGGTAAATGGCGTGGATATTGTAGACATAAATAGGGTCAGGAAGATTTTAGCTTCCAAGAGGGACCTATTTTTAAATAAAATTTTTACAACTAGGGAGATAGAATATATAAAGAAAAAAAACTATAGTAGTGAAACCATAGCAGGATTATTTGCAGGTAAGGAAGCTATTAGTAAGGCCATAGGAACAGGTATTGGAGCAATAGGTTGGAAGGATATGGAGATACTACATGATGAAAAGGGGAGGCCACTGGTTTCATTAGGGGAAGAGTTTTTAAGACGGCATGAAATAAATTGTTTAGAGATATCTATATCTCACGAAAGAGACTATGCAATAGCTTTTGTTGTTGGTAATAAAAATTTTTAGATATATTACTTAGGGGGAATAAAATATGAGTAAAGTAAAAGAATTTGGACCACTATGGGCAGAAGTAAACCTAGATAACTTAATCCATAATATTAAGGCTATAAGGTCTATTGTGAGAGATGAAACAGAAATAATGGGAGTTATAAAGGCTAATGCCTATGGCCATGGGGCTACAACCCTTGCTAGGGTACTACTGGACAATGGGGCTGATAGGTTGGCTGTGGCAACTATTAGGGAGGCAATTGAACTTAGGAGGTCTGGTATTAATTTAGATATTTTAGTATTAGGCTATACCCAAGATTCAGACCTAGGCCTAGTAGTTGAATACAAAATAAGCCAGACTATTTATAGCTTGAAGCAGGCAAGGCTTTTGTCAGACCTGGCTAGGGATAAGGGGGAAACTTGCAAGATCCATATAAAGGTTGATTCTGGTATGTCTAGGATAGGTTATAGAGAGCTTGAAGATATAGGAGAAATTTTAGAAATAAGCAGTTTGGAAAATATTGAAATAGAAGGCATATTTACACATTTTGCAACTGCAGACTCTAAAGATAAAACATTTACTAGGGACCAATATAGCAGGTATATGGAAATAGTCCAGGGACTAGAAAATAAGGGGTTAAAAATCCCTATTAAACATGTTTCAAATAGTGCTGCAATAATGGACCTACCTGAATATAACCTAGATATGGTTAGGGCAGGTATAATTCTTTATGGCTTGTATCCTTCGGATGAGGTTATGAAGGAGAGGCTTGAACTTAAGCCAGTTATGACTTTGAAAACAAAATTATCCCACATAAAAATAGTTGAAGAGGGAACAGGAATTGGTTATGGACAAACTTATGTAACCAAGGGAGAAAGTAAAATAGGTACTATGCCTATTGGTTATGCTGATGGATATTCTAGGCTACTTTCAAACCTGGGTGAAGTTGGTATTAATGGACATAGGGCAGGGATCCTAGGAAGGGTATGTATGGACCAGACTATGGTTGACCTAACAGGAATAGATGCCCAGGTAGAGGATGAGGTTATTTTATTTAATGATGGTAAGAACAATTATCCTACCATAGATGAACTGGCGAAAAAATTAAGGACCATAAACTATGAATTGGCTACATTAATTGGAAGGAGGATTCCAAGAGTCTATACTTTAGATGGCGAGGTTATAGATGTAGTTGATTATGTTTTAGATTAAACTTAGCCAGGCTTATGGGCCTTGGCTACTAGGAAATATTTTTACTAGTGGGGAGAAAAATATATGTATGAGAATGTTTTAAATGATAGGGAAAAAAGTTTATTTGATGAGATGGTTAATGGGTATAAATTAATGGGGAAGGTAAATATAGAAATTTCAGAACTTGGAATAGATGAAGACCTAAAAGACTTATTAAAATATGAAGAAAGTATTATGGGATGTGGTATATGATGAGAGTAAAAAGAGGAGATTTATATTATGCTGACTTAAGTCCAGTTGTGGGCTCAGAACAGGGTGGAGTAAGACCTGTTTTAGTCATTCAAAATAATATAGGGAATAAGTATAGTCCAACAGTAGTTATTGCAGCAATTACCTCAAAAATAAATAAGGCAAAACTACCTACACATGTTGAGATTAATGCATCTTTTGGACTTCCAAAGGACTCTGTTGTACTATTGGAACAAATAAGGACCATAGATAAGAAGAGGTTAAGGGAGCGAATTGGGAGATTTGACGAAGAAATGATGAGAAAAGTTGACGAATCTATAGAAGTAAGCTTAGGGTTATAAATTAATACATATAGGGAAAATAAGCATTGTTAAATGCTTATTTTTTTGTTAATAGTATAGTATAATTAGGATAATGTATTTTTATTTTAAGTATGGAGGGAAGTTATGAAAAAATCATATAAAAAATTAATTGGTGCCTTGGCAGTTGTTACAGTTATATTTTCAGGCAGGGTTGTATTTTCAGAACCAGGATCTAGTAATGATCCATTAGTAAGTAGGTCTTATGTTGATGAAAAAATAGATGGATTAAGGTCTTATATAGACAGGAAGTTAAGTGGGATAAATTCTAGTGAACCTGCTGGGTCTTCAGAACTAGAAGTTGTAAGACTTAAGGGGGGACAAAGTATAATTGGGAGTTCAGGGGCTGAAATAATTCTTAGGTCAGGTAGGGCTAGGGCAATAGGCTCAGACCTAGGTGGCCTATCTGATGTTACTGGAGCCAGGGACTTAAAAGATGGAGAAGGTATTAAGGCCAACCACCTTTTAATAGTACCAAGGTCAGATGGAAGGGGAGTTTATGCCCTTGGAGAGACTTATTTTATAGTAAGGGGCAACTATACCATTGAATAAGAGAAAGGGGACAGATATGAAGGTACTTCATTTAATTAGTGGGGGAGATACGGGAGGAGCAAAGACCCATATATTATCATTATTTCATGGGTTAAATAAGTTAATAGATGCAAAAATCATATGCTTTATGGAGGACACTTTTTACCATGAGGCAAGGGAAAATAACATTGATATAGAGGTTTATGAACAAAAGTCTAGGGCAGATATGTCTGTTGTAAATAGGCTAAGTGATGAAATAAATAATAATGGTTATGACCTAGTCCACTGCCATGGTGCAAGGGCTAACTTTATAGCTATGTTTTTAAGGTTTAAGGTAAAGAAACCTTTTATAACAACGATACATAGCGACTATAAATTAGACTTTAAGGATAATTTCTATAAGAGGGTTGTTTTTACTAGCCTAAATGTTTTTGCCCTTAAAAGATTTAAATATTTTATAGCGGTATCAGACTCCTTTAAGGAAATGTTAGTTAATAGGGGGTTTAAAGAGGAAAATATCTATACTGTCTATAATGGGATAAATATGGACCAAGCTTTAGATTATTCTACTAGGGAGGAATTTTTAAGGAAATATAAAATAGAGCCTGGTTCAAAGACAATAGTTGGAATAATGGCAAGGCTTGATAAGGTTAAGGACCATGAAACTTTTTTAAGAGGGGCTAAGTATGCCCTGGATAAAAACAAGGACCTTTTATTTTTAATAGCTGGAGATGGTGGAGAGAGAGAAAGATTAGAGGAGCTTGTAGAAGACTTAGGCATAGGAGAAAATGTTAAGTTTTTAGGCTATATAAGGGATGTTTATTCTTTTTTAAATTCCATAGATATAAATGCCCTAACATCTCTTAGTGAGTCCTTTCCTTATGCAATTTTAGAAGGTGCCCTTATGAAAAAGCCAATAGTTTCCACAAGAGTTGGAGGCTTGGTTAGACTAGTTGAAGATGGTGTAAATGGATACTTAGTAGGTGTTGGTGATTATGAGGATTTTGCTGAAAGAATTTTAGAGCTTTCAAAAAATAAGGAAAAAATAGGTATACTTGGAGAAAACTTATATAGGAAGGTTAGGGAGAACTATTCTTCTGAAAAAATGGCAGAGGACCATGTTAGGATCTATGAAAAAATTATTTCTAGGGGAAAGGACGGAAGGATATGAAAAAAGTACTATTATCTGGATATTATGGCTTTGATAATAGTGGAGATGATGCTATTTTAAAATCAATAGTTAAAGATTTGAAAGAGGCAGACAAAAATATAGGTATAGTGGTACTTTCAAATAATCCAAGTAAAACTGAAAAGGTTTATAATGTTAAAGCTGTAAATAGGTTTAAGATATTTGATGTTATAAGGGCTATGAAAGAAACGGACCTATTTATTTCTGGTGGGGGAAGTTTGCTGCAAGATATAACTAGTAATAGGTCCTTGTGGTACTACCTACTAACAATGAAATTAGCCCATATTTTAAGGAAACCATTTATGGTCTATGCCAATGGAATAGGGCCCATAGATAATAGGCTTAATAGGAAGCTTACTAAAAATATATTGAATAAGGCAGAGTTTATAACACTGAGAGATGAAGATTCTAAAAAGTTTGTTGACTCCCTAGGTGTGGAAAATAAGAAGGTCCTAGTAACTGCTGATCCGGTTTTCACCTTAAATCCTAGTGATGACTCTAGGATTGATGAAATTTTAAGGGGGGAAGATATAGCCAGTACAGATAGGTTGATTGGGGTATCAATTAGGCAGTGGGAAAATAATGAATTATTAATAGAGACTATAAAGGAAGCTAGTAGGGAAATTTATAAGGCCTATGGTTATAGGTTTTTACTGATCCCTATGCACTATCCGGAAGACTTAAATATTTCAAATGAAATAATTAATGGGGATAATAGGGACTATATATATGTACTTAAAAACAAGTATTCAGTTGAAGAAATTATGGGTGTAATAAGGAGGCTAGACTTAATAGTGGCTATGAGACTCCATTCTTTAATATATGCAGCCACCCAAGGTATACCAATAGTTGGCTTAGTTTATGACCCTAAACTTACAGGTCTTTTAAAGACTTTGGAGATAGGAAACTATCTAGATGTTAATAAGGTCAACTCAAAAGATCTAGTAGAGAACATAGAATATGTTATTAAAAATAGGGAGGAACTTTCAAAAAACTTGGAAGAGCAAGAGGCAAAGCTAGAGGAACTTGCCCTTAAAAATATAGAAATAGTTTTAGAAATATTAAAGAAAAAGTAGGAGGTTTAACCTCCTACTTTTTTATTATTTATATATTTTTTTATAGTTGTAAACTAGGTCGTCCCCATCTAGGGTAAATTCTACAAGTGAACTATTTAATAAAACATCAGGTTCTTTTTCACTCCTACTATCTAGGCCTATATACCTAACTCCATCCTTTAGGCTACTAGTATTAGAATTTCCTCCGTGGACTACAAAAATATTTTTTTCTGGATTATTAAGTTTTAAGTCCCTTAAAATTTCCCTAAAACTCCTTGCTTCCAAGGGGTCACTAGAGTTTAATGGAGAAACTTGTGTGGTTATAACTATATTTTTTTCCAGGCTTGTCTTTAAGGTTTGCTTAAGGCTAAGCCATTGCTTAGAATTTGTCTTACTTATACTGCCAGACTTAGAGTCTAGGTTTATAACCTTAGTGTTCTTTAAATTCCTAACAGCATAGCCCTTATTACTATTTAACTTAGGTGCAGTAGGTGTAGCAGTATTATACTCTAAACTAAAACCATTTAAAGAAGCCGTTAAATTACTTGAATTAGTTTCATTATAGAACTTGGCCTTCCTATTTTCATCCTCATCCTTTGTTTCACTTAAGACTACAAACCTAAATAAAGAGTCTTCATTCTTGCTATTTAACCTATCAGAAAAACTAGTAGGAGAAATAGGCTCCTTAACAATGCTTTGGTCTTCCTTGGCTAGGATTTTTATATTTTCAACAGCCCCATTTATTTCAGCAGTAATATAGCCACTTGTACCATTAGAGATAAATTCATTATTTTCAAGTACTCCAATTTCATCAGATAGGCTAAAGTCTATATCTCCATTAGGAATAATAGCCTCCCTGCCGTCTTTGTCAATTCCTTTGAAAATAGGAAGCTTATAACTAGCCCCACTGGAAACATTTATTTCCTTAGTTTCAGTATAAATGTCTACAGGGTCTGAAAATACAAAAACTTCCTTGGAGTCTTCATAGGTCTTACCATTTTCTTCATAGCTAGCAGTTATTTTTAGCCTCCCCTCTTCAAGAGGTACGAAGACATTATTATCTAGGTCATACTTAAGACCTTCTAGCTTAACTTCATAGTTTTCAAAATTATAGTCTAGCCTATTGTTATGGCCATCAAAGGCAACTAGCTTAAAGCTGTTACTAGTAGATTTAAACATTTCCTTATTAGCCAGGCTTAGTTCAATCCTATCCAAACTTCCCTTAGGAGCCCTATTAAAGACACCAACCGAGTTAACAACCTTTCTTTGTCCACCATCAGAAGGCCTATTTGTTAAAACAGCTTTTTCAGTATTAGGTTTTTTAACTGCCATAGTAGTAGAGCCACCACCATCTAGGTTTAAGGCATTATAGGCACCTAGTTTAGACATTAGGTAGGCAAAAGTTTTTTGGGTCATTCCAATTGAATTACTACTCCTACCATCAACAGTAACTAAAATTATTTCACTATTATCCTTATTTACACCAATACCAGTTCTTGGGTGCCTTCCAGAATCTGAAATATTTGAATTAGTAACCTTACCATTGGTTAAAATCCTACTTCCACCACCTATGGCAAACTTAATTTCTTCCTTATTAGGAGTTGTATTCATTATAAGTTCTACCCTGTCGCCAGGCTTAAAAGTTTTTAAGGCTTCTGCATCCTTGCCTCTGCCTACAAGGACAAAACCATTTCTTGGTATAGGGGTTGGGTCCCAGCCAATCCTAACTTCCTTAACTAGACCATTATCAACTACAACTTCAACTATATCCTTATAGTGCTTGGCCCCAATAGATTGGTGGCCAAAATTTTTGTCTAGGGCAACTAGGCTTGGAAGATTTTTTTCCACCTTGTTTAAACTATTTAAGTAGACCTCCCTACCATTTTGGCTTAAGTTTTTAACTAAGAGTTGCCTACTAAAGTAGTCAATACTAGCCTTGTTTTCTTGGTTTAGGTAGAAGGTAGGTAGGGCGTATTTCCTTGTTATTGGAGAAGAAATAACCTCCCCATTATTAATAAGGGTTCCCAGGGATGAAGGAACTGGAGAATAATTAAAGTAGTCCCCATTTATTCCAGCCACTGCACCAGACTTATTGACCATATTGGTTACAGTATCCCTATAGTTTAAGCCCTCAGGATTAATAAGCCCCTTAAGTTCAGGATATTCATTTTTAGTATCAATCCTTACTACATTTATATTCCATTTACCATATATTGTAGAAACCTTAACATTTTCATGGACAATTCCAGACCCAAGATTAGTTTTGTCTACGAATTGATATATGGTTTCATTTGGGTATAATTCTGCCATGGCAAAGGCTTGCAAGGGAGTTGTAAACAGGGTAAAAGTTAAAACTGTACTAGCAAGTATTTTTTTCGCCATATTTTTTGTCTTATAATTCATAAAATCACCTCTATAATTACATAAGATTTTGTATATTTTTTATATATTAAAAATTTATTATACAATGCTAACAAACCTATAATAACATAGAAAGTTTAGAAAACTATTACGGAAAAGAAACAAAGAGCCTATGTAATAGAAAATTAATATTAAAGTAACAGGATAGTAAAAGAACTAGGGTTTAATTAGCCCCTAGTTCTTTTTTTACTATTTTATATACACCTAAAAGAATTCCAACTATTATCCAAAACATAAATAAGATCCTATTATAGAACCAAATATGGTCAGCAAAACCCATAACTACAATTCCGCCTATGGCTGAAATACTTCCAATTGCTATATTTATTAATTTTTTATCCCTAGTATTTCTAAGGATGTAAGAAGATTTTTTAATTAGCCTAAAACCCATTATAAGGAAGGATAGAAGAGCAACTACTCCTGCTTCCAACCAAATTTGCAAAAATAGGTTGTGGGTATGGGCCACTGTTTTTAAAGTAAAGGACTTATACCTCTTATAAATAGTATTAAAGGTGTTAGGTCCTAGGCCTACACCTGTAAACCAATAGTCCTTAAGCATTGGCATAGCAGGCTCTAAAATTTCTTTCCTATATTTTAAAGAGGAATCATTTGGGTTAAAAATTGTTAAAATCCTCCTATAGATAGAGTCTGGCAAAAATGGAACCAGGAAAAAGCCTACTAGGACAAAAAATGGTAGGAGGCTTTTTTTCTTAAAGAAGATAAAAACTCCTACAGAAAAGGCAAAGGCCACCCAGGCAGACCTTGATCCTGTTTTTAAGAGGATTACCAAGGTTAATAAAAACCCAAGTCCATAGATTAGCTTGGCTAAAAGCTTGTTACTATTTAAAATACTAACTATGAAAAATGGCATAGTTAAAATCAAAAGCTCACCATATATATTTGGGTTTCCCATAGTTGAAAAAACCCTACCAGACATACCCTGGTTAACAGTAATATCTGTTAAGGAAGGGTTTACTTCAATTCCAACTATCTTCCACTGGTAGACTCCATAAACTGCTGTTAGGAAGGCTCCTAAAACAAGAAAATTAATTATTATATTTAGGTCCTTTTTAGAATCTATCCCATTAACTAGGATTAATAGTCCTATAAAGCTTATAGTAAAATAGATAAAACTATTTAAACTATCTTTTGGAAAAAGGGATAGGATGAAGGATAAAAATATTGAAATCATAAAAACTACAATTGAAATATCTAAATTATCCAGCTTGAAGTTGAAATTTTTATTAGTTCCTGTCTTTACCAGGTAGATAAAGTATAGGAAAAATATACTGGCAACTCCAAAGATGTTGTACCATTTATGGTCTGGGACTACCATAGTAAATACTAGGACTAGGCCAAATAAGGATGTAAACTTTCCACTTAAAAACACCAAGAACCTATATACTAGGCTGTGTCTTAGAATTTTATAAAACCTAGTATTTAAAAACCTTACAAAGTTTGTAGGCAAGTTTAAGACCATTGAAAGATACTTGTTGACTAGTGAATTTTTAAAGTAGTTATCTAGCCTATCTTTGGAAAAATAATAGGACCAAAACTTACTATAGCCAAGTAGGTAGTTAAATTTATCCTGAAGGCTTGAAAAGATCCCATATAGGAGGCTGTTTTTAAAAGCTTTTTTAATAAATAAAGCCAGCCTGTAAATACTGGAAAGTATAAAACTTTCCCTCAATAAATTTGTCATATTATCAACCTTTCTCCTAGTCAGCTAACTTAACATCGGAAATTCTACCAGTTTTTAAAAGAGAGTTTCCTGCCTTTAAAGTAACAGTCTGACCTATATAATAAACAGATTTATCAATTGTAACCCCATTTTCACCAATTACTCCATTGGCCTCCATAGTAATTTCTAAAGATTTATAACCCTCCCTAGAAGATTTGAAGAACTCTCCTTTATTGTTTCTAGCCCAAGAAACAGATTCTCCTACATCTTTTTTTATAACATTTCCAAAATTAGAGTTTTGAACCTCTTCTTTTACAGGGGAGCCAATTTCAATTGCATCAGCTGCAAAGTCTGGAACCTCTTCTATATAATAGGAAACTAAAATCTTAGTATCCTTACTTGCAACTGGAGATGACATATCTGCCTTTTTAAACTTCTTAAAGCCAAAGGCAACCCCTAAAACTATAATTAAAATTATAAGTAAATCTATAAAATTAAACTTCTTTTTTCTATTAACCATAAGTACCTCCTATTTTTTGTTAAATCCTGCTATATCGCCATAAAAGATTGCATTGCCAGCCTTAAACATAATAGTTTGGCCCACATAATATTCTTCACCAGCAAGAAGGGCCCCATTTTCTGTAAGCCTTCCCTTGGTTTCAGTGGTAATGTAAATTGACTTATAGCCCTCTCTAGATGATGAAACTTGTTTTCCATCAGGGTCCTTGTCCCAAGAAATAGGGTCGCCAATTTCTATCTTGGTAATTTCTCCAAAACTAACATTTTTCAGGGTTTCCTTTGTAGGTTGCCCTATTTGTACACTTTCAGCTGTAAAGTCATTTACTTCTTCCTGGTAAAATGTTATCTCTAGTTGGTCTAGAGAAACTGCAACCTGTTTAGAACCTATTACTCCTAGCTGTTTTAAAAATAAAAAACCTATAAGGACAACTAGGATAAGGGTTATAATGTCAATGATACTAACTTTACCAAAAAGTCTTCCTTCCTTATCTATTATCATAATGTCTCCTTTCTTAATTAGAATATAACTTGTAAGTTTCTTCTATTGTTTTTTCCAAGGTAAACTTGGTGGTTACAAGGTCATATCCAGCCTGGCCATAGGACCTTCGAAGTTCCCTACTGTCCATTAGGCAAAGTAAGGATTCCCTAAGTGCTTCCTGGTCCAAGTAGTCAATAATAATACCCTCCTTAGACTTGCTAGGTATTATTTCTGTAATCCCCCCAGTATTAGTTGCTATTATAGGAAGTTTAGATGCCATAGCTTCTAGGATAGAAATCCCAAAGGCCTCAGTTTCTGAACATAGAAGAAAGATGTCAGACTGGTTTAAAATAGACCTAATATCTTCTTTATAACCTAAAAATAGAATATGGTTGTGAACATTCAAATCCTTTGAAAGTTGAACCATATCCTCTAGTATTGGGCCACTACCTATAAAGACAAGTTTAAAGTTTTTCCCCTTAAAGTCATCTTGGAACCTGGCCAGGGTCCTTATAATAAATTCATGGCCTTTTTCTTTGGAAAACCTGGCAGTAGATGTTATTAGGATTGTATTTTCATCTAAGCCATATTTTTTCCTAAAATCATAAGCAGTCCTGGACCAGTTTTCCTTGTCTAGTCCTGTGTAGATAAGCCTTATATTTTTCCTAGGGCCTAATTCACTAATAAGTAACTTTTCAACAGACTTACTAACAGCTATTACATAATTATTAAACTTTGTTATGAACTTATTCACAAGTCTAATTGGACCAGTATTTTCTATTAGCATATGCCTAGTATTAATAAGCCTTGCCTTATTTCCTAAAAACTTGGCTAGGACACTTATTGAGTTTTCCCTTAAAAAATGTGTGTGGATTAAGTCAATAGACTCATCTTCACATATTTGTTTTAATTTTTTTGCAGCCTTTAAATCATAAAAACTATCCATAGGTAGTTGGATCATAGTAAGCCCTAGATTTTTAAACCTTTCATAGCCATCACCAGCTTCATTATAGACAAGATAAACCTTGTGCTCGTCTTTAAAAGCCTTGGCTAATGAATAGACATAGGACTCTGTTCCACCTCCACCTAGGTAGTTTATTAAGTATAGTAATTTCAAAATTTATCCTCCTAAAATACATTGCAATCATATAACATTATAACATTAAATCCTAATGTAATTAAAAGTTTTTTGTGTTATATTATATAAAGGCTAGAAAAATGTTTTGAAAAGGTGATAGTGAGAAATGGATAGTATAAGGATATTTGGAATTAGGGTAGATAATATAGATTTTAAGTGTGCGGAAGAAAAAATAAGAGGTTTTTTAAAGGGGAGTAGGCTAGAAACTATCTATACCCCCAACCCAGAAATTATAATGAAGGCCAGGGAGGACGAAAACCTAAAAAGAATATTAGATGAGGGTAGTCTAGTAACTCCTGATGGTATAGGGGTTATTTATGCAAGTAGGATAAAAAATAAACCCCTAAAAGAAAGGGTTACTGGCTATGATATGTCTATTAAAATGTTGGAAATAGCCAATGAAGAGGCTTATAGTGTCTACCTCCTAGGAGGGGCTGATGGTGTTAGTAAAAAGGCCAGTGAAAATATAGGGAAAACCTATAAAAACCTTAGGGTTGTTGGCCACCATAATGGTTTCTTTAAGGGTAGTCATATAGGCTTAGTTGACCATGATGAAGAACTGGCAATTGTTAAGGAAATAAACGAGCTGGAGCCAGATATTATATTTGTAGGCCTGGGTTTTCCAAGGCAGGAATTATTTATAGACAATAATAAGGACAGGCTGAAGGCTAAACTAATAATTGGTAATGGGGGAGTTATGGATATTTTGGCCGGGGTTGCAAAAAGGGCCCCAAAGGTCTGGCAGAAACTAGGACTTGAATGGCTTTATAGGCTTATAAAAAACCCTTCTAGGTTGAAAAGGCAACTAATCCTACCTAAGTTTTTATTAGAGGTTATCTTTAGGAAGGATGTTATTAAGTAAAATAATTTGGGTAGCTATATATTATTAGTAGCTTAAAGGGCGTAGGAAGGAAAAATAAGAGGAAGACTGGCAGTAAATGAAAATTTACTGCTTTAATTATGTGGATAAAGAGGAGGGATATTATGGTGAAAAAACATAATTCTTTAATTGTAATATTTGAATATTTTATGCTAATAGTAGGTTCTATTTTAATGGCCTTGGCCTTAAACTTATTTTTAGCACCCAATGTTATAGCTCCAGGTGGGGTAACAGGTTTTGCTGTAATTATAGGGGAGACTTTTAAGATACCTATATACTTGACTAACTTGGCTATAAATATTCCTCTTTTCTTGTTTGGGGCAAAAACCCTGGGAAAAAAGGCTGCTGCTAGGACATTTTTTACAACAGCAGTTTTTACTGTGATTTTAAAGATGACTCCAATAAGGGCCGTTACAGATGACTTACTACTGGCAGCTGTTTTTGGTGGAGTTATAACTGGTGTTGGCCTTGGTATTATTTTTAAGTTTGGAGGGACAACAGGAGGGACAGACCTGGCTGGTTCTATTTTAAATAACCTTTTCCCTAAATTTAAGACATCAAGCTTTATGATGGGGATAGACTCCTTTGTTGTTATTTTAGCAGGTATTGTTGAGGCCAAGCCTGAAATTACCTTATATTCAGTAATTTCCCTATATGCCTCTGTTAAAATTGTAGATATGATCTTAGAGGGGCCAAGTTATTCCAAAGGATTTTATATTATTACCTATAAGCCTGAGGAAGTTAGCCAGGAATTAATGAGGGAATTAAATAGGGGGGTTACAGCCCTAAAAGGTGTTGGAATGTATACTAAGGCTGAAAAAGATGTTTTACTTTGTGCTGTAAATAGGACTGAATTTTCAATGGTAAAGGAAATAGTACAAGAGATAGACCCAAGGGCCTTTATAATGGTAACAGATATGATAGAAGTTTTAGGTGAGGGTTTTTCTTACAATATAGAAAATAAATAAAAGACACAGGGATTATCCCTGTGTCTTTACTTAAAGTTTATAATGATTTTTAAAGGACATTGTCCTCAATAAAGTCAGCAATTTGATCAAATGTCTTATCTCCACCTGCAAGTCTTTTAACTTCAGACCCGTTATTAAACAATATTAAAGTAGGAGTTCCAGAAATATTGTACTGCCTCATAGTAGATTTGTTATGGTCTACATCTAGGTAGAAAATATCTAGGTCTAGGTCATTAAATACCTCTTCCATAACTTCTTTAATAACTGGTTGGATAGCTTCACAGTGGACACATCTTTCTGCCCCAAATAAAACAAGAGATGGAAGCTTACCATTTATTACCTTCCTATTAAAGTCAGAGTCAGTAACTGGTTTGAAAAGACTAGTATCTATATCAAAAACTTTCTTAGATTCAGACAACCTATCTAACTCATCTTCAGTAGCCATACAAAGGGCACCATCACCTTCAATATTGAAAGTACCATCAACCTTAACAACCTTATGGCCTCCTAGGGCCCCAGCATTTTTCACCCTCCAAGCAGAAACATCCATTGGTTCTATAGATATTTCTTCAGGTTTTTCTTCTTGAGGAACATAAGAATAAGGATACCTATAGGCCCTGTAAACCATATTGCTCCTTCTTGTATCAGTTTCAGTATAGTAAGGGTTAATCCACTCCCATACTAGTTCGTGGTCCTTGGTTACTTCAAAGACCCTACCGTTGGATCCTTCATCGATTAAGGTGTTGCCATTAGGAAGTCTTTGGGCACTACTAACATAAGGGCTATAGAATTTTTGAGCATCATGAGGAATAACAGCCTTCATTTCAGCAGGTGTAAACTGCCAAACAATTTCCAAGCTTACAGGGTCTATTTCAAGCACCCTAGAATAATCCCTACGACCATTTTTAAGCCCCATTTTACTTCCAGGATTTGGAGCCCCATATCCTGCCCAACCACCATTATCAAAAACCAAGATATTTCCTTCACCAGGTAGGCCACTAGGTATCATATGAGTATGGTGAGGGCCTATAATATAGCCTATATGTTCAAGGTGTTTTTCAGTATAGTCTGGTCCTAGTTTCCAAACAAGCTCCCCAGTTTTTTTAGAAATAATTGCTAAAATATTGGAATCCCTACTATCCCAAATAATATTTTCAGGGTGAAACCTTTCATCCCCTTGGTCATACCACTTATTAGGTCCAAGATAACTCATACAATTGATGTGCATCCAGTCCCCAATACCCCCATCTGCAATTCTTAGGTTAGGATTTCTAGCTAGGACATTTTTTGCAGTTTCATCAAAGCCGAACTCATCAAAGTGTTCATTAGCATGCCACTCCCAAAGGATATTTCCCTCCCAGTCAACTTCATAAAAGGCATCATCCATTAGCTTGTGCTGTGAAATTTTAGGATTTCTAACAGTTGTATGACCACAGATTAAAGTGTTGCCCTTAAGAGGAGTAGACTCTTGTTCTGGAACATAGTAACCAACAGGATTACCATCTCTTTGGTAGTCATGGTGCTGCCTAGCCATCCACCTAGGTTCTTCACCAGGATCTTCAATATAGTCCCACTTGTCAAACTTCCAAATAATATTTCCATCATAGTCAACTTGAACTAGGTCAACCTGGTCTTGGATACCATAGTTAGGATTCCTAAGTCCAGAATGTCCCATTATATATCCACCAGGAAGTAGCTTGTTTGGAAAACCGTCTAAATCTTCCCAAAGCCTAATTTCATTTCCATTCATATCAAAAAGTAAGGCACCTTTATTTGTATTGACTAAATTATAACCACACCATGCTTTTTCCTTATTAAATACTGTTACCCCAGTAGGGTAAACTGTTGGGTGACCCATATTATCTCTCCTTTATTAGTATATTTAAAAATTTAGTTCTTCATAACTTTTACTATAAATTTATATTATGAATATAAATATTAAATTGAAATTACTAGCTACCACCCCACCTATAATTAAATTTTCTTTTCTAGCTTATCAATATCTAAAATAGTTATCTTATTTCCATCAAGGTCTATAAGACCCTCAGCCTTCATTTTACTTAGCTCCCTACTTAGGGAAGACCTAGAAACATGGAGTTCTTCTGCTAGTAAGGTTTTAGTAATGGGAACATCAATTATTCCATTAAGCTCTCCATTTTCTATAACTAGTAGCCAGTATATAATCCTTTCCCTAACTTTTTTATAATTAAAGCACCTAATCCTATGGTTATTATAATGACCTCTTTTTGCTAGCTGCATGGTTAAAGCGATTACTATGTCTGGATTTTCTAAAAAGATTTTATTAATTTCATTAATTGGAATCCATGCAATTTCTAAATCAGTAACTGCCTTTAAAGAGTTTTTATACTCTTTTATATCCATTAAATAATAATAAATAGGAACAATATAGTTTTCTTTTAACTGAGAATGATATTTTTCTTCACCTAAATATGTATAATTGATAATTTTAAGCTTACCAGATATGATGAAACCAAGTTCATCTATTGGGTCTCCTTCAAATTTTATAGTGTCATCAGGATGGTAGCTACTATATTTTATTTTATTTGCTTTTAATAAAATTTTATTTACCAATTCCTTATTACTAATCATTTACATACCTCCATAATATAATAATATAATTATATAATATAAGGAAGAAATAAACAGTTTATTCTATATTTTCCGATTCTATAAAGACTATTCTGGCATTTCTTCTTTCCTACCTATGCCTAGAAAAATCCATCCAATACATAAAAAGAATAGTAAAATATTGAAATATGAACTTCTAAACATATCAAAAGGACTTATTAAATCAATGTAGTGGTATTCTAAAGATAAATTTTCTAGCATAGCCAATACACCCATAATAAAAGAACTACCTAGGGGAAATATTACTGGGATATTATAGGAGCTAATTGCCAGTAAGTTAGCCCTCCTAATAGGATCGATTTTTTGCCTTTGTCCAACTTCATTTGCTAAAGGACCAAATACTAATATAGCAGCTACTATTGATCCTGATAAGGAAAGTGCAACCAATGACATACCAAGAGATATAATAAGCTCTGTGCCAAGTATAGTATTAGAAAAGCTAGAGTTTTTAAATAAATTTCCTAAATCAGTAATAGCTCCACTTTCTTTCATTATTCCAATGGAAACAAATATCAAGGTAGAAGACATTATAATATCAGTCATATTAAAGAGTCCATCATACAAGATACCACCCATAACTCCATTTCTTATATATACTATATCTGAAAAAACAATTAGTTTAAAAGCTAGACCGATTAACATTGCTGAGAAGATACCATAAGATAGGCCTAAAAATACATTTCTAGTTTTAAATGAAATAAAAATAAGAATAGCCAAGGGTATTAACATTAATAATCCCTTTGGATTAGCTAAATCCATTAAAAGTTCCTCACTACCTGCTACAACATTACCATTTCCATTGGCTAGAAAAAACATTATAGAGGCTATTATTGCAATTGGAACTATATATTTTAGCCTATATTTTATAATATCAATATTATTCGTTTCTCTGTTAGGATTATAGAAGCTTTTCTGTGTTGTAGCCGTAACAACTGTTCCTTGAGAAGTTGGAGAAAGCATATCTCCTAAAAACACCCCACTTAAGATAGCTCCTAATAAAGTTGTTGGATTTGCACCTAATAATAATCCAGGTGGATAAATTATTGGTAATATAGCATATAGGCCTGTTATTGGCTGACCACATCCCATAGTAATCAGAGCAGTTGCAAAAAAAGCAAAAACTACAAAAAAACCATTTTTTAAATGGAAAATTTGACTTAACCAAACAAACCCATTTCCAATACTACAAGCAGATAAAAAGGCTGTGAATATTCCTACTGTAATATATACAAGCCTCATTCTGGCATGACCTCTATCCATTATTCCCTCAGTTGCTATTAGCCAGTACTTATCTTTTTCCTTACAAAAAATAAACCCAACAAATATCCCTATTATAGCTCCTAAAGATAATGACTTTAGAGAATAATACTTAAAGCCTATTGTACATATACCAGAAATTATTATGTAGATAATAGTTGGTAAAAATCCTATAAAAGAACCACCATAAAATTTGAGTTTTTCATCCCTCATCTCCCTACCTCCTTTAATTAATTCAGACTTTGTTATTTTTTTATCTATTAGATTATCTATAATATAACAGATAAAAAATAAATGGTGTGTGATTAATATCACAAATAACCCTTGATTAGGATATATTATCGAAATATTCCTACAATTAGTAAAACTTATAAGGAGCTGGTTTTTATGGTGAGATTTTTTTAAATAAAAAAAGAAGCTCTTCTAGAGCTTCTTTTTAGCCTAAATATATAGGCTATATTTATTCACTTGCGTAATTATCAAAGTAACCTTGTATAAATACAACTGGAGTACCCTTGTCTCCACTACCACTAGTTAAGTCACATAAACTACCTAACAAGTCTGTAATCCTCCTAGGAGTTGTACCTAAAGATTCTTTTTCGCTTTGAGTTTTTTTCTTAGCTTGATTTGAACTAATCTTTTCTTTCAACTTACTAGCCATTTCTTCCTTATTAAGGTTGCCTAGTTCTGTATCTACAACATACTTAAGTTTTATTTCACTAGGTGTGCCCTCAAGTCCACTAGTATATCCAGGAGATACTACAGGGTCAGCCAACTCCCAAATTTTACCTACTGGGTCCTTAAAAGCTCCATCACCATAGACCATAACCTCTACATTTTTTCCGGTTTCTTCTTTAATTCTTTTTTGAACGGCCTCTACAAATGGTTGTGAATCCTTAGGAAATAACTTTAGCTCATCTTCAGTAGCTAAATTAGAACCTAATAGTCCATATTCAGGGTTATATGCAGAACCATCTATAGGTTTATTCATTATTTCATCTAAGCCTAGGACTATGTTAGCCCCAGAATTTTTTAGTATTTTTTTCGTTCTAAATCTATCATGTATATTTGCCACTAAAACATCTTTAGTATAGTCTAAAATAGTTGTTGGATTATTTGAAAATACTATTTCAATATTTCCCTTACCTATTTCCTTATACATATCTACATAGTCTACACCAGTAAATGGATGGTTTACTCTATCACCAAATAGTTCACGATACTTTTCTTCTGTTAATACATCGGTATAAGGATTAATACCTAGTTCCAACATATCATCAATATCCATAAGGTGGTTACCAACTTCATCAGATGGATAGCTTAAAAGTAAGGTTATTTTTCTTCCACTTAAAACTATAGACTTTAGAATAGTAGCAAATCTATTCCTGCTAAGTATAGGGAAAACTACTCCTATTCTGTCGGGGAATTTAGACTTAATATCTTGAGCAACTACGTCACATTTTACATAATTTCCTTGTGATCTGGCTAATAGAGACTCTGTAATTCCCAAAATATCTCTATCTTTTATTTCATAACCTTCGTGCTTTGCAGAACTTAAAAGTGATTCTACAACTATTTCCACTAAATTATCACCAGACTTAATTATAGGTGTTCTAATACCTCTGGATGTAGTGCCTACTGTTCTTACCATACAATTCCTCCTATAACACTTATTGCAGTACCCCATATATTATACCACTATTAGGGTAAAAAGTAACTAAATAATGAAAAGATTAATTTAGAAAAATGAGTGAATTTAATTAATTATAAGTAAATCTTTTTCTGTTAGAATATATTCCACAGGAATATCATAAATATCATAATTTAGCCTGTTTGTCAATTGGGCAGAGTAACAAATTCCTAAAGTTTTGGCCTTTAAGTTTTTATCCCCTAGGAACCTATCATAGTAGCCTCCACCATATCCAATTCTATAACCAAGCCTATCAAATACAAGTCCAGGGACCAAGACTAGGTCTAAACTACTTTTATCTACTATATTAATAGCTTCTTTTTTAGGGGTTAGGATGTTATAAAATCCTAGTTCTAGCTGGTTAAAATCATTGAGTTTTGACACTAATAATTCTTTTTTTTCTGGATTTGTAATAGGAACATAGAGGTTTTTACCATCTAAAATAATTTGTTTTATAAGCTTATGGGTATCTACTTCATTGTTGAAGCTAATAAAAGACATAATATTTTTTGCCTCTTTATATAGGCTGGATTGGAAAAAGTTTTTGAAAATTTTTTCATCTAAAACTTCCTTATTACCCTTAATAAATGAAGATCTTATAGCCTTAAATTTATCTCTTAAAATTTTCTTCTGCAAATAATCGCCTCCCAAGGTTTATTTATACCCTTTTTTATATTATAATAGTATATTATAGTGTTGTAAAAAATAATAGTTACATCATAGAGGTGACAAGGTGATAAAGTTTATAAATGTAACAAAGGAATATAAAAATAATATTAAGGCCCTTTCAAATGTTAAATTAAGCATAAAAAAAGGGGACTTTGTATTTTTAGTAGGGGCTAGTGGAGCTGGCAAGTCTACAATAATGAAATTAATCTTAAAGGAAGAGGAACCAACTTCTGGTAAGATTGTATTAAATGGTGTCGATATAACTAATGTTAGAAAGAGAATGATTCCCTATATTAGGAGGAGTGTTGGGGTGGTTTTTCAAGACTTTAGACTCCTACCTAATAAGACAGTTTATGAGAATATAGCTTTTGCTATGGAAATCATTGGAGAAAATCCAAAGGAAATAAGAAGGAGAATTCCTATGGTGCTTAGTATGGTAAACTTAAGCCATAGGGCAGATAGTTTTCCCAATCAGCTTTCTGGTGGTGAAAGTCAGAGGGTTAGTATTGCAAGGGCAATAGTAAATAATCCTGCGATTTTAATTGCCGATGAGCCAACGGGAAACTTAGATCCAGAAACTGCCCATGAAATAATGACCATACTAAATGATATAAATGCAAGAGGAACAACTATACTTATGGCCACCCATGCTAGGGATATTGTAGATAGCATGAAAAAAAGAGTTATACAAATAGACAGGGGAATAATAGTCAGAGATGAAGAGAAGGGTGGATATGGCGATGAGATTCCGTATTATTAAAAATATATTTAAGCAGGGCTTTGAGGGCCTCTGGCGAAATAGGGGGATGGGTCTTGCATCTGTTAGCTCTATTTTAGCGGTTCTTTTGATACTGGGCCTGGTCTTAATATTGGTGCTTAGTATAAATAATGCAGTAATAGAGATAAAGTCTCAGTTTGATTTAGTCCAGGTGTTTTTAGATGATGATATTAGTCCTAAGGAAATGCAAAAATTGGAAAACTTCCTCAGGGAAAATGATATGGTAGAGTCTTTTGAACTAGAAACTAAGGAGGAGGCTCTTGAAAATATTAGGGAAAGGTTTGGAGAAGAGGCCTATATACTTGATGGGTTTGAAGAGGATAACAGCCTGCCAAATTCTTTTATTATCAAGCTAAAGGAGCTGGAATATACAGACCAATTGGTGGGTGAGATTAAAGACCTATCAGGTATTGAAGGGGTGCCTTACTACAAGGACCTTATTGATAAGCTTATTAATATTTCTAGATATATTAGGATTGGTGGATTTATTATAACGGTTGTCTTGGTGGCAATTTCTGTTTTTATAATATCCAATACTATAAAGTTAACTGTTGCCAGTAGGAAAAGAGAGATTAATATAATGAAATATGTTGGGGCGACTAATGGATATATTAGGGGACCTTTTATCTTGGAAGGAATATTTTTCGGGGTTATTGCAGCTGGCTTGGCCATACTAGTAACTAATTTCGGATATGAGTATTTCTTTAAGGCAATTGGAGATGAGCTTTACCAAATGATTGCGGTATATTTAATTCCGCCTCAAGTGCTTATTAAGGATATAAGCATAATATTTTTAGCCATAGGGGCTGGTATTGGGGCAGTAGGAAGTATATTTTCGTTAAAAAGATATTTAAATGTTTAGATAGGAGGATTGGCTTTGAATTATACTAGGAAAAAAATTAGGATAATTAGTATTGTTTTAATTGTACTTAGTTTTACACAGGTTGTACTTGCAAGTAATATGGATAGTTTAAAGAACCAAAAGAAAAATACTGAAAGTCAAATGAAGGAAAAGAAAAAAGAAGTTGACAGTATGAGGTCTAAGGTTAATGATGTTTCTAAGCAAATAGCAGAACTAGACAAGAAAATGGATTCTGCAACAGCAGACCTAGCAGAGGCAGAAAAGGAAATGAATTCCATTGAAAATAATATTAAAAACACTGAAAAAGAATTAGAAAAAGCACAAAAAAACATAGATGAAAAGGAAAAGCTCTTCAAACAAAGAATTAGGGTTATGTATAAGGTTGGAGATGCTGGTTACTTAGAAATTCTCTTATCATCAACAGATTTTAAAGACTTCTTAGTTAGAAGGGAAATGGTAAAAAGAATAGCTAAGCAAGATAAGGAACTTATTGAATATATGGGTGAGCAAAAAGATTTAATTGAGCTTAAAAAGACAGAACTAGAGAGGCAAAAAGATGAAGTTGAGATTTCTAAGAAAAAATTAGAACTTAGGAAGGAAGAGTTGCAAACTGCAACTAGGGCCAAACAAGTTTTAATGGCTGACCTAGAACAAGATGTAAAACAAGCTGAAAGAGAATATGATAAACTAAACCAATATGCCAAGGATATAGAATCCAGTATAAGGGCTCTAACCAACCCACAAAAGAAGTATGTAGGAGGGGTTATGATGTGGCCACTTACAGGCCATAGTAGGATAAGTTCTCCTTATGGTTATAGGATTCATCCGATTTTTAAAACTAGGAAGTTCCACTCGGGAATAGATATTCCAGCACCAACAGGAACACCAGTTAAGGCTGCATCAGCAGGTACTGTTATATCTGCTGGAACAAGGGGCGGTTATGGAAAGGCTGTAATGATAGACCATGGAGGAGGCATAGTAACCCTATATGCCCATAATTCTAGGCTAGATGTTAGTGTAGGAGATGAGGTTTCTAAGGGACAAACTATATCTAGGGTTGGAAGTACAGGATATTCAACGGGACCACATTTGCATTTTGAAGTTAGGAAAAATGGTAGTTACACAAATCCACTACCATGGGTTAGGGGTAACTAATATAAGCTAGGTGGTGTGAAAGTTTAATGGATGATAATAAGAAAAACTACGACGACTCAGAATATGAAGAAAATTTTAGGCAGAAGGAGTTTATAATATTTCTTATAGTTACTAATATTTTAACCTTTATGATTGCTGGTTTTATAGGGCCTAGGGTTGAGTGGCATATTTTAGCCAGGGAAAAGTCTAAGACCTATAGTGAAAAAAAGATAAATGAGGTTGAAAGATTTGTAAAAGAAAACTACCTAAGAGAGGTAGATGAAGATATGCTCTTAGATGGGAAACTAAAGGGGATATTTGCCTCACTAGGAGACCCATATTCTGTCTATATGAACAAGGATGAATTTTCTGCTTTTCTTGAGGATACCCATGGTGCCTTTGGGGGCATAGGGGTTGTAGTTAGTGTAGATTTAGACAAGGACTTAATAGTAGTTGTTGCTCCTATTGAAGGAACTCCTAGTGAAAAAGCCGGTGTTAAGGCAGGAGATTATATACTGGAAATTAATGATGAAAGCTATACTGGAGATAAGTATAAGGAAGCAACTAAGACTATGAGGGGTGAACCTGGAAGCAAGGTAAAGATAAAATTTGCTAGGAATTTAGGCCAGGAAAATGAAGAAATTAAAACCCTAGAAATAACCAGGGAAGAAATTAGGACCAATACTGTAAGCAGTGAGATGCTTAAGGATGGAGTAGGATATATAAGGTTAACTTCTTTTGATGATTTAAGTTTTACAGACTTTAAAAAAGAACTAAGTTCCTTGGAAGGGCAAGGTCTAGAGGGAATAGTCTTAGATCTTAGGAATAATCCAGGTGGACTCTTAGATGTTACTAGGGATATAGCAAACTTATTTTTAGATAAGGGGCCCATAGTCTATACTGAGAATAAAAATGGTAAGGTAGAAAGTTTAACATCTGATAATAAGAAAGTAGACTACCCTATGGTTGTACTTGTAAATGAGGGTTCAGCATCAGCATCGGAAATTTTATCTGGGGCCTTAAAAGATAGGAAGAGGGCAACTATAGTAGGTAAGCAAACTTTTGGTAAGGGTGTAGTTCAAAGGATAATAGACCTAGGTGATGGGACTGGTTTTAAACTTACAGTTTCAGAATACAAGACACCTAATGAAACCAAGATAGATGGGATAGGGATAATTCCAAATATTTTAGTTGACTTGCCAGAGGATGTTGAAGTTATAGGACCTGAAAATATAAAGGAAGATACCCAGCTACAAAGAGCAGTTGAAGAAGTTAAGAAAAAAATAAAATAAATAAAAATGACTAGACCTAGGTCTAGTCATTTTTATTTATTCTTTTAAAATCACAACTATTTTAAGGCTAAAGGATAAATAAGCATATTATTTTCGCTTTCAAAGGGTGAATTTAGGTTAATATAGATCCTATTTGCCCCCTTGCTATAATAGGTTTTATCTGTAATTGATGATGAAAACTCCTTTAAAGAGTCATCCCTGTAGTTATATTCTTTTAAAATATAGCTATTATAGCCATCAGATTTTATAGGGTAGACCAGACTAAAGTCATCTACTACCTGGTAGTTAGGAATTAACCCATCAAATTTAAATTTTAAGGCCTCTTTTTCAAGATTGTATATATAAATATAGTTTTCTTCTTTAGATTCCTTAGATTTCATATAGGCAAGGGTATTATCATTTAAAAATTTAGGATTATAGCCCTGGTCTATTAAGTCTAAGTCCTTGAAATCTTTAGTTATATAGATATTATCATTGAAGGTAGAAACATCTTCTTCAATAAATAAAAATCTATTGGCCCTACTAGCCAAGCTACTTATTTTCTTATCCAAAGATGCAATCTCAGTAAGTTTATTTTTTGGAAGATTGTAGTTATAAATAATAGACTTATTTCCTACAACTTCTACTAGGCAGATATTATCGTTGTCTATCCAGTTGTTTAGAACAGGATTAATATCTTTTTCACTAGAAAACTTATAAGCTTTTTTATTATAGCTAGGAACTATATACAAATTAGATCCAGAGCCATTGGTTTCAATAAAAGAAATATAGGACCCACTATTATTAATATGGGCATTGCTTATTTGAAACTCTGAAGAAAAAAGTAGGCTTTTCTCATTAGAAAAAATATTGTATAGCCAGAGTTCTTCCCTGGTTTTATCCTTTTCGCTTAAATCTTTCTTATAGACTATGTACTTATCCTTATAAAAACCAATTATATTTCCAGTATCTAGAGGATAAGAAAGCTTTATCTTATTTTCTGAAACAATATCCCCACTATTGGCATCAATCTTTACCTTTAGCTTGACTAGGGGTAGAGTTTTTTCGGACTTGTCCATAACAGGATCATAAATTATTTCCCAAATTAGGTCACCAGCACTTTTAAAAAGATTTATACTGGGACTAATAATAGTATTAAGCTTAAACTTAGATTCAATAATACTAAGGGCATCATTGTATTCAATCTTTAGCTTAATAGGCTCTAAGTCAGTTTCATCAATAATATTAAACTTTATATTATTAGTGGAAACAATATCCTCAGAATCAATTAAAACAATGGCCTGGGGAATAACTAGGCTACTAGACTTACCATTTAATGTATTTATATATATATTTAAATCATTATTATCCCTTACTATTTTATTTACTTCTAGGCCAGAAGCCTCATTAAGTCCAGCTGATATTACAAGCCTTAGCCTTTCGTTAGGATTACTAGGATTTAGCTTGGGCTTAAATTCAGCATATGCTTCTGTTTTTTGAAATAATTTAGTCAGTTGGACCTTTTCTATCTCAAAGTCAATTTCCTGGACTTTACTCCTGGAATCTTTGGGCTTAAAAGGGTTACAAGCTGTTAAAAATAGTAGCATTATTAGTGTGATAAATATTATTTTTTTGTTCATTTTTCCCTCCTTTTCTATATTTTACTATACTTTGGGGTAAAGTCAAATAATGAGGTTTTGACAAATTAAACTTATACTATATAATAGATATACTTAAAATGAACATGTGTTCTAAGGAGATGTAAATATGGAATTTAAAATACATTCAAAATTCAAGCCAACAGGGGACCAGCCCCAGGCAATAGACAAACTATCAGATGGGATAATGGAAAAGTTAAAGCACCAAACCCTTGTAGGTGTTACAGGATCTGGTAAAACTTTTACTATGGCTAATATAATAGAAAGGGTTCAAAAACCCACCCTTGTAATAGCCCATAATAAAACACTTGCCTACCAATTGGCATCAGAGTTTAAGGAGTTTTTTCCTGAAAATGCAGTAGAATATTTTGTTAGCTACTACGACTACTACCAGCCAGAGGCCTATGTACCACAATCAGATACTTATATAGCCAAGGATGCTTCTATTAATGATGAAATAGATAAGCTAAGGCACTCTGCAACAGCTGCCTTGTACGAGAGAAAGGATGTAATAATAGTTGCATCTGTTTCTTGTATTTATGGTCTAGGTGACCCAATAGACTATGAAAACCTAGTGGTATCCTTAAGACCTGGTATGGAAAGAGATAGGAATGAAATTATGAAAAAGCTAATAGATATCCAATATATAAGAAATGATATTAACTTTGAAAGGGGGACCTTTAGAGTTAGGGGAGATGTTTTAGAAATATTTCCAGCAGGGTCAAGTGAAAATACCATAAGGGTAGAATTTTTTGGCGATGAGATAGATAGAATAGTAGAGGTTAACTATTTGACTGGAGAGATTATAGGACTTAGGACCCATATTTCTATTTTTCCAGCCTCCCACTTTGCAACTACAGATGAAAAAGTGGAAAAGGCAATTATTAGTATAGAGAAGGAATTAGATGAAAGGTTGAAGGAACTTAGGGATCAAGACAAGCTACTAGAGGCCCAAAGATTGGAGCAAAGAACTAGGTATGACATAGAAATGCTTAAAGAGATGGGTTTTTGCCAAGGGATAGAAAACTATTCCAGGCACCTAAGTGGTAGGGAGGAAGGCAGTAGGCCCTTTACCCTAATAGATTATTTTCCAGATGATTTTTTAATGATAATAGATGAGTCCCATGCAACAATTCCACAAATAAGAGGGATGTTTAATGGGGATAGGGCTAGGAAGCAAAACCTAGTTGACTATGGTTTTAGGCTTCCATCAGCCCTTGATAATAGGCCCTTAAAATTTAATGAATTTGAAGACTTGGTCAACCAAATAATATATGTTTCTGCTACACCTGGACCTTATGAGGCAGACCATAGTCAAAGGGATGTAGAGCAGATAATAAGGCCTACTGGTCTTTTGGACCCAGAAATAGAAGTTAGGCCAACTAAGAACCAAATAGATGATTTAATAAATGAAATAAATGAGGTTGTGGCTAGGAAGGAAAGGGTTCTAGTTACGACCTTAACCAAGGTTATGGCTGAGGATTTGACTAATTATTTTGAAGAAATAGGCATCAGGGTAACCTACCTTCATTCTGATATAGATACTATTGAAAGGATGGAAATAATTAGAGACTTAAGACTTGGGAAATATGATGTCCTAGTGGGCATAAACCTTTTAAGAGAGGGGTTAGACTTGCCAGAAGTATCCTTAGTTGCTATTTTAGATGCAGATAAGGAGGGTTTTTTAAGGTCTAAAACTTCCCTTATGCAAACTTCAGGAAGGGCAGCTAGAAATATTTTAGGTAAGGTAATTATGTATGGAGATAGTATTACAGATTCTATGAAATTTACTATAATGGAAACAGAAAGAAGAAGGGAAATCCAAGATAAGTATAATAAGGATAATAATATTACCCCAAGGTCTATAACTAAAGAAGTAAGGGATATAATAGAGGCTACTATTGTGGCTGAAGATAGTGGAAGCTATGAGGATGACTTAACTAGAGAAGAGATAGAGGCTATGGTAGATGAGCTAGAGAGAAGGATGCTCAAGGAGGCCGAAGAGTTAAATTTTGAAAAAGCAGCAGAATTTAGGGATAGGATTAGTGAACTAAGGAATAAACTATAAGAGGTGGATAAATTTATGACAAAGGACCAAATAGTAATAAAGGGAGCCAAGGAAAACAATTTAAAGAATATAGACCTTAAAATTCCTAGGAATAAGTTTGTAGTAATAACTGGCCTATCAGGGTCTGGAAAGTCTTCCCTGGCTTTTGATACGATTTATGCAGAAGGGCAAAGGAGGTATGTAGAAAGCTTATCTAGTTATGCAAGGCAGTTTTTAGGACAAATGGATAAGCCAAATGTGGAATATATAGAGGGCTTGTCTCCTTCAATATCTATAGACCAGAAAACTACATCTAGAAATCCAAGGTCAACTGTGGGAACAGTAACGGAAGTCTATGACTACTTAAGACTCCTATTTGCCAGGATAGGGGTTCCTTACTGCCCAGTTTGTGGTAAAAAAATCCAAAGTCAAACTGTTGAGCAGATTGTTGATAATATAATGGAGAAGGAGGAGGGAACTAGGATGCATATACTTGCTCCCTTAATTAGGGGGCAAAAGGGAGGCCATGTTAAGGTCCTGGAGGAAATCCAAAGAGAGGGCTTTATAAGGTTAATTGTAGATGGTGAAATGAGGGATATATCTGAAGATATTATCCTAGATAAAAATAAGAAGCATACAATAGAAGTTGTTGTAGATAGGCTTATAAAAAAAGATGGGATGGAAGATAGGCTCTCAGACTCTTTAGAAACAGCCTTAAAGATGGCAGATGGACTAGTGATTGTAGAGTATTTACAAGATGAAGAAAGGGTTATGTTTAGTGAAAAACTAGCCTGCCCAGATTGTAATATAGCCATAGAAGAAATATCGACTAGGATGTTTTCTTTTAATAGCCCCTTTGGTATGTGTGATAATTGTGAGGGTCTAGGTTTTCACAAGGAAGTTGACCCAGAACTTATAATCCCAAATGGGGACTTAAGTATTAATAAGGGGGCCCTGGCTCCCTTTGCAAATTCCACTAAGGACACCTACTATTATGAAGTTTTTCAAAGTCTTTGTAGGCTCCATAAATTTTCACCAGATGAACCAATAAAGAATGCTCCTAAGGAATTGGTTAATGACCTTTTATATGGTAGTGAAAATGATATAGAGTTTGAATTTTTATCCCAGTATGAAAAGTCAGGCAAGAAAAAGACCTATGAGGGAAAATTTGAGGGGATAATCCCTAATTTTGAAAGAAGGTATAGGACCACTAATTCAGACTTTATGAGGAGGAAAATAGAGGCCTATATGGTTGAAAACCAGTGTCCAAAGTGTAAGGGTAGGAGGCTTAAAGATGAGGTCTTATCTATTAAGATAGCTGGTAAGAATATAATAGAAACTACTGATATGTCCATAAGTAAGAGCCTGGAGTTTTTCTCAAGTTTAGAGTTAAGTGAAAAAGAGGAGATAATAGCAGAGCAAATTTTAAGAGAGGTTAAGGAAAGGCTTAACTTCCTTGTAAATGTTGGGCTAGACTATTTAACCCTGTCTAGGATGGCAGGCACTCTTTCAGGTGGTGAGGCCCAAAGGATTAGGCTGGCTACCCAAATAGGTTCTTCCTTAGTTGGGGTTATTTATGTTCTAGACGAGCCTAGTATAGGCCTTCACCAAAGGGATAATACTATGCTTTTAAAAACCTTGAGGGAGTTAACAGAACTAGGAAATACCCTGATTGTTGTTGAGCATGATGAAGATACTATGTATATGGCAGACCATATTGTTGATATAGGACCAGGGGCGGGAGTCCATGGTGGTTATGTTGTTGCCCAGGGAGATGTTGAGGAAATAAAGAAAAGCAAGGATTCCATAACGGGCCAATATCTTTCTGGTAGGAAAAAGATAGAAATTCCTAAGGAGAGGAGGAAACCAGGGAAAAACTGGTTGGAGATAAGGGGGGCTGAAGAAAATAATTTAAAAAAGATAAATGTTAAGCTACCCCTAGGCTTGTTTACTTGTATTACTGGCGTTAGTGGTTCAGGCAAATCCTCCCTAACAAATGAGGTCTTATATAAGGTTTTAGCACAAAAATTAAACAATGCAAGGATTAGGCCAGGCAAGTATAAGTCAATAAAGGGATTGGAGAATTTAGACAAGGTAATAGATATAGACCAAAGTCCTATTGGTAGGACTCCAAGGAGTAATCCTGCAACTTATACAGGAGTATTTGATGAAATAAGGGAACTTTTTGCTATGACTAATGAGGCTAAAATGAGGGGTTATGAAAAAGGTAGGTTTAGTTTTAATGTCAAGGGGGGAAGGTGTGAGGCCTGCAAGGGAGATGGGATAATAAAGGTTGAAATGCATTTCCTATCTGATGTTTATGTTCCTTGTGAGGTTTGTAATGGAAAGAGATATAATAGGGAAACCCTACAGGTTAAGTATAGGGAGAAAAATATTTCTGATATTTTAGATATGACTGTGGAGGAGGCCCTTGAATTTTTCCAAAATATACCTAGGATAAAAAGAAAATTAGAAACCTTAAGTGATGTAGGGTTGGGATATATAAAACTTGGCCAGTCTTCAACAGAGCTTTCAGGAGGAGAAGCCCAAAGGGTAAAACTTGCAACAGAGCTTTCTAAAAGGTCTACTGGTAAGACTGTCTATATTTTAGATGAGCCTACTACGGGGCTCCATAGTGCAGATATTCATAGGCTTATAAGGGTTTTAGACAGGCTGGTTGAGGCTGGAAATACAGTGGTTGTTATAGAACATAATTTGGATGTTATAAAAACTGCTGACTATATTATAGACCTAGGGCCAGAAGGTGGAGAAAAGGGTGGAGAAGTAGTTGCCAAGGGAACTCCAGAAGAGGTTGCCAAGGTTAAGAAGTCCTATACTGGTCAATTTTTAAAAGATGTATTAAAAAAATAATAAGAATTATGGCCGAGTAACTTGGGATTTAACCCAAGCTTACTTGGTTTTTTTAATGGGAATTTTAGGGTAAATTAAAAAATTCTGAAAATCTCCTTGCAGAATAAAAAAAATTATGATATAGTTAGCCCAACGAAAAAAACCAAAGTAAATATATTAAAGAAAAATATAAGAATACTTTATAAGGGAGGTAAGAATATGTTTAACCTAGTTAAAAACTTAAATTTAATATCCGTTTCTACTAATATAACTTCCACAAGTACGGGGACATCGTCCTGTGGTTCCACAACTACCACTTGTGAAAGGGGTTTTTATGAAAACTTAATATTAGGAGAAATAGGTTTAAGCTGTGTTTTAACTAGTAGAGATATTCTTAACTTATTATAAGCATAATATTTTTCAAAGTTAGCCTAGGCTTAAGTTACTAGGTTTTATATTTACCTACGAAAATTTAATATAGTTTTAAACTATTTTTCCCATTCTAAACTTTAGAAAAGGGATTATTTTTTGTATATAATATTATTGGCTGCGCAATAATATTAGGTTAAAATAGTGTTGAAATTAAGAAGCGTCCTTTATTTTTAAAGGACGCTTCTTTATATTTAAAAGGGGGATTTAAAATGAAAAAACAAGGGTTGGATTTTGATATTTTAGGAGAAGTTGAAAAAATTGAAGAAGATATTATTGCTTGGAGAAGGGACCTCCACCAAATACCAGAACTAGGTTTAAACCTACCAAAAACAAGTGCCTATGTTCAAAACAAACTAAGGGAATTTAATATACCTTATGAAACTTTAATAGAAGGCAACGCAGTAGTAGGACTTATAAAAGGGGGCCTGGGAGAAGGAAAAACTATAGCCTTGAGGGCTGATATGGATGGGCTACCAATAGAAGAAGAAACAGGACTTCCCTTTGCATCTAAAAACGGATGTATGCACGCCTGTGGCCATGATGCCCATGCTGCAATCCTACTGGGAGCAGCCAAGGTTTTAAATGAAAACAAGGATAAGTTCAGGGGAAATGTAAAGCTTATGTTCCAACCAGGAGAGGAATACCCAGGAGGGGCAAAACCAATGATAGAAGAAGGTGTTTTAGAAAACCCTAAGGTGGATGCAGCCCTTGGACTCCATGTTGGTAGCATATCTCCAGAACTTGGAAATGGAAAAATAGGCATAGCCTACAAGGAGCTAATGGCTTCTATGGACAGGGTCTATATAGAAATAATAGGCAAGGGAGGCCATGGAGCCTATCCACATAGTTGTGTAGATCCTATTATTTTAGCAACAGAAGTAGTCCAAGCCCTGCAAAAAATTATTAGTAGGGAAACAAGTCCAACAGAACCAGCAGTTTTATCTATATGCAGAATTGAGGGAGGATTCAACCAAAATATTATACCAGACAAGGTTGAACTAGAGGGAACAGTTAGGACTTTTAACAAGGAACTTAGGCAGAGGATAGCCAGGAGGATAGAAGAAGTAGTCAAGGGAATAACTGAAAGCAATGGTGGAACTTACAAGTACCAGTATGATTTTAAGTATCCAGCCCTAATAAACAACAAGGAATTTACAGAAAATTTTAAAGAGTCTGCCCTGAAAATAGTAGGAGAAGACAAGATAGTTGAACTAGAAAAACCCTTTATGGGCGGGGAGGATATGGCCTACTTTTTAGAAGAAGTTCCAGGGACTTTTTTCTACCTAAGCAATATCCTACCAGTAGATGGGGTTGTTTATGGCCACCACAATTCAAAGTTTACAATAGATGAAAGTAAGTTTAAATTTGGTAGCAGTTTACTTGCTCAGGGAGCAGTGGATTTTTTAAATAGAGATTAGTAAAAATAGGGGGAATAGAAATGAGGAATATTAAGCTACATTTAATGGCCTTAGTAATAATTATTATAGCTGAATTAATAGGGGTTAGGAGTTTTAGTATTGGTGGAGGATCAGTTGTTTTTATACCAATGTTGTATGCAATGATAATTGGAGTTTTAATCACACCAAAATTTTTAAATATAGCCAAGGAAAAAGATATGGATGATGCAGGAAGTTTAATAGGTTTGACTTTAATGCTTTTAATGGCCAAGTATGGTACAAATATTGGACCTACCCTGCCACAAGTATTAAAATCAAGTCCAGCCTTAATCCTTCAAGAGTTTGGTAACCTGGGAACAGTTTTAGTTGGAGTACCTTTGGGGGTTATGCTAGGGTTGAAAAGAGAAGTTGTTGGGGGAGCCCATTCAATTTGTAGGGAGTCTAGTATAGCTTTAATTGGAGACAAGTATGGGTTAGATTCAGCTGAGGGTAGGGGGGTTTTAGGAGTCTACATAGTAGGGACAGTTTTTGGGACTCCTTTTATAGGAATTTTAGCAAGCCTACTAGCAGTATATACATCTCTCCACCCATATGCCCTAGCTATGGCGTCAGGAGTAGGTTCAGCTAGTATGATGACAGCAGGAGTTGGAGCCCTTACAACAATATATCCTGAAATGGAAAGTATGATAACAGCCTTTGGGGCAAGCAGTAATTTACTTTCAGGCCTAGATGGACTATATATGTCTTTATTTGTATCTTTGCCACTAGCAGAATTTTTATATAGGAAGATTTATAAGTTTAAATACAAGGAAGCACCAGAAGAGGAAATAGATATTGAAAAAGTAGAGAAGGGAGTTGCTTAAAATGGATATGAGTATAAAAAATTCAGCAATAGTATTGGGGATTATAGCGACCCTATCACTAGTTGGAAACTATGTAGCTACAAAGGTTGGAATATTTGAGGCTATGCCAGGTATGTTAATTCTTATGGGACTGGCTTTAATAGGAATATTATTAGGAGAGGTCCTACCCTTTAAAATCCCAAGTGTTGCCTATATTGTAACACTTTCTACCCTAATTACAATTCCAGGTTTTCCAGGATCTAAAATAATTTATAACTATGTATCTAAGGTAAACTTTCTTGCCCTATGTACACCAATTTTAGCCTATGCAGGAATATATACAGGGAAAAATGTTGACACTTTAAAAGAAACTGGGCCTAAAATATTTATCCTAGCCCTATTTGTCATAGCTGGAACATTTTTAGGTTCAGCCGTAATAGCTAATTTTGTTTTAAAGCTAATAGGAACAATTTAGAAAAACTCCTTGGAAGATAGCTTCCAGGGAGTTTTAAGTTTGGCAAGCTAGGACCAATAAATTATTAATTGAGTTTTATTAAAATTAATTAGGGTATCTAGTTGTAGTAAGGGTTAGTTGGTAATAACTAAAGGAGTGATTAATATGGTAAATGAAAAAGTAGCAGAAATGTTAAATGAACAGGTGAACTTAGAACTATTTTCATCATATTTATATCTTGAAATGGCTAACTACTTTGTAGACCAAGGATTAGATGGTTTTGCCCATTGGTTTAACAATCAAGTGCAGGAAGAATTAATCCATACAAGGCTGATTATAGACTATTTACACGGAAATGGTATAAAAGTTGACCTGGATAAAATAGAAAATCCATCAAGGGACTATAAAAGACATGAAGAGGTTTTAGAAGAAGTATTAGAACACGAACAAATAATAACTAGGTCTATCCATAAAATATATGATGTGGCAATGCAGGAAAAAGACTTTAGGACAATGCAATTTTTAGACTGGTTTATAGAAGAACAGGCTGAAGAAGAAGCATCTGCTATGGAATTAATAGATAAATACAACCTATATGGTGATGAGAAGAGGGGTCTATACCTATTAAACCAAGAACTGGGAACTAGGCCAGCTCCAACTCCACCACAAACAACAGAAGAATAATAAAAATAACGCTTGGTATCAAGCGTTATTTTTTTGCAAATTTTTATTTATAGGACAGGTCAAAACCCCACCAGATAAAAGTGAACCTATGCAAGCTAGGCAGGAAATACACTGGTTTATATCTTGAGTTTTTCCCTCTATGGTTTTTTTGATAAAATCATAGTCAGCCAACTGGGCCCTACCTAGGGCAAGCAAGTCACAAACCCCATCTTCTAGTAGGGCTTCCATAGTTTCAGGATTTTTAATATTATTGCAGGCAATAATAGGAAGCCCTACATTTTCCTTAATAGTTTTGGCTAAATTTTTCTTCCAGGCTTCCTCATAACCCTTGGGCTCAATAATAGTTGACCTAGACTTGTCACTTCTTGGAGTACCAGAACTTATATTTAAAACATCTGCACCAGCCTCCTCTAAAAGCTTACATACCATAGTTGAATCATCTAAGGACATACCATTTTCTAGGAAGTCATCCCCATTTATCCTAATGGAAATAATAAAGTCTTCTCTACAAAACTGCCTAATACCACTTATTATTTCAACTAAGATGTTGGCCCTATTAAAAACATTGCCCCCATATTTGTCAGTTCTTTTATTTGTATCAGGTGATAGGAACTGGGAGAGCAAGTAGCCGTGGGTAGCGTGGAGTTCAACCCCATCAAAACCTGCATCTTCACCAATTTTTGCCCCTAGGGCAAACTTATTTATTAAGACTTGAATTTCTCTTTCAGTCATTTCCCTTGAAAAAACTCCAGGACTAAGCTCCAAGCTAGAAGGACCCAAGGGGTCTTTTCCACCAAGCAGGGTCCTAGGAGCAACAAGGCCAGGGTGCTGGAGTTGTAAAAATATTTTACTTCCATGCCTATGGACCCTTTCTACTAGGGGGGACAACTTGCTAACATCCTCTAGAGACTCAGCCCTTAATTGGTTTATAAAGTTTGTACCGTACTCTTTATCAATCCTGGTTATTTCAGTAATAATTAAGCCATTGCCACTTTTAGCAAGGGCCTCATAATGGCCCAGGATTTTTTCATTTAAACTCCCATCACTATTGGCAAAATTAGTTCCAATAGCAGGAAATACTAGCCTGTTTTTTAGGTCTAAATTTTTAATAGTAAAGGGACTTAAAGTATTTGTAAAAGACATAACTACCTCCTATAAATTTACATAATAGATACTCTAGTATATAATAACATAAAATAGACTAGAGTTAATTTTTAAAAAAATATATAATATGATTAATCGGAGGGATTATAATGTCTTATGTAATGGAAAAATTAGAAAAATTAAAGGCAGTAGAAGGTCAATTATTAAAAGCATCTACAGAAGAAAAAAATATAGCCCTAAATATAGTCGCAGATACTATGGAAGACCATAGGGAAAACATTTTAAGGGGCAACAAAAAAGACATAGAGGCAGCTAAGAAGGTAAATATGAATAGTGCCCTAGTGGATAGGCTTATGTTAGATGATGAAAGGTTGGATGGAATAATAAAAGGGGTTAGGGATGTTGCCAAACTTCCAGACCCAGTCTGGGAATCTAACAAGACTTGGACCCTGGAAAATGGACTTACAATAGCCAAGATGTCTGTTCCCCTAGGAGTAGTAGGAATTATATATGAATCTAGGCCAAATGTTACAGCAGATGCCTTTGCCCTGGCTTTTAAAAGTGGTAATGGAATAATTTTAAGGGGAAGTTCATCAGCTATTAATTCAAATATAGCCATAGTTGAAGCCATAAGAGAGGGGCTTGGCAAAACCAATATATCCAAGGAAAGTATCCAATTTTTAGAGGATACTAATAGGGACCATGTGAAGAGCTTACTAGAAGCCAAGGGCTATGTTGACCTACTAATTCCAAGGGGGGGAAAAGGACTAATTGACTTTGTCTTAGACAATGCTAAAGTTCCAACCCTACAAACTGGTGAGGGAAATTGCCATGTTTTTATAGATGAAACTGGGAAATTAGATGATGGGCTTAAGATTGTAGTAAATGCAAAAACTCAAAGGACTGGAGTTTGTAATGCTTGTGAAACCCTCCTAGTTCATGAAAAAGTAGCAGGAGAGTTTTTACCAAAACTTTATGAGGAAATAAAAGATGAGGTAGAAATTTTTGGAGATGAAGTAGTTAGGGAGTATATAGGTGTAAAGGAAGCAACAGAAGAAGACTGGGCAACAGAATACCTAGATAGTAAACTGGCTATAAGGGTAGTTGGGTCAGTAGATGAGGCAATTGACCATATAAACAAGTATGGGACTATGCATTCAGAATCTATAGTATCCCAAGACTATACTAATATTAAGAAGTTTACTAGGCTAGTAGATGCCTCAACAGTATATGCCAATGCCTCTACAAGATTTACAGATGGGTCAGAATTTGGCTTTGGTGCAGAAATGGGCATTAGTACTCAAAAAACCCATGCAAGGGGACCAGTAGGACTGGAGCAACTAGTAACCTATAAGTATATAGTTTTAGGTGAAGGACATATAAGAAAGTAGAGGAAGGCAAGATGGAAAAAGAACAAGAAAAAAGTAGGATAGCAAGGAAAAAAGAAGAAATTTTAAAAAATAGTAAAAAGATAATAATAAAAATTGGTAGTAGCACCTTGACCAGCGAAGACGGCCATGTGGATAGGGATTTTATGGAAAACTTGGCAGACCAAATTAAAATTTTAAGGGATATGGGGAAAAGTGTAATTATTGTTTCCTCAGGTGCCAGGATAGCAGGAGTAGGCACCCTGGGCAAGTGGTCCAGAAAGGAAGATATTCATTACAAGCAGGCCCTTTGTGCCATAGGCCAGGTGGAGCTTATGGACTCTTACAGGAGGATATTTCTAGAAAGAGATATCCATGTGGCCCAAATTCTTTTAACCAAGGAAGACTTTGGCAAGGAAGAAAGGACCTTAAATATAAGGAACACTATTTTCACCCTTATTGATGAGGGGGTTGTCCCAATAATAAATGAAAATGATACAGTCTGCTATGATGAAATTAAGATTGGAGACAATGATATGCTGGCAGCCCACACTGGAGTCCTTTGGGCTGCAGACCTAATCTTTCTTTTATCAGATGTTGACGGGGTCTATGACAAAAATCCACAAGACAACAAGGATGCTAAGCTTTTAGAACTTATAGAAAATATAGAAGAAGATGAAAAAAACATATCAACTATAAACAAGTCATCTTTTGGAACTGGTGGAATGGTTACAAAAATAATGGCTGCAAAAAAAGTTACTAAGTATGGAACTAATTTAGTAGTTGCCAAGGGAAAGAAAAAAGATGTGGTTATTAACTTCCTAGAGGGCAAGGAAAAAGGAACTATATTTACAGCCTAGGAAGGAAAAAGAAGCTAGAAAACTAGCTTCTTTTTTTATATAATCATAAGCCCCTGCTTACTAGTAACACTTCTTTTATTATTCATACTTATCCCTTAAATTACTTACAAATATTATATCATACCACTAGTTAGATATTAAAAAGACTAAGATAGGCCAAAAGTTGCAAACCTAAAAAAGGACAAAAAAATAAGCCCATACAGGCTTATTTAATCTTATTCATTAAAAGGCATCCTGAAATCTACATCATAAGTTACAGAGAAAGGTTTATTAGTCCTTTTATCAACAGAGTCTATAACCAATCTTAGCTTAAACATATCATCCTTTGGGTAACCAAGATGTTCAAGAGGTATATGTTCAGTATAGTCATAGATAAAACCAGTAGGTTTTTCCATTATATTTGATAAATTTGAAATAAAAAGATTATTTAGGAAAACAACTTTTGGGCAAAACTTTATAAAAAAGGGGGTTAAGTATTTGTAAATATAAGGTATAATATATATAAACTATTAATTACTAGTAAAACACTAGAGATTAAAAGGAACGGGGGAAGATTTATGTTTAATAATATTTATGAAACTATAGGAAATACACCAATGGTAAGGCTGGGAAACCTAAAAGAAAAGGGAGAGGCGGATATCCTAGTTAAGATAGAAAGCAGGAACCCATCTTTTAGTATAAAGGATAGGGCTGCCTACTATATGGTTAAGGACGGAGAGGAAAGAGGTCTTTTAAAACCAGGTGGAACAATTATAGAGCCCACTAGTGGTAATACAGGTATAGGGCTGGCTATGCTTGGGGCTGCCAAGGGATATAAGGTTATCTTGGTTATGCCAGAAACTATGAGCATTGAAAGAAGAAAGCTAATGAAGGCCTATGGGGCCGAGATAATTTTAACTGAGGGAAGTAAGGGGATGAATGGTTCTGTTGAATTGGCAGAAAAACTTGCTAGGGAAAAGGGATACTTTCTTCCCAACCAATTTTCCAATCTAAGCAATAGGAGGGCCCACTATGAAACAACTTCACTTGAAATTTTAGAAGATACTGGGGGCAGGATTGACGCTTTTGTGGCTGGAGTTGGAACTGGTGGTACTGTGTCTGGGATAGGCAAGAGGCTTAAGGAAGAGCTTGACGGTGTAAAGATTTATGCTATGGAACCAAAAAATTCTAGGGTCCTTGAAGGAAAAGAACCAGGTCCCCATAAAATCCAAGGAATTGGGGCTAATTTTGTGCCAGAAGTTTTTGATAGGGAACTTATAGATGGGTTTATTAGTATTAGTGATGAGGAGGCCTACAAGTATGCTAGGCTCCTTGGGAGCAAGGCTGGGATCTTGGCTGGAATTTCTTCTGGTGCCAACCTGGCTGCTGCTAAGAAGATAGCCAGGGAATTAGGTGAGGGTAAGGTGGTTGTAACTGTCTTGCCTGATACAGGGGAAAGATATTTATCTACAACAGTTTTTTCAGAGGATGAGGATTAATGCTAAAAGAAATTAAATCACAAGTTAACCATATTTTAAAAGAGGATCCTGCTGCCAAGTCTTTTATAGAAGTTTTGCTACTCTATCCTAGTGTAAGGGCCTATATTTATTACAAGATTGCCAAGTGGTTTTATACTAGGGAGAAATTTTTCTTGGCTAGGTGGGTATCCCAAGTTGCTAGGAGGAGGACTGGAATTGAAATCCATCCTGGTGCCAAGATTGGAAAAAATTTATTTATAGACCATGGTATGGGGGTTGTAATTGGAGAGACAGCTGAGGTTGGCGACAATGTTTTAATCTACCATGGGGTAACCCTAGGAGGAACTGGCCACGATGGAGATGCTAAAAGACACCCAACTGTGGGGAACAATGTTGTAATAGGAACAGGGGCCAAACTCCTAGGACCTATTAGGGTTGGAGATAATGCCAAGATAGGTGCCAATGCTGTGGTTTTAACAGATGTACCAGATAATAAGACTGCTGTTGGCATCCCTGCCAAGGTAATTAACTAGGCTGTTTGAATAAGATAAAAGTAAGGCCACCCATAGTTTGAATTTGCCTAGGGATGCAAATAAAAATAAGGGTGGCTTCCTATGCTAAAAATATGGGCTAGGGTCCAGGAAAGTTGGCCTGGATTTTAAATTAGAATTTTTCAATGTTTTTGAAAAGTTAAACAAAATGTAAAAATAGATAAAAATTACGGTAAAGATATTCTAAAAATCCCAATTATGCTATAATATATAAATGATGAGACAAAAAAGAGATTAGGAGGGTTTTAATTGAATATAGAACAAAAGGCAATTAATACTTTGAGGGTTTTATCTGTGGAGGCTATTGAAAAAGCTAACTCAGGTCACCCGGGATTACCAATGGGTGCAGCCCCAATGGCATTTACTTTATGGAATAGGGTTATGGACCATAATCCTAAAAATCCAAACTGGTTTAATAGGGATAGGTTTGTCCTATCAGCTGGGCACGGATCTGCCCTTTTATACTCCCTACTTAACTTGTTTGACTATGGGGTAAGCCTTGATGACCTAAAGGATTTTAGGCAACTAGGAAGTAATACTCCAGGGCATCCAGAATATGGAGACACAGTGGGAGTTGAAGCAACTACAGGTCCTTTAGGACAAGGGGTGGCTATGGCTACTGGTATGGCTATGGCAGAGGCCCATATGGCTAGTAAGTTTAATAGGGAGGGTATGGAAATTGTTGACCACTACACCTATGTCCTAAGTGGAGATGGCTGTTTAATGGAAGGTATAAACTACGAGGCAGCTTCTCTTGCTGGAACTTTAGGCCTGGAAAAACTTATACTGCTTTATGATTCTAATTCTATAACAATAGAAGGTGGAACAGACCTTGCTTTTACAGAAAATGTTGGGGATAGGTTTAGGGCCCTAGGCTGGCATGTGCAAAAGGTCCAAGATGGTAATGATATAGATGAGATAGAAAAGGCTATAAGGGCTGCTAAGGAAGCCAAGGGTAAACCTAGTATTATAGAAATAATAACGGAAATAGGCTATGGAGCTCCTGAAATTCAAGGCAAGAGTTCAGCCCATGGTTCGCCTCTAGGTGGAGATAATATTAAGGCTATGAAGGCTAATCTAAATTGGGAGGAAGAAGGAAGTTTTGTTGTTCCTACTGATGTTAGAGAGGCTATGGAAAAAAGAGTGGAGGAACTTTCAAAACTAGAGGAGGCTTGGGAACAAGATTTTAGCCTTTATGAGGAAAAATATCCTGATTTGGCTAAGGAGTTTAAGTCTTGGTTAAACCTAGACCTTCCAATGGACTATTTAGGTTCTGAAGACTTTTATGACTTTGAAAAAGATTATGCGACTCGTGCTTCTTCTGGACTAGTTTTAAATAGGCTGGCTGGTAAGATAGACAACCTAATAGGTGGTTCGGCAGACCTTGCTCCATCTAACAAGACTAATATGGATGCTAGAGAGTCCTTTAGTAGGGATAACTATGGGGGATCAAATATCCACTTTGGTATAAGAGAGCATGCTATGGGGGCTATTTTAAATGGTATGGCCTTACATGGTGGACTTAGGGTTTATGGAGGAACTTTCTTAGTTTTTAGTGACTATATGAAGCCTGCTATGAGGTTATCTGCCCTAATGGGCCTACCAGTAACATATGTTTTAACCCACGATAGTATAGGGGTTGGAGAAGATGGGCCAACCCATCAACCAATTGACCACCTGCCTATGCTTAGAAGTATTCCAAACTTTACTTTATATAGGCCAGCGGATGCTAGGGAAACTGCTGCAGCTTGGAAGTATGCTATGGTAAATGGAGATGGACCAGTTGGTCTAGCACTTTCTAGACAAACCCTACCTAACCTAGATGGAACTGGGGAAGATGCTTTAAGGGGTGGATATATTTTAAAGAAAGAAGACAAGGAATTAGACCTAATTTTAATGGCCTCAGGGTCTGAAGTATCTTTAATATATGATGCTGCTAAGGAATTAGAGGAAAAAGGTTTTGGAACAAGGGTAGTTTCTATGCCTTCTATGGAAGTATTTGAAAAGCAAAGTTCGGAATACAAGGAAGAAGTTCTTCCTAAAAATATTAGAAAAAGGTTGGCTGTTGAAGCTTCTATGCCTACTGACTGGTACAAGTATATTGGACTAGATGGAGATGTTGTTGCTATGGAAAGTTTTGGAGCATCAGGACCAGGCAATGAACTATTTAAAAAATTTGGATTTACTAAGGAAAATATAGTTGAAAAAGCCCTAAAATTATAGGGTGGAAATAGGTGGTTAAACTTACCACCTATTTTTTTTATTTCCTAAAATAGGCTTGACCTAGTAAAAGTTTATTGGCTGGGGATTTTAGCTACTAATCTTTATATAAGCAGACCCTTGTGATATAATTGGCCTATTAGATTATAAGAATAGAGGCTTTACTTATAATAAATAGGAGGTAGAAATATGGAAAAAAAAGTAGTATTTAGCGGAGTTCAACCGTCAGGTAACCTGACTTTAGGAAATTATATAGGGGCTATTAAAAACTGGATAGAGCTACAAGAGGAATATGACTGTAATTTTTCAGTAGTAAACCTACATGCAATAACAGTTCCACAGGTCCCAGCAGACCTTAGGAAAAATACACTATCGGTCCTAGCCATATACTTGGCTGCAGGACTAGACCCAGAAAAGTCAACAATTTTTATCCAGTCTCATGTGCCTGAGCACTTGGAGCTTTCTTGGATCTTAAGTAGTATTTCCTATATGGGCCAGTTGGGAAGAATGACCCAATATAAGGAGAAATCAAGGAAGTCAGAAGAAAACTTAAATGCAGCCCTATTTACCTATCCAGTCCTTATGGCGGCGGATATTTTACTATATGATGCAGATGTGGTTCCAGTTGGGGAGGACCAAAAACAACATTTAGAACTAGCTAGGGACTTGGCTGAAAGGTTTAATAATAAGTATAGTGAAACCTTTACAGTTCCAGAACCCCTTATAAAAGAAGATGGGGCTAGGATTATGAGCCTGCAAGATCCAAGCAAGAAGATGAGTAAGTCGGATGAAAACGAAAATGCCTATATATTAATCCTAGATGATAGGGAGACTATAATGAGGAAGATTAAAAGGGCGGTTACAGATTCTCTTGGGGTAATAAGGTATACAGACGACCAACCAGGAGTTAAAAACTTATTAAATATCTACAGTGTCTTAACAGGAGAAGATGTAGAGGATATAGTTAAGAAATATGATGGCAAGGGATATGGAGAATTTAAGGAAGATTTAGCTGTGATAGTTGCAGATTATTTAGAGCCTATTAGGACTAGGTATGAGGAGATTATAGGAGATAAGGAGTACCTAGAGAAAGTCTACACTGAAGGGGCAAAAAAGGCTAAACTAAAGGCCAGGAAAATTTTAAGCAAGGTTCAAAGGAAGGTAGGTTTCTTACCTGTTAAATTTTAAGCTAGAGGGATAAAGGAGATGGAAATCTCCTTTTTTTTGTAGGATAATTTAACCTAGATTTAATAATAGGCCTGGCTGGATATGGTATAATATCTTTAAATATTAAAAAAGAGGTGGAAGTGTGGAAAAAAAATATATAAAAAAATTTGGAGCACTAGGTTTGGCTGTAGGAATTTTAGCAACTAGTATTGCTGGATATGCAGGTGGAACTAGTCCCAATAAAGCAGGTCTAGTTACCGGGGAAGGACTAGGTTTTATAGGGGAGGAAGTTGAACTAGCCAAGGAGCTTAGGTCTACTTGGGTTTCAACAGTATATAACCTGGATTTCCCTAGTAAAAAAGGCCAGACAGAAGGGGAGTTTAAGGAGGAATTTTTAGGGCTTCTAGATAATGTTGAGGACCTGGGCTTAAATTCTATAATTTTTCAGGTTAGGCCTAAAGGTGATGCCTTTTATGAATCTGATATAAATCCTTGGTCTGAGTTTTTAACTGGGGTTGAAGACAAGTCTTCAAACTGGGATCCTATGGAGTGGATGGTTGAAGAAACCCACAAGAGGGGGCTTGAGTTCCAGGCTTGGTTCAACCCATATAGGGTTACAACAGCTTCAAATAATAAGACGACCAAGGCAGAGGACTTGGCTAAGCTTTCTAGCAGGAATTTTGCCAAACAAAATCCTGATAAGGTTTTTAAGTATGAGGGTAGGCTGTATTTAAATCCTGGAGAACCAGAAGTAATAAATTACTTAAGAGATACTATAATGGAAGTTGTTGAAAAATATGATATAGATGGGGTCCACTTTGATGATTATTTCTACCCTAATAAGAGGGGGGACCTAGAGGCCTTTTATAGTAAGGAAGAGGAGGCAAGTTTTAAGAAGTATGCTGGAGGATTTACCAGGGTGTCTGACTGGAGAAGGGATAATATAAATAAACTAATAGAAACTGTTAGTAGGTCCATAAGAGAGCATAATCTTTTAAATGAAGGGTCTGTTGAATTTGGTGTTAGTCCTTTTGGAATTTGGGGCCATAAGGCCAACCACCCTGAAGGAGCCCCAGAAGGAGTTGGGTCTAATACGCCTACTAGCTCCTTGGAGTCTTACAGGTATCAGTTTGCAGATACTAGAAAGTGGGTTAAGGATGGTTTGCTAGACTATATTGCCCCACAAATATATTGGACTTTTGATGAAAAGGCTGCTCCATATGCTGAGCTGGTTAACTGGTGGTCTGATGTTGTAAAGGACACAGGTGTCAAGCTTTATATTGGACATGGTAACTATAAGCAAATGGGCAAGGACTTAAAAGGGGCTTGGCAAAACCCTAGGGAGATTTCCAACCAAATAAAATTCAATAAAAATACAGGCCAGGTAAGTGGTAGCATCTTTTTTAGGTATAAGTCTTTATTAAAGGGAAACAACCTGGTTAGCAATAAGTTTATAGATATTTTAAAAGAGGAGCATTATTTTGAACAGGCAGAAATTCCAAATTTAAAAGAGGTTAGTAGCCAGGAGGTTTCTGGAGATGACCTTAGTATAAGGAATAGACACTTGGAAAACTCCATAGTTTGGAAGGACTTAAAAGACCAAGACTTTATCTACTATGTGGTTTATAGGGAGGAGTTAAGTGGTGAAGACCCAATAAATAGGGAGAGCCTGGCTATAGTTTATTCTAATGGAGAAGACTATATAGAATTTATAGATACTGGGGTTGACCCAGAAAAGACCTATAGGTATTCTGTTGCTGGTGTAGATAGGTTAAATAATATAACCTATTTAATGAATTAAATAGTAGATGAAAAAAGCCCTGACTTTAGTCAGGGCTTTTAAAGAAGGTTAATTAATATTAAGTTCTTGCCTTAGGCAAGATATATTATATTTTAAAAATTTTCCCGTAGCCCGGTTGTATAAAATAGCCAAGGAGTATTTAAAATATAAGGAGTCTATAACACGTAGTTAGAATATAGGATATATTCTATTTATTTTATAGATTAATTTCATTAATATAACAAAATTAAAGTCAATGAATATATTATTGATATTCATTATCATTATTCTACCATAAAATATCTAGGAAGGAAAGGGAAAAATAAAAAATACATAAAAATACATTAAAACTAGAATTTTCTAAAAACTTAGGCAAATCATTATTAAATAAGGGGGAATTGTGGTATAATCTATGTAAGAAGGATATCCAAATTTATAGGAGGGATAATTATGAAAAATATTTTAGTACCAGTGGACGGCTCAAAGGGTTCTAATCTAGCCTTAGAAAAAGCAAGGGAGATAGGGGAACTTAAAAATAGTAAAATAACTATTTTAAATGTAGTATCAAACCTAATGAATAATCCTTATTTATTAGAACATGATTATCAATTGGAAATAAATAAAGTTTTTTCAAAACAAGCACAGGAAGTATTAGATGAGGCCTTGGAAGTTTTTGAAGGATATCCAGGAGAAGTAAAAACAGAAGTAAGACTTGGTGACCCAGCTCAAGAAGTAATAGACGAAGCGGATGAAGGTGGATATGATTTAGTTGTTATGGGAAATAGGGGATTAAATGCCTTCTCAAGAGTAATGATGGGTAGTGTGTCTAATAGGGTTTTAAACCATGTTAAGACATCAGTTTTTATAGTAAAGGAATAATAAATAGGATAAGGTCAGGTTTTAAACTAGGGTGGAAGTTTTAACTTCCACCCTAGTTTTTTGTATTTTAGTCTGGCTAAACTCCTTATTTTTATAGCTGGACTAGGGCTTAAAATAGTTTTTTAATATTTTAATTATTATGGATTGCAAGTATTTTAAATTGTATTATAATAAGGGTTGATAAGAAGTAAATTTTAATATTTCTAAGGAGGATTTAGATTTTAATGATAGAAGGGTTAGTGGGAAGTGTCTTGAAACTTCCATTAAAGGCAGCCAATTTGATCTATACAAAGGCTTATTACGGAAAAGGACTTAGATGCCCTAATGTTGTTGTGGACCATATAGAGGATGAGAATATTTTAATAATTGCACCAGAACTTGACAGTGCTATTATTGGCATGGGAGGGACCCTACTAAAGTACAGGGAGATGGAGGCTAGTAAGTCTTTAATTTCCTTTGAAAATAAGGCGGATGAAGTTGATAAAATTGCGGAAATATATGGTATAGATAAGGTTTATTGTTTGGAGTATGTGAGGAATAGGGAAGAAGACCTCTTAGTAGGTGAATTGCTGGAAATTTTAAGGGAAAGGAAGCCAGGCAGGATATATACTCCTTTTTTATTTAACAACAATAAGGAGCATATAAAAATTACTAGGGCCTTATTAAAATCCTTAGAAATATATAACGAAGACTTTAAAAGTATATGGATGTATGAAGCTGGAACTCCTAATGACCTAAGGCTTATAAATAGGGTAGTTACCCTGGATAGGGAGGTAAGCAGGGAAAAGGAAGAAGTTTACAAGGTTTTTGAAGCCAGTAAAAAAGGTTTTGATGCCTTTAGTATATTAGACAGGAACAAGGGCCTCTTACTAGAAGACAAGGCTTATGGGGCAGAAACCTTTATAAAGCTTAGGCTGGAAAATGCTAAAGAGGTTGATAGGATGCTGATAAATAAAGGGTTTGAATCCAAAGATATTAAGGGGATTACCAACCAATTTAACCTTATTTCTGGTTTTTTAAGTAATAAGGAAAAAAGAAATAGGTATAATAATAATTTAAATTATGTATTAAAGGGTAAGTTTATAAGTAGTAAAGGAGAGGAGTAGTATGGATTATAAAATAGATTATAAGTTAAAATTAGACAAGGATGTTTTTATTGCAGACTCTGCAGATGTTATGGGGGATGTAACCATAGGAACTGGCAGTAGTATTTGGTATGGAGCAGTTGCTAGAGGGGACCTACACTATATAAAAATTGGTGAGATGACCAATGTTCAAGATAATGCAGTAGTCCATGTTGACGATAATGAATATTGTATTATAGGTGACTATGTAACAGTGGGACATGGGGCAGTGGTTCATGGTTGTACTGTTGGGGATAACTGCTTAATTGGAATGAATGCTACTGTTTTAAATAGGGCCGTAGTTGGAGAAAACTCAATAGTTGCAGCTGGATCTGTTGTAACTGAGGATACGGTTATTCCACCAAATTCTATGGTAATGGGAACTCCTGCCAAGGTGGTTAGGACTTTAACCCAAGAAGAGATAGAGGCTGTTAAGTGGAATGCTAAAAGGTATAATGACCTTTGGAAAAAATATCATATATAAATAAAGTCTAGCCTAGCTAGGCTTTATTTATATTTAAGGAGGGGTAGGATGTTTCCTGATATAGATACAATACATGAAATTTTAAATGATATAGCTGATAGGATCCCAGAAAAAGTTTACTGGATGCTAAGTGGTGGTGTGGCCCTTGTAGAAGAAATAAAATACCATAAGGAAAGTGAGCCTAATAGGCCTCTTTATGTTTTGGGAGAGTATATAAATGGTCCCCTTGGCAGGAGTATAAATATTTACTATGGGTCCTTAAGGAAGGTTTATGAAGATGAGGAAAGTTTTGATATAGTTGAAAAACTAGAAGAGGTTTTATTCCATGAACTAACCCACCACCTAGAGTCTTTGGCTGGAGTTGAGGACTTAAGGTTAGAAGACTATCTTAATATGGAAGAGTACAGGTCTTTAAAAAAATAAGCCTCAAGTTAGCTTGAGGCTTATTTTTAATATTTTTCATAATGGATTTTAGAATAGTCTAGTTTAGCTATTTCATGGGGGGCTTTATTTTCATCTCCATAACCTAGGGCTATTATTGACAGGATTTTCTTATCCTTTGGTATGCCTAGGATTTCTGCCACATTTTCTTCTACATTAGTTCCATTATCATGAGTCCTAGACTCTACATGGACCCAGCAGGACCTAAGCCCTAAATCTTCAGCCATAAGTTGGGCTATAATACCAATAATAGACCCATCAGACATCCAGGTTGTAGAAAGTTTTGGATCAGCTACAATTACTAGGGCTAGGGGGGCTGATTTAATTAGCTGGGAAAACTTGCCCCTGGCATCTCCAAGTTTTTCTAAACTAGATTTTTCTTCTACTAGGACTAGGTCACAAGGTTTAAGGTTTTTTCCACTAGGTGCAGTTAGGCAAGCCTGGATAATTTTTTGGACCTTTTCTTTTTCAACTGGCCTAGCCTTAAACTTTCTTGTACTCCTTCTTTTTAATAGCAAGTCTAACATAGTATCCCTCCTAAACTAATAATATCATAAATAACTATCGTTGATAAAATAATTAATATGAATTATAATGTTGTTATTATTTCAAATTAAGGAGAGGTAGTATTGATATTATTAAAAGAGAGAATTAAAGAGGAATGTGAGATAAAAGAGGGAAATGTAGTTAAGGTTGATGGATTTTTAAACCACCAGGTAGATGTTGACCTATTAAATGAAATAGGCAAGGAGTTTAAAAGGAGGTTTAAGGATGTGGAAGTTGACAAGATTTTAACTGCAGAAACTTCAGGAATAGCAATTGCAGCTATAACAGCTCAATACTTCCGTGTACCTATGGTATTTGCAAGAAAGAGAGAATCTCAAAATTTATCTGATGATAAATACAGTACTGATGTTTACTCCTATACACAAGGCAAAACATATAAGATAATGGTGGCAAAAGAGTACTTAAAAGAGGGAGAAAATATTTTAATTATAGATGATTTTTTAGCCAATGGAAAGGCCATATCTGGGTTAGTAGACCTAATACACGAGGCCAGGGCCAACCTAGTTGGGGTTGGGGTGGCTATAGAAAAAGGTTTCCAAGTTGGAGGTCAGGCCCTTAGGGATGAGGGTATTCAATTAGAGTCTTTGGCCATAATCGATGAAATAGAAGATGGGAAAATTAAGTTTAGATAAGCATACTAGTAGTATGCTTTTTTTTTGGAAAATATTGTTTAAATATTTAAATAATGATATAAAATAGGGTAGGGAGAGTTAATACTTAAAAGGTCAATATTTATTATATAATACTTATATTTTGGGAGGATTGGAAACTTGGATTCTGTAAGTCTTAAAAATTTTGGAGCAGGTGCTAGGATAGAAATTAATAATATTATAGGCAAATATAGGAAAGATATTTCCCACAGAGATAGGGAGGACCTAGGTTCTCAAATATTTCTAAAGATAATTATCTTGAAATACCTAGAGGTAAATGGTTTTTTAGCCAGGATATTTTTTAAAGATGACCAGCTTGAAACTAGGCTTAGGGAGTCTTTGGCAGACTATGAAAACATTTGGATGCAGGTCTTTCAAAGGCATATAAATTTTGAGAGATCTAGGCTAATTGAAGACTTGGCTAGGAGTAACTTTCTTATGAAAATTGTAGAAAGAAGGGATATACGGGATGAAAACTGGAGGGAGATAGAGATAATTGGTTGGCTCTACCAGTATTATATTTATGATATAAGCGATACTATAATTAGGCAGAAAAAAAGGTATAAAAAAGAAGAAATTCCCTTTGCCACTCAAATTTTTACTCCTAAGTGGATAGTAAACTACCTAATAGAAAATTCCTTGATTAGGTCCTATATTGAAAATAATAGGAGGGAGGACTTGAAAGGGGACTATGGCTACTATCTTGACAATGAGGGAGAACTTGAGGGGAGAAAAAGCATTAGGCTTGAAGATATGACTTGTTTTGACCCAGCCCTAGGTAGTGGGAATATTTTAATTGGTCTTTTTGACTATCTTTATAGGCTTTATGAACTTGAGGGCTACAATAAGGGGGAAATTCCCTACTTAATTTTGAAAAACAACCTATATGGTTTAGAAATAGATAGCAAGGTTTACTCTATTGCCTCCTTTGCCTTAATGAGTAAGGCTATGGAATATGATAGGGGGATCTTTAAAAGGTTGAAAGAATTTAGGGACTTTAAATTAAATATATCCTGCATAGAAGAGGTTAGTCCAGAAGAGCTAAAAGACTTAGAAAAAATTTTAAAGGACCAAGACCTAATAGATTTTATAGGCCAGTATAAGGATAGCAAAATATATGGTTCCTTAACCAAGGTTAGGCCAAATAGCCAGGAACTTTATCCTAGGCTAAGGCAAAAGGTTCTAGCCAGTAAGTATGAAGGCAAGCTGGAAAAGTTAATCCACCAGGATAAAATTTTAAGTGGGACCTATCAAATTACTATAACGAACCCCCCTTATATGGGTGTAAGGTCTTTGAATACAAAGTTAAGGAAGTATATAGACCAGCATTATAGCCTGGGAAAATACGACCTATATTCTGCCTTTATAGTCTACTGTATGGAAAAGACTAGTAGTAGAGGGGAAATTGGGCTAATGACCCCCTATACTTGGATGTTTATTAAATCCTATGAAGACTTAAGGGGCTATATTATAAAGGAAAAATCCATATCCAGCCTGGTCCAATTGGAATACTCAGCTTTTTCCTATGCAACAGTCCCAATCTGTATCTTTAGTTTGAGGAACTACAGGACAACTAAGGAGGGAGACTACTTAAAGCTTTCTAGTTTTAAGGGGAGGGAAAACCAGGAGTTAAAAGTCTTAGAAGCTGTAAAAAACAAAGAAGTGGACTATAGGTATAGGTCCAATATGGAAAAATACAGGCTACTTCCAGGAAGTCCTTTGGCCTTTTGGGCCAGTGATAGAATATATAAAATTTATAAAAATTCTAAGTCCCTACTAGAAATTGCCCAGCCTAGGCAGGGGGTGGCCACGGGGAATAATAGGAAGTACTTAAGATTTTGGCATGAGGTGGACCATAGGGATATAGGCTTTTTTAAGACAAGTATAGAAGACTTTCACAGGTCAGGAAAAAAGTATGCCCCCTATAATAAGGGAGGCAGGTATAGGAAGTGGTATGGAAATCTTGACTATGTTATAAGGTTTGATAAGCCTAGCTATGATGAGCTTAAGACCGTGGGCAATAAACTTCCATCTAAGCAGATGTATTTTAAAGAGGGGATTACTTGGTCTTTTGTAAGCTCCTCTTACTTTGGGGCAAGGTATAGTCAGGAAGGGTTTGTTTTTGATGTTGGGGGATCTTCAGTCTTCCCATCTGAGGATAATATTTATTACCTAACAGGCCTAATGTGTTCAAAGCTTTCTACAAAATTTATGAATATACAAAACCCTACATTAAATTACCAGGTAGGAGATATAAAAAATATACCTGTTATAGTTAAGAGGGAGTCCAAGGATAGGATAGATGGCCTAGTAAAAGAGGCTATAGAACTTTCTAAGAGGGACTGGGAGAGTTTTGAAGAATCTTGGAACTTTCGCTACCATCCAATTATTTTTCTAGGAGGGGCAAGCCTGGAGGAGGATTTTAGGGCCTGGATTAAAAATCTAAATACAAGCTTTCTCAGGCTTGGAAAAATTGAAGAAAAAATTAATAAAGAATTTATTAAGATTTATGGCCTGGAGGAGGAGCTAGACCCAAGGGTAGACCCAAGAGATATTACTATTAGGCAGGTTAAGGAAGATTTTAAAAGGTCTGAAGTAAATATTTATGTAATGACAGAAAAAGAAGCAATGGAAACAGTCTTATCCTATTTTCTAGGGCTAATCCTTGGAAGGTACAGTTTTAAAGGGGGGCTTATTACTAGTAGGGACTCTTTTAAGGCTTATGACTATGGCCCATATAAACCAAGTAGGTCCATAAACTTTAATAGGATTTATACTGAACTTAGGAGGGTTTTGGGTCTGGTTTACCCCAAGTGTAGCATAAACCAAAACATAGCCTATATTTGCTCTGTTTTAAGACTTAGGGAGGGGGAAAACTTTAAGGCCAGGATAGAAAGATATTTTAGGGAAGAGTACTCTTCTTACCATAGCAGGACCTATAAGAGGGCAGATATTTATTCAATAGATAATAAGAGGATTACTTACAGGCTAGTTTAACCTAGTCTGTTTTAATGTGGTAAAATAGTAGGGAAGTTTATTTTTATATTGACTATTTCAAGGAAATTGTATTTAATATAGTGAGGTTTAGAAAAAAAGGAGTGATTGTGTGGAAGAAAACAGCTTATTAACTGGAGATATTAGGAAGAGCTTTTTCCAATATCTTCTGCCTAGTATTGGTGGGATGCTAGGAACGGCTGCATATGTTATTGGAGATACTATAATAATTGGTCAGGCCATGGGTGCCCAGGGTTTAGCAGCTCTTAATATGATCCTGCCAATGTTTAGGTTAATAAATGCAACTGGATTAATGTTTGGAGTAGGTGGGGCAACTATCCTATCTATTTTAAGGGGTCAAAATGAAAACGAGAAGGCCAATGATATATTCAACCTATCCTTGGGGCTTTCTATGATACTTGGAATTATTTTAATCTTATTTAGGCTTTTTGCCCTGGATACCTTTATAGGTTTCTTTGGAACAACAGACTTTACCTATGATATGGTTAGGTCCTACTTGAGTATTTACCTATATTTTAATATATTTACAAGCCTAAATGTAACCCTAGGAATTTTTGTTAGGAATGATGGGTCTCCAAAGCTTGTAATGGTTGCAACCTTAGCCAGTGCCCTATTTAACCTAATAGTGGACTACATTTTAGTATTTCCTTACAATATGGGGATGTGGGGGGCAGCCTTTGCAACAGCAGTAAGCCCTATTGTTAGTATAGGTATCCTTCTAACTCATTTTATTAGGGGGAAGAATAAGATAAAATTTGACCGAATTAGGCCAGATAAGCACTATATTGGCAGGATAATGAAAATTGGTTTCCCATCTTTTATTTTAGAATTTTCCATAGGTATAGTAATCTACCTGTTTAATATAACCCTAATAAAAATTGCGGGAGACTTAGCAGTATCAGTTTATGGAATAATTATAAATTGGGCACTTTTTGCCAATTCAATATTTAATGGGGTTGGCCAGGCCATCCAACCACTAGTAAGTATAAACTATGGGGCAGGACAAGAAGAGAGGGCACTAGAGGCTGGAAGGCTAGGAGTTTTAACTGGACTTATACTGGGAGTTGCCTTCTTTATATCTGGCCTAGTTTTCCCAAATTTCTATGCAGGCCTATTTACCAGTGAAAAGGGAGAAATAATAAGGCTAGGAGTCCAGGCCATAAAAATATACTTTGCAGCCTATATAATAGTTGGGGTAAATATTGCAATGATAGCCTATATCCAGTCCAAGGAAAGGATAAGGGCTTCAGTAATAATATCTCTTTTAAGAGGAAGTATCTATGTTGCCATCCTACTTGTAGTCCTGGCAAGATTATTTGGTCTTAATGGGGTTTGGGCAACAGTTCCCCTAGCAGAATTTTTAGCCTTCATAACAAGTATTTTAGTATATAAAGAATGTAGGGACCTAATAGCCTATACTATTAGGGGGAAAAAGAAATAAAATCTTATTAAAATTAATATAATATGGTATTATTTAGGTATGGAGGGATAAGGATGAACATACCTAATATAATTACTATATTTAGAATAATATTAATACCTGTGTATTTATATTTTTTCTATTCTAAGGGAGTAGATAAATGGACATATGCAGGTATTGTTTTTGTAATTGCAGGAATATCGGACCTACTAGATGGATATATTGCCAGAAAGTATAACTTAGAGTCTAAACTAGGAGCCCTTTTAGACCCCTTGGCAGACAAGCTTTTTGTTTTTGCAATTTTAATAACTTTTACAGTAGCGAAGATAATCCCTAGTTGGATTTTAATAGTAATGGGCTTAAAAGAAGTGAGCCTAATTATAGGTGCAGGAATTTTATATTTATTTACTGAAGCAAGTGTAATACCATCAGATAAGTTTGGGAAGCTGGGAACTGTGTTTTTTTACCTATCAATAATATCCATAGTTTTAAAGTTACCCCTGGAAATTTCAAAAATCCTATTTACAATAACAGTAATAGTAAATATACTAGCATTTATAAACTATTTTAAGGAGTTTTTAAAAATAAGAGAACAAGGTTAGGAGGGGTATTATTGAGAGAATCAGATAGTCAACTTTTAGGGGGAGATATTAGGCAAATATTTTTAAGGTATCTCCTACCAAGTGTTGGAGGTATGCTAGGCAACTCTCTTTACATATTAGGGGACACAATAATGGTTGGAAGAGCCCTGGGAGGGCCAGGACTTTCAGCTGTAAATATAGCCATACCAGTAATAAAAATAGTTAATAGCATAGGGCTAATAACTGGGGTTGGTGGGGCAACAGCCCTTGCAGTAAGTCGGGGTAGGGGAGACTATGAAACAGGCAATCAAATATTTAACCTATCTATGAAGCTAGGTTTTATAGCAGGACTGCTTGTAACAATATGGAACCTCTATTTTTTAGACTCCATAGTAGTCTCCTTAGGTGCCACAGCCTATTCTTATGAACTTACAAAAACATATATGAGGGTAATAGCAACTACAACAATTTTTAAAGTATTTAGTATAGCCCTAGGTCTTTTTATTAGGAATGATGGGTCGCCTAACCTAGTAATGGTAGCATCCCTTGGGTCAAGTCTTTTTAATGTTGTTTTTGACTATATCTTAATATTTATATTTGACCTAGGAATTTGGGGTGGGGCAGTAGCCACAGCCCTAAGCCCAATAGTTTCTCTTATGATACTTAGCCTGCATTTTATAAAGGGGAAAAATGAGCTTAAGTTTGAAAAAACTAGCTATGACTTCCAGGTCATTAAAAGAATAGTTTTAAATGGAGTTCCCAGTGCACTAATAGAGCTTTCAGCAGGTATAGTTATTTATATATTTAACATTATCCTACTTAAAATAGTTGGGGATATAGGAATTTCAGCCTATAGTGTAATAGCCAACCTATCCCTAGTGGGAAATTCTATATTTTCAGGTATGGGTCAGGCCATCCAACCAATAGTAAGTATGAACTATGGGGCAGAAAAAATGGAAAGAGTCTATGAGGCTATGAAGCTTGGAGTAGTTGTATCTCTTGTAACAGGAATATTTTTCTATATAATAGGCCTTATTTGGCCAGATGGACTTGCTAAATTATTTATGTCTGATACAGGTGAGCTTTTGAGGATAACCTCCCAGGGAATAAAAATATATTTTTCAGCCTTTATATTTATGGGGATAAATATAGTAATAACTTCCTATATCCAATCTATGGAAGAGTATAGGATATCTACCTTTATATCCCTTTTAAGGGGGAGCATTTTAATAGTTTTGGTTCTTTTGATTTTCTCAAAACTATTTGGGCTTAAAGGAGTATGGCTTACAGTATCTGTTGTTGAGTTTTTAACCCTTATAATTTGTATCCTAGCCTTTAAGGACATAAGGGATGCTGTAAAGTATATTTTTGGAAAATAGGAGTTTGACTTTTTTTTATAATATAGTTATAATTAAGCATAATATGGAAATGCTGTGATAAAGAGGAGTAGGTATAGGGTCCTTGCAAGAGAGGGGCTGGTTGGTGGAAAGTCCTAAGGAGCTTATACTGAAGTAGCTTTAGAGCATTTATTCTGAACTTAAGTAGGAATAAAGGGTTATGCCTTATAGTAATTAAGAGCCATAGAAATATGGAATTAAGGTGGTACCGCGAAATTTTACCTTCGTCCTTTTATTAGGATGGAGGTTTTTTTATTTTATTAGGAGGGAAAGAATGGAAAATTTATCAAAAACTTATGATCCAAAAGAATTTGAAGATAGGATTTATAAGTATTGGACTGACAACAAATATTTTCAAGCAAGAATAGATGAAAACAAAAAACCTTTTACAATTATAATGCCGCCGCCAAATGTAACTGGAAACCTACATATGGGCCATGCATTACAAAGTGCTTTTCAAGATGTTTTAACTAGGTGGAAAAGGATGGATGGGTATTCAGCTCTTTGGTTACCAGGAACTGACCATGCAAGTATATCAACAGAGGCTAGGGTAGTTAATAAGTTAAAACAAGAAGGAAAGTCTAAGGATATGATCGGCAGGGAGGCCTTCTTGGAAGTTGCCTGGGACTGGACCCATGAATATGGTGGAAATATTAGGAATCAAATGAAAAAAATAGGTGTTTCTTGTGACTGGGATAGGGATACTTTTACCCTGGATGAAGGACCTAGTAAGGCTGTTAAAGAAGTTTTTGTTAACCTTTATAATAAGGGGTTAATTTATAGAGGGGACAGGATAATAAATTGGTGTCCAAACTGTAAAACTGCTGTATCTGATGCAGAGGTAAACCACGAAGACCAGCACGGCCATATATGGCATATAAGGTATCCAATAAAGGACTCAAAGGATTTTATAGAAATAGCAACAACAAGGCCAGAAACTATCTTAGGAGACTTGGCAATTGCTGTAAATCCAGAAGATGATAGGTATACAGACCTGGTTGGGAAAATGGCTATTTTACCCTTGGTAGATAGGGAAATTCCAATTATAGAAGATGACTATGTAGATATGGAATTTGGTTCAGGAGCTGTTAAAATAACTCCTTCCCACGACCCAAATGACTTTGAAGTTGGAGAAAGACATGGACTAGGCCAACTTATAATTATGAATGAGGATGCTACTATTTCAGAAAATGGTGGAAAGTATGAGGGCCTTGAGAGGTATGAGGCTAGGAAGGAAATAGTAAAAGACTTGGAGGCTGGAGGCTACTTAGTTGCTATTAAGGACCACGAAAATGCAGTAGGTCACTGTGATAGGTGTGATACAGTAATAGAACCATTAATTTCTAAACAATGGTTTGTTAAGATGGAAGACTTGGCTAAACCTGCCCTAGAAGCAGCCTATAAAGATGAGCTTAGCTTTATTCCAGAAAGATTTAAAGGAATATATATAAATTGGTTGGAAAATATTAAGGATTGGTGTATCTCTAGACAACTTTGGTGGGGACATAGGCTACCAGTTTACTACTGCCAAGATTGTGGTGAAGTAATAGTTAGCAAGGAAGAGCCTGAGGTTTGTAGTTGTGGAAGTAAGAACCTAGTCCAAGATCCAGACACATTAGATACTTGGTTTTCATCTGCCTTGTGGCCTTTCTCTACACTTGGCTGGCCAGATAAAACTCCTGACTTGGATTATTTTTACCCAACGGATGTTTTAGTAACTGGCTATGATATAATTTTCTTCTGGGTTATAAGAATGGTTTTCTCAGCCCTTGAAAATACTGGGGAACTACCTTTTAAGGATGTTGTTTTAACAGGTCTTATAAGAGATGAGCAGGGAAGAAAAATGAGTAAGTCCTTAGATAATGGTATAGACCCATTAGATATAATAAAGGACTATGGGGCAGATGCCCTAAGGTTTACCCTAGTAACGGGAAGTACTCCAGGTAATGATATGAGGTTTAGCTATGATAGGGTTGAGGCAAATAGGAACTTTGCCAACAAGCTTTGGAATGCTACTAGGTTTGTTTTAATGAACTTAGATAGTGAAGTAGCCAAGGAGGAACTAGATTTAAAAGACTTAGAAGAAGAGGACAAGTGGATAATTAGCAGGATGAATACTAGTATTAAAGAAATTACTAGGAATCTAGAGAATTATGACCTAGGCCTGGCTGCTGAAAAAATCTATGACCTAATTTGGGATGAGTATTGTGATTGGTATATTGAAATGGTAAAATCTAGACTTTATGGAGATGATGGAAAAAGCAAAAAAACAGCTGAAAAAGTCCTACTCCTAGTTTTAAAGAATATTTTAAAGCTTCTCCATCCATTTATGCCATTTATAACAGAAGAAATTTGGTCTTACTTGCCAAATAATGGTGCTTTAATTGTTGAAACTTGGCCTAAATATATGGAAGAGTATAGGTTTGAAAAGGCAGAAGACCATATAGAATATATAAAAATGGCCATTAGTAAAATTAGGAATATTAGGAATGAAATGGATATAGTTCCATCTAGGAAGTCTGAACAAATATTTGTAACAGAAGACCAAGAGATTAAGGAGATTATCCAAAAGGGAGAAAGATACTTTATAAACTTGGCTTCTGCAGATAGTGTAAGACTTATAGAGGACCTTGAAGAAATCGGCGAAGAGACTGTTACAGTAGTTTTAGACCGTTGTGAAGTTTTATTACCACTTTCTGAACTAATAGACTACGAAAAAGAGCTAGACCGTTTGGAAAAAGAAAGGACTAAGCTAGAAGGAGAAATAAAAAGAGCTAGGGGAAAACTTTCTAATAAGGGCTTTACTGACAAGGCACCAGACCACTTGGTAGAGGCTGAAAGAGAAAAATTAGAAAAATATGAAGGAATGTATGAAAGCACCCTAGAGAGGATAGAGGGAATAAAAGCAAAATTATAGAAAAAAAGAGTAAGACCTAGGTCTTACTCTTTTTCTTTACTATCGTAGATTAAAGTTTCTAAAATATTTTGGTAAATCTCTTCTGTATTTTTTGTCCATCTCTCAGAGATTTTTTCAGCCTGATTTTTGTCGGGAACATCCAGGTAGATACTAAAGAGTATCTCCTCTCCTTCCACCAACTTTAAGTTAACTACATATTGTCCATTTTCTTTTTGATAAAATTCAGAAAGGACTTCTCTTTCTAATTTTAAATCTTTAAAGGATTTAGTAAATTTTTCTCCAACATGATTTTTAAAATCTTGTGGGATCCTATCTTCAAAATAAGAAAGTGCAATTTTACCTTTATCGGTTATAGAATATGTTTCATCGCCTATTTGATTCAAAACTATAAAATCTGAGTCTATTAATTCTGATAAGTATTGTTGTATTAAGAAATAATTCATATAATCATTTTCTAGAATAAATTCTGTAATTATATTTAAACTTAAATCATAATCCGATACATCTATAAGATAAAGTAATAGCAATTTATTTTGTGCAAGCTCTTCAGTACTTTCAATAAACATATATTACCCCTTTCCTAATACTATATAGGTAAATTATACCATATAAAAGCTTTAAAATAAAAATCATTTACAATTTAGAAAAAAATAAATCTTTATGGTATACTGAAACCTACATATGTGAAAATAAATCTAAGTTAAGAGAAATTGGGGTTGAATAAATTATGGATACAAAAATAATATTTGGTGCTATAATATTACTTATATTAGTTAGCATTCAGTACACTTTAAACCTAATACTTAGAGAGATAAAGTCACTTAGGGTAACTTTAACAAAATATAAAAATATAGATAATATATAGGGAGGAAAACCATGGAGCAAGAATTAGGAAAAAGAAAGGTCTTATTTTCAGAAGAAGACATAAAAACTAGGATAAGGGATTTAGGGAGAGAAATTAGCCAAGACTATAAGGATAAGGACTTGATGGTAGTATCTTTACTTAGGGGGAGCTTTATTTTTGCAGCAGACCTAATTAGGTCTATAGATATACCGGTTCAAATAGACTTTATGACTACTGCTAGTTATGGGCATAGTGAAGAATCATCAGGACATGTTGCAATTATCCACGACCTAGTGACAGAAATAAAGGGTAAGGATGTCTTAATAGTAGATGATATTATAGATTCTGGTAGGACTTTAAATGTAGTCAAGGAAATGTTACTGGAAAGGGAGCCTAGGAGCCTTAAGATTTGTACAATGTTGGATAAACCAAGTAGGAGGACGGAAACTATAGATTCTGACTATGTTGGCTTTGAAATAGAGGACTTATTTATAGTTGGATATGGACTTAACTATAAGGACCATTATAGGAATATTCCATATATATTTACATTTGATGATTAAATAATACACCTACATTTGTAGGTGTATTTTCTTAGAGGGAGAGGCTTATGTATAGGAAGTTTGCGGGTATTTATGATGAGCTAATGGATAGCATAGACTATGGCTTGTGGTATGATTATATAGAAGAAATTTTTGAAAAAGAAGGGGTCAAGGTTGAAAAAATCTTAGAGATGGCAGCAGGAACTGGTAACCTATCTAGTTACCTGGCTAAAGCTGGCTATGACTTAACCTGCTTTGACCTATCTTTTGATATGCTGGCAGTTTTAGACAAAAAACTAAGTGGCTATAAAAATGTAAGGGTCTTAAACCAGGATATGGTTAGTTTTAAGACCAATGAAAAATATGATGCTATTTTGGCCACTTGTGATAGTATCAACTATATTACAGAAGATGAGGACTTAAGGAAGGTCTTTGAAAATGTTTATGACCACTTATCTCCTGGGGGGATTTTTATTTTTGATATAAATTCTAGCTACAAATTAAGGAAGATAATTGGTGAAAATACCTTTGTAGAGGATAGGGAGGACTTATTTTATACTTGGGAGAATTACTTGATAGAGGATAGAATAGTCCAGTTTTATATTAATTTTTTTGTAAGGGAAGGTACTAGCTACACAAGGTTTGTGGAGGACCATTATGAGAGGATTTATGAAGTAAAAGACCTGGTTAAGCTTTTAGAAGAAGTTGGCTTTACTAGTATAGACCACTATGAGGCTTTTTGTTTTGAGCCAGTTGATACTAGGACTGAGAGGGTAAATTTTGTAGTAAGAAAATAAGTTTTAAGGAGAGGTTTATGAAGGATTATTTAATTAGGGGAATAGATAAAACTGGCAATATTAGGGTGTTTGTAGCAGGAACAACAAACCTAGTTGAGGAGGCCAGAAAAAAACATATAACAAGTGCAACGGCAACAGCTGCCCTTGGTAGGACTTTGACTGCTGGAGCCATAATGGCTAGTATGATGAAAAATAAAGAGGATAAGTTAAGCCTAAAAATTGATGGTGGAGGGCCCGCTGGCAGGATACTGGTTGAGGCTAATTCTAAGGGAGAAATAAAAGGATATATAGACAACCCTAAGGCAGACTTAGAAGCTAGGGAGTCTGATGGAAAGCTTGATGTTAGAGGTATAGTTGGAACTGAGGGAAGTGTTTCAGTTGCTATGGACCTTGGACTTAAGGAGCCTTATAAGGGTAGTAGTAGGATAATTAGTGGGGAGATAGCAGAAGATATAGCTGCTTATTATGCTATTTCAGAACAGCAACCATCTGCTGTTGGCCTTGGTGTACTAGTTGAAAAAGACCTATCTGTTAGGGCTGCTGGAGGATTTATTATCCAACTTTTACCTGGGGTTAAGGAGGAAGAAATAAGTATAATTGAAGAAACTTTAGGAAAAATCCAGCCTATTTCTAGCTATATTGATAGAGGGCTTAGGCCAGAGGAAATTATGGAAGAGCTCCTGCCTGGATTTGAGATGAGGGTTTTGGCTAGGGAAAATTTAGAGTTTAAATGTGATTGTAGTAGGGAAAAGGTTGAAAAAGCTATAAGAAGTTTAGATGTAGCAGAAATAAAAAATATGATAGATGAAGACCAGGGGGCAGAATTAGTTTGCCATTTTTGTAATGAAAAATATAGCCTGTCTAAAGAAGAGCTGGAAAAAATTGTTCTTGACAAAAATTAGATAAGCATATATAATATAGATTGTGATTAGGGGAGAAATACCTAAATTACAATCTATATTATTTTTATAATAGGTTAGGCCCAAATAGCTCAGTCGGTAGAGCAAAGGACTGAAAATCCTTGTGTCGCTGGTTCGATTCCGGCTTTGGGCACCAAGTAATAAGCGGGAGTGGCTCAGTGGTAGAGCATCGCCTTGCCAAGGCGAGGGTCGCGAGTTCGAATCTCGTCTTCCGCTCCAATTAAATCTGGCAACATAGCCAAGTGGTAAGGCCGAGGCCTGCAAAGCCTTTACCCCCGGTTCAAATCCGGGTGTTGCCTCCAGAACAACCTACTGAATTTAAATTCAGTAGGTTTTTTTTGTGGAAATATCTAGCATCTTATAGTAGAATAAAATTTATTGTGTAACTAGTTATAGAGTGATAGAGTTATATTGTTAAGATTAAGGGGGGGTTAGATGAATCCATTGGTTCCAAAAGTTAGGGGCAGGTTAGTAATAGTTGACGCCAGGGTGGGGAGTGATATTATAGCTGGGTTAGAAAAACTAGGCTTACATATTATAAAGACTACTAGTTGTAATAAAGTTCATGAGAGTATCGCCTACCACCCTGACATACAAGTCCATATTTTAGATAGGGAAACTATACTAGTAGCTCCAGATGTTGCAGATTATTATCTTGAAAAGCTTAGGGACTTTAAGCTAAATGTAATAGTTGGAGAAACTAGCTTAGGACTAAGTTATCCTGAAGATATTCCATATAATGTAGCCAGGCTAGGTACTTGTGCCCTACATAAGTTTAAATATACAGATAAAATCCTACTTAGGGAATTGGAAACTAGGGGGCTGGACCTTATAGATATTAACCAAGGTTATGCTAAGTGCTCCTTAGGTTTAATAGGAAAAAATTTGGGGATTACATCAGATCTACCAACCTATAAAAAGCTTACTGGCCTAGGATATGATATATTATTAATAGAACCAGGACACATAGATCTTCCAGGTCAGGAATATGGGTTTATAGGAGGGGCTATGGGAAGTTTAAATGAGGATACAGTGGTGTTTTCAGGCAGTTTAAAGGACCACCCAGATTTTAATAAAATTCAGGAATTTTTAAATAAATATAATAAAAATACAATATTTTTATCCAATAATAAGATTTTAGATATTGGAACAATAATGTTTTTAGAGGTTTAAAGAGGTGGAAATAGTTGATAAATATCAAGGGAATAAGGAATAAGGAAAAAATAAGAGGGATAATAGACCTTTATTTTCAGGACTGGAATCTTGAAATAGATGAGGAGCCCAGGTATGGGAAATTTGATATTTTAATAAGGGTTAAAAATGAGCATACTCGGGAGGAATTTTTAAGGGTCTTATCAGATGCCATAGAAGAAGTTATGATGAGTGAATGCTTAGATGATGCTATTAAGACTAGGGCTAGAAGGATTTATAAGGGAGAATATCTCAGGCTTGATAAGTATGTTATAGATAAGATAAAAGAGGAGATACAAACCTCCCATATCTACCTAGATGAGAAGATAAAAATGAAGGAAGAATTGGTTAGTTACTTAGAAGAAAGTCAGGCAATAGATATAGATGGTTATATGAAATTTAGGCTAAATGACTATATATATATATTAGATGTTGCCATAGACAATATTATAACCGAGATTGAGGAAGAGAAAAAAATTAAAGAATTTATAGAAATGGTAAAGTATGTAATCCAAACCCATCCTTCCAGTGCAAATATTTTAAACTTAATAATAAGAGATGGGAACTTTTGCTTTAGGGACATTAATAATAATGCTGTAGGATCGGATATTATAAATAAGGTTGAAGAAGAATTTGATGCAAAAACTGTTACAAAATCTGATATACTATTAAGTAGTTTAATTTTAATTTCTCCCAAGAGGTTAATCCTCCATGGAGACTTAAAAGAAGAAAGTTTTTTGATGAAGGCTATTAAGGAAATATTTGGAGACAGGCTAGTTATTTGTAATGGATGTAATATATGTAGGTTAGATTAGGAGGATATTATGAAAAGAGAAATAGTTAGACCAGCTACATTGGCAGGCTTTATGGAACTTTTACCAGGAGAGCAGCTAGTGTTTAACAGGTTGAAAAATATAATAAAGAAAAACTATGAAGCCTATGGCTTTTTGCCAATTGACACACCAGTTTTAGAAAGAGAAGAAATTTTACTTGCCAAGGGTGGTGGAGAAACTGCCAAGCAAATGTATAATTTTACCAAGGGTAAAACAGATATAGGTATGAGGTTTGACCTAACTGTTCCCCTAGCAAGATATGTTGCCCAGCATTTTTCAGACCTAGAATTCCCTTTTAGAAGATACCATATAGGCAAGGTATATAGGGGGGAAAGAAACCAAAGGGGAAGGTTTAGAGAATTCTACCAATGTGATATAGATATTGTTGGCAATAACTCGATTGATATAGTTAATGATGCTGAAATCCCTAGTATAATATATTCTATTTTTAAGGAAATGGATTTTGGTAAGTTTACAATACAGATAAATAATAGGAGGCTTTTAGCAGGTTTTTTTGAGTCCTTGGGTATAGAAGACCCATCCCTTGTTCTTAGGGCTATAGACAAGATAGACAAGATTGGGGAAGACAAGGTAGAGGAAGAAATTATGGCTACTGGAGTTTCTTCTGAGGCTACTAAGGAGATACTTGATTTTATAAAAATAAGTGGCACTAATGAGGAAATTTTAGCTAGCTTAGATGGGCTAGACATTAAAAATGACCTATACCTATCTGGCTTGGATGAGCTAAAGACAGTTGTTAAATATATAGGACTTTTTGGGGTCCCAGAGGACTACTACCAAATAAATGTTACTATAGCTAGGGGGCTAGACTACTATACTGGAACTATTTATGAAACCTTCCTAGATGACTACAGGCATATAGGTAGTGTTTGTTCTGGTGGTAGGTATGATGACCTAGCTAGTAACTATACTAGCCAGAGCCTTCCTGGAGTTGGAATTTCCATAGGTTTAACTAGGTTATTTGACCAACTTGTCCACGAGGGACTTCTTGAGGTTGAAAGCCAGTCTCTTACAGATATTTTAATAATACCAATGAAGGGTTGTACAGAAGAAGGGGTTAAACTTTCAAGGAGACTTAGGCTAGAAGGGATAAATTCTCAAATATACTATGAAAAGGCCAAGATGGGTAAGAAATTTACCTATGCAGATAAGTTAAATATTCCCTATGTAATAGTTATTGGGGAAGATGAAATAAAGAATGAACTATATTCTTTAAAGGATATGAAAACTGGAGACCAAGAGGAGTTATCTTTTGATGCCTTAGTTAGTTTTTTTAATAGATAACTTGACAAATTATATAAAGATGTATATTATAAGAAATAATTTAATAGGTGCGTAGATGAGAAAAGTAGCAAAGATACTTGCTTTTAGGGAGGGCAGACCGTGACTGAAAATCTGCCTAGGTAAAGGCTTTGTGAAGACTAACTCGGAGCAGTATCTGAATCGTAAGAGTAAGGATAACCGCTATTAGCGTTATAAAAATGAGAAGTAATTAGGGTGGAACCACGAGACCTTTCGTCCCTATATAGGATTGCCTATATAGGACGGAGGGTCTTTTTAATATTAGGAGGTAGAAAGATGATTAAGTTAAGATTACCAGATGGTACAGTAAAAGAGCATGAAAAGGGAATAACAGTTTATGATGCAACAAGAGATATATCAGAAGGATTAGCAAGAGCTTCTGTTGGAGCAGTTGTTAATGGAGAAATAAAGGGTATGGTTGATGAAATTAATGAGGATGCAGACTTTAGGGTTATTAAGTTTGAAGACCCAGAAGGAAAGCAAGTTTTTTGGCATAGTTCAGCCCATGTTATGGCCTTGGCTGTTAAAAGACTATTTCCAGATGTAAAGTTTGCCATAGGACCAGCTATTGAAAATGGATTTTATTATGATTTTGATACAGACCATAAATTTAGCCAGGATGATTTTGAAAAAATAGAGGCAGAAATGAAAAAAATAACTAAGGAAGGAAATGAACTTGAAAAAATAGTTATTTCAAGAAATGATGCCCTTAAAAAGTTTAGGGATGCTGGAGAAATATATAAGGTAGATTTAATTGAGGGGATAGATGAAGATGAGGAACTTTCCCTATATAAACTTGGAGAGTTTGAAGACTTATGCAGGGGACCTCACTTAAAGGATATAAAAAAAATAAAGGCTGTTAAGTTATTAAGTGTGGCAGGAGCATATTGGCGTGGGGATGAAAATAATAAGATGCTTCAAAGAATTTATGCCATTTCTTTTGAAAAGAAGAAACAATTGGATGAATACCTAGAAAGACTAGAAGAGGCTAAGAAAAGAGACCATAGGAAACTAGGCAAGGAATTAGACTTGTTTAGTATCCACGAAGAGGGACCAGGTTTTCCATTCTTCCATGCCAAGGGGATGGTTTTAAGAAATGAGCTGGAAAATTTTTGGAGGGAAATCCACCTGGCTAAGGGCTATGGAGAAATAAGGACTCCTATAATATTAAACCAGGGACTTTGGCTACAATCAGGCCACTGGGACCACTATAAGGACAATATGTACCTAACTAAGATTGATGATGAAGACTATGCCATAAAGCCAATGAACTGTCCGGGATCTATCTTAGTTTATAAGTCAGGTCTTAGGAGCTATAGGGACCTACCTTTAAAATGGGGAGAGCTTGGACTTGTCCACAGGCATGAATTATCTGGAACCCTACATGGACTTATGAGGGTTAGGTCATTTACTCAAGATGATGCCCATATATTCTGTCTACCAGACCAAGTAAAGGACCAACTAGTAGAGGTTATTGAATTGGCCGACCAAATATACCAAACATTTGGCTTTAAGTATTCAGTTGAATTATCAACTAGGCCAGAAGATTCTATGGGTACAGAAGAGCAGTGGAATATGGCGGAAGATGGTTTAAGGGCAGCCTTAGAAGAAAAGGGAATTGACTATAGGGTTGATGAAGGCGACGGAGCTTTTTATGGTCCTAAGATAGACTTCCAGCTTGAAGATGCCATAGGCAGAACTTGGCAATGTGGTACTATACAATTAGACTTCCAAATGCCAGAAAGATTTGAGATGGAATATATAGATAGTAATGGGGAAAAGAAAAGACCAGTAATGATTCACAGGGCCCTATTTGGGTCTATGGAAAGGTTTATTGGTATTTTAATTGAACATTATGCTGGAAGATTCCCTACTTGGTTGGCTCCAGTCCAAGCTAAAATTTTACCAATATCAAATAAGTTTAATGATTATGCTATGGATGTTTATGAAAAATTAAAGGCTAGTGGAATTAGGGTTGAGCTAGACACTAGGGATGAAAAAATAGGCTATAAAATAAGGGAAGGACAAACACAAAGGATCCCTTATTTACTAGTTATTGGTCAAAAAGAGGTTGATGAAGACGCTATTACAGTTAGGGCAGGAGCAGAAGGAGACCAAACTAGTAAGAAGGTTGATGAATTTATAGGAGAAATAAAACTAGAAATAGAAAATAGGGATTAAATATTATTTTAAGGAAGGGTTGTATATATCCCTTCTTTTTTTATTAAATTAAGAAAAAATTAAGAATTATAAAAATATAATATAGTATAATAAAATGAAACTAAGGAGGTTTTAGAATGAAGAAGAAAAAAATAGGTATAATTGCATTAGTTTTAATATTTACTATAAGCCTAACAGCATGTAGTAATGGCAATGAATTTACTAAGGCATTAATTAAGCAACAGGAGATTACTTCTGCTAGGAGCGATATGCAAATAACTTTAAATGTAGATGGAGAAGGTTTCGGGCCAGAGAAAGAATTGGAAATGGCTATGATAAAGGGAATGTTCAATGGCTTGATCTTTGATATTGAACAAACTTCAATCTCAAATAGGAATAGGGATAAAATCCAGTCTGAATTAAGCTTGACTACAAGAGGCTTGCAGGGGGGGAATACAAGTAAAATATGGCTGGACATAGACAACACTAGTAAGGATAAGGGCAATATGAAACAAATATACAAGCTAGATAAAAATACTTTAGCTATGCTAGGAGTACCTGGCAATAAGGAGTACTTAGTCTATGACCTTAATAAGCTACAAGAGTTAAGTGGGCATAATGACCAAGAGATGCTGGAAGAATCTATGAAAAGCTTGATGAATTGGTCTACTAAGCTAGAAGATAGGTTAAGTAGGGCTCTTTCTGATTATATTAAGAACTATAAGTTAAAGGTAAAACTGGTTGACCGAAAGGAAAAGAAGATAGTAGACAAGGAAAGTTTAAAAATTTATGAGTTAAATATGAATGATAAAGAATTTAAAGAATTTTTAAGATATACTGGTAATGAGGGCTTAAATAACAAGGAAATATATAGTTTATATAAGGAATACCTAGAGATATTAATAGACTTTACTAATGGAGATGCAAGTGAAAAAGCAAGAGCAAAAGAAGAAATAGGAAAAGCAGAAGACTTAAAAGTTAAATTAAATGAAGCCTTAGATAAATTAGATGGCATAAAAATTATTGGTGACAAGGGAATAAATATAAAATATGGTATAAATAAGGACGGCTATATAAGCTATGAAGAGGGTAAGCTAGACCTAGTTTTAGACCTAGAAAATATAGGCAAAATTTTTAGAGAAGAAGTTGAAAGCAAGGGAAGATTTAAGTTTATAATAAACTACGAAGTTAAATTAAAAGAGATTAATAACAAAAATTTAAAGTTAGAAATGCCTAAATTAGATGAGAGTAATAGCCTTGATTTTGTAGACCTAATAAAGGCGCAAGAAGGGTTTATAGAGCAACAGACAAATTTAGAATAATAAAAAAGAGAAGTGGATTAGCTATCCAACTTCTCTTTTTCTAATATGGCGAGTATCTGTTTTTTATAGGCTAGAAAACTACTACTTAGGTTAAAGTCTAAACCTCTTGGCTTGCTTTCTTTTATAATAATTTCATACTTTATAGTTCCAGGACTGCCAGTCATTATATAGATCCTATCAGACAAAAGGATGGCCTCATCTATATCATGGGTTATAAATATAGTAGTAAGTTTAATTTCTTCCATTATATTTAAGTACCAACTATGGATTTCCGACTTAGTAATAGTGTCTAGGGCCGAAAAAGGTTCATCAAGGAGGGCAAAGTCCTCTGAAAATAAGTAGGTCCTAAGTAGGGCTGCCCTTTGACGCATTCCTCCAGACAAGGCCCTTGGATACTTATTTTCAGTAGAGGTTAGCCCAAAAGTTTTAAAGTGGCTTAGGGCTTCTTTCCTGGCCTGTTTCTTGTCCATTCCCCTAATAACCAGGGGAAGTGAAACATTGTCTACTATATTTTTGTGGTCTAAAAGCAGGTCTTTTTGAAGCATATAGCTAATATGACCAGACTGGTTTGTGATATCCTTGCCCTTAAAAATAACTTGACCAGAGTCTGGACCTAGGACTCCTGCTATTATATTAAATAAGGTAGTTTTACCAACTCCCGAGACACCTAGTAGTGATACTAGTTCTCCCTTGTTTATTTCTAAGTTAACCCCATCTATTATGGGCTTGGCATTATAAGTTTTTTTTATATTATTTACTTTTAATATAGCCATAATCAGTCTAAAAACTCATTGGTAAAACCAAAGTTTTCAGGAATCTCCTTTTCAATTAAATTATTAGCAAAAAGCCAACTATAAAAATTATTCCACCTAGTAGGGTCAATATAGCCCCAACTACTAGCATCGGATATATATTCCTTAGCCAGGTAGTTTTGAGAATTAATAACCATATCCTCATCAAGCTCAGGAGCATACTTTATAAGTATTTTACCTGCTTGTTCAGGATTTTCAACAGCAAACTCATAGCCTTTTTTAATACTAGATAAGATATCCCTAGTTAAATCCTTATTTTCCTTAAGGAAATCATTATTTCCTATTAGGATTGGAGTATAGTAGTCAAAAGTTTCATCAATATCCTTAAATAGGAAAAAATCCGTTGGAATATTTTTAGTTTCAAGGGCAATTCCATCCCAGCCATAAAAAATCCAAACAGCATCAATATCAGTTTTAAGACCAGATACTACATCTGTAACATAGGTTGGTATCATTTCAATTTTAGAAAAATCACCACCATCTCTTTGAACAACAGTTTCTAGAATTTTCTTTTCAACAGGCAGGTCCCAGGTTGCATATTTTTTCCCAACAAGTCCACTTGGCCTATCCATACCACCACCTTTTAAAGAGACTATACCTGATGTATTATGCTGGATAATTCCAGCAATGGCCGTAACAGGTAAAGGATCTTCCTTGGCAAAGGCAGGTGCTATACTGTCTTGAAAAGATATACCAAATTGAGCCTTGTTAGAAGCTGTAAGGGCCTCTGCCCCGTCTTCAGGAGCTTGGACTATCTCTAAATCAATTCCTAAATCCTTAAAATACCCCTTATCTTTGGCAACAAAAATTCCAGTATGGTTGGTATTTGGTGTCCAATCTAGGGCAAGAGTAACCTTTTTAAGGTCAGACCCTTCCTTTGGACCAGTACAGGCAACTAAAGCTACTAGGACTAGTGATAAAATAAAAGTGATTTTAAATACTTTCTTCATTGTTTCCCCCTTAATCATTGTTTTCATATTTAAGCCAAGGCATTACTAAAGCCTCTATAAGTTTTATTAAAAGCATTAGACCTAGGCTTAAAATAGATATTAGAAAAATAACTGCGAACATCTTATCAAAGGCATAGGACTTCTTTACCCTGGTCATATATACTCCCAAACCATTAAAACCCCCTAACCATTCAGCAATAACTGCCCCTACGATTGAGTAGGAGGCTGAAACCCTAAGGCCTGCAAAAAAATAAGGCAGGGAATTAGGTAGCTTTACATGTCTTAAAATGTCTAACTCTGTAGCCTTCATAGACTTTAAAAGCTTAATAAAGTCCTCGTCAACAGACTTAAATCCATCTAAAAAGCCTATGGAAATTGGAAAAAAGGTGACTATTACAATTAAAATCACCTTGGGTAAAATCCCATAGCCAAACCAAAGAACTAAAAGAGGTGCTATTGCTACTGTGGGCACAGTTTGTGTAAGTATTAAGATAGGATAAAGAGCCCTATACAGGACCTCAAACCTCTCCATAATTATGGCAATAAAAAAACCTAATACAAGTCCAATAGAAAGCCCTAAAAAAGATTCTAAAAGACTTATCTTTGAATGATAAAGTAGTAGGGGAAGGTCGGATATAAAGGCCTTAATAACATCAATTGGTGATGGTAGCATAAAGCTTGGAACCACCCCTAGGCTACTTAAAATTTGCCAAATTAATAAAATTAAAATTATGGCAAAGGATGGAGAATACTTATTAATTATATTTTGAAGTTTTTTCATCAGTAGTTAAGACACCACCATCTGGGCTATAGTTTATTTTTATATAGGACATAACAGAAGGAGCCCCCTCCCTAATGGCTATTTTTTGAGCCTCTTTAACAAGGTCTAAAAGCTGGTCTAAGTTTCCTTCAATAGTAGTTTCAAAAGGTCCAACAGTATAGTCAAGACCAGTTGAGATTATATATTCAATCACCTTGTCAACTACTGCTACTACTTTTTCCTTATCTTCAAGTCCAGGTAGGACTTGGATTGCTATTGCTGCTTCCATTTAAATTCCTCCTTAAATAATAAAAAATCATTGCTAGGCAATGATTTATCTTCTTGTTCCTACGCTAGCATTACCTAGATCAGGTTAAAAGGGTTGTATAAAACTCTCAGCACTTAAGCACCCCTGAAATATTTAGTTCACTTTGATTATAACACAAAAATAAAGAATATTTGAAACATATATCACTTTTAATTACTAGATTACTGGGTAGGAATAGGATATATAATAAATAGGAGTGATTTTATGGAGTTTTTAAAAAACATAGAAGACTATAAGGAAGATTTAATTGAGGCTGTTCAGGCTTCTGTTAGGATAAGGTCTGTGGAAGAAGATGCCATTAAGAATATGCCCTTTGGCTTGGGACCCTACAAGGCCCTGGAAAATATTTTAGAACTAGGAGAATCTCTTGGATTTAAAAGTAAGAACCTAGATGGCTATGCAGGTCATATAGATTTTGGTGAGGGGGATAAAACCCTAGGAATTCTAGGCCATGTAGATGTTGTTCCAGAGGGTAATGGTTGGACCTACCCAGCCTATGGTGGAGAAATTCATGATGGCAAGATATATGGTAGGGGGACTATGGATGACAAGGGACCAACTATTGCGGCTCTTTTTGCCATGAAGATTTTAAAGGATTCAGGAGTAAAGCTTAATAAAAAAGTTAGGATGATAGTTGGGGCTAATGAGGAAACTGACTGGAGATGTATGGATTATTACTTCAAGCATGAAAAAGCACCAGACCTAGCCTTTACCCCAGATGCTAGCTTCCCTGTTATCTATGCAGAAAAAGGAAGTATGACAGTTAATTTAAGGGCCAAGATAGATGATGAAAACCTAGTGGAACTTAAGGCAGGAGCAGCTTCAAATGTTGTTCCAGAAAATGCTAGGGTTAAGCTTAAGCTTAATAATATAGAAAAAAATCTTGCTATCTTGGAAAAGTTTAAAGAAGAGTATGATTTTACCTATGAGGTAAATGCTTTTGATTTCACACTGGAAACCAAGGGTACAACTGCCCATGGAAGCAGGCCAGAACTTGGAATTTCTGCCCTTAATATCCTGTTTAAGCTCCTAGGAGAAATGGAACTAACAAGTGGAGATTTTAAAGACTTTGTAGACTTTTATAATGAAAGAATAGGATTTTTCCATAATGGGGAAAAACTAGGTTGTGGATTTGAGGATGATGTGGTTGGAAAACTTACTACAAATCCTGGACTTATAAAGTATGAAGATGGGTTTATAATTTTAAATATAGATATTAGATATCCTGTTAAAAATACTTCTAAAGATGTTTTTAAGGGGATAGAAGAAAACCTAAGGGACACTAATGTAGAAGTTATCTTAGAATCTGATAGTATGAAACCTTTATATGTAGAGAAGGACAGCTTCTTGGTTGAAAAACTTACAAGTGTTTATAGGGAGGTAACAGGGGAAGACCTAGAACCTACAACTATAGGTGGTGCTACCTATGCTAGGGTAATGGAAAATGCTGTTGCTTTTGGGCCTATGTTTCCTGGTATGAAGGATTTAGCCCACCAAAAAGATGAGCATATAGCTATAGACCATTTAATGAAACTTTTGGAAATCTACACAAGGGCTATTTATGAGCTAGCTAAATAATAAAAAAACTTGACAAATAATACAAAGTAATATATACTCGTTAGGTAGATATGAAAAACAAGAAGAAGTTACCGCTTCTCACCTTATAGCCAGAGCTTTTAAGGTTAATACTTAAAATAAATTTACAGAGAAATTTTGTATTTATTTGTTTTATTTTTTGTAGATGTAAGCGGGAATTAGTCCCGCTTTTTTTAATGCAAAATAAATTAGGAGGTGCTGTAATATCAGTAAGGGACTTCAAATTAATGAAGAAATTAGAGATAGGGAAGTAAGGTTAATTGGTGCAAATGGTGAACAGCTAGGAGTAGTTTCTTTAAAAGAAGCTTTAGACAAGGCTTATGAGCAAGATTTAGATTTAGCAAAGGTTGCACCAAATGCAAAGCCACCTGTTTGTAAGATACTTGATTATGGAAAATATAAATATGAACAAGCAAAGAAAGAACAGGAAGCCAGAAAGAAACAAAAAACTATTAATGTTAAGGAAGTTCGTCTATCACCTAATATAGAAGATCATGACTTAAATGTAAAAGCTAGGCAAGCAATTAAGTTTTTATCATCTGGCGATAAGGTAAAGGTTTCTGTAAGATTCAGAGGTAGAGAAATGGGTCATACAAGTATAGGAAGAGAAGTATTAAATAACTTTGCAAAGCTTACAGAAGAAGTTGGAGTAATAGAAAAACCAGCCAAAATGGAAGGAAGAAATATGGTAATGTTTCTTGAGCAAAAAAGAGACAAATAAGGAGGCGTTTTAAATGGCAAAAATGAAAACTCATAGGGGTTCTGCTAAGAGATTTAAAAGAACTGGATCAGGTAAATTAAAAAGATATAAAGCTTATAAAGGACATTTAACAGGAAAAAAATCTCCTAAGAGAGTTAGAAACTTAAGAAAAGGTACTTTAGTAAGCAAGAGCGATCAAAAAAGAATCAATACAATGATTCCATAATAGAAGATAGACAATAGGAGGTATAAGATATGGCAAGAGTTAAAAGAGGTGTAGCTACCAAAAAAAGACACAAGAGAGTCTTAAAACAAGCAAAAGGATTTTACGGTTCAAAATCAAGATTATTTAAAACAGCAAACGACCAAGTAATGCAATCTTTAAACTATGCATTCATAGGTAGAAAACATAGAAAAAGAGACTTTAGAAGATTATGGATAACAAGAATAAATGCAGCAGCTAGACAAAATGGAATTAGCTATAGCAAGTTTATAAATGGTCTTAAAAAAGCAAATATCGAAGTAAACAGAAAAATGCTTTCTGAAATGGCAATACATGATGCTGAAGGATTTAGTAAACTTGTTGAAATCGCAGCAAAAGCTAACTAATATATAAAAAAATTCCCTAGGAAAGGGGATTTTTTTTTACCTATTTATCAAATAAGTAGTATAATGAATTTGTATTATGTAATAGGGGGAATAATTATGGGGAAAATAATTAATAAAAAACAGTTAAATCCTCCACAAATACTGGCTTTAGGCTTTGGTTTATTAATTTTAATAGGAGCTTTTTTATTAAACCTACCTCTTGCTTCTAAGAATGGAGAAAGTATAGGCTTTATAAATGCCTTATTTACCTCTTCTTCTTGTGTATGTGTAACAGGATTAACTGTTGTGAATACAGCGGAGCACTGGACTAATTTTGGTCATGTTGTAATAATATCCTTAATCCAAATGGGTGGTCTAGGATTTATGACAATGGCAACTATTGTCGCACTTTTTTTAGGAAAAAAAATAAGCCTAAAGGAGAGACTGGTAATTAAGGAACAGCTAAACCAAGATAGTATGTCAGGACTTGTTAAACTTACTAAATATGTAATATATTCAACGATTTCAATAGAACTTTTGGGGGCTATTTTATTAGCAACTAGGTTGGTACCTATATATGGGGTTAAAACAGGAGTATGGTACTCGATTTTCCATTCAATCTCTGCCTTTTGTAATGCGGGTTTTGACTTGTTTGGAGACAGTTTAGCACCCTATGTAGGAGATATAGTTTTAAACTTGACTATATCAGCCCTTATAATAATTGGAGGCCTAGGATTTTCTGTTTATATAGATATAAATAGGAAGAAGTCTTTTAAGAAGCTAAACCTGCATTCAAAACTAGTAATAATCATATCCCTTAGCTTACTTTTACTAGGGACTATTAGTATATTTTTAATAGAGTATGATAATCCTGGAACCTTAAAGTACTTAAGTCTTAAGGACAAGGTCTTGGCATCATTTTTTCAGTCAGTTATTTCTAGGACAGCGGGTTTTTATTCAGTACCCCTTAGTAAACTCCATGAAAGTACAGTTTTTATTATGATTATCCTAATGTTTATTGGGGGATCTCCAGGATCTACTGGAGGGGGAATTAAAACTACAACCTTTGGGGTCTTATTTTTAACTACTAGGGCAGTGGCCAAGGGTGATGAAGATGTAGTAGTATTTAAAAAAACAATACCAACGGAAACAATTCACAGGGCTCTAGCAATAGTATCAATATCTATGGCCCTAATCCTAATAGTGTCTTTAGTTTTAACTTTGACAGAAGATGCAAATTTTATAGATATTTTATATGAGGCTACTTCAGCCTTTGCTACAGTGGGAGTAAGTAGAGACCTATCTCCAAGGCTAAGTGAAATTGGGAAACTTTTAATAGCCTTAACTATGTATTCTGGAAGAGTAGGGCCCTTAACTATGGCCTTGGCCTTTGCGTCTAAGAAGAAGGAAACTAACTATAGGTATTCAGATGGAAATGTTTTAGTAGGATAGGAGAGATGGAAATGAAATCATTTGTAGTTATAGGATGTGGAAGATTTGGGGCATCCTTAGCAAAAACCTTATATGAACTTGGAAATGAGGTTATGGTAATAGATAGTTCAGAAGATAGGATAGCAGAAATTTCAAATTCTGTAACCCATGCAGTTGAGGCAGATATAATGGACGAAAACTTATTATTTGACCTGGGCCTAAGTAATTTTGATGTAGCGGTAATAGCTATAGGGTCTATTCTAGAAGCATCAGTTATGGCAACACTTGCGGCCAAAGAGCTTGGTATAAAAAAAGTTATAGCCAAGGCCCAATCAAATATGCATAGTAAAATCCTTCTTAAGATTGGGGCTGATAAGGTTGTTTTCCCAGAGCAAGATATGGGGGCCAGGGTAGCCCATAATTTAAACTCTACCAATATTTTAGACTTTATAGATTTTTCATCAGAATATGGAATAGTCGAGTTGGTTGCATTTGAAGAGTGGACTGGTAAGAGTTTATTTGAGCTAGAGATTCCATCTAGACATGGGGTTTCAGTAATTGCTATTAGGAGGAAGGAAGACTTAATCATTCCACCTAAGGGTAGTGAAAAAATATTAAAAGATGATGTCCTTGTTGTTATTGGGAGATCCAAAGATGTTAAAAAATTAGAGGAAATTTAAGAGGTAGAAATGGTTATAGAAAGTAATAATAATAAATTAATAAAGGAAGTTAAATCCTTGTTTAAAAAGAAAAACAGGGATAAGTTAGGACTATATGTAGTTGAAGGTATTAATATGGTGGAGGAGATTTTGACTAGAGGTTATCCTTGTGAATATATTCTTTATTCTAAAAGGCTTTTAGAAATCCAGGGAGGAAAGAGTATATACAATAGCTTACTAGGACTTAATGAGGCCTATGAAGTAGATGAGAAACTATTAAATAACCTATCTGACACCCTGACTCCCCAGGGTGTTATTGGGGATTGTAAAAAAACAGTTTATAGGCTGGATAGCTTAGACCTAGCCAAGACTTATGTATTTCTAGACAAGCTCCAGGACCCAGGAAATATGGGCACCATTATTAGGTCTGCTGATGCATTTAGTATAGGGGGAATTATTTTAAATAAGGGGACAGTAGATCCTTATAATCCTAAGGTAGTAAGGGCTAGTATGGGGTCTGTTTTTAGGGTTCCAATCTACTATGTAGGGGATACTTTAGAAGACCTTGCAGGCTTAAAAAACTTAGGCTTTAAACTATATGCAACAAGCCTAGAGGATAGTAGGAATATAAGGGATATTAACTTTAAAAGTTCCATAGTGGCTATAGGCAATGAAGCAGTTGGGGTTAGCCAAGAAGTATTTGGCCTAGCTAGTGAGAAGATAAGGATAGAAATGCCAGGTGAATCAGAATCTTTAAATGCTGGTGTAGCAGCATCTATTATAATGTATGAAGCCTTTAAATAATGGGCCCAAATTCTTGTGTTTAACTATACTTACTGCTATAATTATAGTGAATAAAGTAAAATCGTTGACCTTTTAGAAGGTCTGTTTTTTTATAGAAGGTAAATACAAAAAAAGGAGTAGGAGAAATGAGAGATAAACTTAATGAAATAAGGAACAAGGCTCTTAAATCTTTAGAAGATTTGAAGGATTTAAAGGAATTAGAAGAGTTAAGAGTAAAGGTTTTAGGAAAAAAAGGTGAACTTACTTCTGTACTTAGGGGTATGGGCAAGCTTTCAGCTGAAGAGAGACCCTTAATGGGAAAACTTGCTAATGAAGTTAGGGATGAAATAGAAGAAAATATAGGGGATTTAAAAAATAGGCTAGAGGAAAAAATAAAGTTTGAAAAATTAGCTATGGAGACTTTAGATATAACAATGAAGACCCATAATATAAAATTGGGACATAGGCACCCTTTAGTGCAAACAATTGAAGAATTAGAAAACCTATTTATAAGTATGGGTTTTTCAGTAGTTCAAGGGCCAGAAGTTGAAACTGTTTCAAACAATTTTGACTCCCTAAACTCACCTAAGGACCACCCAGCAAGGGACTTGTCAGACACATTCTACTTTAATGAAGAATTACTACTTAGGACACATACTTCTCCAGTTCAGATTAGGGCTATGAAGGAGCTTGGTGCACCACTTAGGATAGTATCGTCTGGAAGAACTTTTAGGCCAGATGCAGTAGATGATACTCATTCGCCAATGTTCCACCAGCTAGAGGGTCTAGTGGTAGACAAAAACATAAATATGGGTAACTTAATGCATACCTTAAATATATTTATAAAGGAATTATTTGGGGAAGACATAGAAACAAGGTATAGGCCTCACCACTTCCCGTTTACTGAGCCATCTGCTGAGGTAGATGTTTCTTGCTTAAAATGTAGGGGAAAAGGTTGTGAAGCTTGTAATAATACAGGTTGGGATATGGAACTTTTAGGTTGCGGTATGGTACATCCAAATGTTTTAAAGAACTGTGGAATAGACCCAGAAGAATACAGTGGTTTTGCTTTTGGTATGGGGATAGACAGGATTACTATGATTAAATATGGAATACCAAATATAAGACTTTTATTTGAAAATGATAATAGGTTCTTGGAACAATTTTAGTATAAAGGAGAGATAGGATGTTATTACCGGTAAAGTGGTTAAAAGATTATGTTGATATTGATATAGATATTAAGAAGTTGGCTGATGGACTTACTCTATCAGGTTCTCATATAGAGTCCATTTTAGATATGGATAGGGGAATAAAAAATGTTGTGGTTGGAAGAATTTTAGAAATTGAAAAGCATCCAGATGCGGATAAATTAGTTGTATGCAAGGTTGATGTTGGAAATGAGGTCCTACAAATAGTTACTGCAGCAACCAATGTATTTGTTGGGGCACTTGTTCCAGTTGCTTTAGTAGGTGCAGTTTTACATGATAATTTTAAGATTAAAAAAGGCAAGCTAAGAGGGGTAGAATCTTATGGAATGTTTTGCTCTTTGGAAGAATTTGGCTATGAAGAGTCTGTAATACCTGTGGAATTTAGGGATGGCATTTTAATATTAAAAGAAGAGGTTGACCTAGGTACAGATATTAAAGATGTATTAAATATGAAGGACTATGTTTTTGAGATTGAAATTACTCCTAATAGGCCAGACTGCTTAAGTATTTTAGGTATGGCAAGGGAAACAGCTGCAACTTTTAAGCTAGAATTAAAGGAAAGAGATATAGAGGTTAAAAATGAGGTTGAAGATATTAAGGACTATGTGGACAGTATAAACTTAGAGTCTGATAATTGTAATAGGTACTATACTAGGGTTATTAAGGATGTTAAGGTTGAGGAGTCTCCAATGTGGATACAGACTAGGCTTATGGAGGCTGGTATGAGACCTATTAATAATATTGTTGATATTTCTAATTATGTAATGTTAGAGTATGGGCAACCTTTACACGCTTTTGACCTAGAGAAGATAAATAATAAAAAAGTCCTTGTAAGACAGGCTAGAAGTAATGAGAGTATAACTACCCTAGATGGGAAGGAAAGAAAGTTAGATGAAAATGACCTTGTCATTGCAGATGATAAAAACCCTATAGCCATAGCTGGAGTTATGGGAGGGTTGGATAGTGAAGTTACAGAGGACACAAATTTAGTTCTTTTAGAGTCTGCAAACTTTAATGGTAAGTCTATTAGGCTTACATCAAATAAGTTTGCCCTTAGGTCTGAGGCTTCAACTAGGTATGAAAAAGAAGTTGATAGTAAGATTTGTAAGGATGCAGCTGATAGGTTCTGCCAACTAATAGAATTAATAGGTGCAGGAACTGTGGTTGCTGGCAATATAGATATTTATGAAAATCCATCTAAGGAGGCTGTAATTGATTTAAGGCCAGAAATGGTAAATAAAAGGTTAGGAACGGACTTATCTAAGGAAGAAATGGCCGATTATTTACAGGGTTTGGGACTTGGAGTTGAAGTTGGAAGTAAATTAAAAGTTACAGTACCAACTATTAGGCAGGATTTAAAATTAGAGGTGGATTTAATTGAAGAAATTGGAAGGCTTTATGGTTTTCACAATATAGATGCCAAGGCTCTTGTGGGAACTTTAACTAGGGGAGAAAAACCTTTCTTTAGGGTAATTGAAGATAGGTCTAAGGAGATTTTATCTGGCCTAGGACTTAGTGAAATTTTAACCTATTCATTTATTAGTCCCAAGGCTTATGATTTAATAGCTGCTAGTCAAGATAGTGAACTTAGGAACTATGCTACACTTTTAAACCCACTAGGCCAGGACTATAGTGTAATGAGGACAACTCTTATATCCAATATGTTAGAAACTATTTCAAGAAACTATAATAGGAAGATTGAAGAAGTGTTTTTCTACGAGATTGGAAATATCTTTAAGCCTCAAGAGCTTCCGGTAGTAAATATCCCACTAGAGAAGAGGACCTTAATTCTTGGCGGATATGGAAAACTAGATTTTTATAGGTTGAAGGAAGTTTTAACCCTACTATTATCTAGGCTTGGAATTGATGAAGTTGAAATAGAAAGAGAAACTAACAACAATACCTTCCACCCAGGCAGGTCAGCTAAAATAAGTCTTAAAGGTGAAGTATTTGGTGTTTTAGGAGAGGTTCATCCAGATGTACTAGATAATTACCACATAAAAACTAGGGCTTATATAGCAGAATTAGACTATGATATAGTAACTAAAAATGCAGACCTATCTAGGCTTCATAAGGAACTTCCTAAGTATCCAGCTATGGTTAGGGACTTGGCCCTAGTTGTAGATAAGGATATTATGGTTGGCCAAATTGAAGCTATTATAAGAAAACACGGAAGGAAGCTTATAGAAGAAATAAAACTATTTGATGTGTATACTGGGGACCAAATTCCAGAGGGCAAAAAATCCGTAGCCTACACTATAAGGTATAGGTCTAGTGATAGGACCCTAACAGATGAAGAGGTAAACAAGCTACAAGAAAAATTAGTTGAGGACTTAAAGGATAGTTTAAATGCAGATTTAAGATCATAAAAGAGTAGATTTTCTACTCTTTTTCTAAATAAAGTTAAGGGGAGAGAGTTATGCCAAATAAAAGAAAAGTAGATGTAACTATAGATGGTCGTAACTTTAGAGTAGTAGGTTCAAAAAGTGAAGAGTATATGTTAGGAGTGGCTTCCTATGTAGACCAAGTTATTGGTGAAGTCTTAACAAATAATGAAAAACTATCTCAGGTTATGGCAGCAACTCTGGCAGCTTTTAATATAACTGATGAGCTTCATAGTGAGAGGGCATTAAACAAGGATTTAAAATTAGAGGTTCAGGTTATAAAGGAAAAATATGAAAAAGTTTTATATGAGCTTAAAGAAAGACAATTGAAAGAGGAGTCTTTGGAAAAGCAGTTTGAAGAAGCTAAAAAATCTTTATTAGAAAAAAATGAAGAGGTCTCTAGACTGGTAAATGATAAAAAACAATTAGAGGTTAACAATAAAAGGTTATTGGACGAAATAAAGAGTAAAGAGGAAGTATTAAATAATAGGAAAAATATAAATGAAGACCTTCTTGAGAAAATAAAAGAGTATGAAAAGACTATTGAAGAAAAGGATAAGTCAATCCTTGAAGTTAAGAAAAATCTTGATATTAAATCTAATGAAGTTAGGAATAATATAGACCAAATAAACAGATTGAAATCTAGGCTAGGGGATTTAGAAAAAACTAAGGCTAGTTTTAATAACCTGGAGATGGAACTTAAAAAAGAAAATGCTAGTTTAAAGGGTAACTTAGAAAGCAAGGAAACTGAATTAACTAATGTTAATAAACAGGTTATATCCCTTGAAAAATCTAAGGAAGAGTTAGCCAAGGAAAACCTAGAGAAGGCTAAAAAAATCCAGGAAGTTGAAAGTAAAAATGTGGAGTTTAGTAAAAAAATAGACTTAAATACTAGGGACCTTAATAATAAAAATTTAGAGCTAGAAAAGCTTAGGAAGTCTCTTGAAAACAAACAAAGAGAATTAGAAGCGGTTTTAAATGCTGAAGAAACTTTAAAAAAAGAGATCTTAGATACAAGTTCTAGGCTTAGGGAGTTAGAAAAAAAAAATCAGGACCTAGAGAGGGAGCTTAAGGAAAATATAGATAAGAATAAGAGGTTGGAAGAAGACAACTTAAAGTTTAAGTCTAGTATAGAAGAAAAGGAACTTGACCTTACTAAAAATGTTGAAGAAATTAATAGGCTGAAAAGAGAAATTGAAGATATTACTAGTAGGTTAAAAATTAAGGTAAAAGACTTTAATGTTTTAAAGGGTAGGGAGCAAGAACTTTTATCTAAATTGGAAGGTTTAAATAAAAACATTGGAAGTAGGGCCCTTGAAATAGATAGACTTAAGGAAGAAAATAAAAACTTAAGTGAAGACTTAATTAGGTTAAACAAGGACCTTTCTTCTAAGGACCAAACTATTAAGAAAATAGAGGATGATATTAAGAAAATACTAGCTGAAAAGACAGAGTTGGAGGGCACTTTAGATACTTATGAATCAGAACTTAAGTTGAAGGATGCTAAAATTTCTAATAACCACCAAGAACTTGATAGGTTAAACAAGAAGATTTTAGACTTGGAGACTGGTATTAAAAATAAGGAAGCAAGCTTAAAAGAAGCAATTATTAAAAGGGATGAGGGTCTTAAAGAGCTTAAGGTTTTAAAGGATAGGTTGGCTAGGAAGACTGAAAATATTAAAAGGCTTGAGGATGAGAAGAGTGATTTAGAACTTAGCTTGTCTAAATTAAGCCAGGAAATAAGTGAATCTAGGACTAGGCTTGAGAAGATTGAGGAAGAGAAAAAGGGCCTAGAGGACAATGTTTCTAGGTATAGGCTTGTAATTGATGAAAGAAATGAAGATATAACTAATAAGGTCAAAGAAGTTAATAGGTTGAATAAAGAGCTGGAAGAAAAAAACCTAAAATATGAACAAACTATTGAGGAAATAAGTAAAAATAAAGAGGGGCTGGACCAGGCTCATAAGGAAATAGAAAGGTTTAAACATTCTTTAGACATTAAGGATGAAGAGCTTATAAAGAACCAAAAAATGATAAAGACCTTACAAGATAAAATATTAGATTATCAACTAAAGATGGAATACAAGTAGGTAATTAATATTTAGGAGGAAAAAATTTTTGAAGAAACTAGAATTACTAGCTCCAGTAGGTAAGATGGAGTCTTTATATGCGGCAGTTGAGAATGGTGCAAATGCCGTGTATTTAGGTGGAAAATTATTTAATGCAAGACACTATGCTTCTAATTTTTCTAATGAAGAACTTTTAGAAGCAGTAAATTATGCTCATTTAAGAAGGGTAAGGGTATATGTAACAGTAAATATCTTAATTGATGAATCTGAAATGGAAGAGGCTATAAACTATATAAAATATCTTTATGAAATAGGTGTAGATGGGATTATTGTTCAGGATTTAGGCCTAGCTTATTTAGTAAAAAAACTTATACCCAATATGGAAATTCATGCTAGTACCCAGATGACAATTAATAATGCTGAAGGGGCAGAATTTTTATATAGTTTAGGCTTTACTAGGGTTGTCTTATCCAGAGAAACTCCAATTGAAGAAATTAAAAAAATCCATAAAAGGACCCCAGTAGAATTAGAAGTATTTATTCATGGGGCCCTTTGTGTGTCTTATTCAGGCCAATGTTTAATGAGTAGTATGATAGGTGGAAGAAGTGGAAACAGGGGGACTTGTGCCCAACCTTGTAGGATGCCATCTAGTATAGTAAATGAAAAAGGCCAGGAAGTTGATGGCTGGAAAAATAAGCATATCTTAAGTCCTAAAGACCTGAATACTGTTGAAGAAATTGGAAGTTTAATTGATGCTGGAGTCTTGTCTTTTAAAATAGAAGGTAGGATGAAAAGACCAGAATATGTTGCCACTGTTGTAGATGTTTATAGGAGGGCTATTGACCTAGGCTCTAGTTCAATTAGTGGAGAGGATATGGAAAATATTGAACAAATATTTAATAGGGGCTTTACTAAGGGGGCTACTTTTAAAGATTTTGGCAGGAATTTTATAAGCTATGATAGGCCCAATAATAGGGGTATCTACCTAGGTAAGGTTGTAAGGTCTAAAAGGGACAGGGTAGAAGTTAGGCTGGAGAGTCAACTGGAAGAAAAAGATGGTGTAGAGTTTAAACTAGGTGGAGATGACTACAAGGGTATGCAGTCTGAAACATCTGGCAGGCCAGGAGAAATAGTTGAGTTTAAAAAGATAGGAAATATTAGGGAGGGTGACTTAGTTTACAAGACATCTTCTTTTAAGCTACTAGAAGGGGCCAGGGAATCTTATAAGAAGGATACTATAAAAAGAGAGATCTCTATGGAACTAGAGCTAAAACTAAACAAGAGGCCAAAAATCAAGGTAACCTATGGTGGGGTTGAAGTTTCGGAAAGCCTGGAGAACCTTGTTGAGGCAAGTAGGACTAAGCCCCTAGAAAAAACTAGGGTTGAAGACCAGCTTTTAAAGCTTGGAGATACTGTTTATAGTATTAAGGACCTTAAGATAGACCTAGATGAAAATATCTTTATGCCTATTTCTAGTCTTAATAAACTAAGACGGATGGCAACTGAAAAACTAGACCAGATAATATTAGATAGCTATCTAGGTCCTAGCCTAGATAATGAGAAGTTTAAGATGGATTTAGAAGAAGTCCTAAATATAAAAAGAGAAAAGGAATTCAAAAAAATCCTATCAGCCAAGGTCGAGGATATAAATATTTTAAAAAGGTTAGACCTAGGAAGTCTAACTAGGATATATTTGAATTTTTATGATAGGAGTATTTATGAGGCCTTAGACTATTTAAAGGATAAAGACTTAGAGGTTTTTGTGGCTACAGAAAAAATCCTATATAGTGAAGATATAGCTAGGTTAAAAGATTTTTTAGATAAAAACTTTAGCCTAATAGATGGGGTTGCTGTATCTAATTTGGGAACCTTTAAGTTTGTTAGGGATAATTATGACTTGTTAATCCACGGAGATATGGGCTTGAATATTTTTAATAGTTATGGACTTATGCTTCTAGAAGAAGAGGGGCTGGATAGTTGCAATTTATCCCAAGAACTTAATCTAAGACAGATGGAAATAATTAACAAAAAATCTAAGCTAGCAATTGGAGGGGTTGTTTATGGATATATTCCAGTTATGACAACCAAGCACTGCCCTATGTCTTTGGTAAAAGGTTGTAAGAATGACTTATCCTGTGGAACTTGTGAGTTCAGTAAGGGTTATAGCATTAAGGACAGGGTAGGGGCAGAGTTTAAAATGCTTAGAAAAACTGGCTTTACAAGTATATATAATTCTGTTCCCATAATGGTATTAGATGACTTAGACCTTATTAAGAGGTCTGGCTTAGATGAACTTAGATTGGACTTTACCTTTGAGGATGAAAATATTGAGGATGTTTTAAGTATGTATTCTGCTTGTTTTAAGGAAGTAAGGTCTAGGGAGGATATAAAGATTTTTATAAGTGATTTTAAAGAAAGACAAGCTATTACAAAAGGACATTTCTTTAGAGGCATTATAGAGTAGAGGTGAGGAAATGAATGAAAAGACCCTAAAAACTTTAGAGTATTATAAGATAATTAAATTATTAGAAAATAGAGCAGAGTCTACTTTAGGTAAGGAAAAAGTAAGAGAGATGATGCCTTTAAAAGATATAAGAGAAATAGAAAAACTCCAAGAGGAAACCAAGGAGGCCTATAGTATTTTGGTTAAAAGGTCCAGCCCACCTTTATTTGGTATTCATAATATAGAAACAAGTATAAATAGGATTCAAAAAGGTGGAGTCTTGGAGGCTAGTGGACTTCTTAAGGTTGGAGATTCTCTTAGGGTTTGTAGGAGGCTTAAGTCTTACCTAAGGGATAATGACGGAGATAGGGAATCAGAGTACCCAATCTTGGAAAATTTAATAGGTAGCCTCCAGGCTTTTAGGAAGATAGAGGATGAGATAAACAATGCTATAATTTCTGAAGATGAGATTTCAGATAATGCTAGCCCAAGTCTTAGGAATATAAGAAGGGAACAAAAAAATAAAAATGCTGAAATCAGGAATAAATTAAATGGAATAATTACTTCAGAGAAGTATCAAAAAATCCTCCAAGATAATATCATAACCCTTAGGGAGGGCAGGTATGTAGTTCCTGTTAGGCAGGAGAGTAAGGGTAGTATAAAGGGAATTGTCCACGATATGAGTAGTAGTGGAGCAACTGTTTTTATAGAACCTATGAGTATAGTAAACTTAAATAATGAATTAAGGGAGCTAGAGATTAAAGAGTTGGAAGAAATCCAAAGGATTTTAGAAAACCTATCGGGCTTGGTTTTAGAAGAGGCCCAAAATATAATTATGAACCAAAAAATTTTACAAGAACTAGACTTTATTTTTGCCAAGGGGAAGTTAGCCTTAGAAATGGAGGCTACAAAACCTATCTTAAATAGGGAGAGAAGGTTTAATTTAAAAAAGGCCAGGCACCCTTTGCTTAAGAAGGAAAATGTTGTTCCCATAGATGTTTACCTAGGTGAGGATATAAATTCTTTAATTATAACGGGTCCTAATACAGGTGGTAAGACAGTAACCCTTAAAACAGTAGGGCTTTTAACGGCTATGGCCCAGTCAGGACTCCATATACCAGCAGATTTTAATTCTGAGGTTGGAGTTTTTAGCCAAATTTTTGCAGATATTGGAGATGAACAAAGTATTGAGCAGTCTCTTTCAACTTTTTCATCCCATATGACTAATATTGTAAAGATTTTGGAAGAAGTAGATGAAGAATCTTTAGTTTTATTTGATGAGCTAGGTGCAGGGACAGACCCAACTGAGGGTGCAGCTTTGGCCATGTCTATTTTAGACAACCTTTTACGCAGGGGGATAAGGACCATTGCAACAACTCATTACAGCCAATTAAAACTATATGCCCTAACAACAGAGAATGTTACTAATGCTTCTGTTGAATTTGATGTAGAGACTTTATCTCCAACATACAGGCTTTTAATAGGGGTGCCAGGAAAGTCTAATGCCTTTGAAATATCCAAAAGACTTGGCCTACAAGACTATATTATAGAGTCTGCCAAAAATTTAATATCTGAAGAAAATATTGAATTTGAAGATGTTCTTCAGTCTTTAGAGAGGGATAGGTTAGAGGCTGAGGAAAGTAGGATAAGGGCAGAGTCCTATAAGGAAGAAGCTGGAAGGCTTAGGGAAAAACTTTCTAGGGAAGAAGAAAAAACTCGTGAAATGAGGGACAAAATCTTAACTAGGGCTAAGGAAGAGGCCAGGAAGCTTTTAAGAGAGGCGAGGGATGAGGCTGATGGTCTAGTTTCTGAAATTAGGGATATGAATATAGAAATAGGCAAGGAAAGAAATAAGAAACTAGAAGAGGCCCAAAGTAAACTAAAAACCTCACTTGGCAATGTTGAAACTGATTTGGCAGAGGATGTTTTAAATGTTAAATCAAATGAGGTTCCTAAAAATCTTAAGGTTGGAGAGACTGTAAGAGTTTTAGCCTTTAACCAGGTTGGAGAGGTTTTAACAGAGCCTGATAATAATGGGGATGTTATTGTCCAGGTTGGAATTATGAAAATTACAGCCAACATAGAGGGGCTAAAAAGAGCCAGGTCTACTGCAGAAGAACAGACTGAGACTAGGACTAGGCATATTATTAAAAAGAAAGCTAGGAGTATTTCAAGCAAGCTAGACCTAAGGGGGCAAAACCTAGGGGAAGCCTTAATGGAGGTTGATAAATACCTGGATGATGCCTATATAGGAGGCCTTAAGGAAGTTGAAATTATCCACGGCAAGGGTACGGGAATCCTAAGGTCAGGCATAACTTCATACCTAAAGAGCCATAGCCATGTAAAGTCTTATAGGCTAGGTAATTTTAATGAGGGTGGAGATGGAGTTACAATAGTTGAGCTAAAATAAATATTTGAGTTTTAGCTTGGTATAATGTATAATTATGATAATTAAATATTATTCGGTGAAGAAGAGAGTAAATTATGGAAACTACTAAGCAAGTTGGGTAGCTGGAAGCCAACTAGTTGAAATTTTTGAAAAGAGCTTTGGAGAATATATCTGAAATAAGTAGGATAGTAGGCTTGTAGCCATAAAACTATAGAGTGGTTATAGTATTTATTTACTATGGCAAATAGAGTGGCAACACGGGATAACTCTCGTCTCTTTAATGAGATGAGGGTTTTTTATTTTTTAAGGAGGGAAACTATGATAGATTTTAAAAATGAAGTTGTGGAAGCTATAAAAAAAGAGGTGGAGGGTCTGACTAAAGAAGATATTTTAGGCCTAATAGAAATACCACCATCCTATGATATGGGGGACTATGCTTTTCCAGTTTTTAGGTTGGCCAAGGAGTATAAAAAAGCACCCCAATTAATAGCAGAAGAGTTAAGCCAGAAGCTAGGGGACAATGAGTATTTTGAGAGGATTGAAAATGCTGGACCTTATTTGAACTTCTTTATAAACAAGGAAAAGTTGATGAAGGATACAATAGACCAGGTTGTTAAGGAGGGAGATAGGTTTGGTTCTTCTAATATAGGTGAAGGGAAGACTGTAATAGTAGAGTATTCATCACCAAATATAGCAAAGCCATTCCATATTGGGCATATAAGAACAACTGTAATAGGAAACGCCCTGTATAATATATACAGTTTCTTAGGCTATGATACAGTATCTATTAACCATTTGGGAGATTATGGTACCCAGTTTGGTATGTTAATATCTGCCTATAAAAAATGGGGAGATAGGTCTGTAATTGAAAAAGATCCAATAAGAGAATTACTTAAGCTTTATGTTAGGTTTAACACAGAAGCAGAAAAAGATGAGAGCTTAAGAGATGAAGCAAGGTATTGGTTTAGGGAATTAGAAAACGGAAATGAAGAAGCTTTAGACTTATGGAAGTGGATAAGGGAAATTTCTCTTAAGGAATTTAATAAAGTTTATGATATGTTTGGAATTGAGTTTGATTCTTATGCAGGAGAGGCCTTTTATTCGGACAAGATGGATGTAGTAATAGATACCTTAAAGGAGAAGAACCTTTTAGAGCGTTCACAAGATGCTGATATAGTTGACCTTGAGGAATTTGATATGCCTCCTGCCTTAATAAGGAAGTCAGATGGATCAACCCTATATATGACTCGTGATTTGGCAACAGCTATATATAGGAAGGAACATTATGATTTTTATAAAAATATATATGTAGTAGCATCTCAGCAAAACCTACACTTTAAAAGTTTGTTTAAGGTTCTAGACCTTATGGGATATGAATGGTCAAAGGATTGTATCCATGTTCCATTTGGTATGGTAAGTCTAGAAGATGGGACACTTTCTACAAGAAAGGGCAGGGTCGTATTTTTAGAAGATGTACTAAATAAGGCTATTGATAGTACTAAAGAGATTATAGAGGCAAGAAATCCTAATTTAGAAAATAAGGAAGAGGTGGCTAAGCAGGTAGGAATAGGTGCAGTAATATTCCAAGAGCTATTTAACCAAAGAATAAAGGACTATGTTTTCTCTTGGGAGAGGACCTTATCCTTTGAAGGAGAAACAGGGCCATATGTTCAGTATACCCACGCAAGAATATGTTCTTTATTAGACAGGGGAGACTTTAAGCTTGAGTCAGAAATAGACTATAGTCTATTAAATGGAGAAGATGAGATAAATATAATAAGGGCTATTTATGATTTCCCACAAACAATCCTAGACGCTATGGAGAAAAATGAGCCTTATTATATAACTAGAAAACTAGTAGATATAGCCCAACTTTATAATAAGTTCTATAATGCTAATACTATAAATACAGAGGATGAAAAACTTAAGGCTGCAAGGTTAAAATTGTCATATGTAACCAAGGAAGTTTTAAGGATAGGACTTAAATTATTGGGAATAGAAGCACCAGAAAGAATGTAGGAAAATGAGCTTGAAAATAGGAAGATTGTTTACTTCATTGGTAAATCAAGACTACTTGGAATCTGGTTATGGTTTTAAGACTGAGATAGGGGTAATAACAGCCAAGTCACTTTTGCCATCAAGGCTGGACCTGGCTGTAAAAATAGACTACAAAAGATTTTTTGAAGAATTAAAACTATGGACCTATTATAGGAAGGATTTTAACAAGGCCCTTTATAGGGTTTCCCAAGTCCAGGAAGATATTTACTTTCAAAGGGATAGTTCAATCTTTAGTAGGCTGGTCCCCCTTATAATAGTCAACCAAGATACAAAAGAAATGGAGGCTGAGGTAATAAAAAATATTTTATTTACCTCAGGCAACCTGGAGGTTTTATTTAACTATTTATTGGTTAGCCACCTAATAAAACTATATATAGATGGAGAGGATAAATATATAGATAGGTTAAAAGAACTTATAATAAACTTTTCTCAAAAGGATTTCTTAAGTGACTATAAGGATTATTATAGGCTAGATATAAAGGACAAGAAGAAGTTTAAGTTAAATTTTGAATTGGAAAAAATAAAAATAATAAACTATCTTAATGACCAGGAATTACTAGGATATGAAGCCTTTAGGGAGGTCTTATCCCTAGTGCTTGGGAGAGATACTAGGGTTGAAACTTTTGAGGGGAAGGTTTTAAGGTCATATATTTATGGAGATGAAATTACTTCCAATAGTTTTTACCAAAGTATGGGAGAGTATTTAGAAAAGTTGAGGGCAAGTAGGATAGACCCTGATAAGTTAGAAATAAAGGACTATGTCCTACCAGATGTTTTTAAATATAGGCAAGGAGAAAGTTTTTTCCATAGCCTCCTTGGTAAAGCTTTGGTTGAGAAAAAAGAAGTTGAAGATGGTAGGGTTAAAAGTCTAGTGAGGACTAAGACCGGATACTACCTATTTAATAAATAAAGAAGATATAGCAAGCTATATCTTCTTTTTATGTCATTAAAAAACAAGATTACTTAAAGCCTATTTCTTTAAGTAATCAAAAAATTCATCCTTATTAACCTCAGCAATAGCGGAAAGCTCTTCCAATATATTTTCTTTTAATTCAATAAAATCATTAATCTTAGTCTCTTTACCAGTAAATTCTAGGGCCTCTAAAATCATTAGCATATCATTTTTAGACATTTCTTGGATAGATATTTTGTCGAAATCCCTCATAAAATTCTCCTTTCAATTGTGAAAATAGTCATAATAAATACTAAATACTATTTTATAGGATAGGAGGCTAAAGTTCAATGAAAGTTATAAATAAATTTAAAAATAAACTTATAAGTAAGTAACAAGTGGTATAATAGGATTTAAGAAAAAAGTAAGGTGGTAAATAAATGAAATTATTATTAACAACATTAAATTCTAAATATGTTCATTCATGTTTAGCCATAAGATATTTAAGGGGATATTCAAAGGACTTAATAGATACAGAGCTTAGGGAATATACAATAAACCAAAGCTTGGACTATATAGTAGCTGAAATATATAAGATAGACCCAGATATAGTAGGTTTTTCAACCTATATATGGAACAAGGAAGAGATAATGGAAATAGCCGAAAGTTTAAAACTAATAAGGCCAGGCATAAAGATCCTTCTTGGAGGGCCAGAGGTTTCCTTTGATTCAAAAGAGGTTATGGAGGAAAATGATTTTATAGACTTTATAATCTATGGAGAAGGGGAAGAAAGTTTTAGGGAATTTATAGAAAGTTATACAAGTAATAAGGACTATAAAGATATTAAAGGGTTGGTTTATAGGCAGGATGGAAGGGTTATAAAGAACGATGAAAGACCTCTTTTACAAGACTTAAACACCATACCCTCTCCTTATGATACAAATGTTTCTAAGGAGTTGGAAAACAAGATAATTTACTATGAATCTTCCAGGGGCTGTCCTTTTAATTGTAAGTTTTGCCTTTCTTCTACCTTAAAAGGGGTTAGGTATTTTGACCTAGAAAGGGTAAAGAAGGAATTAGGTATTTTAATTGATGCCAAGGTTAGGCAGGTTAAATTTGTAGACAGGACTTTTAATGCAAACAAGAAGTATGCCATGGAAATAATGAACTTTATAATGGAAAAGAATCCGAAAAATATAAATTTCCATTTTGAAGTAACAGCCCATTTACTTGATGAAGAAATGTTAAATTTTTTATCTACTGTAAAAGAGGGACTGTTCCAATTTGAGGTTGGGGTTCAATCAACTAATAATAAGGTAATAGAAGCTGTTGGCAGGACAACTGATTTCCCAAAACTTAGGGAGGTAACCAAGAGGATAAAGTCCTTTAAAAGGATCCACCAGCACCTAGACCTTATAGCTGGACTTCCTTATGAAGATTATGAATCCTTTGCTAGGTCCTTTGATGATGTTTATGAAATAAGGCCAGAAAAAATCCAACTGGGTTTTTTAAAACTTTTAAAGGGGTCCGAGCTTAGGGCTTTGGAGGATAGGTATGGTTTTAAATATTTAAATAAGGCACCCTATGAAGTTTTAGAAACTAACTATATAGACTATGACCATATTAGAAAACTAAAGGGGATAGATGGTTTGGTTGATAGTTACTACAATGAAGAAATTTTTAAAAATTCTATTGAGTATGCTATAAATGAAAATTATAGGTCGGCCTTTAAATTTTTTGAGGATTTTGCAGCCTACTTTGAAGAAAAAGACTACCATAAGGTTAAGCATAATCGTAGAAAACTATATGATATACTAATGGACTTTTACAGAGATAAGGACTTAAAAAATGTAAGTGTTTTTAATGAACTTTTAAAGCTTGATTTTATAGAGAATAACAAGGGGCTTAAAATTCCTAGTAGGATAACCAGGCAAAAAATGGATATAGGCAAGGCTGATATCCATACTATATTAAAAGACCAAGACCTGCTTAAAACTAAGCTTAAGGATTATGAGAACATAGGAACCAAGGAACTTATAAAAATAGTACAGATAGAAAAGTATAGTATAGATGTTTTAAGGTTAATTGAGGAGAAGGAACTTGAGGAAAAAGAAGTTCATCTTATGACCCTTTATAAGGATGGAGTTATAAATGTGGCTGAAACTTTTGATGTTACCAATGTTATTAAAAAAATAGTTAGATAGGAGTTGGTTGTATGACAATGTTAGAAGATTTCTTAAGTGTAAATAAACAAGCATTTAAGAGGACAATTGGAAGTTTTTCTAAGAATTATTTAATATTTTTAATAGGAATTATTTATAGCTTTATAGTTACTATTGGAGCAATAGCCGTATCCTTTATATTTAGAGGACCTTTATATATCTTAAGTGGTTTTGTAACAGGTTTTATAACAGCAAGTTTAATGTCAAATTACCTGTATCTGTTATTTATAATAATTAATTATGATAGAAAGATAACATTTGAGGATTTTAAAAGAGGCTTTACAGCATTTTTAGGTCAAGCCTATAGTGTATTAATATTAATATGGATAGTTAATTATTTCCTAGGTGTTTTTGGGCTAGTTTCACCAAAGGGGGCTATAAGCATTAGTAGCTTAGTGAACCTTTCAATCTTTACCTTATTTAATGCCCTACCAGAAACAATCTATCTAAAGCAATATACAGGTATAGATAGCTTTATTTACAGTTTAGAATTTTTAAAGGACAATCTTATAAACTGGGGAATACCAATGGTTATATTTAACCTAGTTATATATATAATATCAGGGAGCTTTGTAAGGAGTTTTCTCCCAAGCCTAAATGTACTGTTTTATTATGGTCTTTACTATACATTAAGACAAGTTTTGGGGCAGGTAGTATTTTCCTTTATGATGATATACAGAGGCTACCTATATAGGACCTTAAGTACAAGTACAAAGAGAAAAAGAGAGTTTATGAATAATTTTTAGAGGTGGAAAATGGATTATATTAAAGAATACTTTAATAAAGATGCAGATAAATTGAATTTTATAGAATTAAAAAACTATGATAACTTAGCAAGTAACTTAAGAAGTATTTTAGTAGGGGTCCCCCTTCCTATTATGTCTGATGCCTTGGCAGAAGGCATAAGTACAGGGGGGATGAAAGACCAGGTTAATACGGAAGTTATCTTAGATGGAATGATTTGCACTATCGCTATAGACAAAGATTTTAAATATAACAATGATTATGTCAGGATTTTAAAAGAACTTAGTGAAAATTTAGGGGATGATATATTTTTAAGGGGGATTAAATACCTAGATAAGGGGAAGGAAAATAGGGCTAACCTTTACTTTAGGGCCTTAAGATTTATAAATCCAAACCATATTTTAGGCAGGTTTAATTATGCCTTAGCCTTGGAGCGTATTGCTCAAAAACAATTTAATGAAGAAAAAACTAAACTAGGAGAGGCTTTTTTAAAAGAATCTACTCTTGAGTTTGAATCTATTTTAGATATAGATGAGAAATACCCTCTAGCCTACTATAAACTAGGCTATCATTACAAGCTTAGTGGTCAATATTTAAAGGCCAAGCTTATGTGGGAAAAATATTTAAAATTAGAAGAAAATGACCTAGCCAAGGAAGAGATAAGGGAGCAGGTAGATTTAATAGGAGACAATGTAAGCTTGGAGGCAGGTCTTACCTATATGTCATATAATAAATATGAGGAGGCCCTTGATGAATTTTTAAAGATCCTACCTAGACAAGAAAAATGGTGGGAATTAAGATATTTAATTGGAAATGCTTATGCAGCAATGAATAGGGGGCAGGAAGCAATAGACCAATATATGATAGCTATGGAGCTAAATGATCTTTCCGAGGAAGTATACAATGAACTAGGTATAGAATTATTTAAGCTTGGAAAAATTAAAGAGGCCATTGAAATTTTTACAAGGGGACTTGGGAAAATTAGTGGAAGCTATAAGCTTTATTTCAATAGGGGGCTAGGATACTACCAGCTTGGAGACATACCTAAGGCCTATGAAGATATAGTAAGGGCCAGTGAATTAGAAAAAGATGATAAGAATGTTTTGGAGATGAAGTTGACATTAGAAGAAAAATATAATATATAAATATAATATATATAATGTAGAAACTAATGAAAGGTTTAATAACTGTAATAATATGTAAAAAAAGATTGAAAAGATATTGACAAACAAAAATATAAATGGTACTATATAAAAGGTCGATAGGGGAAGAGTTAAGAAATACTTAGCAAAAAAACCTATTGACAAAAATCTCAAAACAGT
>JASLBE010000058.1 GCA_030146705.1 Tissierellales bacterium | reverse complement strand
ATACCAATAACTATAGGTCTACTATTCAAAACTAATCATCCTTTCTTGCCTTCCTAAGCATAGATCTTGGAACTACATCTTCTGCCATTTTTATCCTTATTTTTTGTTGGGCATGAGGAGCTACATCAATTTCTTCCCCCTTATCATTCCACATTTTTTCTATTTTTTGGGTAAAGAAATCTCTATTTGGTCCAAAAACTTCTATTTCGTCTCCTGTAAATATCCTATTTCTCTGTTCAATTGTAGCCATCTTAGTTTCCTCGTCATAATCTAAGACTAAGCCAACAAAATCATAGTCCCTTATATAAGATGTGCTTTCATAAAGTTGGGCTGTTTCATCTGGTTTTCCAAAATAAAAACCAGTTGTAAAGTCTCTATAGCTAGCTTTTTTAATTTCATCTAACCAACTTTCATCATACTTATAATTTTCTGGGTCCTTATAGTATTCATCTAAGGCCTTCCTATAGGACCTTACAACAGTTGCTACATAATAGGCACTTTTAACCCTGCCTTCAATTTTAAAAGACTTAATACCAGCTTCAATTAATTCTTTAACATATGGTAACATACAAAGGTCCTTAGAGTTCATTATAAATGTTCCATTTTCATCTTCATATACTGGGAAAAATTCTCCTGGTCTTTTTTCTTCAACTATATTATATTTAAACCTGCAGGCATGGGAACAATCTCCCCTATTGGCATCCCTACCTGTCATATAATTACTTAGTAAGCATCTTCCAGAGTAAGATATACACATTGCCCCATGGACAAAGGCTTCTATTTCAAGGTCTTCTGGCACCCTAGCAACTATATCCTTAATTTCCTCTATGGAAAGTTCTCTTGCAAGAACAACCCTCCTAATTCCCAAGCCATACCAAAACATAATTGTTTCATAATTAGTAGCACTTGCCTGGGTGCTTAAGTGTACTTCTAATTCTGGTACTGTTCTTTGTATTACTGAAAATATACCAGGATCGGATACGATCACTGCATCTACCCCTATCCTATATAGGTCTTTTAGATAGTCTTCTAAACCTACTAAGTCTTCATTATGGGGAACTATATTTAAAGTTACATGAACTTTTTTGGATCTTTCATGGGCATATTTTACTCCTTCTTCTATCTTATCTATAGAAAAGTTTTTAGAAGCTGTCCTAAGTCCAAAACTTTCTCCACCTAAATAAACTGCATCTGCACCATAATCTATTGCAGTTTTTAATTTCTCCAAGTCTCCTGCTGGTGCCAATAATTCTACTTTTTCCACTTAATTACTCCTCTCTATAAGTCAGGGCCACACCATCACCAATAGGTATTAAGGAAGAAATATATCCATCTATATTATTAATGTATTCAAGATATGTCCTAAGTCTTTTTACTATAGTTTTTTTTCTCCTTATAACCAACTCGTCTGATGCAACCATACCCTTAAACAAAACATTATCTGAAATAATAAGCCCCTCCTTAGCTAAAACTTTTTTAGCCTTGTCAAAGAAACTTATATATTGTCCTTTTGCTGCATCTAAAAATATTAGGTCATATTCACCTTCAATATCTCCTAATACTTCTTCAGCATCTCCATTTATTACTTCTATCCTATGGTCTAGTTTAGCCTTCTTTATATTTTCTCTAGCTAATTCTATCATATCTTCTCTTCTTTCAATAGTGGTTATTTTACAATCTCCTAAAGTTTGTGCCATCATAATAGAAGAATAGCCTATGGCAGTACCTACTTCAAGAATTTTTTTAGGCTTTTTCATCTTAATAAGAACCCTAATAAGTTGAGCCACTTCTGGCTCAACTATAGGTACAAAATTATTCTCAACATATTCTTCTATTTCTTTTAATATACCACTATTTTTAGGAGTTATGCTCCTAATATAATCTACTATAAAATCTTCATTTATATTACTACTCATTAAACCATCCCTATTTCATATTTTTCTTTGCTTCCTTGTGATCTTTAAATGTTTTAGTAAAAGTATGGCTACCATCTTCTCCAGTCTTCACAAAGTATAAATAATCTACATCAGCTGGGTTAATCGCCGCTAAGATAGATTTTTCACCTGGTGAAGCAATTGGTGCAGGCGGTAGACCACTGTTTATATAAGTGTTGTAAGGAGATTGGATTTTTGTATCTGCAGTAGATAATACTGGCTTTCTTTCTCCTAAAATAAATTGAACTGTAGCACAAGACCCTAGGTTAATACCCTGGTCCAGCCTATTATAAAAAACTGCTGACATAAGTGGTCTTTCAGAATCTAGTTTCCCCTCTCTCTCAACTATTGAAGCGAGAGTAACCAATTCATTTAAATCTAGTTTAGACTTTCCTAAGCTAGGCTTTATATCCTTATTATATATGTTTTCAAAAGCTCTTAGCATTCTTCCTATAATGGCTTCTTCCGAATCATTTTTAAAGACTTCATAGGTTGCTGGGAATAAAAATCCCTCCAAGCTTTGTCCAGATTCTAAATCTTTTAGGAAGCTAAAATCATCCTCAAAGTTTTCTTTTTTACCTGTTAATTCTAAGAACCTCTCTTCATCAACTAAATCTAAGCCACTTAATCTTTCTGCTATTTGCTTTAACTCATATCCTTCTGGGATTGTAAACTTAACTATATCTAGGTCTGGTCCTTCAACCAATTCTCCTATTATTTCATCAAGAGTCATTCCAGTTGATAATCTATAGTCACCAGATTTTAAATCACTGGCAAGCCCAGATTTTTTAGCTACTAGTTTAAATGCTAGCTTGCTCCTAATTAGTCCTTTTTCCTCTAACAACTGACCTATCCTATTTACTGAAGACCCCTCTTCAATTTTAAGACTTATATCCTCTGGGTAGTCTAAGCTTACAGGCTTAAACTTATTTTTTACATTTATGCTAAAAACTATCACTAGTATTAATAGCAGGATTCCTACTAATTTTTTCACATTTTCACCTCTATTAAATCTTAACCAATAACTTTATTATTATAGGAAGTATTATAGGTACACTTGATGTACAAATAACTCCCGATACAAAGGCGATTATAGATGTTTGTGCGTCTGTTGTAGCTGAAATCATTGGTAAGGATGTATCCATTGCTGTTGCTCCTGCCATAGCTACTGATTCTAAGTAACCAATATTTTTAGAAACAAATGGCATAGTCATAAGCCCAATAACTTCTCTAAATACATTTGATAAAAAAGCAAGGGCTGCTAAGGCCGCCAAAGCTTCTCCCTCTCTTGCAAGTATAGTAGCACTTAAGGTATACCAACCAAGACCCGAACCAAGAGCTGCCCCTGATCCTGCCCCTAATTTTAATATAATACCAGCTACCACTCCTCCTACAATGCTTCCACAAATAATAGAAAAGGGAACCAATAACACTCTAACCCCCATATTTTTTATAATATCAAATATGCCCTTTTGTTTTCCTATATCTATTCCTACAAAAAATAGTAATATCAAAAGTCCCACATCTGCTATATTTCCTAAACTTCCAGCTATTGAGCTTGGAATATTAATAAAATATCCAGACAAGGCACCTAATATTACAGCTAAAAAAATCTTAAGCGTCATCTTGTTCTCCCCCCTTTATTTTCACAAATCTTTTAACAATTCTTATAAATAAAACACTAAATACTATAGTACAAACACTTATAACTAAGGCCTGTACCCCTACCTCCAAGATATTGTTTACTACTTCATCATTCATACCGATTGATATTCCCATTACAAAAAGTAAAAAAAGTAGGCATATATTTTGAATAGTTCCCAAATTATCTGCCAACTTACCCTTAATAATATTCTTGTAACCAAAAACACCACCAATGAATAAGATACCTAAGTATTTCACTAAGTCTGTTAAAATTCCCAATTTCAAACCCCCTCTCATCTATAATCAATCCTATTTCATTATAACAAAAACCCTAGTATAAATCTATACTAGGGTTATTTTCTAAACTTCCATAATTATAGGAAGAATCATAGGGTTTCTTTTTATTGTACCATATAGGTGGTTTCTTAAAGAATTTCTTATCCTAAACTTAAGAGTTGCCCAATCTGTTATATTTTCTTTCTCACATTCACTTAAAACATCATTTACTATATTTCTAGCATCCTTTAGTAGGTCCTCAGATTCCCTAACATATACAAATCCTCTAGATATTAAGTCTGGTCCTGCTAAAACCTTTCCATTCTCCTTACTAATAGTAACTACTATAACTATTAGTCCATCTTCTGAAAGATGCTTCCTATCTCTTAAAACAATGTTCCCAACATCTCCAACTCCTAGGCCATCTACTAAAACATTTCCCGCTGGCACCCTATTACCTAATCTAGCGCCTTGCTTTGAAAATTCTACAGTACAGCCATTATCTATAACAAATATATTATCTCTAGCTATTCCTAATTCTTCAGCTAGTTCTCTATGTTTGTTTAACTGCCTAGCCTCTCCGTGCATAGGGATAAAGAACTTAGGTTTAATTAGGGTAAGCATTAACTTTAACTCCTCTTGAGAAGCATGGCCTGAAACATGGACATTTTCTTGAGAAGTATGGTTAATAACTTTTATGCCCTTATCAATTAAATTGTTTATAACCCTACCTACAGTTTTTTCATTTCCTGGTATTGGAGTAGCGGATAAAATTACTAGGTCATTTGGCTCTAATTGTATCCTCCTATGGTCAGATGATGCAATCCTTGAAAGTGCAGCCATAGGCTCACCTTGACTTCCTGTCATTATAAATGTTATTTCATTGCTATTATATTTATTAATATCATTTAAATCAATTATAGTACCATCCTTAACAGTCAGGTAACCTAAATCCTGGGCTACCTTCGTATTGTTTAGCATAGATCTACCAGATAATATAACCTTCCTGCCACTTGCCTCAGAAGAATCTATAATCTGTTGGATCCTATGAATATTAGATGCAAAAGTTGCAACTATAATTCTACCGTTATGTTTACCAAAAATATTATCAAAAGTTTCTCCAACTGTACTTTCACTTTTTGTATAGCCAGGTCTTTCAGCATTAGTACTATCAGATAATAAGGCTAAAACTCCTTCATTACCTATTTCGGCAAACCTACTTAAGTCTATTACATCACCGTCAATTGGCGTATGGTCTATTTTAAAGTCTCCAGTGTGGACAATGCTTCCAAGAGGGGTTTTTATAGCCAAGCCTGCACTATCTGGTATACTGTGGCCAACCTTAATAAACTCCACTTCAAAAGCTCCAAGCTTAACTTTTTGTCCATAGTTAACTGTATTTAGCTTAACATTTTTTAACCTATGTTCCCTAAACTTAGTTTCCAATAAACCTAAAGTAAGTTTAGTTCCATATATTGGAGCATTTACTTCTTTTAATAAATATGGGATACCCCCAATATGGTCCTCATGACCATGGGTAATAACTACACCCTTTATTCTTTTTTTATTCCTAATTAAATAAGTCATATCTGGTATAACTACATCTATTCCTAACATTTCTTCTTCTGGGAAGCTTAATCCACAATCCACTACAATAATATCATTATTGTACTCCATAACCGTTAGATTCTTTCCTACTTCTCCCCAACCCCCTAAGGGTATTACTTTTAAAGTTCCGTTCTTATTCAAAATTACTCTTCCTTTCGTTTTTCAATTTTCATCGTTCAGTGTTATAAATTTCCTATTTCCACAAAAAGAAAATCCCTAGCAGGGATTTATCTTTGACAATCACTACAATGACCATAAAATTTCACATTATGGTCCAATATTTTAAATTGGCCGTTTCTTTCAATCTCATCTTCCAATGTTTCTAATAAATCAAGTTTCACTTCCATTACTTTTCCACACTTTACACATATAAGATGGTGGTGGTTATGTCCCTCCTGCCCACTAGCCAGCTCATACCTACTAAAACCATCATCAAAATCTACCCTTTGAACTACGTCCATTTTTTCAAATAGTTGTAATGTTCTATATATTGTAGCTATTCCTATTTCAGGATTCTCCATCTTAACAATATCAAATATATCATCACAACTTAAATGCTTGTCCAAATTATCTGACATCACATTAAATATAGCCTCTCTTTGTTTAGTAAACTTATAACCTTCCGCATGAAGTTTTTCTTTTATTTCACTACTTTTTATACTCATTGTTTTCACCCGACTATGATTCTAATTATTAGAATACTATTTTTTCTAATAAAAGTCAACTATCTAACACTACTCTTCAGACTCTAAAGCCTCAAAAGCATCAATTACATCATTTAATTCCTCTTCGTTTTCGATACCCTCTAATATTAATTCTTCTGTATCACTTTCAACAATCCTAAGCATTAAAATAAGCTCTTCCTTATCATCTACGGGAACTAAGGCTGCATAATTATCATCATCCAATCCAAAGGTTGCCAATAGATAAAATTCTTCTTCCTGTCCATCTTCATTTACTAATTTTATAATTTCTTCCATATTATATCCTACCCTTCCTATCTAAATAAGTCTGCAATATATATGTAGCTGCAACCTTATCTATTATGGTCTTTCTCTTCTTCCTACTTACATCTCCAGAAATTAACATTTTCTCTGCGGCCATAGTCGTAAGCCTCTCATCTTCAAATATTATCTCTACCTTAAATTTTTTATAAATCTTCTTGGCAAAATCTTGGGTTTTTTCACCCTGAAAACCAATCGATCCATTCATATTTTTAGGAAGCCCAACTACAATTTCTTTAGGCTCATACTCTTCAATTAGTTTTCCCAGTTCTTCTAGGTCTGCCTTTTCATTAGTCCTCCTAATAGTTGTTATGCCTTGTGCTGTTAAGTGTAGTAAGTCCGAAACTGCTACACCAATTGTTTTATCGCCCACATCTAGTCCTAAAATCCTATACATTTCATCTCTCCAAACATTTGCCTCTCACTTTTAGTTTATACCCTTATTTTTTAATTTAAATTTTTAATGTAATAATATGGTTCCAGTTTTAAATCTTTACTAAAAATAAGAAGCTGATTTTTATCAGCTTCCTGATTTTTAAAAGAATTTAGCTGGGATTTTCTTATATTTTCTAAACTTAGCTATTCTTTAAATAAGCATTTAAAATTTCTTCTAATAGCTCGTCTCTTTCTATTTTGCAAATTAGAGACCTTGCATCTTTATAACTGGTTATATAGGTAGGATCTCCGGATAATATATAGCCTATTAATTGATTAATAGGGTCGTATCCATTTTCTTCCAAAGATTCATATACAGAAAATAAAATATCCCTTGCAACATTTTCCTTCTCTTTTGGCGGAACAAATTTCATAGTTTCTTCAAATTTTTTACCCATATTATTACCTCCTATGTATATTATAACATAATTAAAAAAATAGAGATAAACAATAAATTTATCTCTATTTTAAATTTAAGCTAATTGTTCTTTAACTATTTTTCTAGACATCTCTAGGGCCTCTTCTATTTTTTCAATATCCTTTCCGCCAGCTTGAGCCATATCAGGCCTTCCACCACCAGATCCTCCAGTTACTCCAGAAACTTCTTTTATAATCTTTCCAGCATGAATACCCTTTTCAACCAAGTCCTTAGTTGCAGTAACAACAAAGAATAGTCTTCCATCCTTTACTCCCGCTAAAACTATAAGTCCTGATCCTAACTTATTCTTAAGTTCATCTCCTAGGTCTCTAAGAGCCTTCATATCCATATTTTCCATCCTAGCAGCTATAAAGTTTATACCATCTAAGTCTTCTTTTTTACTTATAAGGTCATCACTAGCAGAAGCAGCTAGTTTACTAACCATACTCTCAAGTTCTTTTCCTAGATTATGGTTTTCATCAACTATAGTTCTTGCCCTATCTTCTATATTTTGCCTACTAGCTTTTAAGGTCGCAGCCAAACTATCAAGACTGTTTTCTAGGCTTAATAGGTAATCATAAGCCCCCTTACTAGTAACAGCTTCTATCCTTCTAACTCCTGAAGAAATACTTGATTCAGATATTATTTTAAATAAGCCTATTTCAGAAGTATTTTTAACATGGGTACCTCCACAAAGCTCTATTGAGTAACCTCCAATGTTTAAAACCCTAACAGTGTCTCCATACTTATCTTCAAAAAGTCCAACTGCACCTAGTTTCTTAGCTTCATCCATATTAGTAACCACAGTTTTAGTTTCTATAGCCTCAAAAATCTTACTATTAACTAGTCTTTCTATCTCTAGAAGCTGATCATTTGTAACAGGCTCTCCATGGGTAAAGTCAAACCTTAACCTAGTTTCCTCAACAACTGAACCAGCTTGGTTAACACCCTCTCCCAGGACATCCTTCAAGGCCCTATGAAGCAAATGAGTTGCCGTATGGTTTCTCATAATAAAGTTTCTCCTACTTGCATCTACTAAAAGATCAACCTTGTCTCCTAGTTTAACCTCTCCAGATTCAACCTCTACTATATGGAGCCTATGATTTTTCTTAGTGTTTTGTGTGTCTAAAACCCTAAGCCTTCCAGAAGAAGTTTCCATATATCCAGTATCTCCAACCTGTCCACCACTTTCAGCATAAAACGGAGAGTTTTCAACTATAATAACAGCCTTATCTCCTGCTTTAATTAATTCCAGTTCAGCAGAATCTTTGTAAATACCTACAATAACTGAATCTGACTTAGTTGTTTCATAGCCTTCAAAGCCAGTCATTAAATCTCCATATATTTTAACATCTTCTGAGCTTACCCAACCAGCTTCTCCAGTAGACCTAGCAGCCCTAGCCATTTCTCTTTGGTGGTCCATATTTTTATTAAACTCATCTTCATCTACACCTAGGCCTTTTTCAACTAAAATTTCCCTAGTTAAGTCTATTGGAAAACCATAGGTATCATAAAGTTTAAAGGCCTTATCTCCTGCTAAAATAGTCTTATTATCTGCCTTCATCTCATCCATATATTTTTCTAAAATAGAAAGTCCTTGGTCTATTGTTTCTTGGAATTTTTGTTCTTCCATCCTAATAATTTTCTTAATTTCTTCCTTGTTTTCTTCAAGTTCTTGGTATTGAACCTTCCAAGAATCTATTACCTCATTTACTACCTCTCCTAAGAAAACACCCTCTATTCCAAGTAGTTTACCATGTCTTGCTGCACGCCTAATTAGCCTTCTTAAAACATATCCTCTACCCTCATTACTTGGTATAACCTTATCTGAAACCAAGAAAGTCATAGCCCTTGCATGGTCTGTTATAATCCTCATAGATATATCTTCATTTTCATCTTTTCCATAATCTTTTTTAGAAATTTCCTCTATTTTATTTAAAATTCCCCTAATAGCCTTTATCTCAAATATAGACTCTACGCCTTCCATATAGGCAGCAATTCTTTCTAGTCCCATTCCTGTATCTATGTTAGGATTTGGTAGAGGGTTATAATTTCCTTCTGTATCCTTATCAAATTGAGTGAAAACTAAGTTCCAAATTTCTAAAAATCTATCACAGTCACAACCAGGCTTACAAGTTGCTTCTCCACATCCAAAACTTTCTCCCCTATCTACATATATTTCAGAACAAGGTCCAGAAGGTCCAACCTCTAGCTCCCAAAAATTATCCTCCTTGCCAAGTCTTACTATCCTATCCATAGGTATTTTTATATCCTTATGCCAAATTTCTTCCGCCTCATCATCATCTTCATAAACAGTAACCCATATTTCCTCTGGGTTTAATTCTAAATGGTCTATTAAAAACTCCCAAGCCCAAGCAATAGCTTCTTTTTTAAAGTAGTCACCAAAGGAAAAATTACCTAGCATTTCAAAAAATGTACCATGTCTATCTGTAATACCTACATTTTCAATATCTCCCGTCCTAATACATTTTTGACAGCTTGCCATCCTATTTTCCTTAGGTTTTGCTTCACCTGTAAAAAACTTTTTAAGTGGTGCCATTCCTGCACCTATTAATAATAGAGATTTATCATTTTGTGGTACCAAGGAATAACTTGGTATCACTAAATGAGATTTCTCCTCAAAAAAATCTAAATATTCTTTCCTAATCTCATGTAAGCCTAACTTTTTCATTGTATACTCCTTTCAATATATATAAATATAATTTTAGTCTTTTATCATAATATAAAATTATATTTAAATAAATTTTCTTTGTCAATTAATCTATTCTCTAATCCTTCCAGATATTTTTTCCATTATAAACTTATACAAAATAATTCCTACAGCTATTATTGGTACTGAGAAAATCATTCCTAATACGCCAAACATTCCCCCACCTATAATTATGGCCAGTAGGACAACTAAAGGATGAAGACCTGTACTCTCTCCTATTGCCTTTGGTGCAATTATGTTATTTTCGCTCCATTGGATTAGTAAAAATAATATTATTACCCACATAGCCTTGGCAGGGCTTTCAAGTAAGGCAAAAAATACAGCTGGAACCAAGCCTAAAAAGGGTCCTATATATGGGATTATGTCTGCAAAACCTGTAATAAATCCTATTGGAATTGCAAAATCCACCCTTAAAACTAGGAGCACTAGGGTAATGCTAATCCCAACATAAATTGCCATTATCAACCTACCTCTTACAAATTTTGATAAAGAGTCGTCTATTTCATTAAATAAGCCCTTTAAATCAGATAAATATTTCTTGGGAATTAAGGAAAAAAACTTTCCAATAAACTTTTCCTTGTCAACCAGAAAATATAAGGTTAAGATTGGCGTTAAAACCAAGCCTATCACCTTTGAAAACATATTATATAAAAGATTTATAAAAGACCTTATCCAGCTACTTATAACTTCCTCAAGACCAGTTAGACTACTTCCTAAAGTTTTCTTAAGGTTTTCTGATATAAAGGGAATATCACCTGTTATCTCCTTATAATTGCTGGAAACCTTATCTGTAAAATCTGTAAACCTATCCATATATATAGGCATATTTTTAGCAAAAGACTTTATCTCCCTGGCAGACCTAGGTATTATTAAAAAAGCAAATATAATAATTATTCCAATCAAAACCAAGTAAATTAATAGGACCGAAACTATCCTATTTTTTAAACCCTTTCTCTCTAAGAACATAACTATGGGATTTAATAAATATGCTATTACTATTGAAAATATTATGGTATAAAATGTATCGGATAAAATATCATATTTCTTAAACATTTTATAAAATACAAATAGGAGGAAGAAGCCCCCTAATACTGGTAATATTAATTTTTTATCTATGGTTATTCTCTTATCCTTATCCACATAATTATTCCCTATATTAATCAAATAATAAGCGGCTAATGATAATAATACTATTATAAGTAATTTTGTTAATTTATATAAGTAAATACTTAATTCTTCCATGACCATATTATCACTCCATATATAAAAATAATAGGTAGCACAAGCTACCTATTATTATAACATATTTATATCTTTATATTTAATTAATGTTCAGGCTCTGTGAAATCGAAATCTTCTAGACCTTCTATCTTAACTCCAGATTTTTTAGAATAGTCTAGTAGGGCAGACTTTATTCCTTGTTCTGCAAGTACAGAACAATGCATCTTTACAGCCGGAAGCCCCCCTAGTTCATCAGCAACATCTTGGTTAGAAACCTTCATAGCCTCCTCAATTGTTTTACCCTTAATTAACTCTGTTACCATACTTGAAGTTGCTATTGCAGATCCGCATCCAAAAGTTTTAAACTTAACATCCTCTATAATATCTCCATCAATTTTAAGATACATCTTCATTATATCTCCACACTTAGGATTACCAACTTCACCTATACCATCTGCATTTTCTATTTCTCCAACATTTCTTGGATTCATAAAATGATCCATAACCTCTTTTGTGTACATCATATTATTTTTCCCCCTTAATGATTTTTTCATATAATGGCGACATCATTCTTAGTCTGTCTACTATTTTTTCTAAAGACTCCACAACATAATCTATATCTTCTTCAGTATTTTCTTCACTAAGTGAAAGTCTCAAAGACCCATGGGCAATTTCATGGCTAAGCCCCATTGCTAAAAGTACATGGGAAGGATCTAAGCTTCCTGAAGTACATGCAGACCCACTTGAAGCAGCAACTCCAACCATATCCAAGCTCAAAAGCATAGACTCACCTTCAATAAATTCTATACTTAGGTTTACATTGCCAGGTAACCTCTTAGTTGGGTGTCCATTTAGCCTTGTATAATCTATTTTCTTTAACACTTTGTCGATTAGTAGGTCTCTAAGCCTTGAAAGTTTTTCATTTCTTTCCTCATATCCATCATAGGCAAGTTCTAAAGCCTTAGCCATTCCTACAATTCCAGCTATATTTTCTGTTCCTGCTCTTTTTGACCTTTCTTGGCCTCCACCTATTATTAGGCTATCTATCCTTACGCCCCTTCTTATATAAAGGGCACCAACACCCTTAGGTCCATAAAATTTATGGGCAGACATAGATAATAAATCAACATTCAATTCATCCACATCTATTTTTAAACTTCCAACTGCTTGAACTGCATCGGTATGGAAGTATACCTTGTGTTCCTTAGCTATTTTTCCAATTTCTTTAATTGGCATTATACTACCAACCTCATTATTTGCATACATAATTGTAATTAGTATTGTATCTTCTCGTATAGCTTCTTTTACATCTTTAGGGTCTACTATTCCATATTCATCAACATCTAAATAGGTTACCTCAAAGCCTTGTTTTTCTAAATATTCACAAGTATGAAGGACAGCGTGGTGTTCAACTTTTGATGTTATTATATGCTTACCCTTGGCCTTATTTGCATAGGCAACTCCTTTAATAGCCCAATTATCAGCTTCACTTCCACCAGAAGTAAAGTAGATTTCCCTACTTGTTCCTCCTATTTTTTCCGCTACTACTTCCCTAGCCTTGTCTATGGCTGTTTTACTCCTTACTCCTAGAGAATAGGTTGAAGATGGATTACCATAATTATCCTTTAAATAAGGCATCATCTCATCTAAAACTTCCTCTTTCATTTTTGTAGTTGCAGCATTGTCCATATATATATATTTATCCATTGGAAACCTCCTTAGATTTAAGTACACTTTTGTCTACCATATCCTGTAACGTTATTGAATCTATTACACTATCTATTGAATCTTTAATCTCAGACCAAACATATTTGGTTATACATTCTTCCGCCTGGGAGCATTTTATACTTTCATCTTCCAAACAAGCTGTTGGTGACATATTTCCTTCTAGACACCTTAAAATTTCTCCAACAGTTATATTTCTAGGCTCTTTAGAAAGCATATAGCCACCCTGGGCACCCCTAACACTCTCTATAAGCTTTTCCTTCCTTAGGGATAAGAAAAGTTGCTCTAAATAACTCTCTGAAAGATTTTGTGTATTTGCTATATCTTTTAATGGGATTGGCCCATTTCCATATTGAATTGCCAACTCAAATGCAGCTTTTAGCCCATATCTTCCCCTTGTAGACAATTTCATATTAACACCTCTTTTAATTCCTAGTAAAATACTTGGTATTAATAATTGTAGTATACCCGACTAAATATGTCAAGATTAAATATATATACAAACGCCTATGGATTTTGGCCCTAAATGGCCACCAATTGTAGGCCCTATCCTCCCAATTGAAACTTCAATATTATTATATTTTTCTTTTATTTTTCTCCTTAGTTCTTCCGCCTCTTCAGCTGCTAATATATGGCATACTATTATTTTTTTCGCATTCTTTGGAAGATTTTTAAAGATTTCCCCCATAGCCTGCTTCCTACCCCTAGTCTTGTCAAAAACTTCTAAGCTTCCTCCTTCTAGGGTCAAAATAGGTTTTATCCTAAGAAGGTTCCCAACTAAAGACTTAGCCTTAGAAAGTCTACCACTCTTGTTTAAATACTTTAAGTCTCCAACAGTTAAAAATAAGGCTAGGTCCTTTTTTTTCAAATTTATATAAGCCTCTATTTCATTAGCTGTTTTTCCCTTTTCAACTAAATCTAAAGCATCTAAAACTAAAAACTTTAAATTTCCTGCAGCTGTTTCAGAATCTATAACAGTAATCATTTTGTCCCCTAAAGAATTTTTTGCTAGGTTAGCACTATTAAATGCCCCGCTTAATTTAGAAGATAAAACAACTACTACTATCTCATCATAGCCTTCATTAAAAGCCTCTTCATATAGGCTTAAAAAATCCCCTACAGCTGGCTGAGAAGTTGTTATAGTGAGGTCTCCCTTTTCTAGTTCCTTAAAAAAATCTTCATAGTCTTCAGGAAAACCCTCTTTCATAACCTTATTATTAACAATATAGGTTAAGGGAACTATTGATATCCCATAAGTTTCTTTCTCCTCCCTAGTAAAGTAAGCTGTACTATCTGTTATAACTTTAATTTTTTTCATATAATTCCTCCTTAATCTTATGATATTATTACATAATAGTTAAAAATTTACAACTATTATTAATTAGGTAAAAAATACCCTTATAAAAAAGCCATTCAAGCTTCCCTAAGGGTATTTTTAATAAATTCTATTTTACAACTATATTATAGATTCTTCCTGGTACAAAGATTTCCTTAACTATCTCTTTACCTTCTAAAAACCTATTAACATTTTCATCCGCTTCTGATATCTTTCTAAGCTCTTCCTTGGTAATATTACGGTCAACTTTAATAGTTGCCCTAACCTTACCATTAACTTGTATTGGCATATCTATTGAATCTTCAATAGTTTTACTTTCATCATAGCTTGGCCATACTTGCTCAAAAAGCCTGCCTTCTAAACCTAGAATCTCCCAAATTTCTTCCGTTATATGAGGAGCTACTGGGTTTAATAATTGTAAATAAGTTTCCATATCCTTCTTAGTAATACTTTCTAGCTTGCCAAATTCATTTAATAATTCCATTAAGGCTGCTATTCCAGTATTAAACTTAAGGGTATCAAAATCTTTGCTTACCTTCTTTATTGTCTTGTTTATACTAACTTCTAGCTCTTTGCTATAGTTTTCCCCATCTACTACCTTTTCTTGGATTTTCCAAACCCTCTCTAAGAACCTTCTACATCCTTTTACTCCATTAGTAGACCATTCTGCAGACTTTTCAAAATCTCCTACAAACATTTCATATGTTCTAAGGGTATCTGCTCCAAATTCATCTACTATGACACTAGGATTAATTACATTTCCCAAGGATTTAGACATTTTCACATGACCTTCTCCAAGAATCATTCCGTGAGCAGTCCTCTTATTAAAAGGTTCTGGACTAGAAACTAGACCAAGGTCATAGAAAAATTTATGCCAAAACCTTGAATATAATAAGTGTAAAGTCGTATGCTCCATACCACCATTGTACCAGTCTACTGGCATCCAATAGTCAAGTGCTTCCCTTGATGCAAATTCTTCACTATTTTTCGGGTCTGTATACCTTAAGAAATACCAGGAAGATCCAGCCCAATTTGGCATAGTGTCAGTTTCTCTCTTGCCTGGCCCACCACAACTTGGACAAGTAGTATTAACCCATTCGTCTATATCTGCAAGTGGAGATTCTCCAGTATCAGTTGGCTGGTAGTTTTCTACATTAGGAAGTTCTACTGGTAGGTCTTTTTCTGGAACTGGAACCCAACCACACTTATCACAATGAACTAGTGGTATTGGTTCTCCCCAATATCTTTGCCTTGAAAATACCCAGTCCCTAAGCTTGTAGTTAGTTTTTCTTTCTCCCAAGCCTTTTTCTTCCAACCAGCTTGCTATTTTTTCAAAAGCATCTTTAACGTCCATCCCATCTAAAAAGTCAGAATTTATAATAATTCCATCTTCTGTATCTGTAAAGGCTTCCTCCTGGACATTTCCACCCTTTACAACTTCAACTATTGGAAGATTAAACTTCTTAGCAAACTCCCAATCCCTTTGGTCATGGCCAGGAACAGCCATTATAGCTCCAGTACCATAGGTCATTAAAACATAGTCTGAAACAAAAATAGGAATTTCTTTACCTGTAACAGGATTTATAGCCTTAAGTCCATCTATTTCAACCCCTGTTTTTTCCTTAACTAGTTCAGTTCTTTCAAAATCAGATTTTTTAGCAGCTTCCTCCCTATAGTCTTCTATCTCACTAAAGTTAGCTATAGTTGACCTATACTTATCTATTACTGGGTGTTCCGGAGAAATTACCATATAAGTCGCTCCAAATAAAGTATCTGGCCTAGTTGTAAATATAGTTAATTTTTCTTCTATGCCTGCTATATTAAAATCAACATTCATACCATAGGACCTGCCGATCCAGTTTTTCTGCTGGGTACTTACAGCATTTAAAAAATCTATATCATCTAGGTCATCTATAAGCCTATCAGCATATTCTGTTATCTTAAGCATCCATTGATTTTTAACCTTGTGGACTACTTCTCCTCCACACCTTTCACAGGCACCATTTACAACTTCTTCATTGGCAAGTCCAATCTTACAAGAAGTACACCAGTTAATAGGCATCTCTTTTTTATAGGCCAATCCCTTTTCAAAAAACTTTAAAAACAACCATTGAGTCCACTTGTAATATTCTGGGTCAGTAGTATTTATTTCCCTTGACCAATCAAATGAAAAACCTATATCTTGCAACTGCCTTTTAAAGTTTTTAACATTATTTTCTGTAACCACTTTTGGATGAATTTTATTTTTTATAGCAAAGTTTTCAGTTGGTAGACCAAAAGCATCCCAGCCCATTGGGAAAAGTACATTATATCCTTCGTATCTTTTCTTTCTAGCCACTATGTCTAAAGCTGTATAGGGTCTAGCATGGCCTACATGCAAACCATCTGCCGATGGATATGGAAACTCTACTAATATATAGTACTTGTCCTTAGTTGAATTATTTTCAGCCTTATAAACTTCCTCTTCAGCCCAAATTTTTTGCCATTTTTCCTCTATGGCTCTTGGATTATATTCTATCATTTTACCTTCCTCCTATAATTAAAAAAACCTTCCATCTCTTATAGAGACGAAAGGTTGAATTCCGCGGTACCACTTCTACTTGGTAGCCCTAGCTACCCACTTATAATCTAACGGTATTTGCCGGTTGTGGTTACTAAACTCACCACAACTTCTCAAGAACTAGTTCAACAAACCCTAGTATTATCTTCCACCAACCGATAACTCTCTAAAACTAGGTTTTTGCCTACTGCTTTCCATCAAAGAATATTTTATTTCATTAATAGTATATTACTAAACCATAATATTTTTGTCAAGATTTATAACTTAAATCAGATAAAATTATTTATTAACCCTTAAAAAGTCTATTAAAAATTTAAAATAATTTTCTTGGTCATCCCACATAGACAAGTGGCTACCTTTTGGACATATGCCTAGGCTAGAGTTTGGTATCAACTTATGCATTTTTTCTTGGTCTTCTAGGCTCATAGAATCATATTTTGCTCCAAGTATTAAAGTTGGAACTTTTATTTCATCCAGCCTATCCCACCTGTCCCACTCCTTATAATTTCCAGTTACTAAAAACTCATTTGGCCCATGTAGGGTTTCATAAACCTGTCTACCTAGGTTGGCAAAACTTCTAAGAGCTGGTTCAGGCCAAGGGTCTAGCCTACATATATATAAATTATTTAAATAGTCATCTAATAACCTATTATATTCTTCATTATCATAGTCTTTTCTTTCCTCATAGAACTTCCACTTATCCTGGACTTCTTTTGGTGCCCTAGACCTTAATTCATTAACATACTTAGTATAAGCATCAATACTAGCAGTTGTATTTGATAGTATCAAGCCTCTTAGGCCTTCTTTATAATGCAGGGCATATTCTATGGCTAAAAATCCACCCCAAGAGGAACCATATAGGTAAAAATCCTCTAAGCCTAAAGCTTTTCTAACCTCTTCGACCTCATCTTTAAACCTATCCATAGTCCATAGGGTGGGATCATCTGGCTGGTCAGAATAATATGACCCTAATTGGTCATAAAAATATAACTCTACTCCTTCTTGCGGAAGAAAGTAGCTTAAGGATTCTAAATATTCATGGGTCATTCCTGGCCCTCCATGTAGCAATAGTATTTTTATATCTCCCCTTCCCACACGACGGGTCCAAACATTGTATCCATTAGAAAGTCTAATTATCTTTGTTTCTCCATTCATAATATCTCCTCCTATACTAGACTATAATAGCATAAGTGTTTGAAAAGTAAAAATAGAATCTATAACTATAGAGGATTCCACCTTGCAATAGTGGACAAGTGCTTCTAAGAGCCTATTCATCCTAGATACATCTTTTGTTACAACCTTAATAATATAATTATTATGACCAGTAACCCTGTGTATTTCTATAATTTCTTTCATTTCTCTCATTATATTTTCAAAATTATTATAGGGGATATTTACATTACTTATATTCGCATAAAATACTATTTCATTTCCCATTTTATGATGGTCTAAACTTATGGTAAACTTATCTATAATTCCTAAATCAATCATCTTTTCAATTCTTTCCTTAACACTAGGCCTACTTAGGCTAATTTTCTTTGATAGGTCTGTAATACTTATCCTAGAGTTTTCTGATAATAACTTAATAAGTTCCATATCAATATCATCCATACTATCACATCCTATATGTTTATTAACTTAATAATATAACAACCATATAGGTTTTTCAATGAATTCTCCTTATTAAAACCATCTTATCAAACTACTACTGTTCTCTCATTACTATATTTTTCATGTTTCTTACTAATATAGATATCTCTTACTGTTTCGACTAACTTATAAACATCCTCATAAGAATTATATAGTGCTATAGGTGCCAGCCTTATTACATTAGGTTCCCTAAAGTCTAGTATAACTCCTTCATCTCTCATTGCAGCTGCAATCCTAAAGGCATCATCATGAGTTAAACAAACATGGCCCCCTCTTTTTTCGTCCTCCCTAGGGTTACCTACATTAAATCCAAATTCTGTAAGTCTTTCATCAATTAGATACATTAAATAAGCTGTAATATGAAGAGATTTCTCCCTAATGTTTTCAATTCCTGCCTCCTTATAAATATCTAAGGCCCCATCTATTGGTGCCATTGAAAGCATATTAGGAGTACCAATTTGTAAGGCTCTTGCACCTCTATCAGATTCAAATTCTTGCTTTAATTGGAATTGAGTTTCTAGTTTATTTCCATACCAACCATTAAGGCCAGCAACCTTATCAAAGTGCCTTTCATTAATATAAATTCCTGCATTAGATCCTGGTCCACCTGCTAAATATTTGTAGGTACACCAAATGGCAAAGTCTGGTTGTAGGTCTTCAAAATCATGAGGATAAGCACCTATTGAGTGACATAGGTCCCAGCCTATATAGATCCCTCTTTCCCTAGCTGCATCAGTTATTTTCTTCATATCTAAGATTTGTGCACTCCTATATAGGACAGATGGTAATAAGATTAAGCAAACATCATCTGTCATAGCTTCTATAATATCATCTTCATAAATAAATACTCCATCCCTACTTTTAACAACTTTTAAGGCGTCTTCAACCTTTAAGCCTTTAAGTCTAATTTGGCTATCTACTGCATACCTATCTGTAGGAAAATTCAAGTCATCAACTAAAATTTTATACCTGTCTTTTGTAGGTTTGTAAAATGTTGCTACTGCTTGGTGGATATTCATAGTAGTACTACCTACTACTGCTATCTCTTCAGGTTTAGCCTTAACTAAAAATGCCATTTTTTCTGCCAAATAAGAAGAATAGTTTAAATACTTGGCATTTTCTATACTCCACATATTAATATTTTCTGTTTTCCAAACATTAAGCATATCTAAAAGTGCTTGTTCTGCCTCCTTAGAACACATTCCAAGAGAGTTACCATCCATATATATTTCATCTTCTTTTATATAAAACCTATCCCTAAATTTCCTCATCTTGTCATTTTTATCTAGGTCTTTTGCAAAATCAAGACCTAATTTAAATTCTCTACTTCCATACATTTAAACCCCTCCAAAATTTAAACTATTTTATAATTTTATTATATATCTATTATAATTAATTAAGTTTTTAGAATATATAGAATTTTGAAGTAAGGTTACCACTTTGTCTCACAAAAAGTATTTTATATAATATAATTTAAGACAAAATGAAAATAAGCAATTATTTTTGAAATATTTTATTTTTTATGATAGGTTTTCCTCCTTACTTACGAAGTAGTTAGTGAGAAGAGAAAATGTATAAAGGAGGTTAGGCTTTGAAAATTACTGAAAATAATTTCATAAAGGAAATGAAAAAGGGAAATGAAGATTCTCTTATGTATGTAATAGATAATTATGGTGGACTGATTAAAACTATTATTAATAAGCATTTATTTTACTTGGATGCTTATAAAGAAGAATGTATTAGTGATTGTTTCCTGGCTATTTGGGAAAATATTGAATCTTATGATGAAACTAAGTCAGAATTTAAAAAAGGAACTTTTATCCTACCTATCTAAGGAAGATCAAAATATTTTTATAGAAACTTATTTTAATGGAAAATCCGCTGAAGAAATAAGCATAAATAACAATCTTAGTTCTTCAAATATTTATAATAGGTTGTCCCGAGGCAGAAGAAAACTTAAAAACTTATATGGAGGTAAAAAATGAGTAAAAAAATATATGAAATTCTAAATAATACAAGCAAGATAGACACTACTGTTATGGAGGATATGAATGATATGGAAAAACAAAGGTTTAAAAATAATTTCAAGAATAGGAATAAATCAGCTTTTAAAGCTAAGAAAAAAGTTAATAAAAAAGCAATTATTGCAGCAGCTGCTGCTTTTGCACTTATATCTAGGACTAATTTAGCAACAAATGTCTATGCTGCTTTTGAATCTAGGCTTAATTCTTTTTCTTATAGTATTGCTAGGGCTTTAAATAACCAGGTAGCCAAGGATTATAGTCAAGTTTTAAATACTACAGTTGAGCAAAATAATATTGGCATAAAACTTACTGATGTTTTAATTGACCAAGATGAACTTGTTTTTTCTTCTTTAATTGATACTTCATTTTATAATAATACTGATGGAATAGATTTTACTACTGATATTTATATAGATGGTAAAAAAATATATGATAATATGGTTTCAGGTAGTATTGGGTCTCTTAGGAATGAAAAAGGGCTTTATAACTCTATTTCCAAAATATATATACCAGACTTAGACTTAAATAATGACCTTGATATAAAACTGGTAATTAGGAATTTCAAGCTATATGATAATAATAAATCTACAAAAGTGAGGGGAAAATGGATATTTGATTTTACTGCAAATGGTTTTAAACTAGATAAAAACTCTATTTCTAGTCCTATTAATTATGAATTTACATTTGGTGAGGACTCTTATGTCTTAGATAACATTAGGTATAATCCTGTTAACCAAGTCATAAATGCTAGAGTCCTATCTTCAAATGCTAACTATGACCTAGCCCTAGTTGGTCAAGATGACTTAGGTAATAAGGTTGTATTTAACCTATTTAATAAGTCAGATGAATTACTAAGGTTTGAAACAGATACTTTCAAACCTAATCCTGAAGCTAAGTCAATAACTTTAAAGCCATATGCTGTTAAGCTTCCAGAAAAAAGTGGTCAAATAAGTAATGATTTTAAGCCAGTTGGTAAAGAATTTACAATTAATTTAGATAAATAAAAGAAGGCCCTAGGCCCTTCTTTTTTCATATTCACTCCTTAAAATTGAATATATTACTTGGTCTCTATAAGTTCCATTATCCCAGTGGTTTTGCCTAAGTACAGCTTCTTTTTCCATATATAAAGACTCATAAAGTTTAATCCCAATTTTATTATCTGGATAAACATCAAGAAAAAATCTATTAGTCTTTGTTTCTTCAAATACATAGTTTATCAAAGCCTTTAGGGCTTCCCTACCATAGCCTAGTCCTTTTTTTTCTATGGCAAACCTCCTAAATTCAAATTTCCTATTTTTTTGGTCTATATAGTTAAGCATAAAACCAACTTTTTCTAAATCTTCCCTCTTTTTTATTATTAACAGTAGGTAGTTTTCACTAGTTAGTTCTTTAAGATGGTCTTCATAACTTCCAGACCATATAAACCTCTTATTTTTTTCATCTCTTTCTAGTTTCATTATATAGTCAATATCTTCTGGCCTAGCTTTTTCCAACCTAAGTCTGGATGTCTTAATCATACTCTTCCCTCCATCTACTTGATTAAATTTTTTAATCTAAACTGGCTTTATTCTTAAATTATACCCTGTCTTACTCTCTAAATATTGATATAAGTAAAAATATATTATACTGTTAATATACTACTACAAAGGATGTGGTTATATGGATAAAATCAATATGCAGATACTCAACTTGCTTATTAAAGATTCTAGGACTAGCATAACTGATATATCTAAGGAAGTAAATTTAAGCAGGCCCAGTGTAAAAGAAAGAATTGAAAAAATGAAAGAAGCTGGAATAATAAAAAATTTTACTCTTGACCTAGACTACCATAAGTTGGGGAAAAATATTATATTTTTTTTAAATGTAAGTAATATTAATATCCCCTATAACAATTTTGAAGAAATAATTAAAAAGATAGATGATGTCATAGAAATACATAGGGTTGCAGGTCATAATAACTATATTATGAAAATAGCTACAAAAAATACATCTACTATGAATGAAATTTTAGAAAGTTTAGTAGAGTATTGTAAGGTTGAATCCTCAATAATTATAGACTCAATTTATTAGAAAAAATCCCTAGTTAAATTTAACTAGGGATTTTTATTAAAATTCTGCATTTCTTACAGTTCTTGGGAAGGGGATAACGTCCCTTATATTTTTCATTCCTGTTAGGTACATAAGGGCTCTTTCAAATCCTAGTCCATAACCTGAATGCTTGGTTTCTCCATATTTTCTAAGTTCTAAATACCACCAATAATCTTCTGTATCCATACCCATATTGTTTATCTTTTCTTCTAAGACATCCAGTCTTTCTTCCCTTTGGGACCCACCTATTATTTCTCCTACTCCTGGAACTAATAGGTCAGTTGCTGCAACTGTTTTTCCATCATCATTAAGTCTCATATAGAAAGCCTTAATATCCTTTGGATAATCTGTTACAAAAACAGGTCTTTTAAATACTTCTTCTGCCAAATATCTCTCGTGCTCTGTTTGAAGGTCCATACCCCATTTAACATCAACATCAAACTTTTTATTAGCTTCTAATAAAATATCTATAGCCTCTGTATAGGTTATTCTGCCAAAGTCTGCTTCAACTAGGTTATTTAACCTTTCAAGAAGCCCCTTGTCTACAAAGTTATTAAAAAATTCCATTTCCTGGGGAGCATTTTCCATTACATACTTTGTAATATACTTCATCATATCCTCAGCAACCTCTATTAAATCATTTAAGTCTGCAAAGGCTAATTCTGGCTCTACCATCCAAAATTCCGCAGCATGCCTAGCTGTATTAGAATTTTCAGCCCTAAAGGTTGGTCCAAAAGTATAAATATCCCTAAAAGCTAAGGCAAATGCCTCTCCAGCCAATTGTCCTGAAACAGTTAAGTGGGTGCTTTTATTAAAGAAATCTTCACTATAGTCTACCCTACCATCTTCTGTCTTTGGAACATTCTCCATATCCAAAGTAGTCACCCTGAACATTTCTCCTGCCCCTTCAGCATCTGAAGAAGTTATTATAGGAGTGTGTACATAGACATATCCTCTTTCATTAAAAAATTTATGGATTGCATAGGCTAAAACTGACCTTACCCTAAACACTGCATTAAAAGCATTTGCCCTTGGTCTAAGATGGGCAATAGTCCTTAAATATTCAAAAGTATGCCTCTTTTTTTGTAATGGATAGTCGTTTGAAGACATTCCCTCTACTTCTATTTTTTTTGCTTGAATTTCAAATTCTTCCTTGCCCTTTCCTTCAACAAGAGTTCCTTCTACTATAATAGATGTACTCAAGGGTAAAGCTTCTATTTCAGAAAAATTATCAACTACTTTTTCTTCCATAACTACCTGGATACCCTTAAAAGCTGTACCATCGTTTAAATTTATAAAAGCCAGGCCTCCTGAAGACCTTTTGTTCCTAACCCAACCTTCTACTATTATTTCTTCACCAAAATATTTTTCTTTTTCCTTATAAATATCTCTTACTAATGTTACCTTCATCTTATCCCTCCTATAAAAAATAAAAAACTCCCATCCTAATAGATAAAAGGACGAAAGTTATATTCCGTGGTACCACCTTAATTGCTTAAAGCCACTTACTACTTAACGGTGTATCCGTCTATGCCTACTTTATTCAACATAGAAACTCAAAGATGTTCTTCAGTATAGGCTTATTTCTGGCGTCTCACTAGTACCAAATCCCTGTAAATAGTCTCCTATACCTACTCTTCTTTTCCAAGTTTTTTCTTTTAATATATTATAGAAATTATAACCTAATTCCCTATGAATTGCAAGGATAAAGCCTATTTTTAACTTGTTTTAGTGCAAAAAATAAACTAGCCCTAAATAATGGTTTATTTTTAGGACTAGTTTTTATAATATTCTTAAATTTCTCCCTGTGCCTTTTTCTTAATACTCTTATCATATATATAATAGCCTACATATAATCCTATATATAAAGGAATTCCCGTAGCCAAGGCCAATTTTTGCGTTGGGTCCAAGAACATTCCTATAAAAACAAGGGTCGCTATTATTATTAGCGCTATTGGAACTAGTGGATAGGCTGGCACCTTAAATTTAATATCTTCAACCCTATTACCAGCTTCAGCATATCTTTTCCTAAAAGCCATTAGGCATACTGCGTACAAGAT
>JASLBE010000039.1 GCA_030146705.1 Tissierellales bacterium | reverse complement strand
TTTTTGATTTTAGCTTTATTATTAAAGTTAGTATGGTTTTTCATGTCAGTTAAATTATACTAAAAAACAGGTCAGAGAGCTAATGCTCTTTGACCTGTTTTACTTTATATGGGCTTTTCATTTTGAAACAGCCCCTTTTTTTAAGATTTTATGACTATATCTATGTCTATATCATCTATATTTACTTGATCTTTAATCTCATTTTCATAATCATTCTTATCCTTTTTTGGATTTTCTTCTGGTTTTTCTTCCGGTTTAACTTCTGGCTTTTCTTCTGGCTTTTCTTCCGGCTTTTCTTCTGGTTTCTCTTCTGGCTTTTCTTCTGGCTTTTCTTCCGGCTTTTCTTCTGGTTTCTCTTCTGGCTTTTCTTCTGGTTTCTCTTCCGGCTTTTCTTCTGGTTTTTCCTCGGTAACTATTATAGACATAGTTTCCTGGTCCCATTCAACTTTAAAGCCTAGTCCCTCCATTAAATATCTTAATGGTATATAGGTTTTTTGATTTGTTGCAAATGTTTTCTGTCCTTTTGGTAAATGCTTTAATTCTCCATTTACATAATAAGAATTTTTATTTAATGGAAACTCTACTTTTTTACCATTTAATTTACCTATAGCTGTTTGACTTTCTTGTATCCATTCTACATCTGCCTTTAAATGTTCCTCTAAAATTTCCCTAAATGGATAATAAGTTGTTCCATCCTTAGCTATCACTGGATCCTTTAACTTTAGCTTCTTACCATTTAAAACCACATTAACATTTAATATAGGTTTTTCTACTGGACTATTAACCACTATACTCATAGTATTTTGCTTCCAATCAACCTTATATCCTAAAGCTTCCATAGCATATCTTAAAGGTATATATGTTTTTCCATTTGTTGCAAATGTTTTCTGTCCTTTTGGTAAATATTTTATCTTTCCATCTACATAGTAAGAATTTTTATTTAATGGAAACTCTACTTTTTTACCATTTAATATAGCTTGGGCTGTCTGCTTTTCCTGTATCCACTTAACATCTGCCCCTAAATTCTTTTCTAAAATTTCTCTAAAAGGATGATAGGTTGTACCATCTTTTGCTAAAACAGGATCTTTTATATTTAACTTTTTACCATCTAAAACTACATTAACACTATAGATTGGTTTAGGACCTGTTGGTTTTGGTTTAGGTTTAGGGTTAGCAGTTACTACGAATTTATGGTTAAACTGAACTCCATAAGATTCTAATAAAGGCTCCTGTCCAATCCAAACTGGAGTACCTATACTTATTTCATCAAATAATTTCTCAACATCTGAGTTGTGCATTCTTACACAGCCTAATGATGCATATTTACCTATGGATAGAGGAGATGCATTTCCATGTATACCATACTTTCCTCCACCACCATAGGATAAGCCTATCCATCTTTTCCCTAATGGATTATTAGGAGCTCCTCCTGGTATAGGGTCACTTACTCCTGCCCCTCCCCAATATGGATTTTTAAACTTTACAACTACCTTATGCTTTCCATCAGGAGTAAAGTCTTGGCTTTTTCCTGTTGCTACTGGATAAGTTTTATATGGCCTTCCATTCTTCATATGGTGCAAAGTATTAGAAGACTTATTTATTATAATCATGTCTCCCTTTATATTTGTACTAGGTTGACGCGCCCCTATCTTATAATTATTTCTTTTTATTTCACTATTTATTTTATTGATAGTAGCATTTCCTGCTATACCGTCTGCTGATAATCCTACACTTTTTTGATAACTCCTAACTAGTTCTTTTGTTTGATTGTCATATCCATAACCCCAAGGTACATTGGATGAACCACCCCTTACCCTGAAGAAATCTTTTAATAGTCTAATTTGATCTGAGAATATACCAGTGTTAAAAACTAATCCTCTAGACTTTATTAGATTTGGATTTGATACTGCATATGAACTATTTATATTTATTAAATTTACAAGTAAGATTGTAAAAACTAACAAAGATACTATTATTTTTTTAGATCTATTTTTCATAAAATCCCTCCTTCATTTATATTTGAAATACAGACTAATTATAGCATATATAAGTGTGAAAATAGTTAATTTTTCTTAACCATTTCCTCTTTTTTTTCTTTAAATATATTTAAAAATGGTACTAAAAAACCTGCTACCACTCCCCCTGCAAATCCATTATTATAAAGATGGATTCCACCATGCCCTTTAAGGATATTTGAACCTACTGCTATATGCATAAAGCCTGCTAGAATACCTGCTCCTACCCCGTAAACTCCACTTACTGGAGCCAGGGTTGTTCCAAATAAACCTGCTATTATGGCACTAGAACTACTAGTATCTATTACTCCTAGGCTTCCACTTAAGTATACTCCTAAAAGAATAGGTATAGTATTTTTAGGTGTCTTCCCACTAGCTGAAAATCCTACTACTGTTAAAACCCCTGCCATAGTAGGCCCATTTATAAAACCTTTAGAAATTAATATATAGACTACAGATACAAGACCCATTATACCCATATTTACAAAAATCACACCCTGCCCATATTTCTTTTTAAAATCATTAGGACTTCTTCCACTTTCCTTTAGTAAAAGTTTATATTTTTTTAATAAGTCTTTTTCTAAATAAGAACCTAATACTATAAGGAAGATAAAAAAACTCACTAAATAAAAAAATAGAAATCTGTGATAGGATTCAGATAAAACCATAACTGTATTCATTTCTACGCCAAAATTCCTAAGCATTCCTGCTATAACAACTCCTATAACTCCACCTGTAAAACCTATGTTATAAAGATTATATCCATCATGAAATTTATACATAGACTGTCCTAAAGGATGAACTATAAAGCCTATAAACCCTCCCATAAGTATACTTAGGGGAATACTATACTTATAGTCTAATCCATAATGAAAGGCTATCTGGCTTACGATAGGTGCTAAAGTGGTAGCAAATATAAGTACAACTATACTGTCCTTTAGCTCCTTATTGCTATACAAGCAATAAATATAACCTCCTAAATAAATAGGTATTACATTAAAAATACTTTTACCGATTAAAGCAAAACCTGCTATAGTGAATACACTGGCTATAGTTAACCCATCAACTTCCTTTCCTGTTATGTATATTAAGAATATTGCTATTAAGGAAACTAGTCCACTATTTAACAGTCCTGAAGCTAAGCTTCCCTGTTCATAATAGTCGATTAAGAGTACGTCTGTTGATTTTATTATTTTCCCTAAATTTTCTATTAAACTACTAGGTCTTTCTAGTATTAAAGCAGTTATAATAAATACTAAGGGAAAAACTAGTAAAATAAAATAATCTTTTATAAAGTCTTTTTTCTTCATTTTTCATCTCCTTTAATTTCTTTTCAGACTTTATATTTTATCAAATAAAGTTAAGATAATCTATAAATAAAAAAAGCATCCAAAAGGATGCTTTTATTCTAATTCCTTATATATATATTGTAAGTATCTCTCAATCTCTATTTCCATAGCCCAATCTCCTATACCCCTATTATATTCCATTTCTATAATATCACTTAGGATTCTAGTTGCATATTCAACGGAAGCCTTCAAGTTGTAGTCTTTCTCAAATCTTCCTATTAACAAGGATGTAAATACATCACCTGCTCCCCCTATTTCCATTGGTACATGTCTGTATTCTACCTTAAATATTTCCTTATCTTGATTGTAGCCATATACATAATGTTTGTCTTCTATCTTTACACTTGTAATAGCTGCAGCCTTTACTCCCTTGTCCATTAACTTTTTAAGCCAGTTCTCTATTAAGTCACAGGACATTTTTTCAGGATATTCTTCCCCTAGGATTAAAGATAGCTCTGTAAGATTTGGAACTATTATATCTGCTAGAACCACAGCTTCCCTAGATGCATCAATAATACTTGGAGCCAAGCCTGGATAAACTTGACCTCCATCTCCCATTATAGGATCGGCTATTACTAAAGGTCTCTCATCATGCCAATTAATTATTTCTTCTACAATTTTAACCTGTTCTACATTCATAACTATTCCAGTTGAAATAATATCAAACTCTATCCCATGTTTTTTCCACATATCCTTACTATTTTTCATAAACTCTGTAAGGTCTTCTAGGCTTGCTTCTCCATAGCCAAAGTTATTAGAAACTACCGCTGTTGGTAAATAAGCTAACCTAGCCTCCATGGTTGAAAGTATAGGAATCATACTGGATAAGGCTACCTTACCAACACCTACAAAATCAGATACTAATAAAATTTTATTATCCTTCACTTATATCATCTCCACTATAATA
>JASLBE010000061.1 GCA_030146705.1 Tissierellales bacterium | reverse complement strand
TGCTGACTCCCTTACTGTTATTTCCATAGCTTCAAATTTCTCCTTACCCTTGTTTATCTCCTCCCTAAATCTTGTTGTCATTAAGATTGCATAGTCTACTGTAGCTCCTAATTGAATGGATCCTACTACTATGGATGATATAAAAGGTATGGACTTTCCTGTATAAAATGGCACACTCATATTTACCATAATAGCCAGTCCTATTAGAACTATTAGTAAGAATGGTATGGATATGGACTTAAATACTGCCATTATTATTGAGAATACTGCTAGATTAGACAGGACATTAACCCTTTCAAAGTCCCTATCTGCTATTCCTATAAGGTCCTTGGTTAGGGCTCCTTCTCCTGTAATCAGAGCTTCCTTGTCATAATCTTTAATTATCTTATCTATCTTATCTATCTGATTATTTTGCTCATCAGTTGCTGATTTATATTCTGAATTTACAATTATTTTCTTATAACCATCCTTGTGGAAAACTTCCCTTAAAGAATCTGGTATAAAGGATTCTGGTATAGCTGGTCCCACTAATTTTTGATAGGATACTGCACTCTCTATCCCATCTACTTTTTCTATCCTTTGAATCATTTCCTCTACCTCATAGTTCTTTACCCTTTCAGGCATTATTATCATATGGGTAGTCATCATATTGAAGTCGTCCTTTAATTTCCTTGTAGCTACTACTGACTCCATATCATCTGGTAGGGATTCGTCCATATTGTAATATATATCATTGTTCTTCTCCCCATAATAAGCTGGAAGTAAAATTATAAGTCCTAGTACTACTAATTGCTTATAGTATCTAGTTACAAAACTTGCTAGATGATTAAATTCAGGTAAGAGAGTCTTATGCTGGAACCTCTTTATAAGGCCGTCAAAGCTTAAAATTAGGGCCGGCAAAACTGTAAGTACAGTTATAACTCCAAAGACTACTCCCTTGGCCATTACAAATCCTATATCCCTACCTATAGTAAGTTCCATTACTGCTATGGCTAAGAATCCTGCAATTGTAGTTAGGGAGCTTCCTATAATAGATGAAGCTGTCCTAGCAATTGCGATTCCCATTGCTTCTTCCTTATTATCATTATCCCTAGTTTCCTCCTCATATCTATGGATCAGGAAAATAGAATAATCCAGGGTAACTCCCAACTGAAGTACTGCTGCTAGGGAATTGGTTATATAGGATATTTCTCCAAAAAATAAATTTGTACCTGAATTATATAAAACTGCATAGCCTATACTTATTAAAATAATAAATGGAAGGGCTGTAGATTCTAAGGTTAGGGCCAAAATTAAAGTAGCCAAGGCTACGGCCAACATTATATAGGTGTTGGTTTGCCCCCCTGCTAGATCCCTTGTATCCTTTAAAATAGCTGCCATCCCACTTAAATAAGCCCTGGAATCCATTACTTCCCTAATTCCATCAATAGCAGACTGGGTTAATTTTGATGATACATCTTCTGAAAATTTAATTAATAACATGGTAGATTTTTCACTATAGAATAAGTCCCTTATAGACTCTGGTATCATACTTTCTGGAACCTGGATATCTACAATATCATCTGTCCAAGTTACACTATCTACCCCATCTACCTTTAAAATTTCTTCCTTTAATCTAAGTATTTCCTTGCTAGTCATATTTTCTACTATTAACATACCACTAGCCGAACTATTAAAAACTTCTCCCTGTATTTCCTGCCCCTTTACAGACTCTAGGTCCTTAGGCAGGTAGGTTAAAATATCATAATTTATCCTAGTCATAGCCTTACCATAGAGGGCTGGTATTAATAGTAAAGTTGCCAGTATTAGTACCATCCTCCTATGCTCTGCTATAAATCTTCCAAATCTATTCACTAAGCTCACTCCTATATAATTTTTCTAATAGCATTAAATAATGAATCCTTAATACTATCTATATCTGCTGGTTCCCTTAAAATTATTGCACTATAGGAAACCGATCCTGTTAATTCTATAATCATAAATAATCTATTCCTAATCTCTACCCTACTTAGTTCAGTATTTACATAGCCTTTTTCAAATAGCTCATATAATTGATGAAGTTCCTGGTAATCCTCTGATGCCCTCTTATAGAGCCCCCAAGATAAATTCTTATGCATAAGTTTTAAAAGTAATTTATTTTCCTTTAAATATTCAATAATATAATCTACAAAAGCTAAAACTTCATCTTCAAAACTTCTATAATTACCTTTTCTAGTCCTTTCTATAGCTTCATTTAGGACCACCCTACTTTTTTCTAAAATTATTTTTTCTAAAAGATCATACTTGTTTTCATAGTAGAGGTAGAAGGTACCCTTGGCTACTCCTGCCTTCTTCACTATGCTATTAATACTAGTATCATGGATGCCTTTTTCCAAAAATAGTTCATAGGCAGCCTCAAATAGAGATTCTTCCTTTTCAGTCTTTTCTATACTTATACGCGTATTCATAAAAACCTCCCTTATGACCATCGGTCAGTTAACATAATAAAGACTAACATAAAACTGACCATCGGTCAACCCCTTTACATAATATTTTTATTTTATTAAAAAAAGACCCAGACTCCTAAGAGTCTAGGCCTAAAGTATTAGATTTCTCCAATACGGAAGTGGGCTTACTTACGCATATTTAATTTTTTCCTTATAAACTTTCTTTATAAATATAAAATATACTAATTGGAAAACAAAATATCCTAACATAACAATAATTCCATTTAATAATAAATTCATTTCTACCAAGTTTGATAGGGCCTTTAGGGCAAAAAATGAATGACTAGTACTTATAATAAAGGGTATAAAGAATATGGTTCCTAGCTGCCTATTTATTATTTTATTTAATTCCTTCTCACTCATACCTATCTTCTGTAAAATATCATATTCCTTCTTATCTTCCCTTATCTCATTAAATAAATTGAAATATATGACACTGCTACTTGCTAGGAAAAATAAAAAGGATATAAAGAATCCTATAAACAATATTAATCCTAAACTATTTCTAGTTTCTATATGACTTATAGATTTTAAGAAAATTCTTCCATCATATTCATATACATCTTGATTCCAATATTTATCATAAATTAGCTGAGCTGCTCCATTAGATTTTTTTAGATCATTTACCTTCATACCTGTCATCTTACCAATGCTTTCAGGTCCTAAGTCCTTCTTTAAACCCTCATAATCCTTATTATTTACAACTAGGATATCGTGACTATATACCCTATCTAGCCCTACTGTAGGTCCTACATGCTCTAAAACTATATCAAAATTTATTTCTTCTCCTAGCAGTTCTAAATTTATACCATCATCTGAAACCAATTTTTCATGCACATTAAATCCGTAAACTTTTCTAGCCTGATTATAAAAAGCTTGATTTTCTTTTAGGTCCAAACTTTCAAAACTATCGTATAAGTCTGTAATCCTATTAAATTCTTTTTGACTAATAACATTAATTACTTCTGATCCATTAACTATATTTTCAGCACTTAAATTTTTCATCTTTAAGTATTCTGTTTCATATTTCTTATCTAAACTTACTTCTTTTATCTTTCCATACTCCCTATCTATGGCTTCCAAAACTTCCCTATACTCTTCTTCATCCCCATAATTTCCCACTATTATATCTTCATAGGCATTTATCCCTATTATTTCATCTACATCCTTATAGAAGGTAAAAAGAG
>JASLBE010000024.1 GCA_030146705.1 Tissierellales bacterium | reverse complement strand
TATTAGACACGATGCTAAGAGGCTTAGTGAAATTTTAATAAGTATAGCAGGGAGTACAATGGAAGTAAAAAAAATTAATACCTAAGAAAATCTTAGGTATTAATTCTATAAACTATGTTTAAGTTTAAAGTCATTTACTATTTGAATTATTTCATCTATATAAGAATCATCACCAGGATAGCCTTCAACTAAAAAACCATGTTCTTTTACCTTGCCAACTATCATTTGATTTCTATAAAGATGGTTGTCACCCGTACCCTGCCATCTCATATCAGTAATTATACCAATGATTAATCTAGGCTTTTTGTCTTTTAGGTCATACTCTTCTTCCATTTCTTTAATAAGGCCAAAGCCCATTATTTCACCAGCAACACCATCATCAATACTAAGGCCATCAAGGGTTGCAAATAAAATATTAGAATCCTTTAGTTCCTTGGTATCGGCCTGGGAAATTTTAATATCAGTAATTATATCATCATTATCTTTTTTATTGTTAATACTATCATTTCTTTGGGGTACATACATATTGATATTAGTTTTAGCTTCTATTTTACTAGCAACATACTCAGTCCACCTAAACATTCCATCATTGAAAAAATGTGATGCAAAATAACCTTTCATAAAATCACCTCTAGTTAATCTTATAGTAAAAATAAGTAAAAGTAAAATAAATTATGGAGGTAAAAATGGAGAGAAAAAATAAGTTTTTTTTCATTATTCTAGGCCTAGTTTTATGCCTAAGTATTTTTCTAAATGCACTTTATTATGTCCTAGTAGATATTAAAGACTACCAAGGGAAATATGATAAGTATAATATAAGTGCTAGGGCTGGTGTAAGCAAGGATGAAGGAGAAAAAATAATAAGAGCAACCATAGACTATATTATTAAGGGAGAGGGTGAAAATATATTAAAAAGTCACTATAAATATTATGAAATAATCCATCTAGAAGACTTGAGAAATATATTTTTAGTCTTAAATAAAATTAGACATCTACTGGGGCTAGCCCTTGTTATATTAATCTTTGTTCTTCTTAGGTCTAGGCAAAGGCTAAAAGAAATAAAATTATTATTAAATTATATATTTAAAATTCATATATTTGTGGTATTATTGTCAATAGGAGCAATTATAAATTTCCAGTGGTTTTTTACAAAAATACATATTTTGTTGTTTAATAATGACTATTGGTTATTAAATCCAGAAATTGATTTACTTATACAGTTAATGCCTGAAAAAATGTTTTTTGACTTATTCATAAAACTAATAATCCTATACCTAATAGCTATTATAATTGTTCAAACGATTATATATTTATTAGATAGAAAAGGCTTAAATAGGGTATAAGTAGGTTGAGAAAAATGTTAAAGAAATTTAAAATCTTAGAAGGAGTGATAAAATATGGCATTAGATATGGAGCAAAGGAAAGAAGAATTTTTAAAAGCTTACGGTTCAAGATTTGCATGTAAAAAATTTGATACAAGTAGAGAAGTTTCAAGGTCTGATATGGAATTTATATTGGAAGCAGGAAAGTTAACACCAAGTTCATTTGGATTTGAGCCTTGGAAATTTTTAGCTATAGAAAACAAGGAGCTTAAGGATAAAATATTTGATACAGCACCAAGATTGGCAACAGCTATGAAAACTGCTGATAAGGTAATTGTTATCCTAGCAAAAAATAGTAGTGAATTAAGGTATAGTTCTGGTTATGTAAACCATATGCTAAGAGATGTTCAAAAGTTAAATGATAGTCAAGCCAAGGCTGTTAAGGAAGGCTTTAGGAAATTCCAAGAAAGAGAAAGTAGTTCTGTTTATGATACAATGTCAATCTACCATTGGTCATGGAGACAATCCTACCTACCACTAGCAACAATGATAACAGCAGCAAGCCAAATTGGAGTTGCTACTTGTCCAATAGAAGAATATAATGAAAAAGAATTAGAACGTCTTCTAGAAGATGAGGGAGTTTTAAATAGGAATGAATATAGTGTATCTGTTCTTCTAGCAGTTGGATATGCAGACCCAAGTATAATAAGAGAAGATTTTAAGAGAAACTATAGGGAAGATGTAATAGAGTGGGTTGAATAATATTTTTGGCAAGTATATGTAAGGTATACTTGCTTTTATATTCTATACATAGTTTACAAATTTTCTAACTATTATATAATATATTTGTTATAGAGTTTAGAATTTATTATAAAGGATTAACTTAGGCTCCTATTAAACCAGGAGCCTTTTTCTAATGGAGGTAGTTATGGTTAGGTTTTTAACAGCAGGAGAATCCCATGGGGAAAAATTAACTGGAATTATAGAAGGTTTTCCAGCCAATATTGAAATTGATATTAATAGGGTGAATAAGGAACTTACTAGGAGGCAATTAGGCTATGGTAGGTCTGCAAGGATGGCAATAGAAAAAGATGAAATAGAAGTCCTATCAGGTTTAAGCAAGGGAAAAACTACGGGTAACCCTATAAGCTTTACCATTAAAAATAGGGGGAGAAACATACCCTTAGAGGAAGTTTTTAAGCCTAGGCCTGGCCATAGTGATTTGGTAGGTCTTATTAAGTATAACCAAGAGGGTGCAAGGAATATTTTAGAGAGGGCATCTGCCAGAGAGACAGCAACTAGGGTAGGGGTAGGGGCTTTTTGTAAAGAGTTTCTTAGGGTATTTAATATAGAAATATACTCTCACGTTATAAGCCTTGGAAGGTCTAAGTCAGAGATAAATTACTATAATGGCTTAAGGATGGAAGCTTTTGACCTTGTAGATAGTTCGCCAATTAGAACAGTTGATAAAAATTTTGAAAAAAGAGCCATAGGAGAAATAGAAGGGGCTAAGCTAGATGGAAATTCCCTAGGTGGACAGGTAGAACTAATAGTTAAAAACCTACCTTTAGGCCTAGGTTCTTATGTTAACTGGGATAGGAAATTAGATGGGAAAATATCCCAGAGTCTTATGGGAATTCAAGGCATAAAAGCTGTTGAATTTGGTCAGGGCACAAGGTCAGGCTCTATTGATGGGGCGAGTTATCAAGATGAGATATTTTATGAAAAAGGAAGAGGATTTTTGAGAAGGCAAAATTTTGCTGGAGGAATAGAGGGTGGAATGTCTACGGGAGATGACCTAGTTATAAGGTTGACTATGAAACCAATTCCAACCTTGAAAAAGGGGCTTGCTACAATAGATATAAATACTAAGCAAGAGGCTAAAACTAGGTATGAAAGGTCAGATATTACTGCAGTTCCAGCCTGTAGTGTTGTGGCTGAAAATGTGGTGGCCATAGTTTTAATGGATGAGTTTTTAAGGGTGATTTCTGGAGATTTTAAGGAAGAAATAGTAGAAAGATACAATAAATATATGGAATATGTAAGGGAGAAATAATATGGATTATAGGGAAATTATAATTCCTGGTGACAAGTCTATTTCTCACAGGGCCATAATGCTTGCAGCTATTAGCAAGGGAGTGGTAGAAATTAATAATATTTTGGTTTCTGAAGATGTTATGAGGACTATTGCTTGTTTTAGGGAAATGGGTGTGAGGATAGACCTAGATGAAAAAAATAAAATATGCCTAGTTTATGGGGTTGGAAAGTTTGGGTTAAAGGCCCCTAAAAAACCTCTAGACTGTGGAAATTCAGGAACTACTATGAGACTTATGGCGGGGATTTTAATAGGCCAAGAATTTGATGCTATCTTAATAGGGGATAAATCACTATCTAAGAGACCTATGAAAAGAATAATAGAACCCCTAACCTTAATGGGGGGGAGGATTTATTCCAAGGATAATAATAGGCCTCCACTTTATATTAAAGCTGGAGGACAAATAAGAAGCATAGACTATGAGATGAAGGTTGGAAGTGCCCAAGTAAAGTCTGCCATCCTCTTAGCTGATATTTATTCTAATTCTAAAAGCAGGGTTAGAGAAAAAGTTGTTACTAGGGACCACACTGAAAGGATGTTAAAATATTTTAGGGATAAGGCCTGGATGGTCAATAAGCTTATAATTCCTTCGGATATATCTTCTGCTGCTTATTTTATAGTCAAGTCTTTAATTGATAAGGACTATAATATTTTAATTAGGAACCTAGGCTTAAATGAAACTAGGACTGGTATTTTGGATATACTAAAGGAAATAGGAGGAGAGGTTGAAATAAAAAATAGGAGGCTTGTAAACAATGAGGATATAGGGGACCTATATAGTAGCTACTCCCAGCTAAGACCTTTTGAAATTAAGGGGGAAATCATTGGTAGGCTGATAGATGAAATTCCAATTTTAGCAGTTTTAGCTGCCTTTATAGAAGGGGATTCTCTTGTGTTGGGTGCTGGTGAATTAAGGGTTAAGGAAACAGATAGGATAAGGGCCATTTGCCATAATTTAAAGGAATTTAATGCTCAGGTTACTGAATACGAAGATGGCTTTAGGGTCAAGGGAGGTTCTAGGCTTAAAGAAGCAAAAGTTTCCTCCTTTGAAGACCATAGGATCTATATGGCCTTTGAGATTATGGCTAGTATAGTAGGTGGAGAGTCTAAAGTGTTTGGCGAGGAAGCTGCAAATATATCTTTTCCAAATTTTAAAAGTCTATTATTAAACCAGTCCATAGGGTAAAGTATCTTTGATTTTTTGATAGAAAAGGATTATAATATTATACAGTGTAAAAATTAAAAAGAAAAAGGAAAATATAGGGGGATTTATTGATGAGAAACGAATTACCAATAGCTATGTCAAACAAACATATACATTTAAGCCAAGAGGACTTAGAAGTACTTTTTGGTGAAGGATATGAATTAACACCAATCAAGGATTTATCACAACCAGGACAATTTGCTTGTGATGAAAAGGTAGATATTGAAGGACCAAAAGGTACTTTAAAAGGAGTAAGAATTTTAGGACCAGTTAGGGCTAATACTCAAGTTGAAGTATCTGTATCTGATGCTTTTACATTAAGGGTTGATTCTGTAATAAGAGATTCAGGAGATATAGAAGGAACTCCTGGTGCAAAAATAATAGGACCTAAAGGAGAAGTTACTATAGATAAGGGTGTAATAGTTGCTGCAAGACACATCCATATGCACACTAAGGATGGAGAAGAGTTTGGAGTTAAGGATAAAGACAAGGTAAAAGTAGTTGTTCCAGGAGAGAGAGGGCTTACTTTTGACAATGTTTTAGTTAGGGTTGGAGATAACTACAAACTAGAAATGCATGTTGATATGGAAGAAGGAAATGCAGCAGGAATTAAAAATGGAGACATTGTTACTTTAGTAAAGTAATCTAGGAGGTTTTTATGGACCTGGCGAAAATGATAGACCATACCCTATTAAAGGCAAGTGCTAGTAAGGAAGATGTAGAGGATCTATGTAGAGAGGCTATGGAATATGGCTTTAAATCAGTTTGTGTAAACCCATATTATGTGGCCTTGTCTAGTGAGATACTGGCTGGTTCCGATGTTGAAATAGCCACAGTGATAGGTTTTCCCTTGGGAAATAATAAAAAAGAAGTTAAGGCTTTAGAGGCAAGACTTGCCCTAGAGGACGGTGCTACAGAACTTGATATGGTAATAAATATACCAGCTTTAAAAAATGGGGACTATGGTCTTGTTTTAGAAGATATTAAGGCTGTTGTAGCTGAAGCAATAGAAAAAGCCTTGGTTAAGGTAATTATAGAGACTTGCTATTTAACAGAAGATGAAAAAAAGAAGGCTTGTGAGTTATCTATGGAGGCTGGAGCAGATTATGTTAAAACTTCTACAGGTTTTGGACCTGGAGGAGCAACAGTTGCCGATATAAAGCTAATGAAAGAAGTAGTGGGCAACAAGATGGGAATTAAGGCCTCTGGTGGAATAAGAGACTATGAAACAAGCAAGGCTATGATAGATGCAGGAGCAACACGACTTGGTGCAAGTGCAGGTATAAAAATAATAAAATCTTTATAATTCAATAAAGTCTTATCTTTTGATAAGGCTTTATTTTTTATATATAATACCTTTTATAGGAGGAGATTTTTTGAAAAATAGAAGAGAAGTTGGAAATGGAATAAATTTTAATATAATAGAAACTAGTAAGTTTAAGGCTAATCTTTTGGCCTACTATATTGTAAGGCCTTTAAATAGGGAAGAGGTTACTAAAAATGCCCTACTGTCTATAGTTTTAAGGAGGGGGACTGAAAAGTATAGGGATAATATATCCATCCATAAAAGGTTGGAAGAACTTTATGGGGCCAAGCTGGGAGTTGGAGTCTTGGTTAGGGGAAATAAACAAATAATCCGTATTTCTTTAGAATTTGTAGACAATAAGTATTTAAATGACCCTGATTATCTTTCGGGAATTTTAGATATTTTAAACGAAGTTGTTTACAGGCCTAAAGTAGAAGATGAGGCCTTTAGTGAAGAGGTTATAAAAAAGGAAAAAAGAAATTTAAAACTTAGGATAGAAAGTAAGATTAACGACAAGAGGGAATATGCTGTAGACCGTGCTATTGAGATTATGTGTAAGGATGATAGTTTTAGTATTCCCAACCTAGGATATATTGAAGATTTAGAGGCTATTAATGCAAGGAACCTATATGACCATTACAAGAAAATCCTTGTAGATAGTCCTATTGAAATTTTTTATACAGGAAGTAAAAATGAGAAGATAGAAGAATACTTTTTAGCCAAGGACTTTGGTACTAGAGATAATATTTTAGACTTTACTAGGGAGCTAGTTCCAAGTGGGGTTGAAGAAATTAAGGAAGTGGAAGAAAGTTTAGATGTTAATCAAGGAAAACTTGTTCTTGCTTACAAGACTGGAATACCTTATGAAGATAAGTTATATACTCCATTATTAGTTGCAAATGTTATTTTTGGTGGTGGTCCTAACTCTAAGTTATTCTTAAATGTTAGGGAAAAAGAAAGCCTAGCTTATTATGTAGTTTCAAGGCTCTATAAGTATAAGTCTATTTTAATGGTAGATGGGGGTATAGAATTTGATAAGTTTAAGAAAACTAAGGAAATAATAGGACTTGAACTTGAAAATATGAAGCAGGGAAATTTTACAGACAGGGAAATAGAAATTGCTAAAAAATCTATGGTTTCTGCCTTTAACTCTGTAGACGATAGTATAGGCAGTTTAACAGAGATAGAGTTTGACAATATTATTAGTGGAGATACTAGGACTTTAGAAGAAAAAATAAGAGACATTGAAAAGGTTACTAGGGAAGAGATAATCCAAGCAAGTGGGAAGATTGACTTAGATACGATTTATTTCTTAAGAGGCCCTAAAAGCAAGGAGGTAAAGTAATGGATATAAGGATATATGATAAGCCTGATTTAGGTGAAAAAATGTATTATTCTAGGTCTGAAATGGGCCTAGACATATACTTTGTCCCTAAAAAAGGTTATAGTAAGCAGTATGCAAATTTTGCTACAGACTATGGGTCTGTGGATAATGAATTTATTCCAATAGGTGAAGATAAAAGCTTAAAGCTACCAGAGGGTATAGCCCATTTTTTAGAGCACAAATTGTTTGAAGACCCTGAAAAAAATATTTTTGATAAATTTTCAGAGCTAGGGGCAAGTGTAAATGCATTTACAGGTTTTAATCAAACTTCCTACTTGTTTTCAAGTACAGAAAACTTTTATGAGGGCCTGGAAAATTTAATTAGTTTTGTTCAAAGCCCCTACTTTACAGAAGAAAATGTAGAAAAAGAAAAGGGGATTATAGCCCAAGAAATAAAGATGTATGATGATGACCCTAGTTGGAGGGTGTTTTTCAACTGTTTAAATGCCATGTACTATAACCACCCAGTGAAGATAGATATAGCAGGGACAGTGGAGACTATAAGTGGTATAGACAAG
>JASLBE010000043.1 GCA_030146705.1 Tissierellales bacterium | reverse complement strand
CTTGTGGGGATAATAAAGGGAGGATACTTATGGAAAAATTTTGGGTTTTTAAAACTTATAGAAGTATGCTAGAGGACTTTTTACCAAACAAGTCTATTGGGATAGACCGAGATGGGATTGATGTAGAATATACCATATATGAAGAAAAGCCAAGTGATGACCCTAATTTACTTAGGAGTTTTGATAGGTTTTGCAAGTATATGTCTAAGGGAGACTATATTTTTCTAGGGGTTGGAGATAGGGAGGCCTACTCTTTAAAGGCCATTTGTAAAGTAGATGGAGACTATAGGTTTAATATGGTTGACGATGTTGCTAGACATAGGAGGGATATTGAAGTTTTAAAGATTTTTGATGAAGAGTTGCCTATGGATGCTTGGAATGACTTAAAGGATATTGACTTAGTAGATTCTAGGGAGGCTATGGATTATATTATTAAATATTGCCTATAGTAGGTGGGAGGTCTTAGACCTTCCATTTTTAATTTTATAGGAAATATATAAAATTATAGATATTTTAAGGGGCGGAAAATTAAAATCTAGGGTATAATGATAGGTAGAAAAGGGGGAGTTTATATGAAGTTTAAAAGTTTTTTACTAGGACTTTTAGTAGGGGTTTTTGCTATTAGTTCACCGGTTTTAGCAGCTGAAAATTCAAGTATAAGGGTCACTGGCCAGGGCAGGGTTAGTTTAAAACCAGATAGGTGTAAGGTGGAATTTAAGGTTATATCTAGGGACAAGGATCAAAAAAAGGCTTTACTTGATAATAATCTTAGGAGCCAAGCCTTGGTTAAGGCTTTTATGGAAGCTGGTATAGGAGAGGAAGATATTGAAACTTCTAATATAAGCATTAGGCCAGTTATAAACTATGAAAAAAGTGAAAAGATTGAGGGATATTTAGTTACTAATAGCCTAGGCATAAATATTAAGGATATAACTAGTATTGGAAAGTATATTGACCTAGGTGTTAAAAATGGTGGAGACTTTGCTGGAAATTTAGTCTATAGTTCAACTAGGGCTAGTGAGGGCTATAATGAGGCCTTAAAAAAGGCTATTTTTGATGCTAGGAAGAAAACTGAAGTAATAGCGACTAGCCTTGGAGTTAAGTTAAAGTCTGTTACTAGGGTGGAAGAGCTTAGTAGGAACTACTATGATAGTAATATTGTAAACTATGACCTAGCCAAGGAGGAAAGTATAAGTTCTAGCCAGCTACCAGAAATTATTGTTGGGGATATAATAATAGAGGCTAGTATAAATCTTGAAAGTAATTATTAGGGGCTACTATTTGTAGCCTTTTTTGTTTAGACTATTAAGAAAATGGATAAGTATTGGCTATAATGTATTTTTATAGATAAAATTAGTTAATATAGGAGAGGTTGATATGATACAAGGAAATAGGACAATTTTAGATACTTTAATTTATAAGGGAATGAAAATAGTAAGTTTAAATGAAGAAACTGGTGAGGCAGTTCTTTCTTTAGAGGTTATAGAGGATATGATAAACCCTAATGGAGTTATTCACGGAGGAATGACTTTTACTTTAGCTGACTTTTGTGCAGGAAGTGGTTGCTTTGCCTTGGGATATAGGGTGGCTACTATGCAGGCTAGTGTGAACTATATTAAGGCAGCCCCTTGTGGAAGGACCTTACTTGCTAAAAGTAGGATAATCCATAGTGGTAGGAGAAGTATAGTTTGTGTTGTAGATATATATGATAATGAAGATAATTTAATCTTATCTGGAAACTTTACTATGGCAGTTTTGGAAAAGCTAGATAAAAACATAATAGAAGACTAGGAAATAAGATAAAAATGAAACCGTATTATGGTTTCATTTTTGTTTTTATTATTTCTAAATTATCTAAAGACTTATCTAGGTTACAGGCAATTGCAAACCTAAAATCTTGTTCCGTTTTTTTGGAGTTATAATTAAAGCTAGCAATAATTTTAAGTGCAAAGGCAAAACCTTTTGGAATTTCTGTTGGGCTTATAACTTCAATTGACTTAAAGTCTAAAAACTTAGTAGTTCCCCGCGGCTTATTTTGTTGGTAATAGTAATTGACTAAGGCATATGGGTCATGGGCCTTATTAGTAAACTCTTCCATTAGTACATTATAGTTGCTTTCCTTTTTCAAAACTGCATCTAAAATATTATCAAGCATAAATTCACCCCTCTAAGGATATTATATACTAAAATGTAAAAAAAAGTAAAAAAATTAGGAGATGGTCCCCTAATTTTTTTTAACTATTTCTGATTTTAAGTTCATATTTCCAAAGCCATCTACTTTACAAGAAATATTGTGGTTGTCTTCTCCATCAATTAAAAGGATATTCTTAGCCATAGTTCCTCTTTTTAAGACTTGAGAGGATCCTTTAACCTTCATATCTTTAATAATAGTTACATTATCTCCGTCCTTTAATTCATTTCCAAAAGCATCTTTTACAATACTATCTTCTAAGGCTTTTTCAGCATCAGCCTTAGTCCATTCAAAGAAACATTCAGGGCATACAAATAAATCCATATCTTCATATGTATATTCAGAATTACACTTTGGACAATTTGGTAAACTCATCTAAACACCTCCCCATAGTATTATACATTATATATTAAAAAAATTCCTATAAAAGATTAATAAATATGGAATTATGGTATAATTTAAAATTAGTAAGTGTTAATATGAAAAGTAGAGGTGGAAGATGGAAAGAAAAATAGTAAAGACAATAATGACTTATGAATATTTAGACCTAGAGGAAATAGAGCGAAATAAGCTTGGTTTAGAAATCCAAGACTTTACAGAACCTAATTTTTCCAGTGAAGAAGTAGAAAGGATTACTAATATATATTATGAAAAACTTAAGGATTTTAAGGGAATTAAGGCCATGCATGGCCCTTTTTTAGACTTAAAACCAGCCAGCCCTGATAAAGATATAAGTGAACTTAGTATTAAAAAATATTTAAAGGCTTTAGAAATAGCAACTAGGCTAGACTTAGACTATGTTGTCTTCCATAGCCAAATTAATCCTAACCATATTGAAGAGTTTGTTAGGGACCTAAATTTAAGACAAAATGCAGATTCTTTTAGGGAGATAGTAGCTAGGGCCAAGGATTTTAAGGGGACTATTGTAGTTGAGAATGTTTTTGAAAAGGAGCCTAAAATCCTAAAAGATTTACTAGACCTTATAGACTTAGACAATATTAAGGTCAACCTAGATATTGGCCATGCTAAACTAGGTGAAGTTGGACTAGAAGACTGGGTAAGGACCTTGGGAGACTATATAGTTTATAGCCATATTCATACAAATGATGGAAAATATGATAGGCACCTACCAATAACAAAGAAAGAGTATGACAACTATAGGGATATTTTAAAAAAATATGGGCTAGACCCAGTAATATCCTTAGAATATAAAATAGATAAGCTAGATAAGGAAATGGAGAAGTTTATCTAACTTGCTTGAAGAGGGGGAGAATATGAAGCATATTTTTAGGAACAAATTATTAATTTTTGCCCTATCTTTTTTAATCTTGCTTACAGGTTGTAGTGAGTATATAGATGGGCCAGGAACTTTAGAACTTGAAAAGCCAAGACAAGAAAGTGGACTTGGCCAGGAAGCTAATAAAGAGGAAGCTAAGCTGGATGAAGATGCTAGCTATACGAGTTTAGAAGACCTAGTTCTTTATTTAAGAACCTATGACAAGCTACCAAATAATTTTATTAAAAAATCTGAGGCAAGGAAACTTGGCTGGGATAATAGGGCTGGGAACCTATGGGAGGTTGCCAAGGGCAAGTCCATAGGAGGAGATAGGTTTGGCAACTATGAAGGCCTGCTTCCCCAAAAAGAAGATAGGCAGTATTTTGAGTGTGACGTAAATTACAAGGGTGGATATAGGGGGAGTGAAAGGCTTGTTTATTCCAATGATGGACTTATCTTTTACACTAATGACCACTATGAAAGCTTTAAAGAAATAGAAAATTAGTTGGAAGGTGGATTAAATGATCTTAACTATAGACGGAAGTAGGGTAGGAAATAAGGAAGAATTTTATGGGTTAATAAGGAGTCAGATTGGAGAAAAAGAAGTCTTAGGATCTAGCCTAGATGGGTTATATGACCTATTTACAGGCTATGAAGAACCCCTTACTATTAGGCTTGTAAATTCTAAGGATCTGGAAAAAAATCTTGGGGATTACTATCTTAGGCTTATGAAACTTTTTAATGACTTAGAAACTGATTTAAATTTTAAAGTATATAAAGACTAGCTTACTTGAGCTAGGAAAATTAATTTAAGGTAAAATAGCCAGGCTTAAGCCTGGCTATTTTATTTACCTAGATATTGGTAAACTTATAACTTAAATTCACTTATAATAGAATCTAAACTTTTGATTGTATCATTTAAGTTATTAATATTATTATTTATTGTTTCTAAAGTTGCTAGCTGTTCTTCAGAAGATGCAGAGACTTCTTCAGATGAGGCAACAAACTCTTCTGTAAGAGCAGACATATTTTCCATGGCAAGCAGGGTATCGTTTTTGTTGCTTTCTATACTTAGTAATTTTTCTTTTAGTAGGTCAACAGAATTTTTATTAATAGCTACAGACTCAGAAATAGAACTAAAGGCCTTCCTAGCATCCTTTATTGACATTCTAACTTCTTCTAGAGACTCACTACCAGTTTTAATACTATTATTGGCCTTGAAAATATAGGTATTAATAGAGCTTAGACTCTCACTGATTTCTCCAGTTAATTCTGAGGTTGAAACAGAAAGCTTCCTAATCTCATCAGCAACAACAGAAAATCCTCTTCCATGCTCTCCAGCACGCGCTGCTTCAATAGCAGCATTTAAAGAAAGTAGGTTGATTTGTTCGGAAACACCTATTATATTAGCTAAGACCTTTTCTATAAGGATAGACTTTTCAGTAAGGGCTGAAATATTTTCCTTGACCTCATTTGTAGAATCCACATTGACCTTGAACTTATCAACTAATTTTTTAATGGAGTCTGTTCCCTCTAGGGTTGTTGTTTGAACAAACTCACTATTTTTTTCAACCTGGGATCCCTCTTGAAGGGTCTTATTAATATCCTGGGCTAGAGAATCCAACTTTCTAGAACTATTTTCAACCTGCAGGGCCTGCTCATTAGAACCCTTGGCAAGTTCCTCTATAGCCTTTGAAATATCACCAATAGAATGGGTTGATTCATTAGTGGCAATAGTAAGTTCAGAAACACTTTCAACTATGGAGTTAGAAGTACTAGTAATATTATTTAAAATATTATTTAAGTTATAATAAACCTTTCTTAAGGCTGTTGCCATAGTTCCTAGTTCATCATCTCTTTTTGTATAGTGGTTTAATAACTTATGTTCATTAATATCTAAAGTTAAGTTAAAGTCAGAAATTTTTTCTAGGGTACTAGTGACAAAAAGTATAGGCTTAGCAAGCCTATTACCAAATAAGGATGCAAAAACTACTATGGCAATAGAACCTAGGATAATTAAAACAACCATAAAACTCAATAATTCCATTAATTCTTTAGTAACTTCACTTTTAGGTATTTGGACAATAAAGTTATTATCTTTAGAATTACAAAAAGCTACAAATGATTTGACCCCACCTATGTTACTCTCAAAAAGACCACTTTCATTTTCAGCAAAATACTTAAGCTCTTTTTTATTAAAATAGTCCTCTAAATATGTATTAACCATATCCTTAACAGGATGGATAGTTATTTCATTATCCTTATTAGTAACATATAAAAATCCAGTTTCTAATATCTGGTAATTTGTAACAAACTTTACAAAGTGGTCAAAATCAATATTAATAGTAGCCACACCAATAGCCTTATCAGCAATAATAATTGGATAACAATAGCTCATTGTAATATCCTTAGTAAGGGAGGAAGTATAAGCATCCATCCAAAAGTCTACTTTTTTGTCCAAAGAATCATAGAACCAGGCCATAGTTGGCTCATTCCTACTATATATACTAGTGTTGCTAGTAGTAGGCTGGAGAACACCCTCTCCATCCTCTCCCCTAAGATACCAAATTTCACCAATTTGATTATTAATTTCCTCAGGATTAATAGTTATATCTAAAGAACTGGCTATATCAATAGCGTCAATAGTAGCCTTGGCCAAGGGCTTAAATCCATTTAAATATGCTTGTATGTAGTTTGGATTAGACCTAGCCTTATCAAGGTCTAAAGTTGTTTCTACAACCCTAGCCAAGTCTTCTAGGTGGGTTTCAATATGGTGCAATTCACTATTAAATAAATCCTTCTTAGACTCTACCATTCTAACAAGGTTACTTTTAGTAGTAGTTTCTATAAGGGCCTTACTTTTCATAAGGGAAACTGATCCAATGAAAAAAGTCATTATAAGTGCACAACTAATTATACATATAATGACTTTTGTTCCTATTTTTTTCATAACATACCTCCTAATAATAAATATTAAATTATTATTTTATAAATTTATAAAAATGGGAATATAAATATAATTAAAATAATCAGACTCCACTTATATAAGTCGGTAATAGTAACATATCTTATAGGTCTAATTTAATAATTTTCAAAATAAATAAAAAAGATTAAACAAATTTGTAAAATGTGTATAAAAAACTTAGTAAATTAATAAAAAAAGTAGTATTTACAAAGAAAATAAAAACTCCCAATAAAGATTGACAAATAAAGAAATATAAGATAATCTACTTTAGTATAGAGGGAGTAACTTTTCTTCGGAAATTAAAGTCGTCAGTACGGATAAGATCCCGGCTTTAATGGCTAATTAGCTTTGTGAGACTCTACAGGTTTCCTGTAGTGTCTTTTTTTATGTAAAAAAATAATAGGAGGAAGAAAATGGACTTAATATTAAGAAATTTTTTAGAAAATGTACCAACAATAGGGCTAGTACTAGTAATTGGCTTGAGCATTTACATTTTAGGCAAGGGGGCAGACTATTTTGTAGACCAAGCTATAATACTTTCTATGCTATGGAAGATACCAACAGTAATAGTTGGGGCAACAATAGTCAGCCTGGGAACAACAATTCCAGAAGTTACAGTATCTTTACTGGCAACCCTTAAGGGCAATACAGATATAGCCTTGGGAAATGCAGTAGGTTCAATTATTACCAATACAAGTTTGATTTTAGGGCTTTCAGCCTATATTGGGGTGATTCCTGTAAATAGGAAGATAATGAAAAACCAAGGGTTGGGCCTATTAATTTTGACCATACTAGTAACAGGCTTATCACTGCCAATTTTCCATGGTGGAGGTCTTGGTAAGATAACAAGAGGGCTAGGATTTTTACTACTGGTTATCCTGGGGGTTTATATAGTAAAGAGTATTAAAGATTCTAAGGGGACAAGTGATATAGGGGTTGAAGAAGATGTAGATGGCAAGCCAGTTTTCCTACAAATAATAAAGCTTATGCTAGGGGCAGTAGTTGTGGTTTTTGCATCTAAATTTTTAATACCAAGTGTTGAAATAATAGCATTTAGGGTAGGAATTCCAGATAGTATTATAGCTGCGACCTTGGTTGCTTTTGGGACTAGTGTTCCTGAATTAATTACAGCCATAACTGCTATGAGAAAGGGGCATGGAGAGTTAGCACTGGGAAATATAATAGGGGCTAATATACTGAATATTTTATTTGTAATTGGTCTTTCGGCTAGTGTTTCTAAAACTGGACTTACTATTCCAAGAATTTATAGTAGCTTGCAGATGCCACTAATGATTATATCAACAGCTGTCTTATATGGCTTGGCTATGAATAAAGAAGGAGAAATGAAGAGGAAGTCTGGACTTGTATTACTATCTATGTATTTAGTTTATCTAGTTTTAAACTATCTATTATAAAATATTAAAAATAAGTATAAAAAATATTTTATAAGTTAAATTTATTGCAAGTAAATAAGATTAAATATAGAATAGTATAGTAAGTAATAAGATTTCATTATAAAAATAAGGAGATGGACATGGATTTCTTAAAAAAGACCTACGGAAAAATTCTATATGGAATCGCTAGATTTTTAGAAGTTCTCCTAGATGGATTAATTAGTTTAAACGGAATAATTTTGAGGGTTATGGAAACCTTTAAAAAACTTATACTGGGAGTATTTATAGGGGTTATTTTGGTGCTGGGTACTTTAACTTTAGGTATCTTATTTTTTGCCCCCCTTGCAATAGCTACTATTATTCATCTTTTCCCATTTTTTAGGTTGATGATAATAATTTTAATCTTAAGGTATTTAATGGAATACTTAGACAAGGGGCTAAGGCTTTTAAAGTATAGTTTAACAGAATACCTATATGATAAGGCTGGTTATTTTTCGGCTGGATCTACTAGAAAATTTACAAAAATAAGGGATTATGGAAGGGATTATCTTAGGATTAAAGAAGAGCAAAAAAGAGCTGAAGAAGAGGCCAGAAAAAGAGCTGAGGAAGAAGCAAGGAGAAGAGAAGAGGAAAGATTTAGGAACTTCTATGAGCAGCAGTTTAACTTTGGTGGATATACAAACTTCAATGATTTTACAGGGCAGGCTGGAGGTTATTCTCCTACTAGTAGCTCTACTTTTAAGAAGGAGTTTGAAGATGCCTGTGATGTTCTTGGCTTGGCCTATAATGATTGTAGTAAGGAAACCGTTAGGAAGGCCTATAGGGAAATGGCTAAGAAATACCATCCAGATTTAAATAAGTCTCCAGACGCAACAGAAATGTTTCAAAAGGTTAATAATGCAAATGAGTTTTTAACAGAGGAAAATATTAATAGGTATAGGAATATGAATTAGGGGTGGATTATGAATTGGCTTAAAAAATTTATGTTGGGCAGGTATGGAATGGACCAGCTATCATCAACTATGATATTTGGAGGCCTTGCCTTGGCTATTTTATCCAGGGTTTTAAAGGTTAATATCTTAAATAGTATTGCTCTAGTAACAATTTTATTTGCCTATTATAGGACTTTTTCAAGGCAGGTTAATAAGAGGTATAAGGAAAATATGAAGTTTTTACAGCTAGTTGGACCCTTAAGGGGGAAGCTTAAGGGCCTAACTAGGAGATTTAGAGATAGGAAGGATTATAAGTACTTTAAATGCGCAAGTTGTGGTCAACTAGTAAGGGTTCCCAAGGGAAAGGGCAAGCTAGTAATAACTTGCCCTAAATGTAAGATGAAATTTTCAAGAAGAACATAGGCTCCTATGTTCTTCTTGTTTTTTTAAATAATATTATTTATTTTAGGGAAAAAATTTTTAAATATGATAAAATAAGAATTGGCAATATATTTGGAGGGGATTAAGATGGATTTAAAATCTAAAATAAGAGTAATAGAAGGCTTTCCCAAGGAAGGAATAAGTTTTAAGGATATAACAACTTTACTTAAGGATGCTGAAGCCTTAAGGGAATCAGTAAAAATAATGGCAGACCAACTAAGGGATAAAAATATAGACTACATTGTAGGGCCAGAGGCAAGGGGCTTTATTTTTGGAACAGCTGTTGCTTATGAACTAGGAGTTGGATTTATCCAAGTTAGGAAGCCTGGGAAGCTTCCTGGTAAGGTTGAAAAAATAGAATATGACCTAGAATATGGTAGTAATGCTTTAGAAATTCATTCAGATGCAATAGAAAAAGGAAAGAGGGTTGCCATAGTGGATGACCTCCTAGCAACTGGGGGAACTGTAAAAGCAACAGCAGAATTACTAGAGTCACATTTTGAGGCAGAGATAGCAGGCATAGAATTTTTAATAGAGTTAACATCATTAAAGGGTAGGGATAGACTAAAAAATTATGAGGTAAATTCGATAATCCAATATGAAGTATAAAAAAACAATGGTGGTAGTGTGGTTAAAAAAATGCAAGATATACTTGATTTAAAAATATTACATGTAGATATGGATGCATTTTACGCTTCTGTTGAGGAGGCGGATGATGAAAATTTAAAGGGCAAGCCAGTTATTGTTGGGGGACTTAGTAGCCATGGAGTAGTTACTACTTGTAATTATGAGGCGAGAAAGTATGGAATCCATTCTGCTATGCCTGGTTTTATGGCAAGGTCTCTTTGCCCCCACGGATTTTTTTTAAGGCCTAGGATGAATAGGTACAGGGAGGTTTCAAAGGAAATATTTAATATTTTATATGATGTAACGGACTTGGTAGAGCAAATTTCTGTAGATGAGGCCTACCTGGATATTTCTAATATTGAAAGAAACCCCCTGGACCTAGTAGGAGAAATTAAGGATAGGGTTTATAGGGACCTGGGACTTACCCTATCTGTTGGCCTTTCTTATAATAAGTTTTTAGCCAAGCTTGCTTCTGACTGGAACAAGCCCAATGGCTTTAAATATATTACAAGAGATATGCTACCAGAAATTCTTTTAGACCTTAATATTTCTAAGGTTCATGGAATTGGTCCCAAGTCCCAAAAAAAACTTAGGAACATAGGGATCTATACAGTAGGAGACCTTTATCAACTGGATGAAAATTTTTTAACTGACTTATTTGGTAAGGCTGGTAGGGAGATATATCTTAGGATTAGGGGGGAGGACCCTAGACCTGTTAACAACTTTAGGGAGAGAAAATCAATAGGGATAGAGAGAACCTTTGATGAAGAAACCCGGGACATAGGAAAGCTTAAGGAGTATTTAAAAAATTTTTCTAAGAAGTTAGAAGAAGAGTTATTAAAAAAACAGGTCCATACTAAGACTATAATAGTTAAGGTCAAGGATGAAGATTTTAGGACCCAGACTAGGAGTAAAACTTTGGAAAATCACATATATACTTTTGAAGAAATTTATGAAGTTGGGCTTAGCCTACTGGATGAAATAGAAATAAATAAAAAAATAAGGCTCCTTGGTATTACTGGGGCAAGCCTACTTAGTATAGACTTAGAACAGTTATCTTTATTTGATTAGGAGGATTAGTATATGAAGGCTTTATTAGTTATAGACATGCTAAATGATTTTATACTAGATGATGGAAAGTTGACCAATGGTGAAAATGGTAAGAAAATAATTAAATTTTCCAAGGAAAAGATAAAAGAATATAGGGAGGCTGGCCATAAGATAATTTATATTTGTGACAACCATGAGGAAGATGACAAGGAATTTGATATGTTCCCAAAACATTGTGTAATGGGGACCAAGGGTAGTGAGATTATAGATGAGTTAAAGGCTGAAAAAGGAGATAAAATCATTTACAAGAGAAGGTATAGTTCCTTTTTTGGAACAGAACTAGACTTATACCTAAGGGAAAAAGATATTAAGGAAATTAGTATAATAGGAGTTTGCACTAATATATGTGTCCTATATACAACAGCTGATGCTAGGAACTTAGGCTATAGGGTAAATGTATATGAAAATGGGGTTGCTTCTTTTAATAGTGAGGGCCATAGGTTTGCCCTTGAAGAAATGAAAAGTACTCTAGGAGCCAATATTTTATAATAAAAGGGTGGTTAGGTTGAAAATATCTGAAAGAGAAATAGAATTAAGGTATTATGATGTAGGCAGAAGAAGAAAGATGACTCCAAGGGCTATACTAAAGTATTTTAGTGAGATTTCTGCTGCCCACAATGACTTGAATAATGGAAAAGAACTTGAAGCCAAGGGCTATGGTTGGATGATTAACAAGTGGAGGGTTGGGGTTGAAAAGTACCCAAGCCTTTATGATAGGGTTATTATTAAAACTTGGATTTCTAACATAGATAGGTTTTTTGTAACTAGGGAATTTGCAATAGAAAGTCTATCTGGAGAAATTTTAGTTAAGGCAACTACTCTTTGGATATTTATAGATATGGAAAAGAGGAGGCCGGCTAGGCTAAACGAGGACTTAATAGACTATGGTCTTGTGGTTGATAAAAATTTCTTTACTAGCTATACGAGGACAGGCAAAGATTTAGACTTGGAAAATGAAATGGACTTTAGGGTTAGGAGGATGGATATAGATACTAACCAACATGTTAATAACCTAGTTTATTTTGATTGGATGCTTGAAAATGTAATAGAAGAAATTTATGAAGACTATGAAATTAAGGAACTGGAAATAGACTACAAAAAAGAAGTGACATATCCTGCGGTTATAACTGCTAGGGACAATGGAAATATAGACTTGCTTGGTGGGAATACAATTAATTTAACCCATGGAATATACAATGAAGACCAGGATTTAAGAGTTGTTGGGCTAACAAGCTGGAGGAAAAAGAATAGTCTGTAAATTAAAAACATTTTTAAATTAGTTGCAATATCTAATATCTAATGTTATAATACTATTGTAGCTTTAATTCGGAAGTAAGCAATACTCAATAATTTCAACACTGTATTTTAAATTGTAGTACACGGAATTTTATTGTTAGTATTTTTGTTACAAAAGAATTAAAGAAATAAAATTTTCGGAGGTATACGCAATGCAAGGTACAGTAAAATGGTTTAACGCAGAAAAAGGATTTGGATTTATTACAACAGATGAAGGAAACGATGTATTCGCACATTTTTCTCAAATCAATATTGATGGATTCAAAACTTTAGAAGAAGGACAAAAAGTTGAATTTGAAGTTGTTGAAGGCGAAAAAGGCTTACAAGCTGAAAAAATAAACGTTTTATAATTTAAAATTCAGACAACTAACCTCTTAAAGATCATTCTTTAAGAGGTTTTCTATTATGTTTAGAAAACAATACCAAGGAAAAGGAGAATTATATGGAAAACAAAGTATTAGCAAAAGTTGAAAATAAAGAAATAACAGAGGAAATAGTAAATAAGTTTATAAATGATCTAGGACCTCAAGCGGGTATGCAATTTAATAATCCAGAAGGAAGAAAAAGGGTTGTTGAAGAATTAGTAAACCAAGAATTAGCATACTTAGATGCTATGGAAAAAGGTATGGATAAGGATGAAGAATTTGTTAAGCAGTTTGAAATGATGAGAGAGGGTTTACTAAAGCAATATGCAATAGGAAAACTTTTATCAGACTTAGAAGTTACAGACAAGGATGCTGAAGAATACTATAATGAACATCCTGAATACTTTAAACAACCAGAAAAATTAAATGCTAACCATATATTAGTAGAAACAGAAGAAAAGGCTAATGAAATAAAAGAAAAAATTGAAAATGGCTTATCTTTTGAAGATGCAGCTAAAGAATTTTCAACTTGTCCATCAAATCAAGCTGGAGGAAGCTTAGGTGAATTTGAAAGGGGACAAATGGTTCCAGAATTTGAAAAAGTTGCTTTTGAATTACCAGTAGACAAGGTTTCTGATCCAGTTAAGACTGATTTTGGCTACCATATAATCTTAGTTAAGGGCAAAAAAGAAGAAGGAACTATGCCTTTTGCAGAAGTAAAAGAAGATTTAAAGAATCAACTATTAGCAGTTAAGCAACAAGAAAAATATGTTAATGAAACTAATAAGTTAAAAGATAAATATAAGGTTGAAATAAACTTATAAGAATAAACCTAGGGGTTTATAAGAGGGAGCAGGGAGACCTGCTTCTTTTTTATTGTAATTCATATTGCACTATATATAGATATTTGATAGTATGAAATAAGAATATATTGTGGTTAAGGAGGAAATATGATTACTAAAATAAGGAAGAGAGATGGCAGGGAAGTACCCTTTAATATAGAAAAAATAGCAGATGCAATTTTTAAAGCAGCCCAGGCTGTTGGTGGGCAGGACTATAATACTTCTTTATATTTGGCAGAAAAAGTCGCAACCCTAGTTGAAAAAAATTTAAAGAATAATATACCTACAGTAGAAGATATACAAGATGCTGTTGAAAAGGTCCTAATAGAAAATGGTAAGGCCAAGACAGCCAAGGAATATATTCTTTACCGTTCTGAGAGAAGTAAGGTTAGGGATATGAACACTAGGCTTATGAAGGTTTTTGAAGACTTAACCTTTAATAGGGAAAAAAAGATCACATCAGCTATGGAAACTATGCTAGAATATGGTTTTGAATCAGCCAAGGAGTTCTATGACCTATTTGTGCTTAATCCAGAGCATGCAGCAGCCCATAAAAATGGAGATGTTTATATCCATGATTTAGAATTTTTAGCCTTAACTACAGAAAATTGCCAAATGGATTTAATTGATTTATTAAGGGAAAAATATAAGGATAGGCTTGAGAATATAACGGACTATGTAGAAGCCTTATGCCTATTTTTAGAAATGACTGGAAATGACCAACATGGGGGGAAGTCAATTCCAAATTTTGACTATTTAATGAGTCTAGGTGTTGAAAAAACATATAAGGAGAATTATAGGAAGAATTTAAAAAAGGCCATAAAAATCTTAATGAATGAGTTAGATTTAGAAGAAAATATAGACAATATATTTGAGACCCTTTATAAGGAATATCAAATTTTTCCAAGGCTTGATAATAATGCAGCCTATATAGAAGAAGAAAGAAAATATCTAGGTGAATTAATTTGGGACCTAGAAAAAATTAAAGAGGCTGAGAAGTTTGCAGAAAATGCAGCCTATTTTGATACTAAGGAAATGACCTTAAATGCTATGAAGTACCTAGTAAGAAGGGTGAATAATATGTATAGCCTAGGTACTAGGACCCTTGAGACAACTATAAACTTTGGAACAGATACAAGTCCTGAGGGGAGGATGGTTATAGAGAGCTTCCTAAGGGCTAGCTATGACCTTTTAATGGCAGAAAACTATATATATCCTATTAAAGTATTTAAGATAAAAGATGGGGTAAACTATAAGGAGGAGGACATAAACTATGACTTCCTTCAACTGGCAATTAAACTAGCAAGTAGGAATGCTACTATAAATTTTTCTTTCCTAGATGCTGATTACAATAATAAATATTATAGGATTAATAATTATTCAACAGAGGTTGCCTATTTTGGTAATGGAGACAGGATTATGGAAAATACCTATAATAAAAAAGAAGAGACCTCCCTAGCTAGGGGCAACCTAAGTACTACAAGTTTAAACCTTCCAAGGCTGGCCCTTAAAAGTGGTGGAAACAAGGACTTATTTTTCAAACTTTTGGAAGATGCAATCAACCTAGTAGTTGCCCAACTTTTAGAAAGGTTTGAAATACAAGGTAGTAGGAAGGCCAAGGAGTATCCTTATTTAATCAAGGAGGGGATTTGGATAGACTCCCTGAAGCTTAGGCCTGATGATGAAATTAGGGATATTTTAAAAAATGGAAGTTTAAGCCTGGGTTTTTTAGGCTTATACGAAACAGTCCTTATTTTATATGGAAGTTATGATGGTGGGCTTGGTGAGGAAATACTTAAGTATATAAAGGATATTTTAGATGGTTTAAGTAGCCAGCTAAATATGAATTTCCACCTAAGGGCAACTAATAGCAAAGAACTTAGTAGGAGGTTTTTTGACCTGGATAAGGAGAGGTTTAAAACCAGGAAGGAACTTAAGGACCTAAACCAATATACAGAAGGATTTAAGTTGCTAAAGGAAGATAATCTAGCTAGGATAAAGTCTGAGGCTAGGTATTTTAAATATACTAATGGAGGCCATATTTTGACCTTGGAGGTTGTAAAGGATGACCCAGCCTACTTGGAAGATTTAATAAGGCTTATGAAGGAAAATAATATTGGACTGGGTAATATAAAAGTAATTAGGGGTTAAAAGCCAAGTAGGAAACTATTTGGCTTCTTTTACTTTAATCTAGTTTTTATAAAAAACTTTTTTGTTGTATAATAAATAGGAAATTAAAATTAGGAGGATAGGAATGTATAAATTAATTGCCATAGATTTAGATGGGACCTTATTAGATGATAATAAGATTATTCCAAGAGAAAATATAGACTTGGTAAATGAACTTATAGACAGGGGTTACAAACTTATGTTTGCAACTGGTAGGAGGTACACTGCTGCCAAGCAATTTGTTAATTGCTTTAATGAAGACTTAATAATTGCAGCCAATAATGGAAATATAGTTAGGCATAGTAAGGATGATGAACTAGTTGATGCCCTTTACCTAGACAAAAAGCACCTAGATTATGTCCTAAGGGAGGGTAAAAACTTAGACCTCCATCCAACTATCCATGTTAATGGGTATGATGATGGGGTGGATATGATTTATGAACTTGAGAAGGATGATCCTAGATACCATAATTACTTGGTAAATGAGGATAGGATTAAGGGGGTCAAGGACTTGGGCCAAGAAAACTACCCTATTTTATCCATAGTTTACCTGGGAGAATATAAAAAATTAGAGGAGCTTAATAGGACCTTACAAGAAAACTACCCTAGGGAATATAGGACCTACTTAATGAAAAATATAACCATTGCAGATGGACTTTTAGAAGTGGTTAACCCTAGGTCTGGTAAATGGAAAAGTGTAAAGGAATATGGAGAAAGTCTAGGTATAAAACCAGAGGAAATAATAGCCATAGGTGATGATTCTAATGATATAGAAATGGTGAAAAATGCTGGACTAGGCATAGGAATGAAAAATGGTGTAGAAAAATTAAGACAAGCAGCAGATCTTATAACAGACTTTACAAATAATGATGCTGGAGTAGCCAGGATTCTTAGGAAGGTCTTAGATTTATAAGGAGGTAAGTTTTGAATAATATAGAGGTTTATAATACCTATTCTAAATATTTGAAGGATAAGTATGGAGAAAAAGTATACAAGCTACCAGTTAAGCTAGACTTAACCTGCCCTAATAGAGATGGAAGTTTAGGTGTTGGTGGTTGTATATATTGTGGAGAAGAGGGGGGGTCTTTTGAGAACCTTTCAAGTAAGTTAAATATAAGGGAGCAACTAAGGAGTAACAAGGAATATATAGGGACTAGGTACAAGGCTAAGAAATTTATAGCCTATTTCCAGAATTTCACAAATACCTATATGGATCTTGACCAATTTAAGTCTATAATTGGCCAGGCTATTGATGAGGATATTGTTGGAATAGCAATTTCCACTAGGCCAGACTGCGTAAATGATACTTACCTAGAATATTTAAGTGAGGTTGCTAGGGAGCATAAGCTGGAAATAACTATGGAGCTAGGTCTACAAACTGTTAACTACAAGACCCTTGAAATAATAAATAGGGGCCATGGCTTGGCAGAATATATTGATGCTTCTATAAGGTTAAAAAAATATGGAATAAGAAATTGCACCCATTTAATTTTAAACCTGCCTTGGGATAGTATGGAAGATGTTTTGGAAAATGCTAAAATTTTATCAAGTTTGGAAGTAGAAGAAGTAAAGCTACATTCTCTTTATATTGTTAAGAATACTAGACTAGGAAAAATGTATGAAAATAAGGAGTTTGACCTAATATCTAAGGAAGAGTATATTGATAGGGTTATTTTATTTTTAAGGACACTAAGCAAGGATACAGTAGTCCAAAGATTATTAGGCAGGGCCCCAGAAGATTTAGTTTTATTTGAAAACTGGGGAGAGTCTTGGTGGAAAATAAGAGATGAGATAGTTTTAAAAATGGAGGAAAATAATTATAGGCAAGGAGACCTTTGTGACTATTTAAATGGTAAGGGTCTTAGAAAGTTTTTATAGAGGTGGATAATGGCAAAATTAGAAAGATTAGATAAGATTATATCTAATATGGGATATGGAACAAGAAAAGAAGTCAAGAAGTTTATAAAGGACGGACTTATAACAATTAATGGGGAGGTTATTACAGATAATAAGTTTAAGCTTAACCCTTATGAAAATGAAATATTATTTAATGGGCAAGATATTAATTATAGGGAGTATATATACCTGATGATGAATAAGCCCCAGGGTTTTGTTTCCTCAACAGATGACCCTATATCTAGGACGGTAATAGATATTTTAGAATACCAGCATCAAATTTTTGAGCCTTTTCCAGTTGGAAGACTGGATAAGGATACAGAAGGGCTTTTATTAATTACAAATGATGGAAAGTTGGCCCACAACTTACTATCCCCTAATAAGGAAGTGAATAAAATCTACTATGCAGAGCTAGATGGAAGACTTGAAAATAAGCATATTGAAAAGTTTAGGGAGGGTGTATGTTTTTTAGATGATGGTTATAAAACCAAGCCTGGTGATCTAGAAATTATTGAGACTGGAGATACTGGGTCTAGGGCATATGTAACTATCCAAGAGGGTAAGTTCCACCAGGTTAAGAGGATGTTTGAAGCTATTGGGATGAATGTTACCTATTTACAAAGAATAAGGATGGGAAGTTTAGTCCTGGATGAAGACTTAGAACTAGGAGAGTATAGGGAACTAACTAGTGAAGAGCTGGAAAATCTTATGAATTTATAATAGAAAGGTGCACAAGAGTGAGTTTTTATAATAGAGATGGCGGGATATTTGATACTTTTTTTAAAAGGAGAAGCTACCTGATTAAGGAGCTAGAAGATGGTAAAATAACTAAGAAACAATTTTTGGAACATAATTATAATTTGGTTAGAAGGGCCAATATGAGACCTTTTTTAAGGATAGATACTTATGAAATGGGTATGTACAACTACCAATATTATAATGTTTTGGCAAAATACTATAAAATGTTGGCCAAGGAGAGTAAAAACTCCAAAAGATCTAGTAAAAATTATAAGGATTATATAAATAAGGGAAATAACTACTATAACGAAAAAGATAAGGCCACATTGGCCCTTTTGGAATTTTTGGGCTTTGAAAATATGGAGGCCTACTATATAGATATGAATTCTAGGTCTTTAAATGGGGAATTATTTGAAATTGTCCTCTTAAATTATGAGGAGGCTATATTTCACTCTAAGTCTAAGAAGATATTGGCTATCCTAAAAGATAAGGAAATATTTGAAGATAGGATAAAAAAGTCTAAGATAGATAAGTATATAAATGAAACATATTAGGAGTTGGCTACTCCTAATTTTTTTTATAAAAAAATAGGGACCCAGTCCCTATTTAGTAATAATATTGATAACCTCTTCTAAGGAAGTACCTTTTGGTATTTCAAAATCTCCAGCCTTTAGCCTAGTTGATTTATCCATTTCTTCACACTTCTTCAAAAACTCCTTAGAATCTTTAACAGCGCCACTAGTTTGTAAAATATCTGCAATCTTAGAAGAATCTGACCCTTGAGGTATATTGACCTCTACAACCTTACCTGTCTTGTCTTTTTCTTGGTCAGCCTCTTTAACTTTATCTTTTTCATCAACTAACTTAGCATCATTTTTATTGGAAGCGTTCTTAGCCGTATCCTTAGCTTTATCCTCTTTTTTCACAGTTTTCTTTTTTTCAGCCTCTGTACTCTTCTTTTTTTCCACAGTTTTTTTAACTGGTTTTTTCTCATCCTTTTTACTAGACTCCTTATTTTTAGAAACTTCATTGGCTAGCTTGCTACTAGCTATAATATTAGCATCGTCAAACAATATATTTAAGCGCCAAGAAATTATCCCGACAACAACTAGGATTATAGAAAAAATCATTATGTAATCCATAGAGTCATATAGGAAATCCTTAAAAGAACCCTTTTTTTTGCCCATTGTGTCACCTCTTACACTAGAAAATATCTTTTTTTTACTTATTATTGTATAATATATATTATAACATAGGAAAGGTAAAAAGGTGAATATTTTGCAAGAGTTGATAGTAAATAGAAATGATGATGGCCAAAGGATAGATAGGTTTTTACTTAAGTATTTAAATGAAGCACCTAGGAGTTTTATATTTAAGATGCTTAGGAAAAAAAACATAAAATTAAATAACAAAAAGGCTACTCCTGAGGATTTAATAAAAGAGGGAGATAGGATTCAAATCTATTTGGCTGATGAAACTATAGCTAAGTTTAAAAAGGAAATAGATATTAATAAAATATCTATGGATTTAAATATAATTTATGAAGATGAAAATATAATAGCTATGAATAAAAAACCAGGGATTTTATCCCATAGTAGCGACAAGCTAAGGGAAGAAAACATAGTAGATGGAATGGTAAACTATCTTATAAAAAAAGGGGACTATGTTCCAAGAAAGGAGCATAACTTTATACCAGGTATTTGTAATAGGTTAGATAGGAATACTTCAGGTGTTATACTTGGAGGGAAAAATTATGAAACTATGAAAAACTTAAATGAAAGTATGAGAGAATATAAAATAGCTAGGTTTTATAAGACAATAGTTAAGGGGAAACTAGACAAGGAAATCCAACTAGTTGACCATATTATTAAGGATGAAGAAAAAAATAAGGTTAGAATAGTGGACAAGCCTAGTGAAAATAGTAAAAAAATAGTAACTAATATAAGGCCAATAAAAACTAATGGGGACTATAGTTTGCTTGAAATCGAGCTTATAACAGGAAGAACCCACCAAATAAGGGTCCATCTTGCCTCTATAGGCCACCCAATAATTGGAGATAGGAAGTATGGTAATAGGGAAGTAAATAAACTTTTTAAGGATAAATATAACTTAACAGACCAGTATCTTCATGGATATAAGCTTAGGTTTGTTGATCCAGTTGGTAAGCTAGACTATTTAGTGGGTAAAGAGATAGTGGCAGATACTTTTGGATATATGAAGGCTATTGAAAGTGATTTATTTTTTTAAGGAGAGTGAAGATATGACAGCAATGAAACTATATATTAAAAATGGAATAGATAGGGAGGTTACTATAGATAGTAGCAGCCAAGTTAAAACTTTAGAGGACCTGGCTAAGCTTGTTATAAATAGTGATTATAAAAAATACCTAGGGGCCAGGATAAATAATAGGGTTTATAACTTAGAAAAAGAACTTGAAGATGGGATGGAAATAGAATATTTAGATATTAGAAATGTAGATGGATACAGGATTTTTACTAGGACAATAACGGCTATATTTATCAAGGCTTGTAAGGATTTATATCCAGATAAGTCTGTTGCTATAGAACAGTTTTTAGGTTCTGGATTATATACTTGCTTTGAAGATGGAAGCTCTATGAATTTTAAAGATATTGGTAAGATAAAAGAAAAAATGCAGGAAATAATAGATAAGGACCATAGGATCACTAGGGAGAGGTACACTAGGGAAGAAGCTATAGAAATGTTTAGGGAAAATGGTAATATAAATAAGGTTAGGCTTTTAGAAACCCTTACAAGGGACCATATGGATATTTATACACTTTGTGACTACCAAGATACATACCATGGATACTTAGCCCCTTCAACAGGATATATTACAGCTTTTGACCTAAAGTACTATTATCCTGGGCTTTTAATTCTTTTTCCTAATAGGGAAACACCTAATGAAATAGCTAAATTTATTGAGCAAAAAAAATTAGCCAAGGCCTTTGATGAATCAAAAAGATGGGCTGAAATATTGGACCTCCAATATGTTGGCTCCTTAAATGAAAAGGTTGAAAATGGAAAAATTAATGATGTAATAAGGGTTTCGGAGGCCTTGCATAATAAGAAAATAGGAAATATTGCAGATAGGATTTGTGATGAGAGGGATATTAGGACTATTTTAATAGCAGGACCTTCTTCTTCTGGTAAGACAACTTTTGCTAATAGGCTTGGGGTCCACCTAAGGGTAAATGGGAAAAACCCAATAATTATTTCAGTGGACGATTACTTTGTAAATAGGGTTGATACTCCTACTAATCCTGATGGAACTTATGATTTTGAAGCTGTTGAGGCTATAGATTTAAAAAAATTAAATGAGGACTTAATAAGCCTTTTAGAGGGAAATGAAGTTGAGCTACCAAAGTATAATTTTTTGACTGGAGAAAGGGAAAGGTCAGGGAAATTTGTTAAAGTGGGCAAGGAAGACCCTATTATAGTTGAGGGAATCCACGGTTTAAACCCAAAACTAACCAGGGAAATCCCTGATAAAAATAAGTATAAGATTTATATTTCTGCCTTAACCCAGTTAAATATTGATGCTAATAATAGGATAGCAACAACTGATACAAGGTTAATAAGAAGAATGGTTAGGGACCATAAATATAGGGGAAATGACCCAATTAGGACTTTTGAACTTTGGGGAGGGGTTAGAAAGGGAGAAGAAAAACATATTTTCCCCTACCAAGAAGAGGCTGATATAATGTTTGACTCTGCACTTGTATATGAACTATCTATATTGAAAAAATATGCTGTTCCTTTATTGAAGGAAATAACTGAGGAAAACTATTATTATAGTGAGGCCAGGAAGCTAGTTAAATTTTTAGATTATTTTAAGGATATTGAAGATGAAACAGCTATTCCTTCCAATTCAATTTTAAGGGAGTTTATAGGAGGGGCAGATTTAAATGTCCACTAATAGTAAGGAAAAAATTCTTAGGGAAATATTTGAAGACATAAGTTTAGATAAGGATAGGGGCAAGCTAGCAGATTATATACCTGAGCTTAAAAATAGTAGTCTAGAGGACCTAAGCTTGGTCCTTAGGATGAATAGTGGAGAAGAGTATAGGTTTGGGGACTATTTTGTCAAATTTAGCCTCCAAAGTATTTCTAAAATACTAGCCTTGGCCCTGGCCCTAGAGGATAATCCTAGGGAAGATATTGAGAAAAAAGTAGGTTTTAAACCTACTGAGGAAACTTTTAATACTTTTTCCAGGCTGGAGGAAGATGGTTACCTGCCTGCAAACCCAATGATAAATGCTGGTGCCATAGTTACAACCTCTTTAATTAAAGGGGATAGGCTTAAAAGGCTTTTAGATTTTGTAGCCAAGGCTACAGGAAAAGAGTCTAGTTATAATGAAAAAATATATAGGTCAGAAAGTAGGACTGGGGATAGGAATAGGGCCATAGCCTATATTTTAAAGAACAAGGGACTTTTGCAAGAAGATTTTGAAGAAGTTTTAGAAACTTATTTTAAGCAGTGCTCCATAGAAGTAGATAGTTTAGACTTAAGTAAGCTGGGCCATATTTTTAGTAGTGGTGGTTATAGTATCTTTGGAGAAAAGCTTCTAAGGGAGGAAACTGTAAAAATAGTAAATGCTACTATGCTTATGGCAGGAATGTATAATTATAGTGGGGAGTTTGCAGTGGATGTAGGGCTACCTTCCAAGTCGGGAGTTTCTGGTGGGATTTTATCAATTATTCCAGATGTTGGCAACCTAGTTGTTTATAGTCCAGGGTTAGATGAGATAGGGAATTCTAAACTGGGACAAAAACTACTTAAGGCAGTAGCCAAAGAATTAAATTATAGTATATTTTAACCTGCCAAGAGGCAGGTTAATTTATAGGAGGTAAAGATGAAAAAAAAGATATATGTACTTACATTACTGGCAATTATAGTTCTTCTTGTTGCCTGTAAAGAAACGGATAAACCAGTAGTAGAAGTTGTTGAAAAAGAGCCGGAGGTAAGCCTGGACCATATAGGAAAAGAACTTGCTAGTATGACTCTTGATGAAAAAATAGGCCAGCTTATGATCCTAGGTTTTAATGGTAAGGATTTTAACGATAATTTGGGTGAGAAATTAAGGGAAGTTAAGCCGGGAGGTTTAATCTTTTTTACTAGGAATATAGGCAGTAGTTCGGAGCTAGTTAAGACTATAAACAAAATAAAGGCCTATAATAGGTCTGGGAACAAACCTTTATTCATAGCCTTAGATGAAGAAGGCGGAGATGTTAGTAGGATTCCTAAGGACTTAAATAAATTGCCTAGGGCTAAGGACATAGGTAGTTTAAATGATGGTGATTTAATAAAAGATTTTGGCAAGCAGTTAGGGGTTACAGTCAGGTCGCTGGGATTTAATTTAAATAATGGGCCAGTTTTAGACATAAGATATAATCCAAATAATGAAATAACTAGGACCAGGTCTTATGGAAAGACAGAAGAGCTAGTTAGTTTTGCTGGGCTAAAAGTCTTGGAGGGAGTCAAAGAAGAAGGCGTTTTAGCCTTGGTCAAGCATTTTCCTGGCCATGGGAGTACAGATGTAGATTCTCACTACCAACTTCCAATAGTAAACAAGACCTATGATGACTTAAGGAACCAAGACATCCTACCCTTTAAAAAAGCCATAGACCAAGGTGTAGATGGGGTAATGGTTGGTCATGTTCTTTATAAAAATATAGACAGCAAACTACCAGCCTCCTTATCTAAAAAAATAATGGTAGACCTCCTTAGGGAGGACCTAGGTTATGAGGGGCTAATATTTTCAGATGATATGACTATGGGTGCCATAACAAATAGCCATGAGCCAGTAGATGGAGCCCTTATGTTCCTTCAAGCTGGGGGAGATGTAGTCTTCTTATGCCATGGTGAAAATGTTGGTAGGGAATTTATTAAAAAAGTAAAAAAGGCTATTGATGATGGAAGGCTTACAGAGGAAGAAATAGATGAAAAGGTTTATAGGATTTTAAAAACCAAAGAGGCCTATAAAATAAATGATGATGAAATTCCAATGCCTAATATAGATAAGCTTAATGGGGAATTACGGGACCTATTAAATAGTAAGTCTAAGGATAAGAGGCAGCAGGTTATAGAATAGTTGGAGGTATAAATGAAAAGGACAGTCTATTTAGCTAATAAGAATAGGGAGACTAGTGAAAAGTTTTATAAGGATATCCTAGCCCTTCTAGAGGCTGGGAAAGAGGAAGAATTTTATTATATCTTGCCCAATGGAGAAATTATAAATTATTACAGGAAAAGACTTTTAAGGGACCTTAAGAGTCATTTTTCTATTAACCTATTTACTTTTGATGATATTGTAGACAATATTTTAAAGGTAAATAAGGAGGGTATTTTAGGGGATGAATTAAAGTACCTAATAGTTGCTAGGCTAGTAAAGGAAATGGCAGAAAAAGAAGACCTAGACTACTATAAGGATTTTGCAAGTAAGGATGGATTTATCTTAAGCATCCTGGAAATAATTGGAGAGGTTAAGAGGGAGTTTATAAGGAGTAAGGATTTCCTAAAAGGCTTGCCAAAAGAACCTTATTACAGGGAACTAGGTTTGATCTATGAGGCCTATGAAAACTATTTATGGGAAAAGGAGGTCTTAGATAGGGAAGAGGTTTATTTTAGGGCCATAGAAGAAATAGAGAGGCCAGATTTTAAGTTTAATATTAAAAATATTTATATAGATAAATTTTACGATTTTAGGCCAATAGAGATGAGACTTTTAAAAGAACTAGCAAAAAGAGATATTAATATTTATATTAATATGGATTTTAAAAGTAGGAGGGAAAATATTGTCTTAAACAATAGTTTAAAAAGCTTAAGAGAAATGGGCTTTGAAATTATGGAAGAGTCATATGAGGGAGGATTTTTTAAAGATATAGCCTATGACTTATTTTCCAAGAATGATGGGAAGGTAAGTGGCTGCAACCAGGTTCAAGTAATAGAGGCAACTAGTGAATATTTAGAAGTTAAGAGGGTCTTTGAAGATATAAAACTTAGGTTGGCCAAGGGGGAGGACTTAAATAGTATGTCAATAACTATTCTTGATCCTAGCTATGTGGAAATAATTGACCAAGTTAGCCAGGTGGAAAAGTTGCCAATAGACCGGGTAATTAGTAGAAGTATGGAGAGTTTGGGCCTGGCTAGAGAAATTTTAAATGTTCTAAGACTAGGCTTGAATGGGAAGTTTAAGGAAGCCTTATTAAATAGGCTTGATGCAAGATATTTTTCTAAACTAGACTTGGAAGATAAGGGTGAGATTTTTACTTTTTTAAAAAACCAGGAGATAAAAGATTTAGCTGGGCTTAGGTCTATAGCTGGAAGTAGGGTCTTGGATATAGGGGATAGGCACCTTAAGATTTTACTAGAATTTATATCTGATGTAATTTTAGAAATAGATGAACTTTTGTCTTGTGAAACTATTTATGATTTTAATACTTATATTAGGGACCTATTTGAAAAATATAATCTACTTGAAGACCTATTAGAAAATGATGACTTAGAAGAACTAGGAGAAGAAGCTGAAAAATTTGCTAAAATTTATGAAATTTTACATAGCCTAGACAGGTTTGGACAAGTTGAAAGCTCAATTGACTTAAAAGACTATATTATCTTATTAGAAAAGTATTTAAAAAATAAGTCTTTTAAGGTTAAGGATAGGAAAGGACAAGGGTTAAAGGTCTTTGACCTAATTAATAGTAGGGGCTTTGAATTTAATAGGCTTTATATAATAGGCTTGTCCCAAGGCAAATACCCAAATATTAAGGAGGCTAATTTTTTCATCCAAGAGAAAAATAAGAGGCTAGTTTCTAAGCTGGGCTTAAAATATAAGTCATATGAAGAAAGGTTAGATAATGAAATAATAAAAATAGGAGAATTAGTAGGCTCAGCAAGAGAAGGATTAGTCCTATCCTATACTAAGGGAGAGGATGGCCAGGATACGGCCTCTATATTTCTAGAGGAGATAGTCAGGAGGCTAGAAGATTATAGCTTGGAAAGAATAGGTTTTGACTACCTTTTTAAGGAAGATTTAAATTTAGTTACTAATAGGATTGACTATAAAAACTTTATACTCCTTAGGCTTTATGAAGATAATATTGAAAGTTATAGCTACGAAGTTAAGTCAGAAAATATAAGGAGGTTAAATAGGCAGCTAAGGCCTATAATTGAAAGGAACCAAGGCTTTGGTTCTTATAACGGACTTCTTAGGGATCCTCTTATAATAGAAGACTTGGAAGAAAAATTTAAGGACAGGAAGTTTTCAGCCACTAGCCTAGAAACTTATAATAGGTGCCCTTTTAGTTTTCTAATGGATAAGGTTTTTGGCCTAGTGGAAGTTTATGAGGAGGACCTAGAGGTAGACTACTTAAAAATAGGCAACCTATACCATAGGATACTTAGGGACTTTTATGAAAAATTTTATAGGGAAGATATGGATGACTTGGAACTTGAAAGTCTTGTAGCAAACTTATTTGAAAGCCAGCTAGAGGACTTAGACCTAGATGGGAAAACAGGGTTTAATAGATTGATTTTTGAAGATAGGCTGGAAAAACTTTTGACCTTTATAAGAATGGACCTAGTTAGGAATAAAAAAGAGGGGCTTAGCCCTTGGAAGTTTGAGTATGGGTTTGGTTATAGGGAGGATTTTAAACTGGGAGATGTTAAACTTTATGGCAGGATTGATAGGATAGATAAAATGATAGACGGGTCAGTAGTTATAAAGGATTATAAGTCTAGTGGTGGTTTTGGGGTTAAGGAAATGGAAGAGGGAATTAGCCTACAAATGCCTATTTATCTCTTATCCCAACTAAAAAACAAGCCCCTAGTAGCAGAGTATGGCTTAATAAATAAGGGGTGTTATGACCTGGGTGTTGAGGTTAAGGGGTCCATAAAAGAATTTTCAAAAAAGAGGAATAATAGGCTGTCTAGTGGAGAGTTTCAAGAACTTTTAACTAGGTCCAAGGACTTAATAATAGGAAGCAAGGAAAATATTTTAAGGGGAAATTTTCAATTAGAACCCAAGTTATGTAGTGAGTATTGTCCCTATAAGAAGGTTTGTAGGTAT
>JASLBE010000067.1 GCA_030146705.1 Tissierellales bacterium | reverse complement strand
GTTTTGTTGGAGCCGCAGAGTCTAAGGAGTATTTAAGAGAATTTGAAATCCCATCAATCACTACTGAAGGAAATAAGGGTGGTAGTAATGTAGCGGCTTCCATTATAAATGCCCTTCTATATATGGTAGTTGGTAGATAATGAGCCTGGACTTATTTGTTGTAAAAGATGGGAAGGAATTAAGGTGTGGCTATACTACGGGTTCTTGTGCTACAGCTGCTTCAAAGGCTGCAGCCCTTATGCTAGAAGAGGGTAAGGAGGTAAACTATGTTGAAATAGATACACCTGCAGGGATTAGACTAAGGCTTGAGGTAAATGACCAGGAAATAGGTAAGGATTTTGCATCTTGCTCTATTATAAAAGATGCTGGAGATGATCCAGACAATACTGATGGAATGAAAATATTTGCTAGGTTGGAAAAGAGAAATGATGGCCAGGTAAGGATTGATGGAGGTATTGGAATTGGTAGAATTAAGAAAAAGGGGCTTTTTGGAGAGGTTGGAGAAGCTGCAATAAACCCAGTACCAAGAGATATGATAAGGAAAGAGGTTTTAGAGGTTTCAAACCAGGGCTATAATGTTTTAATCTATGCCCCTGAAGGAGAAGCTGTTGGAAGAAAAACCTTTAATGCCAATATAGGGATTGAAGGTGGAATTTCAATTATAGGAACCAAGGGAATTGTCTATCCTATGTCTGAAGATGCCCTTTTAAAAACTATATACCTAGAAATAGATATGGTAAAGGAAAACCAAGGACTAGAAAACATAGTATTAGTTCCTGGAAATCATGGAGAAAAGATAGCAGAAGATATGGGAATTAGAAGCTCTAAGGTTAAAATTTCAAACTATATTGGAAACGCCCTCCTATATGCCTATAACCAGGGATTTAAATCCATAACCCTAATAGGCCATATAGGGAAGTTTGCCAAACTAGCTATTGGGGCCTTTAATACCCATAGTAAGATATGTGATATTAGGATGGAATCTTTTATTTACTACCTAGCATTTTTAGGTGCACCTTTGGACCTACTTGAAAAAATAGATGAAACATTAACGGCAGAAGAAGCCCTAAATATAGTAATTGATGCTGGATATGGTCATGTTGTTAGGGAGATGGAAAAGGGTGCTGAAAAGAGAGTTAACAAGTATATAAAAGATGATGATGTGAAGATAAAGGTTAAAATGTACTCAATGGAGAGAGGGGTGGATATATGATAAGAGTTGGTGGTGCAGGACCAGGAAACCCTAAATATTTGACCCTAGACCTTCTTGAAAAAATAAGGACTAGTGAAGTGGTCATAGCTTTTGGAAGGATTTCAGGAAGCCTAAAGGACCTAAGGGAGGACATAAAGGCTGTAAACTTAGTCAAAGACCTCCTAGAGGAAGTTGAAAAAAATAAGGGTAGGGATATATTAATCCTGGCTTCTGGAGACCCTAATTTTTATGGTATAGTAAATTACCTCAAGGCCAAGGGGGTTAAAGTAGATGAGATCCTACCAGGCTTATCTTCTTTTCAATACCTAATGGCCAAGTTAAAATTATCTTGGAACGATGCTAAACTCTTGTCACTTCACGGAAGGCTAATGAGTTTAGAAGATATTAGGAACTATGAAAAAGCTGTAATTTTAACTGACAAGGACCATACCCCATCCTATATATCTAGGGAGCTATATAGGATGGGGGTTAGGGGTAGGCTAATAGCGGGCTATGACCTATCTTATGATGCAGAGGAAATTATTGAAATAAAAATTGGGGAAGAGATTGAAAAAACATCCCCCCTAGCGATAGTGGTGATAATAAATGAGATGGATTAAAGATGAGGATTTTATAAGAGGAGATATTCCAATGACCAAGTTTAATATTAGGATTTTGACTATTGGGCATATGGAAATAGAAAAGGGAGATAGGTTTCTTGATATAGGGGCTGGAACAGGATCAATATCTATTGAGGCTAGTCTACAAGGAGCAGAGGTAACAGCAATAGAAAGGAAGCAAGAAGGTGTTGACCTAATTAGGAAGAATGCAGAGAAATTTTCTACTAGGATAAATATTATCCAGGGTGAAGCTAAGGATAGTTTTCCCGAAGCAAGCTTCAATAAGGTTTTTATAGGTGGAAGTAGGGGCCAGCTTGTAGATGTATTTGAATATTTGGAGGACAAGCTAGAAAAGGGCGGTATACTTTGTGGTAACTTTATAATGTTAAAAAATTTAGAAGAATTTACAAGATTATTAAAAGAATATGGCTACAGGGAGGTACAAACCCATATGGTTCAAGCATCTAGCGTTGATAAGATTGGACTTTTAAGAGGTGAAAACCCTATATTTATAGTAAGAGGAGTGAAAAATTAATGATAAGTTTCGTAGGAGCAGGACCAGGAGATGTGGATTTAATTACAGTAAAGGGCAGGAGGCTAATGGAGGAAGCTGATGTAGTAATATATGCAGGTTCTTTAGTAGCTAAGGAACATATGGACTTTTGTAAAGAGGGAACAGAAATATATAATTCTGCATCTATGACCCTAGAAGATGTTATAGAAGTTATGGAAAGGGCAGAAAAAGAAGGAAAAAACACTGTTAGGCTTCATACTGGTGACCCAGCTATATATGGTGCCATAAGAGAGCAAATGGATATTTTAGATAGTAAGGAAATTTCCTACCAAGTTATTCCTGGGGTGAGCTCTTTTACAGCAGCTGCAGCTAGTATAAAGAAAGAATTAACCCTGCCAGATGTTACCCAAACCATAATGTTAACCAGGATAGAGGGAAGGACCCCAGTTCCTGAAAGGGAAAAACTATCTAAACTAGCTTCACACAAGACTTCTATGGCAATTTTCCTATCAGTTCAAGATATAGATAGGGTGGTAGCAGAACTTTTAGAAGGATATGAGGATGAAAACACTCCTGTTGCAGTGGTTTATAAGGCTACATGGGAAGATGAGAAGATTATTTTAGGAAGTCTTAAGGATATAGCGGAAAAGGTTAAAAAAGAGGGCGTAAACAAGACAGCACAAATTTTAGTTGGAAACTTTATAGAAGGGGCCTATGAAAGAAGTAAACTATATGACCCAAGCTTCACCCATGAATATAGGGAAGGAATAAAATGAAAATAATTTGCTTTTCCTTTACTAAAAAAGGTGGGGAAGTCGGTGATAAAATAGCTAGGATTAGGTCTAAGGACTATGAATTTTACCATATTAGGAATAAAGATTTGGATGGTGGAGTTAAGTCTATTATGGAAACTAGTTTTAATGACTATGATGGGATAGTTTTTATATCTGCAACAGGAATAGCTATAAGGTATATAGCTCCTTTTATAAGGGATAAGAAGACAGACCCAGCAATTATAGTTATAGATGACCTAAAAAGATATGTTATTTCCTTACTATCTGGCCATCTTGGGGGGGCAAATGACCTAAGTAATTACTTGGCTAAAAAATTAGGAGCCCTTGCTATTGTTACAACTGCAACTGATGGCAGGGGGATTGAAGCCATTGATGTTTATGCTAAAAGGAAGGGTTACTTTATGCCTAATATGGAAGGGGTAAAAAGATTAACCTCCCTAATGGTAAATGGGGATAAACTTGGAATATATAGCCCTTATCCTGAAGATATAAACTATAAAAACCTAGTTAAGCTAGAAAGTCTAGATAATATTGACAAGGATATTAAGGGGATAATAATTGTAAGTAATAAAATATTAAATCTTGACTTAGGTATAGAATATACGGTCTTGGTTCCTAAAAATATAAATATTGGTATAGGTTGTAAAAAAGGTGTAGATGGAGCTAGGATTTATAAAAGCATAGTAGATACATTAAAAGAAAAAAATATTTATATGGAGGCTATTAGGGCCTTGGGGACAGTTGAGATAAAAAAAGATGAGGCTGGAATACTAGAAACTAGGGATAGGCTAAGGGTTCCCCTTAAAATCTTTACAGTGGAAGAGTTAAAAACAGTGGAAGATAGGTTTGAGGGGTCGGAATTTGTGAAAAAAACCATAGGTGTGTCTTGTGTTTCAGAACCAGCAGCATATTTACTAGGTAAAAATATGTTGGTTCTTAAATCAACACATAATGGTATAACAATATCTGTTTCAGAAGGAGGATTTTATGAGTAAATTATATGTAGTGGGAATAGGGCCTGGTGGAAAAGAAAATATGACCTTTAGGGCCAAGGAAGTTATAGATAAAAGTGATGCTATAGTAGGCTACACCCCATATATAGATTATTTGGGAGACTGGGTTGATGGAAAAGAAGTTTTCTCAACAGGTATGAGGGGAGAAATTGAAAGGTGTAAGGAGGCCATAGCCTTAGTTAAAGAGGGAAAAACTACTTCAATTATAAGTACAGGGGATGCTGGCTTATATGGAATGGCAGGACCTATTTTAGAATTGGCAGGAGACATAGAGGTTGAAATTGTTCCAGGAGTTACAGCAGCTTTTTCTGCAGCTTCTGAGCTTGGATCTCCAATAATGCATGACTATGCATCTATTTCCTTATCGGACCTTATGACCCCACTAGATGTCATTTATAAAAGAGTTGAAAATGCAGCAGCAGCAGACTTTGTAATTACCCTATATAATCCAAGAAGTAAGGGGAGGCCAGACTACTTAGAGCATGCAGTAGGCCTAATATTAAAACATAGGGATAAGTCTACCCCAGTAGGACTTGTTAGGGACTCTGGAAGGCCTGGGACTAAGGTTAAGATAACCAGCCTGGGAGATATAAACTATGAAGATGTTGATATGCTAACAGTGGTTATTGTTGGAAATAGTAATACCTACCTGGAAAATGATAGGATGATTACGCCTAGGGGATATAATATAAAATGATTTGGATAATAGGTGGTACAAGTGAAGCTAGGGAAATAGTTTCAAGAATTAAGGATTTAAATAATTTTATAGTTACAGTGGCAACTAATGAAGGAACAGAATTTTTAGATATAGACAAGTTATTTGTAGGCAGGCTTAGCTATGAAGAAATGGGAGAATTTATTGATAAAGAAAAGATTAAACTAATAGTGGACTTAACCCACCCATTTGCTAAGCTTGTATCTGCTAATGCAAAAAGTATAGCCAAGGAGAAGGGCATAGAATATGCTAGGTATGTTAGGCCTAGACTGGATGATTTAGATGAAGATATTATAGCCTTAAATAGCTATGAGGAGGCCTATGATTACCTAAAGAATATTAAAGGAACTGTATTTTTTACAACTGGCTCTAAAAATATTAAGGATTTTGAAAAGGTTAAGGGAGAAAATAGGTTTATCTATAGGATACTTCCAGCCATAGAGAGCATTAGTATAGCCCATAATGAAGGGGTTGTAATTAAGGATATTGTTGCAGTCTTAGGACCTTTTAGTAAAGAATATAATGAGCTTATGTTTAAGGAGTATAAGGTTGATTACTGTGTTACTAAGGATAGTGGGAAAAAAGGTGGCCTAGAGGAAAAAATTAGTGCAGCCAAGGCCCTAGGTGTTAAGCTTATTTTAATTGGAAGAGAAAAAGAAGAGGGCTATTCTAGCCTAGATGAAATAGAAGAGGTTATTAGAAGGATATAGGGAGGTAGTTAGGTGGAAAATTCATATAGATTTTATAACAATACAGCTTGTAAATATTTTCCCTGCCACCAGGTTAAGGATGAGAGCAAATTTAATTGTATGTTTTGCTATTGTCCCCTTTACCTACTTGAAGAATGTGGTGGGAACTATAAAATGTATAGTGGGGTTAAGGACTGTTCAGACTGTATGATACCTCACAGTGTCAATGGTTATGACCATATTAATAAGATGTTGGTTGAGGAAATTAATAGGAGAAAAGAAATAAATTTAAAAGAAGAAGATTAGGTTTAGGTGGTGGCCAAGGGCACCACCTATTTTTAAGGTAGAATAAGACCTGGTTTATATTTTCAGCCAACCTTTAGGCTAGTTTAAAAGTATATTGGTTTTTATTAGTTAACCTAAGACATTTTTATGGAGAAATAGGATGGAAAATAAAAATATAGACTATAAGAAATATAACTAATATGATAGTATATCTAATGGAAGAATATTTATTATATATAAGGAGTCTGAAGGATAAAAATGGAAAAAAGTAAAATTAGGGAAATCCTAGGAAGTAATGGAGAAATTATATGGAAGCTATTTTGCATGACTTTTGGTAATTTCCTATGTTCGATAGCAATTAATGTATTTTTTGTACCCAATGGATTATTATCTACTGGAGTAGGTGGTCTAGGAATTATTTTAAACTACTTAATAGGTGCCCCAATAGGCATAACAGTATTTGTACTTAATGTACCACTTATGATTTTAGGTTACTTTAAATTAGATAAAAAATTTATGGTATATACAACTTTTTCAGTATTTATATATTCTTGGATATTAAATATAACATCTGGGCTTGGAGAAATATTTGTAGTAAAGGATATATTCATAGCTGCAGTTTTTGGAGCCATATTTAATGGTGCTGGTATGGGGATAATGTTTAGGAATGGAGTTTGCCAAGGAGGATTTGATATTTTGGCTAGTATTCTGAAAAAGTACTATAATATGAATATAGGAACTGGGCTTAGTATATTTAATACTACAATAGTTACCCTATCAGCCTTTAAATTTGGAGCTATAAAGTCTATGTATACCTTAGTTGCTATTAAGATAGGTTATAAGGTTTTAGATAGGTTGCAGGTTGGTTTTAGCATAAAGAACAATATAATCTTAATATCAGATAGGGCTGAGGATATAGCAGAGAGGATTATGGAAGATATGGGCAGGGGGGTTACCTACTTAAAAGGACAAGGTGCCTACACTCATATGGACAAACAAATAATATATTGTACACTAACATCACCAGAAATAGTAAAGTTAAAAGAAATTATTAATGATGTAGATAAAAATGCATTTTTTACAGTTAGTGAAGCAACGGAAGTTTTAGGAGTAGGATTTACAAATTAAGAAAACTAATTAAACCCTATAAACCATAGGGTTTTTAATTTGGAAAAGTTATCTGAAAACAGAATTAATTCAAAAAATATTGTAAATTCTGTTAAAAAGTGTATAATTAACTTATAATGCAACAAATAAAATATGAGGGGGGTATAGGGAAGTTAAGTATGCATATTTCTAAATAATATAAAAGGGGGATATTATTTTGGATGCTAAAAATAATAATGAAGAAGTGAGAAATAATAAGGATGAAGTTCCTAAAGAGATTAGGAAGCCTTATTTATATGAAGCGATATTATCTTTTGGATTTTTAATAATTGTAATGGCAACAGGAATTTTTGTCTATGAATCTGAACCACATATTCCTATGCTTATAGGTACTCTATTTGCAGCCATAATGGCAAAGAAGATTGGCTATGACTGGGATACAATACAAACATCTATGTATGATGGAATTTACCAAGCCTTACAAGCTGTTATTATACTAGCTATTATAGGGGTACTTATTGGTACTTGGCTAATAGCAGGAGTTGTTCCAACTATGATTTACTATGGTTTAGGAATTTTAAAACCAAGTATATTCCTAGTAGCTACTGTACTTATATGTTCTATAACATCACTAGCAACAGGAACAAGCTGGGGTACAGCAGGAACAATAGGTATAGCCCTTATGGGTATAGCAAAAGGCCTGTCTGTGCCACCTGAAATTGCAGCAGGAGCCATAATATGTGGAGCTTACTTTGGGGATAAACTTTCACCATTATCAGATACTACAAACCTAGCACCAATAGTATCTGGTACAGATGTTTTTACCCATGTTAAGAATATGTTGTTTACAACAACTATTGCCTACGGAATAACCCTAGTGTTTTTCCTTATAATGGGTTTCAAATTCCAAGGAACAGTTGGAGGAGACCTATCTTCAATTGAAGCAATAAGGGCTGGAATTAGTAGTTCATTTAAAATTTCACCAATATTACTACTACCACCACTAGCTGTTATTATTTCCATAGCATTTAAGGCGCCAGCCATACCAGGAATAACAGTAGGTATAGTCCTAGGTGCGATTTTAGCAGTAGTAATGCAAGGAGCAAACTTTGGACAATTATTAGATGTTGCCCATGCAGGATATGTTTCAAACACAGGCGTGGCTATGATAGATGACTTACTTACAGCCGGAGGACTTGAAAGTATGCTATCATCTATATCTTTAACTCTTATAGCCATGATGTTTGGAGGTATAATGGAAAAAACAAGACAACTAGAGGTCATAGTTGACTTCTTACTAGGTAAGGTTAAATCAGTTGGTGGAACAGTAACAGCAACTGTTGCAACTTGTGTATTTAGTAATATGACTATGCCTGAACAATATATTTCAGTAGTTGTTCCAGGTAGGATGTATGCTGAAGCTTACAAAGAAAGAGGACTCCATCCTAAGATGTTATCTAATGTTTTAGAATCGGCAGGAACCTTGACTTCCGTACTTGTACCTTGGAATACTTGTGGAGTGTACTTTACTAAGGTTTTAGGGGTTAGCACCCTACAATATGGTAAATGGGCCTTGTTTAATTATTTAACACCTTTACTAGTAATTGTCTTTGCTTTCTTAGGTATTAATACTCCTAGGAGGGAAGATGATCCTGAAACAGTTTATAATTAGATAGTTTAATATAAGAGGGAGTAGCCTTGCTACTCTCTTTATTACATATAAAGATTAGAAAACTAAATTAACCCAAGTAAGACCTATATTTTATATGATAAATGTAGTAGAATGAATATGTAGAGAAATATAAAAGATTATAACCTGAGGTGAGATTTTTGGAATATAAGGAAAAGTATAAAGAGTGGTTGGAGAGCGACTATATTGAAACAAATGATAAAATAGAGCTTATGAATATAGATAGGGAAGAAGTATTAAAAGACATGTTTTTTAAGGACTTAGAATTTGGTACAGCTGGTCTTAGGGGGAAGCTTGGTCTAGGAACAAATAGGATGAATAAGTATACTGTTGCCAAGGCTGTCCAAGGTTTGGCTAATGTAATCGTCAACCATGGGGAAGATGCCATGAAGAGAGGGGTAGTTTTGGCCTATGATGTTAGGCACCAATCTGATGAGTTTGCAAGCTTAGCTGCAAGTATATTGGCAGGAAATGGTATAAAAACATACTTATTTGATGGTATAAGGTCAACTCCGCTAATGTCTTTTGCTATAAGGGAGTTAAAAACTATTTCAGGTATTATGGTAACTGCAAGTCATAATCCAAAGGACTATAATGGTATGAAGGTTTATTGGGAGGAAGGATCTCAAATTTTAGATAATATAGGGGATGCTATATTAGCTGAGACCAACAGGATTAAAAACCTATCTTTAATAAAGAAGTTAGACCTAAAAGTTGCTGAGGAAAAAGGACTTTTTAAAATTTTATCTAATGAGATAGATGATAAATATGAACAGGGGATAATTGATTTAACTATAAATGATGATATAGATAAGGATATAAAGATTGTCTATACACCCCTTAATGGAACTGGTAGTAATCCAGTTCAAAGAATTTTAAAGGCTAGGGGCTTTAAGAATATCTATGTGGTTGAAGAGCAGGAAAATCCAGATCCTGACTTTACTACTGTTGGGTACCCTAATCCAGAGTATACAGAGGCTTTTGAGTATTCTATAAAACTGGGAAATGAAACTGATGCAGACCTATTAATAGCCAATGATCCAGATGCAGATAGGGTTGCAACTATGGTTAGGGATGGTGGCTCATATAGGTTTATTGATGGAAATCAAATGGGAATTTTACTAGTAAATTATATCTTGTCAGAAAGAAGCAAAAAAGGTGATTTACCAGAAAATGCTGCCATTGTTAAATCTGTTGTAACTGGTGATATGACAAAGGCTATAGCTGAAAAATATAATGTCAAGGTATTTGAAACCCTAACAGGTTTTAAAAATATATGTGGTAAGGCAAATGAGTTTGAAAAAACAGGTGAACATACTTTTATTTTTGGTTTTGAGGAAAGTATAGGCTATGTTTACAGTGATATGATTAGAGATAAAGATGCTATTAATACTACTATGATGGTGGCTGAAATGGCTGGCTTCTATAAAATGATGGGAAAATCCCTATTGGATGTATTAAAAGACCTATATGAAGAATTTGGATACTACTTGAACAGCTTGTTTTCTTTTGAGCTTGCAGGTATTGAAGGTAAGGAAAGAATAGAAAGAATTATGGTTGATTTTAGGAAGGAACCTATAAAAGAAATTCAAACTATGAGTCTAAATAGGACCATAGACTTTCTAACTGATGATACTGGCAATCCAAAATCTAATGTGTTAAAATTTTATATGGATGATGGTTCTTGGTATGCAATTAGACCTTCAGGTACTGAGCCTAAAATAAAGATTTATATTTATTCTAAAGATAGGGATAGGAGTAAGTCTTTAACCAAGATTGCATCAATTAAAAAGGCAGTTGAAGAAAAAATAGATTCTGTTAACTAAAATATTAAACAAGGGGGAGAAGAAATGTATAAAATTGTAAAAAAAGAAATGCTGGCTGACAATATATACTCCATGGATATCTTGGCTCCAAGAGTAGCAGAATCAGCACAACCAGGACAGTTTGTAATTGTAATAGTAGATGAGGAGGGGGAAAGACTTCCACTTACTATCTGTGATTACGATGTAGACCAAGGCACAGTACAAATAGTTGTACAAACTATGGGTTGCTCTACTAGGAAGTTAGAGGCCAAGGAAGAAGGAGACTCTCTACATAGTTTTGTAGGACCTCTAGGTGTACCTTCAGAATATGTCAATGAAGATATTGAAAAACTAAAGAAGGAAAAAATAGTATTTATAGCTGGTGGAGTTGGAACTGCTCCAACTTTCCCACAAGTTAGGTGGTTGGCAGAAAAAGGAATTAAGGTTGATGTTATCTTAGGTGCAAAAAATAAGGGCAAGGTAATCCTTGAAGACAAGATAGGTAGGTATGCAGAAAACCTTTATGTTTGTACTGATGATGGGTCTTATGGTTTTCACGGTATGGTAACAGATAAGCTTAAGGACCTTGTTGAAAACGAGTCTAAGGAATACACTAAGGTCATAGCAATTGGACCTATGGTTATGATGAAGTTTGTTTCTATTTTAACAGAAGAATTAAATATTCCAACAGTTGTTTCTTTAAACCCAATTATGGTTGATGGAACAGGTATGTGTGGTGCTTGTAGGGTAACAGTTGGAAATGAAACTAAATTTGCCTGTGTAGATGGGCCAGAATTTAATGCACATGAAGTAGATTTTGATGAGGCAATGCAAAGACAAGGACAATATAAACAAGAAGAGTGTGCTATGGAGGAGGAGATCTAAATGGATAGGTTTACTAGAGTACCAGTTGCAGAACAAGACCCTAAGGTTAGGAGCGGAAATTTTGATGAGGTTTGCCTAGGTTATACTAAAGAAGAGGCTATAAAAGAGGCTAAGAGATGCCTACAATGTAAAAAGCCTATGTGTGTGACAGGTTGTCCAGTTTCTGTTGACATACCAGGTTTTATTGGAAAGGTAGCAGAGGGAGACTTAGAAGGGGCAACTTATAAGTTGTTTGAGCACACTGCTCTACCAGCGGTTTGTGGAAGGGTTTGTCCTCAGGAAAACCAATGTGAAAAACATTGTGTACTAGCCAATAAGGGAGATGCAGTATCTATTGGTAAGCTAGAAAGATTTGTAGCAGATTGGGCTAGAGAAAATGAGGTTGAGGTTTTTGAAAAGCCTGAATTAAATGGACATAAGGTAGCAGTAGTTGGTGCAGGTCCTTCTGGTATAACTTGTGCGGGAGAACTAGCAAAAAAAGGATATGAGGTAACTATATTTGAAGCCTTACATAAACCAGGAGGGGTTTTAGTTTATGGTATTCCAGAGTTTAGGCTACCAAAGGAAACGGTAGTTAAATCTGAAGTTGATAATCTTAAAAAACTTGGGGTAAAGATAGAAACAAATGTAGTTGTAGGTAGAACTATAACTGTTGATGAAATATTTGAAGAGGGTTTTGAAGCTGTTTACATTGCATCTGGTGCTGGTCTTCCTAAATTTATGGGAATCCCAGGGGAAAACTATAATGGTGTTTTTTCTGCTAATGAATTTTTAACTAGGAATAATCTTATGAAGGCCTTTAGAAGAGATTATGATACTCCGATAAAGGTTGGGGATACAGTTGCGGTAGTTGGTGGAGGAAATGTTGCTATGGACGCTGCAAGGACGGCTAAAAGATTAGGTGCAAATGTCTATGTTCTTTATAGGAGGACTCAAGAAGAATTACCAGCTAGACTAGAAGAGGTCCATCATGCTATAGATGAGGGGATAATATTTGAATTTTTAACATCTCCTATAGAAATCTATGGGGATGATAAGGGTTGGGTTTCTAAGGTTGAGTGTATAAGGATGGAACTAGGGGAGCCAGATGAAAGTGGTAGAAGAAGACCTGTTGAAATTCCAGGCTCTGAATTTGAAATAGATGTTGATACGGTTATAATGTCTCTTGGAACTTCTCCAAACCCACTTATTTCTTCTACAACAAAAGGTTTAGAAGTAAATAGTAGGTTATGTATAGTTGCTGATGAAAAAGGACAAACCTCCAGAGAAGGAGTTTTTGCTGGTGGAGATATAGTTACAGGTGCAGCAACTGTAATTTTAGCTATGGGGGCAGGTAAAGAAGCAGCTAAGAGTATAGATGAATTTATAAAAAATAAGTAAATAATAAATTTATAAAAATACAACTAGCCTTGCTAGTTGTATTTTTTAGGAGGAAAAATGAAAGTTTATTCTGTAAAATTATTAAAAACTTTGGTCTATTCTAAGGATGAGCTGGAGACTAGGTCCTATAGTTTTGAAGAATCAATAGTTTTAACTTTTTTAGAAAATGATTTTTTTAATAAGAGCGAGGCTTATCTTTTACAATTTTTCAAAGATAAGTTAAATAGTGAAGAGTACCTTAATGCTAATGGAGACCTTGTTTATAATAGTGTAGTCAAGCTACTTGGCTATTTTGAAATAGTTGATATGGATATAGTAAGAAACTTGGAACTTAATAAGGACAGGCCAATTATTGGAGAGGTTTATAGTAGACATTTATTTTTTGATAATATGATGGATATAGATGAACTAATGGAGAAGTATTATTCGGACTATAAGGCCTACCCTATTTAAGAAAGAAGTGCTTATGGGTAAGATAAATATGGAAAAAAGTTATGAATTAATATATAATATGACTTTGAATAGAAAATATGGAGTGATAAAATGGCAAATGTTAAGTTTAGGGAACAAGTTTTATCTTTTTTAAAAGATGTTAGGTTGGAAGATAAGTTCATTGAAGAAGATTTTAATGAAATCTTAAGCTATTTAAATGAATTTGTAATAAAGAGCCAAGATGAACAAAGGGTATCAAAAGATATGTTACTAACTTGTATGTACCTAGCATCAGAATTATCTAGTGGAAATGAAAATATGTCTATAGAAGACCAAGAAAGGTTGGAAGAAGCTAGTATAGACATAGAGGTAATTTTATCTAAGTTGGAATAAAAAAATCCCCGAGGGGATTTTTTTATTTTATGTTTAAAGATTTTTTTATTTCATTTCCAGTCCTAGTAGAAGCTATACCTCCAAGGGCCGTTTCCCTAAGAGAACTATGCATTAGCCTACCAACCTGGTCCATAGATTCAACAACCTCATCGAAAGGAATTATGCTAGTAATTCCAGCCAAGGCCAAATCAGCTGATAAATAGGCATTGGTAACCCCAGAAGCATTTCTTATATTACAAGGGTATTCAACAAGTCCTGCAACTGGATCACAAACAAGGCCCATAATATTTATAAGGGCGAAGGAAGCGGCATCGAAAACTTGGTTGACACTACCATTTTGCATTTCAACCAAGGCAGCAGCAGCCATACTAGCAGCAGACCCACACTCAGCTTGACAGCCACCTTCAGCCCCAGAGATACTAGCTTTTTTGGCTATTACTTCTCCTACAAAAGAAGAGGCTAAAAGACCTCTTACTAGGGTTGAATTATCACAGTTAAACTTTTCTTTATAGGCAAAAAGTACAGCAGGTAAGATACCAGCAGCCCCTGCAGTTGGAGCTGCAACTATTTTGCCCATAGAAGCATTTACTTGAGAAGTAGACAGGGCTTTAGCCGCAGCAGAAATAATAAAGTCTCCAGAAAGGCTAGTATTATTTTTACGATACTCTTCTAAGAGTCTGGCTTCCTTTCCGATTAAATTTCCCATAGACTGGATATCCTTGTCCAGGCAATAGCTACTTGAGGATTCCATTATGGATAAAATCTCCTCAAGGTTAGCCAAGATAGTCTCCCTAGTAAGGCTAGAAGAATTAACTTCTTTTTCCAAACTGGCTTCTGCTACAGTTTTATTATTTTTAATACAATAATTTATAAACTCCTGAGTATTATCAAACATTTGTTCACTCCTTAATAGGATTAATTCCTGCAATATATAAAATATCATTAGACTGGCTAATTGCATCAATTAACTTTGAATTTACGGGAGAATCTATTTCAATAACCATAGTGGCAATATTATCTTTTCTAACAACAGACATAGTTGCAATATTTATGTTTTCAATTGAAAGGGTAGTACTAATATGGGCAATAACCCCCTTAGTATCTTTGTTCCTAATTAAAATAGTTGGACTATTGCCACTTAATTCTACTTCAGTCCCATCAATATTGCTAATTACTATATTTCCACCACCAATTGAAGAACCAGTAACATAAAATAGAGAATTATCTTCAGTTAAAAATTCGATTTTTACAGTATTAGGGTGCTGGTAGCCTAAATCCTTTTCTACAAATTCATATTCTATACCTGCTTTTTTAGCAAGATTAAAAGCATCAGTAAGTCTTTCATCATCAGGTCTTAACCCCATAACACCACCTAGCAAGGCCCTATCAGTTCCGTGTCCAATAGAGGTCTTAGCAAAGGAACCATGTAGGTAGAATGTAACCTTTTTAAAAGGCTTGCCTAAAATAACCTTGGCCATATTACCAATTCTTGCAGCCCCTGCAGTATGAGAACTTGATGGGCCAATCATAACAGGTCCAAGTATATCAAAAATACCATATTCTTTCATATATAAACCTCCCTTACTACTTAGATTTTACCATTTAAGCTGGCAATAATCAATTAGCCTATAGGCAGGTAAATTTAGAAAAGTAAGTTTATAGTTAAAATTCAGGGTATAATAAAAAAGAGGTGATTGATATGGTAGAAAAAGTATACGACAATATATATAGAATAGGAATTAAACTTCCAAATAATCCATTAAAAGAGTTAAATTCTTATTTAATAAAATCTGATGATAGGTCCTTATTAATAGATACAGGCTTTAATAGGAAAGAATCAAAGGAAGACTTAATGAATGGGCTTAAGGAGTTAGGTGTAGACTTAAACAAATTAGATGTTTTTATTACCCACCTACATGCAGACCATTCTGGAAATGTATCAGAATTTAAGGATACAAGTGACCATATATATGCAAGCAAGATAGATGGAGAGCTTATAAACCATATGGTAACAGAGGAATACTGGGAAGGAATAGGATCTCAAATGTATATGTCTGGGCTAGAAAATGATGGGGTTAAATATACAGACCATCCAGCCTATAAGTTTAGGTTAAGTGAACCAGTAGACTTTACCTATTTAAAAGAGGGAGACAGTTTAAAGATAGGAGATTTTGAATTTTTTGTAATAGAAACTCCAGGACATACAACGGGACAAATTGGACTTTATGAGAAAAATCATAAAATATATTTTTCAGGAGACCACATATTAGATAGGATTACACCTAATATAGCTTTTTGGTCTTTTGAGACAGATGACCTTGGGACCTATATAAAAAGCTTGGAGAAGATAATTCCCCTAGATATTGACTATATATTTTCTTCCCATAGAACTATAATGACTGACCATCCTAGGAGGGCCAAGGAAATTATAGACCACCACTATGAGAGACTGGAAGAAGTATATAATATTTTATCTAATGAATACATGACAACCAAAGAGGTTGCAGAAAAAATGACTTGGAGGATAAGGGCTAATTCTTGGGAGGAATTTCCACCGGCACAAAAATGGTTTGCTTCAGGAGAAGCTTTAGCACATCTAGAATATTTTTACAACAGGGATAAACTAGATAGGAAGATGGAAGATGGTGTACTTTATTATAGGCTTAAAGAATGATTGTTAGGAGGGGGAAATTGGATAATAATTTAAATAATAATTTAAAAGAAAATTTATATAAATTGGAAGAAGAATTTAATAGGCTTACAAGTGCTATGAGGGCTAAAAAGAACCTAAAAGATTTAAATGCCAACAATACAGCTATTATACTTGTAGATATTCAAGAAAAATTGGCTCCTGCTATGAAAAACCAGCTTAGGAGTATAAAAAATACTAGGATTTTATTAAAAATGGCAGAGCTTTTAAAAATACCAGTTATTGTCACTGAACAATATCCTAAGGGGCTAGGACTTACTATTAATGATATTAAAGAAGTTCTTCCTAGCAACCATAAAATTTTTGAAAAAATTAGTTTTTCTGCTATGAGAGATAATACTATAAGTGATTATATTATAGGCTTGGAAAAAAGAAATTATATATTGGTTGGCATGGAGGCCCATATATGTGTTTATCAAACAGCCAAAGACCTACTGGCTAAAGGCTATAATGTCCTAATTCCTAGGGAGGCTGTTGATTCCAGGACTGATGAAAATTTAAATAGTGGCCTAGAATTAATAAAGGGTAACGGTGGAGAAATAACAAATACTGAGACCTTGATTTTTGAATTACTTGAAAGGGCAGGTACAGAAGAATTTAAAATTCTATCAGCTTTAATAAAATAATCTTAAATGTGTTATAATAGCTAAGAGATTTAACAAAAGTTAAATTTCAAAATGATTAGAGGTGATAGAATGGTATTTGCTATTGCTGATTTGCATTTTGATAGTGTTGGGGATAAACCAATGGATATTTTTGGTCAGCATTGGATAGGTCATGAAGATAAAATAATGGAAAATTGGAAAAAACTAGTAGGAGAAGATGACTTGGTATTACTACCAGGAGATATCTCTTGGGCACTAAAATATGATGAGGCATATGAAGACTTAAAGAAAATAGAGGAACTACCAGGCAGGAAGCTTATGATAAAGGGTAACCACGATTATTGGTGGGTTAGTCTTAAAAAACTTAATGAATATAATTTTAAAACTATAGATTTTCTCCAGAATAACAACTATAGCTATGGAGGTGTAGTTGTTGCTGGCACCAGAGGGTGGACAGATATAGATATAGCACAGGGTATTGAAGATGGAGATGACGAACATAATGAGAAAATTTTTAAAAGAGAGATTCATAGGTTGAGATTGTCTTTAGATTCTATAAAAGATGAGTACGAAACTTTAATTGTTATGTTACATTATCCACCTTTTGATATAAATTTAGAGCCAAATAAATTTGGTGAAATTTTAGAGGAATATAATGTGGACATATGTATCTATGGGCATTTACATGGAGATGGACATAAATATGTAAAAGAAGGCAAAATTAATGGTGTAGAGTATGTATGTGTCGCAAGTGATTTTATTAACTTTATTCCTAAAAAGATAATGTAGGAGGTAATTATGAAAGTTATAGTAACAAAAAATTACGATGAAATGAGCAAAAGAGCAGCAGAAATCTTTATAGAAAGAATAAGAAAAAATCCAGAGATAACCCTAGGCCTTGCCACAGGTAGTACGCCTATAGGAATGTATAGGGAACTTATAAGAGAGCATAAAGAAGGCAAGCTAGACTTTAGTAGGGTAAAAACTTTTAATTTAGATGAGTATGTAGGCTTATCAGAGGAAGATGAGACTAGCTATAGGTATTTTATGAATGACAACCTGTTTAACCATATAAATATAAATAGGGATAATATAAATATCCCTGATGGAAAAGCTAAAGATTTAGAGGCTTTTTGTAGGGAGTATGATAGTAAAATAGAAAATTCTGGTGGGATTGATATTCAACTACTGGGAATTGGAGAGGATGGACATATTGCCTTTAATGAGCCAGGGTCTTATTTAAGTGTTGGTACTAATATCACAGAACTTGAAGAGTCTACTATAGAAGTGAATTCCAGGTTTTTTGATTCAATAGAAGATGTACCAAGAACTGCTATAACCCTTGGTATGGGCGGTATTATGAAGGCTAAAGAGATAGTTCTTTTAGCAAATGGAGAAAAGAAGGCTGAAGTAATTAAGAGGCTTTTGACTGAAAATATTGTTACAACAGACCTACCTGTTTCTTTTCTTTTGGTCCACCCAAATGTTACAGTGATTTTAGATGAAGAGGCCTACAAACTAATAGGAGAGTAGTTATGTTAGAACTTGAAGTTAAGATTTTAAATATGGACTTGGGACTTCTTGAAGAGAAGATAAAATCTTTAGGTGGAGTTTTAAAGTCTGTAGAGAAGCAGACAAATATAGTGATTGATACTCGGGATAAAAAAATCCAGAAGGACTTAGATGGCTATTTAAGGATTAGGGACAAGCTAAACCTTGTAACTAATGAAAAAACTAGCAAGTTAACATTTAAGAAAAATTTAAAGGGTAAAAAAGTTAGGGAAAATATAGAGTTGGATGTTAGGCTTGAAGGGCCTGATGATAAGGAAAATATTATAAAAATATTGGAGCTCTTGGGCTATGAAATAGTAAACATAGGTTATAAGGATAGGAAAACCTACCTATTAGGTGATATTAGGTTTGACCTAGATAAGTGGGATGAGGAGACCTATCCTACACCTTATATGGAAATAGAAGTTAAGAAAGAAGAAGATTTACAAAGAGCCTTGGACCTATTGGAAATACCTAAGGAAAATGTCAGCATACTTTCAATTGTAGAATTAAAAAATCAATTGGTAGGTAAATAGCTATTGAAAAGAAAATGATTTATTGATATTATTAATAGAAATAGCAAAAAATGTAAGGAAGAACTTATTACAATCTTTACATAAATGGAAAATTATGTTAATATTATCTTTAAATCGTTTTTTATTAACTATAATTAAATGTGTAAACTAGCACTATATACTTTAAAATAAGTTTTCTAATAATTCCAACTATGAAGGTTAGCAAAAAATATACTGGAATCTTAAAGGCGTATAGTGTTATTTTATGTATACATAGTTATTATGGTTATAATTATAAAAAAATAGGGGAGTGATTTAATGTTAAGAAGTAAAAGAGCCATACTGTTATTAGCTATTGCATTATTAGCAAGTTTTGCACTAACAGCTTGTGGTGGAGCAAAAGTGGATACGAGTACATTAGTAGTAGCACAGGGTGCAGATGCAACCACATTGGATCCACATGGTGGAAATGACCAACCGTCAGCAAGGGTAATGAGACAAATATATGATACTTTAATAGGACTTGATGAAAATTTAGAAATCTATCCATTATTAGCTGAATCATATGAGCAAGTAGACCCATTAACATGGGAGTTTAAGTTAAAAGAAGGGGTTAAATTTCATGATGGTAATGAAATGACTGCAGATGATGTTGTCTTCTCGATAGAAAGACACTTAGAATCTCCAGAGGTTTCTCATATTTTAGGCTTAATTGATAAGGTTGAAAAAATTGATGACTATAATGTTAGAATAGTAACAAAAGAACCTTTTGCAGCACTTTTAAGACATTTAAGCCATGCAAGTACTGCCATATTAAGTAAAGAAGCAGTAGAAAAATATGGTAAAGAGTATGGCCAAAATCCAGTTGGAGCGGGAGCTTATAAGTTTGTAAACTGGGATACAGGAGATAGTATAGACCTAGAAAGATTTGAAGACTACCATGGAGATCTAGCAAAAACTCCTAATATTTCTTTTAAGGCAATAACTGAAGCATCTGGAAGAACTGTAGGGTTAGAAACAGGAGAGGTTTCTATTGCTTATGATATAGATCCAGTAGATATTGAAACTGTAAAAGAAAATGATAGTTTAATATTCTTATCTGAACCATCACTATCAATAGATTATATTGGTATGAATATGTTAAAAAAACCTTTTGATGATGTAAGGGTAAGAAGGGCTATGAACTATGCTATAAATGTACCAGAAATATTAGAAACTGTATTAGAAGGTGATGGAGAATTAGCAGCAAGTCCATTACAATCTGCAGTTTTTGGAGCAACTAAAGATGTAGATGTTTATGAATATAATCCTGAAAAAGCGAAGGAATTACTAGCAGAAGCAGGCTACCCAGATGGTTTTTCTACAACATTAAGTACTGATGATGGAGCTGTTAGAAGTAGGATAGCTGAGTTAGTACAAGGACAACTTAAGGAAGTTGGAGTAGATGTTGAAGTGGATAAAATGGAATGGGGAAAATATTTAGATATGACTAGTAAGGGTGACCACGATATGTTTATTCTTGGTTGGTCTACTAATACGGGAGATGCAGATTATGGATTATCTGGACCATATTTATCTGAAAACCATGGTGGTGCAGGAAATAGATTTTTCTATACAAATGAAACAGTTGATAAATTAATAAAAGATGCTTCTCATGAAATAAATGAAGCTAAGAGATTAGAATTATACAAAGAAGCACAACAATTAATTAAAAAAGATGCACCAAATATTTTATTATTCCACAAATCAATAAATGCAGGTATACAAAAGGACATAAAAGGATTTAAGATACATCCAGCAGGTTCTCATTTATTACAAAATGCATATTATGATGTAGAAGAATAATTAAATAAATAGGAAATTCTGGGGGATCTTACTTAAAGATCTCCCTAATTTTTATTGTAAGTAGGTAGAAACTTAATATTTTAACAAGCCTTAAAAATGTTAAGTTTTTACTTATTAAAGGCTATTAAGTAAGTTTTTCAAAAATTAAGAATATGCCAATTTAGTTTATAATATTGTCAAAAAATGATATAATTTGAATTTAGGCAAGAATATTCTATAGTAAAAATTTTATTTTAGTTACTAGATAGAAGTGTTGGCACTTCTATTTTGCATATGAATAAAAAAGTATTATAAAAATTTAGGGGGGAATAATATGCATAAGTATGTACTTAAAAGGCTGCTACTTTTAATTCCTGTAATGATAGGTGTAACATTTATAGTTTTTGGAATAATGCACTTAACACCAGGAAGTCCAGCGAAAATTAAGCTGGGAGAGATGGCAAAGCCGGAACAGATTGAAGCTTTGGAAAAAGAAATGGGACTAGATAAACCTTTCATTGTACAATATGTTAGGTATATGAAGGGGGCTGTACAGGGAGACTTTGGTAGGTCTTACCTATCTAACAGGCCAGTTTTTAATGAAGTATTACAAAGGTTCCCAGCAACATTAAAGCTAGCTATAGCATCAATGGTTATAGCGGTTGTAATAGGTATACCAGTAGGGATTATATCTGCTACTAGGCAGTATTCAGCTCTAGATAGTATCACTATGGTATTGGCCTTAATAGGTGTTTCTATGCCAGTTTTCTGGTTAGGACTTATGTTAATATTACTATTTTCAGTAACACTTGGTTGGTTACCATCTAGTGGTGCTTCAACCTTACAACATTTAATATTGCCTTCAATAACATTAGGACTAAGCTCAACAGCAATAATAACTCGTATGACAAGGTCTTCAATGCTTGAAGTTATAAGACAAGACTACATTAGGACTGCAAGGGCTAAGGGGGTTTCTGAGAGGGTTGTTATAAACAAACATGCCCTTAGAAATGCACTTATACCAGTAGTTACAGTAATTGGTTTGCAGTTTGGATCTTTGCTTGGAGGAGCTGTGCTTACAGAATCTGTTTTCTCTTGGCCTGGAGTTGGTAAGCTGATGATAGATGCAATTAAAAAACAAGATAGGCCAGTTGTATTGGCATGTATAATATTTATCTCTATAACATTCTCAGTAGTTAACTTAGCAGTAGATATATTATATGCTTTTATAGATCCAAGAATAAAATCACAATATCAATAAAAATATTATTTAAGGAGGTAATAAGATGGCTAAGGCTAAGATTAAAAAGAAGAGTCAATGGAAAGAAGTCTGGGATAGGCTTAAGATGAATAAGATGGCAATGGTTGGTCTAGGAATTCTAGTAGTTCTTATACTACTTGCAATATTTGCTGATGTTATAGCGGATTATGACCAGGTTGCTATTAAAATAAATACAAAGATAAGACTACAAGGACCAAGTAAGGAACATATACTAGGTACTGATGATATAGGAAGAGATATATTTGCAAGAATAGTACATGGAGCCAGGGTATCTTTAAAGGTAGGTATAATAGCTGTAGGTATTGCTATTATAATAGGTGGTGCCCTAGGGTCAATAGCAGGATTTTATGGTGGTAAACTAGATAATATAATAATGAGGACGATGGATGTTCTCCTAGCTATACCAAGCATATTACTTGCAATAGCAATAGTATCTGCTCTTGGAAGTAGTATGCTTAACCTAATGCTAGCAGTTGGTATTTCTTCAATTCCAAACTATGCCCGTATCCTAAGGGCTTCGGTAATATCTGTAAAGGATGAAGAATTTATAGAAGCTGCTAGGGCAATAGGGGCAACGGATAGTAGGATAATTTTAAAACATATAATACCTAACTCTTTAGCACCAGTAATAGTTCAAGCTACTTTAGGGGTTGCAGGAGCAATTCTTTCAACAGCTGGACTAAGCTTTATAGGACTGGGTATTAAGGCGCCACAACCAGAATGGGGTGCAATGTTATCAGGGGGTAGAACTTTCTTAAGAAATGCTCCACATGTTGTAGCCTTTCCAGGACTTGCAATAATGATAACGATTTTATCCTTGAACTTATTAGGTGATGGTTTAAGAGATGCACTAGACCCAAGATTAAAACAATAGAAGGGAGTAGAAAATATGAGTAATGAATTTTTGAATATAGATGACCTTCACATCCACTATATAACTCAAGATGGTGTTGTAAAAGCGGTTAATGGTATAAACTTAAAAGTTGATAAGGGAGAAACCTTAGGACTTGTAGGAGAAACGGGTGCAGGAAAAACAACTACAGCCCTTGGTATTCTTAGACTTATACCGGATCCACCAGGAAAGATAATTTCTGGAACAATTTCTCTTGAGGGGAAAAATATACTGGATATGGAAGATGAAGAAATAAGGAAGATAAGAGGGAATAAAATATCTATGATATTTCAAGACCCTATGACATCTTTAAACCCTGTTATGACAGTAGGAGAACAAATAGCAGAAGTTATAGAAATCCATGAAGATGTATCTAAGGAAGAAGCCAAAGAGAAGGCTAAAGAAATGCTGGAATTAGTTGGTATTCCGGGAAATAGGTCGGGAGAGTTTCCCCACCAATTTTCAGGTGGTATGAAGCAAAGGGTTGTTATAGCAATTGCTCTTGCTTGCTCTCCAGAACTTTTAATTGCAGATGAACCGACAACTGCCTTAGATGTAACTATCCAGGCTCAAGTTTTAGACTTAATGAAGGGGTTAAAGAAGGAATTTAATACTGCCATGATACTTATAACTCATGACTTGGGAGTTGTTGCAGAAGCTTGTGACAAGGTAGCAATTATTTATGCAGGTGAAATTGTTGAATATGCTGATATTCAAAGTTTATTTGAAAATCCTAAACACCCATATACAGAAGGACTTTTTGCATCTATACCAAGCTTAGATGAAGATGTAGAAAGGTTAAATCCTATAAAGGGCTTAATGCCTGAACCAACAAACTTACCTACAGGTTGTAAGTTTAACCCAAGATGTCCTTATGCAACGGAAATTTGTAGTAGTGAGGAACCGGAAGTTGTTGATATAAAAGATAGTCATTCAGTAAAATGTCATATTTATACAGGTAAAGTACAAAAGGGGGATAAATAATGGCAAAAAAAATACTAGAAGTAAAAAACTTAAAGAAACATTTTAATACCCCTAAGGGAAAGCTACACGCAGTAGATGGTGTTGATTTTTATATAGAAGAAGGAAAAACTTTGGGAGTTGTTGGTGAATCTGGTTGTGGAAAGTCTACCTTAGGTAGGTTAATTCTCCACTTGCTTGATTCAACAGAAGGGGAAATATTTTATGACGGGGAAAATATAACCCATATTGATAAGAAGAAATTTAGGGAACTTAGGAAGGAAATGCAGATTATTTTCCAGGACCCTTTTTCTTCTTTGAATCCTAGAATGACTGTAAGTGAAATAATAAAAGAACCCTTAATTATCCATAATATGATTAAGGACAAAGATGAGATTGATAAAAGAGTTTCAGAACTTATGGAAACAGTTGGGCTAGTTGACAGGCTTGTTAATTCCTATCCCCATGAGTTAGATGGTGGAAGAAGGCAAAGGATTGGTATAGCAAGAGCTCTTGCCCTTAATCCTAAGTTTATAGTTGCAGATGAGCCGGTTTCAGCCTTAGATGTTTCTATCCAGGCCCAGGTTTTAAACCTTATGCAGGACTTACAAGAACAGTTTGGTTTGACTTATATGTTTATAACTCATGATTTGTCAGTTGTAAAACATATATCTGATGAGATTCTTGTTATGTATTTAGGTAAAATGGTGGAAAAAACAAATGCTAAAGACTTGTTTAAAAATCCATTACACCCATATACTAAAGCTCTTTTATCTGCAATACCTGTACCAAGCTTAACTAAAAAGAGGGAAAGAGTTTTACTTAAGGGTGAAATAGCTTCTCCAATTGAGCCAAAACCAGGATGTAGGTTTGCTCCAAGATGTCCTTATGCTGAGGACTTATGTAGGACTCAAGATCCAGAAATAGAAGAAATAATGCCAGGACATTTTATAGTATGTCACTTTGCAAGAGAAATTAATAAATTATAGATAAGAAAACTTCCTATAGAAAATTCTTTAGGAAGTTTTGTCTTTATCTAATATTATGTGTATAATATATTAAAAAAAGGGAGGAAGAATTATGATTAATAAAAGACTGGAAAGCCTAAGGAAGTTAATGAAGGAAAAAATGATTGACCTATATATTATTCCGACATCTGATCCTCATAAGTCAGAATATTTAGCAGATAGGTATAAGACTAGGGAATATATAACTGGTTTTACTGGTTCTGCTGGCCTAGCGGTAGTTACTTTAGAGGAAGCCAACCTTTGGACCGATGGAAGATATTTTATTCAAGCAGAAAAAGAACTTGAAGGAAGTGAGTTTAAACTTTATAAGATGGGTATAAATGGTTATCCAACCTATGAAGAATGGATTGAAGAAAATGTGTCTAATGGAGCTAGGATTGGATTTGATGGAGAAACATTTTCTCAAAAAGAATTTGAAAGCCTAGAAGCTAGGTTGGCCTATAAAAACATCAGCTTTAATTCAGAATTAGACTTAGTTGGTGAAATTTGGGAGGACAGGCCAGAGATCCCTAAGAGCAAGGTTTTTATCCATGATGTAAGGTATGCTGGTAGGACAGTTTCAGAAAAGTTATCAGACCTAAGAGGGATGATGGAGAAAGATAAGGTTGATTATTTTTTAGTTTCTAGTCTAGATGATATAGCTTGGCTATATAATATTAGGGGCAGGGATGTCCTATATAGTCCAGTTGTTATTTCCCACGGGCTTATAAGTCGAGATAGGGCTTACTTGTTTGTACATGAGGGAAAAATATCTAAGGATACAGAAGCTAGCTTAGAAAAAGATGGTATAGAAATTTTACCTTATGATAGGATTATAGAAAAAGTAAAAGAATTTGAAAAAAATACAAGAGTATTTGTAGAAAAAGAAAAAATTAATAGATTAGTCTATTCTAATATTCCTAAATATGTTAAAGTAATTAGTGGAGTTAATTATACAACAATTTTGAAAGCTGTAAAAAATGAGATAGAAATAAATAATCAAAAAAATGCCTATATTAAAGATGGGGTAGCAATTACTAAGTTCTTGTATTGGTTAGATATGAATATAGATAAGGAAGAGATTACTGAGCTTTCAGCAGAAGAAAAATTGTTAGAATTTAGACAAGCTCAAGAGGGGTTTATAGAACCTAGTTTTGGAACAATTTCCGCATATAAAGACAATGCAGCTATGATGCACTATAGTGCTGATGAGAAATCTAATAGACTATTAAAAAGAGAAGGTTTTTATTTATTAGATTCAGGTGGTCAATACCTGGATGGAACAACTGATACTACAAGGACCATAGGACTTGGGAAATTATCAGACCAAGAAAAAATAGACTTTACCCTAACCTTTAAAGGACATACTAATTTAATAACTGCAAAGTTTTTAGAGGGTTCAACTGGACATTATTTAGATATTTTATCTAGGATTCCTCTTTGGAAAAAAGGAATAGATTATAAGTGTGGTACTGGTCATGGGATAGGATTTTTCTTAAATGTCCACGAAGGACCTCACAGGATTTCTACTGCTGAAAATTCTGTTGCCTTGAAAAAGGGGATGATTACTAGTATTGAGCCTGGGGTATATAGGACTGGGGAACACGGTATTAGGTTGGAAAATATTGTTGTTGTTAGGGATGATATGGAAACTGAATTTGGAAAATTTTTAAGTTTTGAGACCTTATCTTTTGTCCCTATTGATATAGATGCTTTAAAAATAGATATGCTTTCAGAGGAAGAGCTGGAATGGCTTAATAATTATCATAAAGATGTTTATAATAAGCTAAGTCCTTTCTTAAACATAGATGAGCAAAAATGGCTGAGAGAAAAAACAAGACAAATATAAAGGAGGATAAGAAATGTTTTGTAGTGAAGTTACTGAAAATATTTATCAAGCAACAAAAAATGTTGAGGGAGTATTATTTGAAGGTTTGTGGGATATTCCCAATGGAGTATCGCTTAACTCTTTTATAGTTAAGGGAGATAAAGTAGCAATAGTAGATGGAATGTGGGATAGGGAAGGTGCTGAAGAAATTAGGGGCTGCCTTAAGCACTTTGATATTAAGGAAGAAGATGTTGAGTACTTAATAGTAAACCATATGGAACCAGACCACTCAGGATGGTTACTAGCAGCTAGGGAAATAAACCCTAATGCAAAAATTATTTGTAATGAAAAATCTAAACCTCTAATAGAAGGCTTTTATGGGATTAAAGAAAACTTAGTTGTGGTTAAAGAGGGAGATATTATTGACCTAGGTCAAGGCCATAAACTGACTGCTATAATGATACCAAATGTACACTGGCCAGATACTATGGCTATGTATGATGAAAAAACAGGAACAGTTTTTTGCTGTGATGCTTTTGGGTCTTTTGGTACAGTTAAAGATGGAAAACAGTATGATGATCAATTAACCCAAGAAGAAATAGATTTCTATGAAAAAGAAGCTGTTAGGTATTATTCTAATATAGTTGCATCATTTTCAATGGCAGTTAAGGCTGCTATAAAAAAATGTGATGGGGTTGATGTAAAGATTATTGCTCCAGGACACGGTATTGTTTGGAGAAAAAATCCAGAAAAAGTAATAGAAGATTATGCAAGATATGCTGAATATCAAAAAGGAGTGGCTAAAGAGGAAATCACTGTAATTTGGGGCAGTATGTACGGCATGACTGAAAAGGCAGTTAATAAAATATTGGAGGTTCTTGAGGGAGAGGATATTAAGGTAAATGTCCATAGGGTACCACAAGATTCCTGGGGTACAGTTTTATCATCTGCTTGGAATTCAACAGGAATAATCTTAGCTATGCCAACTTATGAGTATAAAATGTTCCCACCAATGGGCGCAGTATTAACAGAACTAGGAAAGAAGAAAGTTCAGGGAGTTAAGGCTTTTAGGGTTGGATCTTATGGTTGGTCTGGTGGAGCCCAAAGAGAACTAGATAAAATTATGGAAGAGAATAAAATGAAGTGGGACTTCCTAGACCCAGTTGAATTCCAGGGTAGTCCAAAGGAAGAAGAATTAGAACTAATAGAAACTAGGGTTAAAGAGTTAGTTAGAGAAGTTAAAGATGCGGTGAAAAACAAATAGGTTTAAAAAATATATTTAAACAGGTTATAATATTTATATTGTAGCCTGTTTTTTATTAACTTTAGAGTTAGGAGGGAAAGTTAGTTGCTAAATTTAGAGGAGAGGTTGAGCCAGCTTCCAGATAAACCAGGGGTTTATTTGATGAAGGATAGGAGTAATGAAATTATATATGTAGGTAAGGCTATTTCTTTAAAAAATAGAGTTAGGCAATATTTCCAGTCTGGAAAAAACAAGGATAAAAAAGTTAGGTCTATGGTTAGCCATATAGAAGATTTTGAATATATTATAGTTGATAATGAAATAGAGGCCTTAATTCTTGAATCTAACCTAATAAAGATGCATGAACCCAAGTATAATATTTTACTTAGGGATGACAAGCAGTATCCCTATATAAAGGTTAATATTCAAGAACGATATCCTAGGGTTATGAAAACTAGGACAATGAAAAAAGATGGGGCTAGGTATTTTGGACCCTATCCAAGTGTTACAGCTGTAAATGATGCCTTGGAAATAATTAGGAACAATTATCCAATTAGAAATTGTAGTAGGAATTTAGAAGCTGGTAGGTCTTATGAAAGACCTTGTTTGAATTATTTTATAGGAAGGTGTTTAGGTCCTTGTATTGGTAATGTTAAGGATGAGGATTATGATGAGTTAATTCAGGAAATTATAGGTTTTTTAGATGGAAAGGATACTAGACTCCTAAAAAATATGGAGGAAAAGATGAAAGAGGCTGCTAGGGATTTAAGGTTTGAAGATGCAGCTAAGTATAGGGATAAGTTAGTTTCTATTAATTACTTAGCAGAAAATCAAAAGATAATATCTACAAGTAAGCAACTAGACCAGGATTTTATTGCTATGGCTAGAGGAATAGATGAGGTTTGTGTCCAAGTTTTTTTTGTTAGAAATGGAAAAATTATAGGCAGGGAACATTTTATTATTAATAATACTTTTAAAGATGACAATAGGGAGATAATCAACTCTTTTATAAAACAATTTTATAGTGGAACTGCCTTTGTGCCAAAAGAAATCTTAATAGAAGAAGATATAGAAGAGATGGAAGTTATTGAAGAGTGGCTTAGTGAGGTTAGAGGGGCTAGGGTTAGGATAGGTATTCCAAAAATTGGAGAAAAGAAAAAACTACTAAATATGGTTAAGAAAAATGCTAGGGATATGATAAATAAGTATGGAGATAGGTTTTTAAGGAAGTATAGGAAGAACCTAGAAGCAGTAGATGAAATTAAAGACCTGCTAGGGTTGGATGGTGATATAAATAGGCTTGAGGCTTTTGATATATCTAATATAGCAGGGACGAATTCTGTTGGATCAATGGTAGTATTTGAAGATGGAGACTTTAAAAAATCTGACTACAGGAGGTTTAAAATAAAGACAGTTACTGGACCAGATGATTATGCCAGTATGGAGGAAGTTTTGACCAGGAGGTTTAAAAGAGGAGTAGAGGAAAAGAGGAATTTAGAGGCTAGGAATTTAAAGCTACAAGGATTTTCTGCCTTCCCAGACCTAATTATGATGGATGGGGGCAAGGGCCAGGTTAATATTGCCTTAAAGGTTCTATATGATTTAGGAATAAGCATACCTGTTTGCGGTCTGATTAAGGATGATTTTCATACAACTAGGGGGATAATTTATAATAATGAAGAATATACATTAAAAGAAAACTCCCTAGGCTATAGGTTGATATATAGTATTCAGGAAGAGGCACATAGGTTTGCCATATCCTATCATAGGTCACTTAGGAGTAAGGATATGTTTGTTTCTGAACTTGATGGGATAAGGGATATAGGTCCTAAAAGAAAAAAGGAGCTTTTAAGGTATTTTAAGAGCTTGGATAAGATAAAAAAGGCTAGTATTGAAGAACTTGAAAAAGTGCCTAGTATGACAAGGAGGTCTGCTGAAAGTTTATTTAATCATTTTAGGGATAAAAGTCATTGAAATTTATTGTAAAAACTTATACAATAAATATGAGGGATAAAATATTGTATAGGGATTAGTAAACTAATCTTTTATTTCCTATAAGAGAACCCGGAGGTGACAACTGTGAAAAAACTTTACCTATCAGATACGGATAAAAAGCTAATGGGTGTTTGTGGAGGGATAGCCCAATATTTAGAGGTTGACTCTACACTTGTAAGATTGGCTTTTGGACTATTAGTAATAATACCTCCAAACATAGGAATTATTCTCTATATAATGTCAGCACTTATTATACCCAACAAGAATTAGGTTATAAGTTTTAAAACTTTGGAATTAGTTGACTTTAATGTTTTTATTTCTTATAATTTAAATAGTGATAAAATTCAAACAATTATTAATTTTTACTTACGATTTATTAAAGGGGGACTTATTAAAATGGCAAAAGTTATGAAAACGATGGATGGTAACACAGCAGCAGCACATGTTGCCTATGCATTTACAGATGTAGCAGCTATTTACCCAATAACACCATCTTCTACTATGGCAGAGCTAATAGATGCTTGGTCAGCTAATGGAAGAAAAAACATATTTGGACAAAAGGTGTTAGTTAAGGAACTTCAATCAGAAGCAGGAGCAGCAGGAGCAGTTCATGGTTCTTTATCAGCAGGAGCATTAACAAGTACATTTACAGCATCACAAGGTCTGTTACTTATGATTCCTAACATGTATAAAATTGCTGGTGAGTTTTTACCAGGAGTATTCCATGTTACAGCAAGATCTTTAGCAGGTCATGCCTTAAGTATATTTGGGGACCACCAAGATGTTATGGCAGCTAGACAAACAGGTTTTGCCTTCCTTGCATCAGGTTCTGTTCAAGAAGTTATGGACTTAGCAGGGGTAGCCCATCTTGCAGCTATAAAAGGTAGGGTTCCATTTGTTCATTTCTTTGATGGATTTAGGACAAGTCATGAAATACAAAAGGTAGAAGTAATGGATACTGATGAACTTGCAAAATTAGTAGATTATGAAGCCTTAAACGAGTATAGAGAAAGAGCTTTAAACCCACATAACCCATATACAAAAGGTACAGCACAAAACCCAGATATCTACTTCCAAGCTTTAGAAGCATCTAACCCATACTATGATAATATAGTTGGAGTAGTTGAAGAATATATGGATGAGATTTCAAAAATGACTGGAAGACACTATAAACCATTTGTATATTATGGACACCCAGAAGCAGAAAGAATCGTAGTTGCAATGGGATCAGTTACAGAAACTTTAGAAGAAACGGTAGACTATTTAATTGAAAAAGGAGAAAAGGTAGGTATAATTAAGGTTCATTTATATAGACCATTCTCTAAAGAACATTTCTTTAATGTTTTACCAAAAACTGTTGAAAAAATATCAGTTTTAGATAGGACTAAGGAAAAGGGAGCAGTAGCAGAACCACTACACTTAGACATACAAAACATTTTCTATAATTATGATTTAAAACCAGTTATAGTTGGTGGAAGATATGGACTAAGTTCTAAAGATGTTACTCCATCTCAAATGCTAGCAGTGTTTGAAAACTTGAAGGAAGATCAACCAAAAGATAGGTTTACAGTTGGTATAGAAGATGATGTTACTAATTTATCTTTAGAAATAAAAGAAGAAATAACAACTGAACCAGAAGATACTATAAAATGTAAGTTCTGGGGATTCGGATCAGATGGTACAGTAGGTGCTAATAAACAAGCTATAAAAATTATAGGTGACGATACAGATATGTATGCACAAGGATATTTTGCTTATGATAGTAAAAAATCTGGTGGTGTAACTATATCTCACTTAAGATTCGGAAATGAGCCAATAAGGTCAACTTATTTAATAACTGAAGCAGACTTTGTATCTTGTGCTAGACAGGCCTATGTTAACCAATATGATATGCTTGATGGCTTAAAAGATGGTGGAACATTCCTGTTAAATACAATTTGGTCTGAAGAAGAATTGAATGATAAGCTACCAGCAAATATGAAGAGATATATTGCTGAACACAATATTAAGTTCTATACAATTAATGCAACTAAATTAGCTGCAGAAATTGGACTAGGCGGAAGAACAAATATGATAATGCAGGCTGCATTCTTTAACTTGTCTAAGGTACTTCCAATAGATGAGGCATTGGACCATTTAAGAGCTTCTATTAAGGAAACTTATGGTAGCAAGGGTGATGCAATAGTTGAAATGAACTACAAGGCTTTAGATGCTGGTGTTAATGCAGCAGTTGAAATAAATGTTCCAGCAGAATGGGCAGATGCAAAAGATGAAGAAGCTGTAAGTAAGAAAGAAAGACCAGAATTTATAGAAAACATTCTAGACCCAATGGTTGCTCAAGAGGGAGATAAACTTCCTGTAAGTGCCTTTGTAGGTAGAGAAGACGGAAGCTGGCCACACGGAACAGCAGCTTATGAAAAAAGAGCAATAGCAGTAAATGCTCCTCACTGGATAGAAGAAAATTGTATCCAATGTAACCAATGTTCATTTGTATGTCCACATGCAGTAATTAGACCATTCTTATTAGATGAAGAAGAGGTTAAAAATGCACCAGAAACTTTTGAAACTAAAAAAGCTAATGGTATTAAAGAATTAGAATACCGTATACAAATAAGTCCAGCGGATTGTACAGGCTGTGGAAACTGTGCTGCAGTATGTCCGGCACCTAAGAAAGCTCTAGAAATGAGACCTTTAGAAGGTGAAATGGAAGCCCAACAAGATAACTGGGATTATGCAATGACTATTAAAAACAAACCAGATGCAGTAGATAAATTTAGTGTAAGAGGATCTCAATTCCAACAACCATTATTAGAGTTCTCAGGAGCTTGTGCAGGTTGTGGAGAAACTGCTTATGTAAAACTTATAACTCAGTTATTTGGAGATAGGATGATGATCTCTAATGCTACAGGTTGTTCATCAATCTGGGGAGCTTCAGCACCTTCTACTCCATATTGTGCAAACCAAGATGGTGACGGACCATCATGGGCAAACTCTTTATTTGAAGATGCAGCTGAACATGGATATGGTATGGCTATAGCAGTAAACCAAATGAGAGATAAATTAGAATTAGCTATGAAAGAATTTATAGAACTAGGTGCAGATGATGAAATAGCTGATTTATTTAAGAAATGGATTGAAAATAAAAATGATGCAGAAGCAAGTAAGGCTGCATATACAAATATTGTAGCTGTATTAGATAAGGATGTTAAAGATCCTAAGGCTAAAGAATTATTACAAGAAGTTAAAAATAAGAAAGACTTTATAATCAAGAGATCTATGTGGATCATCGGTGGAGACGGATGGGCATATGATATAGGATTTGGTGGAGTTGACCATGTATTAGCTTCAGGAATGGATATTAATATATTAGTTCTAGATACAGAAGTTTACTCAAATACTGGAGGTCAATCTTCTAAATCAACTCCAACAGCAGCAGTTGCTAAGTTTGCAGCTAATGGTAAGAGGGTAACTAAGAAAAACTTAGGTTTAATGATGACTTCTTATGGTTATGTATATGTAGCACAAGTTTCTCTAGGTGCAGATAAGAACCAATTAGTAAAAGCTATAAAAGAAGCTGAATCTTATGATGGACCATCACTTGTAATAGCATATGCTCCATGTATAAACCATGGAATTAAAGGTGGAATGGGTGGATCAGTAGCCCAAGAAAAATTAGCAGTAGAAACTGGATACTGGCACCTATACAGATTTGACCCAAGAAGAAAAGAAGCTGGTGAAAATCCATTTATGCTAGACTCTAAAGAACCATCAAAACCATTTACAGACTTTATAGAAACTGAAGTAAGATATACTTCACTTAGGAAAACATTCCCAGAGGTAGCTGATGAATTATTTGATCAAGCTGCTAAGGATGCTAAAGCTAGGTATGAAACATATGTAAATATGGCAAAAGATGAATAGTTAAGTAAAAATTATATTATATAGACATGTCTTAAAGACAGCTAACCAAAGGTTGGCTGTCTTTTATTTTTAAAGATTAAAATAATTAATAAAAGGTATAATAGATATAAATAACTATAATATTAATAAGGGGGATAAAAATGAAAAATTACTTTGATTTAACTGGAAAAGTTGCCTTGATAACTGGTGGATCTTCTGGACTGGGCATTCAGTTTGCTAAGGCTTTAGGAAATCAAGGAGCTAAATTGGCCCTTGTGGCAAGAAGGCTTGATAGGCTAGAAGAAGTAAAAAAAGACTTGGAAGAGTTAGGTTATGAGGTATATATTGAAAAATGTGATTTAACAGATTTTGAAAGTATACCAAGACTTGTTGAAAATGTAAAAAACCACTATGGTAGTATTGATATTTTAATAAATAATGCAGGAATAGCTTATGGAACTCCTTCTTTAGATATGCCTAATGAGGAATGGCTAAATATTATGGATGTTAACCTTAACTCAGTATATTTCCTATCTAGAGAAGTTGGTAAAGTTATGAAAGAGAAAGCTAGAGGGGGTAGGATAATAAATCTTGGATCTATCCACTCTACAGTTGCTATGAAATCAAGTGCTATTAATTCCTATGCTACAACAAAGGGTGGGCTTTTGATGATGACTAAGGCCTTGGCTGCTGAGTGGGCTCAGTATGGAATTACAGTAAATGCCATAGGGCCTTCATATTTTGAAAGTGAAATGACAGATAAGCTAGTTAAAAATCCAGAGTTCCAAAAGGTGCTAAAAACTTATTGCCCTATGGAAAGGTTGGGAAAACCAGGTGAGTTAGATGGGGCAGTAATTTATTTTGCATCAGATGCATCTAGTTTTACAACAGGGCAGCTGTTACAAATTGATGGTGGTTGGACTACTATATAAAGTATTAAATATAATACACCTAAAATTAGGTGTATTATATTTTGTATTTTTTTAATATACTATATTTGAAATAATGGTTATAATATTTGGGTAAGAATATTACTCTTGAAGAATATGATAAAAATAGAAAAAAATATATATATTTGATACAATATAAGAGCTTAGAAGGAGATGAAAAATTTGGACATATATAAATTATTAATAGATGCAGGAATAAGCCAGGTATTAGAAAATGAGGATTTAAAAAACCACACTAGTTTTAAAATTGGAGGACCAGCTGATTTTATGGTTTTTCCAAGTAAGGACTTAGATGTGGTTAAGGCCATAAAAATAGCGAAAGAGAATAATATACCCTATATGATAATGGGGAATGGTAGTAATATGTTAGTTAGGGATAAGGGAATAAGAGGGATAGTTATAAAACTAAATGAAAGCTTTAATAAAGTGGAGGTAAGGGATAGACTTATACTTGCCCAAAGTGGAGCCCTATTATCAACAGTGAGTAGGGTGGCTTTAAAAAATTCCCTTAAAGGAATGGAATTTGCATCGGGAATTCCTGGTGCCCTAGGTGGAGCTATGACTATGAATGCTGGAGCCTATGGTGGAGAGATGAAAGATATAGTAAACAGGGTGAAAGTTCTTAATAAGGACTTAGAAATTAAATGGTTGGATAAGTCCGAGATGAATTTTGCCTATAGGACTAGTAGGGTTAAGGAGGAAGGCCTAGTAGTTTTAGAGGTGGAATTTGCCTTAGAGGATGGAGATTTTAAAGAGATAGAGGAAGAAATGATTAGGCTAAATAGGGAGAGAAGGAATAAGCAACCCTTAGAATTTGCCAGTGGAGGGAGTACTTTTAAGAGGCCTGAAGGATATTATGCAGGCAAGCTAATAGATGATTCAGGTTTAAGAGGTATAAGGTATAAGGATGCCCAGGTATCAGAAAAACATTGCGGATTTATTATAAATAGGGGAAATGCTAGTTGTGAAGACATCTTGACCTTAATAAAGACTGTTCAAAAAACAGTTAGGGATAATTTTGGAGTAGAACTTGAGAGAGAAATAATGTTAATAGGTGATGAGTAATGGATATAATAGGTGATTTTCATACACATACTATTTACAGTAGTTTTCCTAGACCAAGTAAGAAGCATGCCAAGGGTACTATTAGAGAAAATGCAGAGGCAGCCCTAGGCAAGGGTCTTAAATTTATTGGGATTACGGAACATGGACCTAGCCATTATATTTATGGAGTTAATAGGAAGATGTTTCCTAAAATGAGGGATGAGGTTGACCAATTAAATGAAGAATTTGAAAGAAAAGGAATAGATTTTAAGGTTTATCTGGGAGTAGAGGCTAATATAGTGGGACTAGATGGTACTATTGATATAAGGGAAGAAGATTTAAAATATTTAGACTACCT
>JASLBE010000078.1 GCA_030146705.1 Tissierellales bacterium | reverse complement strand
CACCCTCCTCTGTGCCCTCGTAAAAGGAGACTTAGGAGGGTGTTTTACGAATCAGAAAATAGTATAAGGTATGAAACGTAGAATACAATTGCTTATTTGGGTTTGTTTATTGACGAGCCTATCGGCTTTTGGGATGAAGGTAGATGTGGTTCAACCCGCTTTTTGGTGGTCGGGTATGAATGATACTTCTTTGCAGGTGTTACTCTATGGAGAAGATCTAGCAGGTGCTACAGTATCGCTTTCGAGCTCCGATGTGAAGGTCGATGAGGTGGTGCAGCTCACTAATCCCAATTACCTCTTGCTTTATCTAAACTTGGCCGAGGCTCAGCCCCAGGAGTTTACGATAAATCTACGCAAGGGAAAGCAAGTGAAAAAGATAGCTTATGAGCTCAAGGCTAGAACTAATAAAGTAAAGGCACAGGGATTTGATTCCTCCGATGTGCTTTACCTCATTATGCCCGATCGTTTTGCCAATGGAGATCCCTCCAACGATGTGGTAGCTGGCTTAAAAGACAAGCTGATGGACAGAGCGAATCCCGATGCGCGTCATGGAGGCGATTTGGTGGGGATTACTCAAAAGATGGATTACTTGGCCGATTTGGGCATTACAGCTGTATGGCTCAATCCTGTGCAAGAGAACGATATGAAAGAGACCTCTTACCACGGCTATGCCATCACCGATTATTATGAGGTAGATGGACGTTTGGGTAGCAATGACGATTTTGTGAATTTGGTAGATGAGGCCCATCAAAGAGGCCTAAAGGTGGTTATGGATATGATCTTCAACCACTGTGGGAGTGAGCATTTCTTCTTCAAAGATAAGCCTACGCACGATTGGTTCAACTTTCAAGACAACTTTACCCAGACTTCTTACAAGACAATTCCTCAGTTTGATCCTTATGCTTCAGCTAAGGATAAGGCCTTGGCCGAGGATGCTTGGTTTGTTGAGGTGATGCCCGATTTGAATCAGCGTAACCCTCATGTGGCTAAGTACCTGAGCCAAAATAGCATCTGGTGGATAGAGTATGCAGGGATAGATGGTATTCGTCAGGATACTCATCCTTATGCCGATTTTGACTTTATGGCTGATTGGTGTCAGGCTGTGCGTGCTGAGTATCCTAACTTTACAATAGTAGGGGAGACTTGGCTCAATTCGAATGTAGGTATTTCGTTCTGGCAGGAGAACAGTCCGATTGCTTATCCCAAGAATTCTCACTTGCCCGTGGTGATGGATTTCCCTCTTATGAATCTAATGAATCAGGTGTTTGATGAGGAGACGGGCGATTGGAGTCAGGGCTTATCTCGTCTATATGAGTATCTGGCCGAGGATATTGTGTATGCCAATCCCAATAATTTGTTGGTGTTTTTGGATAATCACGATACGTCTCGCTTTGCTACTGTTCAAGAAGAGGCCAATGATTTTAATCGATTTCAGCAGGCTATGGCGTTTTTGCTTACCACTCGAGGTATTCCACAGCTTTACTATGGTACTGAAATTCTCATGTATGCCGATAAGAAAGATGGAGATGGTGCTTTGCGTGCCGATTTCCCAGGTGGCTGGGCTGACGATCCAGTCAATGCTTTTGAGGCAAGTCAGCGTACAGCCGAACAGAATAGAGCCTTTGACTACCTGCGCACACTCCTACATTGGCGCAAGGGTGCTAAGGCTGTAACAGCGGGTAGCCTCAAGCACTTCTCTCCCAAAGACCAAGTCTATATGTACAAACGTCAGCATGGAGCAGAAGAGGTCTTAGTGATTCTCAATGGTAGTGATCAAGCCAAAGAGGTAGATCTCAATCACTTCAGAGAGCTTTACTCAGTCAAGAATAGCGGTTTGGATGTGGTTTCTAAGCGTAGCTATGATTTGAGTCAAGAACGCTTGTCATTAGCTCCAAGAGCTGCGCTCGTTTTAGAGCTTCAGTAGTTTTTATAAATTGTAATAAAGTAAAAAGGGCACATCCGATAGTTGGATGTGCCCTTTTTGTAGGATAAATCTACTTAGAGTGGTTTCACTCTAGTTGAGATTATAAGTGTTTTTTAGGTTTGATATCAAACTTAACTGGCTTAATCATGTTTTCTGGAGCTAGAATAGTGTCTAGGTCTTTCTTGTCTAGAATATCGTGTTCTAATACCAAGTCATATACACTTTTGCCTGTAGCAGCAGCTTCTTTAGCAATAACGGTTGAGTTTTTATAACCGATGATTGGGTTTAGCGCTGTGATGATACCAATGCTGTTTAGTACTTGCTTTTTGCAGTGTTCTGCATTGGCAGTAATGCCATCAATACAGCGAGTACGTAGGGTGTCGAAGCCATTCATCAAGAGATCGGCCGATTCGAAGCAGCATTGAGCCATTACAGGTTCCATTGCGTTGAGCTCCATTTGTGCACCTTGGCCACACATAGTTACACATACGTCATTGCCAATTACTTTGTAGGCTACTTGGTTGGCTACTTCAGCAATTACTGGGTTCACCTTACCTGGCATGATTGAAGAACCAGGTTGCATAGCTGGAAGGTTGATTTCACCGAGGCCGCAACGTGGACCAGAAGAAAGAAGACGAAGGTCGTCTGCAATCTTGTTGATTTTAACCGCTACACGCTTCATGGCTTGTGAGTAACCTACCATACAAGAAGTGTCTGAGGTAGCACCTACTAGGTCGTCAGCAAGCTTGATGTCCCAACCTGTGATCTTTGAGAGTGCGGCTACACATTTTTCAGAATAACCTGGCTCTGAACAGATTCCTGTTCCAATAGCAGTTGATCCCATGTTGACCGTTAGGAATTCTTCGGCAGCGAAGTTTAAGTTGTCAATTTCGTGTGCAAGGATGTTGGCAAAACCATGGAAGGTTCTACCTAGTGTCATAGGTACAGCATCTTGTAGCTGTGTACGACCCATCTTGATTACATCTTTGAACTCAACTGCTTTCTTTTCTAGTGAGTCAACGAGTTTCTTTAAGTGATCTACTAATTTGAGGTGTGTGAAGTACAGTCCTAAGTGGATGGCTGTTGGGTAAGCATCATTAGTTGACTGTGAGCGGTTAACATGATCATTAGGAGAGCAGTAGTCGTATTCGCCACGCTTGTGTCCCATGATTTCGAGTGCACGATTGGCAATCACTTCATTGCCGTTCATGTTGGTTGTAGTACCTGCACCACCTTGAATCATATCTACAGGGAAGTGCTCGTGGTGCTGACCAGCGATGATTTCATCACAAGCTTGTTGGATAGCTTTTGAAATCTCTTCGTTCAATAAGCCCAACTCGTGATTGGCTATAGCTGCACCTTTCTTTGTAATGGCTAGACCTTTGATAAAAAGAGGGTAGTCGCTTACTTTGAATTTACTGATTGGAAAGTTTTCAATTCCACGTAAAGTTTGTACACCGTAAAGTGCTTCTTCTGGAATTTCTCTCGAGCCTATCAAGTCAGACTCTACACGTGTTTTTTTAGTCGCCATAATTTACAAAATATTTAAATTAATGTATGTGTCTTATTTTTGGTTATAAGGCAAACCTAGTAAATAAAAAATAGATAAAATAAGGAACTGCCAAGATGTTAATAAAAATTAACCTTGAGCGATTTTTCCGATATTTTTTGAAACAAACTGACAAATTGATACTTTTGTGAGTAGTTAATTGTTTAAGAGATTTGTAAATAACCATTTTGTAAAGCTTGTTTTCTCTAAAATATGGAATAGTTTTGACATTGCATAGAGAAGTAGTGAGTATCTTCTTTCTAAGAGAACAAAGCTGTTATTTCGATAATTTTATTTTAATATGTTAGTACAATTTTTATTCGTCATTGTGGCCATTATTATTGGTGCACGTATGGGCGGTATTGGTTTGGGAGTGATGGGTGGTTTAGGCCTGCTCTTCTTAACCTTTATGTTTGGTCTAGAACCAACAAGTCCTCCCATCGATGTTATGTTAATGATCGTGGCTGTAATCTCTGCTGCATCTTGTATGCAAGCGGCAGGAGGCTTAGATTATCTGGTTAAGCCAGCTGAGAAGCTATTGCGTAAGAACCCATCCAAAATTGTTTGGCTGAGTCCTTTGGTAACTTATCTATTTACTGTTGTTGCCGGTACAGGTCATATCGCTTATTCGATTCTTCCTGTGATATCAGAAGTGGCAACAGAAACAAAAGTTAGGCCTGAACGGCCCTTGAGTATTGCTGTAATTGCTTCTCAGCAAGGAATCACCTCTTCACCTATTTCGGCTGCGACTGTGGCTTTATTAGGGCTTTTTGTGGGAAGAGGTTATGATGTTACCTTAATTGAAATTCTTTTGGTAACTGTTCCTGCTACTTTAATTGGAATTTTAGTAGGTGCTTTTGTTGTGCTTCGTAAGGGTAAAGAGCTAGAGCAAGACCCTGAATTTCAACGTCGTGTCAGAGAGGGTATCTTTGAGGTGTCAGATCACAAGACAGCCGTAGTACCCAATAAGAAAAAAGCGCTGATTTCAATTATTATCTTTATTGCAACGACTGTTGCTATCGTTCTGTTTGGTTCGGTAGATGGCTTACGCCCTACATTTGGAATGGGCGAAGAGGCTTACATTCTTCCTATGCCTATGACTATCGAAATCTTTATGCTTTCTGCAGCGGGTCTTATTCTTCTTTTCACCAAGACTGATGCTATGAAGGCGACACAGGGATCTGTTTTTATTGCAGGTATGCAGGCTGTGATAGCTATCTTTGGTATTGCTTGGATGGGAGATACCTTCCTCAATGGTAATATTGATGAGCTTTCAGCCGCTATTCAGGGTGTGGTGACCGAGTATAAGTGGTTATTTGCATTTGCTCTTTTTGCGATGTCTATTTTGCTGAATAGCCAGGCTGCAACCGTTTTGGCTTTGGTGCCTTTGGCGCTAGACTTAGGCTTGGAGCCTCCTTTGCTGATTGCATTATTCCCAGCTGTTAATGGTTATTTCTTTATTCCTAATTATCCTCCCTTAGTAGCCGCTATCAACTTTGACCGCACGGGTACAACTAAGATCGGTAAGTATGTATTGAATCACTCATTCATGCTGCCAGGTCTGGTTACTACGTTTACTACCGTTTGCGTTGGTTTATTGTTGGTACATTTTATATATTAATACATATTGTTAATCCTTAAAAATTACAAGTATGAAACTAAGAAGATTAAGTTTGTTAATGACAGCTTTGATGTTGTCGGTAGTCGTGTTTGCTCAAAAGCCTAAAGTGCATATTTTGGCAACAGGTGGTACAATTGCAGGTGCAGGAACTTCTGCAACAGAAAGTAACTACAAGGCAGGTCAAGTTGCTATTGGTACATTGCTAGATGCTGTGCCACAAGTAAATGATGTTGCTGACGTTACTGGTGAGCAAGTGGTGCGTATTGGCTCACAAGATATGACTGATGACGTATGGTTGACTATTGCTAAGCGTATCAATAAGCTCTTAGCCACTGATGATGTAGATGGTATTGTAATTACACACGGTACAGATACCATGGAAGAAACTGCTTATTTCTTAAACCTAACAGTAAAAAGTGATAAGCCTGTAGTGTTGGTGGGTGCTATGTTCCCAGCTACTGCTA
>JASLBE010000050.1 GCA_030146705.1 Tissierellales bacterium | reverse complement strand
CTACTAGCTTAAGTTTAAATAATACAAATTTTATTAAACTTATAAACCATTCAGGTTTAGTAAATTCCTCATATAAAATAAGGGATAAAAATATAATAAGTATTGACTTAGGATATGAAAGTTTGGATATTACTATATTTAAAAATAATAGTTTATTATTTACCAAATCATTTAATAGGGGGCTAGTAGAATTTTATAGGAGGGCTGGCTCTGAAGTAGAAAATGTTAAGGATATTAGACTTTATACGGAGAAAATAGAAAATATATTTAAATTAAACTATGATAGGTTTTTAGGTGCTGAATTTTTAAACTACTTAGACCAGCTAATAGACCTAATAGGAATAAACTTAAATTACTTTAAAGATACTTTTAATGATAGGCTAGACCTAGCAATTTTAACAGGAGGATTATCAAGCTTAAATGGAATAGATAACTTTTTTACAAATGAATTAAATTTGCAAACAATAGTTTTAAAAGATTTAGAAGGTTTGGAACTAGCAGGTGATAATATTCCTTTAAATATATATGGAAATGCAATAGGTAGTTTAATAAATTCTAAAGAGGTAAATTATGTTTGATTTTAATTTTTTTGTTAAAAGAAAATTCTATATGCAAAAAACTAGGAAGTTACTTGTAATATTTACACTTATTATAGGTTTAATAGCAGTATACTTATTTATTTCAATTAGGCAGGAGGTTAAAAGAATAAATTTATTAGTTTATAGTGGGGAAAATCTAGAGAAGATAAATGAATTAAAAAAATTAGAAGGAGATATTCTGGCCTTGAAAAAAGACCAGGAAAAAATTTCAAGCTACTTATCCCAGGAAAATGATAATAGTTTAATCTTAAGCCTAGATAGTATTTTAAGAATAGGAGATGAGGTATTAGATGTTGCCTATAGTGGAGGCAAGACTACAATTTTAGGGAAAACTAATAGCAAGACTAGAATTTTTAAAATACAAGAGTTATTAGCCATTAGAAATTCTAACAAAGAAGTATATATTGATGAAATATTTAAAGATGAAGGCTATAGGTTTAAGATTATTATAGTAGGAGAGGAAAGTGCCTATGACTAGTAGAAAAACAAAATTTTTACTTTTGATATTATTGGTTGTGCTTATATTAAAAATTAATAATTCTAGTTCTAAGATGGGGTATTTTAATTATAAGGAGTTTATAGAAGCTGCTGAAAATGATAGTAAACTAATAAAGGATTATGAAAATAAAAAGAAACTTTTAGAATACGAAAAAAACTATTTGGAAATAGAAAAAGATAGCTTAACTAAACATAATAGCTATAGTAAAATTCTTGAAGCTCTTTATGGGTTAGAAGATCAAAGTCTTAAAATTAAGGGGGTCGAAATATTAAATAGGACTGGGAAAGAGGAGGATAAATTAAAGCTAATAGAATATGATTTAGTTTTTAGTATTAATTATAACCAGCTAGATAGCTTGAAAGTTATAGATGGACTATTGAATAAGTTTAATAATTTAGAGCTAGTAGCCTACTCCCATGAAAAAAATACTAACAATGAATTCCTAAATGACCTGGAGCTTATTGTCAGAGTATATGAATTCTAAGATAGGAGGTTGTATGGATAATAAGGGACTTACTTTTATTGAGGTATTAATTGGGATCTTAATAATTTTAACAATATCTTCTATTTTACTTCCAAGGCTAAGCTTGGTTAAAAAGATTTATGAAGAATATGAAATATATAAATTTTTAGGAGATATAAAATATGCTAGAAATAAGGCTATTTCCGAAAATAGGATGTATTATCTACATATAGTAAATAAGAAAGAATACATAATAAGAAATGTTGATGATAGTAATTCTTTTAGGGAGGAATTTAAGTCTAATATTGAATTTCTAAGTCCAAATGGAATCTCCAAGACAGGCTTTAAGGGAAATGGAACAGTGGAAAACTCTAAGACCATCAAGCTTAAAACTAGTAAAGCAAGAATAAGTGTTAGTATAACTCCAGTAGTATGTAATATTAATAAGAGGGAAATTGGCTATGAATAAGGATGGATATATTTTATTAGATGGCTTAATTTTAATCCTAATAACAGGCTTGTTTTTAACTTTTATAAATCCTTTAATTGGAAGTATAGCAAAGGTTGATCTTAAAAATAAGGAGGATTTTAAATTTTTTAAGGATTATGATGGAATAATAGAATACTTAAAAATTGCCAAGGATAGTGATGAAGAGATATATTATGGAAATATAAACTTCACCAAGCTTATTAATCACTTTAAAGAAAGAGAACTAGTTATAGAAAAATTTGAGACTGGAGAAGGGAATAATTGCAGGCTAGAAAAAGTAGGTTTAGGTGATGAATTATGGGAAATTGAGATTACTTTATACAATGATAAAAAAGAGTTTAGGGACAAAATATACCTCCTTAAATAAAAGGGGTTTTATTTTAATAAAAACTATAATAGGTATCTTAATAATTTCTTTAGTTTTAATAGGATTATTAGAAAATATTTTAATAATTAGCCAAAGTAATCAAAACTTCCTATACAGGAATAATTTAAACCTAGATGCTGAGTATGGTCTAAACTATATAGGAAAAGAAGTGAAGAATGCTATTTTAATGAAAGCTACAGACCTTGATGACCATTATAAATATAAGGATAACATAGGCTTTTACATAATAAAATCTGGTAGTTCTAAAACTTATAATATTATTACCTATTATTTAGAAAAAAATGAATTAAAAAGAGTAGCTTTTGAGAGTAATAGGGTTGTGAGTCTTAATGATATTGATAAAAGATATTTAGGTATAAATTTAATAATGGGGAATGTTAAAACAATAAATAAGAGTTATTTAAATAAGGAAAGTAAATATGTGGAACTGAATATTGGAGTAGAGGATAAAGGTTATATTGAAAACTTTACTAAAGTTATTTACTTAGAAACTAAAGATATATAGGTAGACCTATATATCTTATTTATTGTTAGGAGGATTTTATGAAAAATAAAGGATTTATATCTTTAATAGGGATCATTTTAATAGTTATTGTTTTAATGGGATCTATTTTTGTATTTGAAAGATTAGGAGAAAATAAATATATAATAAATACTAAAATAAATAGTATATATAGCAGGAATTGGTCAAGGAATAAAATTTTATTAGGACTCTACCATGATAATTATGGTGAGAAAATTGAAAGGGATATCCTAGGAAGAATAAGGTCCAATAGTTTTTTAGGTGATAGGCTAGTATTTGAAAATAATATAAGATTAAATAGGGGGGACCTGCATCCAAATGAGAAAAATATTAGCTTAGACTATGGAATAGCCGGTAGGAGCTTTAAAAATGAACTAGATATAAGGTCTAGGTCGATAATTGAAAACATAGGTAATTATTCTTTTGCCAAGGCAAGATTTATAAATCCTATATTTATGGAGGGAGATTTTTCAGAAAGGGAGTTAAAAACTTACCTTGAATTTATTATTAAGGAAACAGAGAAAAACTATGGCAGTTCATATTATAGTCGGAGAAATGCTATAGAAGTGGACTGGAATTTTGATAATTTAAACTTATATAAATTAGAAGATAGCTATAATATATCAGGAGATGAGGTTGACAAGTTTTTTACCAAGGAATATATATCTATTATTATGAAAAACGATTTTTCTATGTTTACCATTGCTAGTAGTGAAAACTATGAAGTATTTAATTTAAAAGGGCTTTTATACATAAATGGGAATTTATATATAAAAAATGACATTGACTTTAAAGGTGTTATAATAGTTAATGGTAAAACCTACATAGAGGAGGGAGTAGCTTTAGGTATAGATGGTTTGTTTATTAGCAAAGATACCGATGGAGACTTCAGCTATACTTATAATCTTAAAAACGTTTTTAGGGATGGAAGCTACCTACCAGGATTTATTAATTTTGATATATTAGAAATAAGGAGTGAAAACTAGTGAATATAATATTAATAGGAATGAGTGGATCAGGAAAAACTACAATAGGAGAATATTTAAGGTCTAATTTCAGTTTTAAGGTCTTGGATACAGATAATAAAATAAAAGAGAGAATGAATATGGAGATTGAGGATATCTTTAAGGAATATGGAGAAGAGTACTTTAGGGATATGGAAACACAGGTTCTTGAAGACTATAAGTTGATAGATAATTATGTAGTTGCAACAGGTGGTGGAATTATTTTAAGAGAAAAAAATAGGGAAATACTTAAGTCTATGGGTAAAAGAATTTTTTTAAAGGGTACAAGCGAAACCCTTGTTAGGAATCTAAAAGATTCCCAAGAGGTAAGGCCATTATTAAAAAACCCTAAGGACTTAAATCTTGATATAAAACAAATGATGGAGAAGAGGAAGGAAAAATACTTAGCTGCTGCAGATATTGTTTTAGAAATAGATGGAAAATCTGTAGAGGAACTTGTAAATGAAATAGTAAGTTTTATAAATCTTGATAGATAAATTATTAGTTGGTATAATGGGATAGGATTTATTAATGTATAGGAGGAATATAAATGATACAAGCTGTTGACTTAAAGAAGGGTATGACTTTCATAATGGATGGTGCAATCAATGAGGTTGTTGAATACCAACACGTAAAACCTGCTAGAGGACATGCGTTTTTAAGAATGAAGGTAAAGGCTGTAGAATCAGGTGGAATTAGGGAAGTTACTTTAAATCCTTCTGATAAATATGAAAAGGCAGTTATAGATAGTAAAGAAATGCAGTACCTGTATAATGATGGGCAATTTTATTACTTTATGGATGTAGAAACCTATGAACAAATACCTTTAACTGATGAAATATTAGAAGGTAAGATGATATATATAAAAGAAAATGATAATGTTACAGTAAGCTTCTACAAGGGAAGGGCTATAGAAGTAGTTCCAGAAAATTTTGTAGTTTTAGAAGTTACTCAAACTGAGCCAGGCTTAAAAGGAGATACGGCATCTGGAGCGAGTAAGCCTGCAACAGTTGAAACAGGACTTACATTAAATGTTCCTTTATTTATAGACAATGGAGAAAAAATAAAAATCGATACTAGAACTGGTGAATATGTGTCTAGAGCTTAAAGTTAGAACTACTGTTTAACAGTAGTTTCTTTATTTTTGTATATAGATATAATATTTGTAAATGAATATTAGCTTTGATATAATGTAACCATATATTATGGAGGTGGAGACGTGAAAGAAAAAATTAGTAACGGAAGTTTTGAAAATGGATCAGTAAATATTTCAGAAGATGTTATTTCTATAATAGCGAATATAGCAGCCAGTGAGGTTGAAGGTGTTGCAAAAATGACAGGTGGGATAACTGGAGAAATAACAGAAATGTTAGGGATGAAAAGTTTATCCAAGGGTGTGGAAGTTTATATAGATGAAGATGTTGTTAAAATTTCTATGAATTTAGCTATTGAATATGGAAAAAAAATAAAAGAAGTAGCAGAGGAAGTTCAAGAAAAAATCAAGGAAACTGTAGAAACAATGACGGGTTTAAATGTTAGTGAAGTAAATATTGGAATACAGGAAGTAGTTTTTCCTAAAAAAGATAGCGATAATAAAGAAGCTTAAAAATTACCCTCTATTTTCTAGAGGGTAAATTATATGTTATGGATAAAATAACATATATTTGGAGGGGAATATGGGAAGAAAAGTAGCAAGAGAAGGGGCTATGAGCCTAATCTATAAGATGGAAATGAATAATGATTTTTCCAAGGATATGGAAAATATATTTTTAGCGAATTATGACTATAATGAATCTGAAAAAGAATATATTATAGATGCTAGTGAAAAAACAAGAGAAAACCTAGAAGTAATTGATAGGTATATTGAAGATAACCTAAAGGGATGGAAAATTGATAGGCTGGCTAAAGTTGACCTTTCAACTCTTAGGATAGCTATTTATGAGATACTTTACAGGGAGGATATACCAGTAGAGGTTTCAGTAAACGAAGCTATAGAGATAGTTAAGAAGTATAGCGATGTTAAGGCTTATAAGTTTATAAATGGAGTTTTAGGTGGAGTAATAAGTAATATAGAAAAGGAAGAGTAGGAGAACTGTATGAAGCCTTATAGAGTTACTGAAGTAAATAATTATATTAATAAAACTTTATCAACGGATATTATTTTATCAGATATTAAAATTGAAGGAGAAATTTCAAACTATGTCCACCATAGAAGTGGACATATGTATTTTAATTTAAAGGATGAAGATAGTAGGATAAAGTGTGTTATGTTTAAGTTTAACAATAAAAACCTAGATATAGATTTAGAAGAAGGTATGAAGATTGTTGCTAGGGGAAATATTTCTGTTTATGAAAGAGATGGTAGCTATCAGCTTTATGTAAAGGATATAGAGGTAGATGGACTGGGGCAACTTTATAGGGAATTTGAAGAACTTAAAAATAAGCTAAAAGAGGAAGGGCTTTTTGATGAAGGTCATAAAAAAGAGCTCCCAAGATTAGCGAAGACTATAGGGGTTGTAACATCTGGAACAGGTGCAGCCATTAAGGATATTATAACTGTAATTAAAAGAAGATTTCCAGCTACAAATATAATTATTTACCCAAGTTTAGTCCAGGGTAAAGATGCTCCAAAAGAGATAATAAGAGGCCTTAAATATTTAGATAAGAGAGATGATATAGACCTAATTATATTCGGAAGGGGCGGAGGTTCAATTGATGAGCTGTTTGCCTTTAATGATGAAACTTTAGCAAGAACAATTTATAATATGGAAAAGCCAACTATATCAGCTGTAGGACATGAGGTTGACTTTACTATAAGTGATTTTGTAGCTGATTTAAGGGCAGCTACTCCATCAGCAGCAGCAGAATTGGCAGTTCCAAATGTTGAGAATAATTTATATAGGTTAGAAAAACTATATAATGATATTGTCACTGGCCTTAGGAGCAATTTGATAGAAAAGCAAAAAAACTTAGGTTTAAAGGAAAAAGAAATAAGCCTATTAAACCCGCTACAATTAATTTTAAATAGGGGGCAAGACCTAGATAATATTTCTAGGAGGCTGCAAGAAACTACTAGGATTAGTTTTAATGAAAAAGAGAAGAAACTACTAAACTTAAAAGAAAAAATGCTTGTTTTAAATCCAAAATTAGGTTTAGAAAAAGGTTATGGGATAATCTTATCACAAGCTGGTAAGCTAGTTAAATCTATAGAGGATTTAGAAGATGGTCAAGAAATCAATATAATTCTTAAGGACGGTAAAATTAGGGCTGTTGTCAATAGTCTTACTAAGGAGGAAATTTAATGGATATAGAAAAACTTTCATACGAGGAAGCCTATAAAGCACTTGAAAAAATACTAGAGACTATAGATGAAGGGGACTTATCTTTAGATGATTCAATAGAAGAATTTACTAAGGCGGGAAATCTTTATAAACATTGTGAAAAACTTTTAAAGGAAGCAGAAGGTAAGATAAGAATTATCTTAGATGATGAAACTGAAGAAGACTTTTCAATGGAGGTTTAAATTGATACTTTATGATGAATTAAACAGGCTAAAAGATATTTTAGATAGGGAATTTGAAGAAGTATTAACTAGTAATAATTTATATAAAAAAAGAATAATTGAAGCTATTAGATATAGTATTTTTAGTGGAGGAAAAAGGATTAGACCAATTCTTTCATTAAAATCCTTTGAAATGTTTTCTTGTGGAGACTATAGGGATGTTATGCCATATGCTTTAGCTATTGAAATGATACACACCTATTCTTTAATACATGATGATCTGCCAGCAATGGATGATGATGATTTTAGGAGGGGAAAACCAACTAGCCATAAAAAATTTGGTGAAGCTATGGCTATTTTAGCAGGAGATGCTCTTTTAAATATGGCTTTTGAAATCATCTTAGATAACTTGAACAGCAAGGACAGTAGGAAGGTTTTAGCCCTTAGGGAAATTGCTAAGTATTCTGGAATCTCTGGTATGGTTGGAGGCCAAGTGGTTGACCTTTATTTAGAAGAAGATAGTCTTTCAGAGGAGGCTATTATTTATATGTATAAAAATAAGACAGCTGGACTTATTCAAGCAGCCTTAGTATCTGGAAGTATAGTAGCTGGTGCTACAAATGATGAGGTTGAACTAATGCGTGAATTTGGATATAATTTGGGAATGAGCTACCAAATACAAGATGATTTTTTAGACTTGGAAGAAGATCGAAAAATAGGTAAGATAACATACATTTCTACATTTGGTGAAGCTAGGTCTAGAGAGGACTTAATTAGGTATAATAACTTAGCTATAGAAGCTTTAAACAAGATTAATAGACCTAATAGGGAATTCTTCATAGAACTTGTAGAAGAGTTAGGCGATAGAGATATTTAGTTGATTGAAAGAATTAAATGACTATAGTATAATAAGCATTGGTGGTGCAGTATTCTAGTCGATGAAATTATTCTGGAAGACGGGGCTAAAAATCCGTTTAAAGGCATATCGATGAAGTTTCTTGTATAGGCTTCCGACGCCCAGTTGGGGGTCTTTACAGGAAGTAAGGAAGATGGGGCGATCTGCAAAGGCATGCGGGCGATGACCCTACTTCCGTGGAGACACAACTAGCCATTGTTGTGATAAACCTACTATTTAATGGATAGTAGAGTAGCCTGCCTTGAGTGAACTTGGCAGATGGCAAGCCATCCTTAAAGACGAGAAGGGCCCAAGGCTTTAAGGGTTTTGTTGCCGAAACCACTTTTGCAAAAGAGGCTAAGGAGTAGTTGACTTGTAGAGGAAAACTCCTAGACTGTTCAATTTTGAGGTAGATTGTGGATTACAGTGCGGCCTAAGTGGCAATCTAGTTGTACCTTTGGTGACAAGGTAATGGTAAGATTAAAGGGAAACCACTGTTATGGCAACAGGCAGTTCTTACTAGGGAAATCCTACTGGACCAAAGCCGTAAGATTTACACAATTTATCACCACCATATAAATAGCTGATAGCCTTAGGCTATCAGCTATTTAATTATTTAGGAGGAAAATATGAAAAAGAAATCTGTTTTTGAAAAATTAAATAAGAAATGGGTAATTTTCATTAGTGTTTGGACATTTTTTTTAGCTGGACTATTTACAATTATTAGTAATAGGCTAGTAGAAAATTTAGATATAATTCCAGCCTTTATAGTTTTAATAGTGTTTATATTAATAGGGATAATTTTTGATATAATAGGTATAGCAGTTACAACAGCTGAGGAGAAACCATTTCATGCCATGGCGGCCAATAAAGTAGTAGAGGCTAAATATGCTATAAAACTTGTTAGAAATGCATCACAGGTTTCAAATTTTTGTAACGATGTTATAGGAGATATAAGCGGTATTATTTCAGGGGCAATAGGAACGAATATTGTTTTTAATATATTAAAAGTTCATAAAAATTTAAATGGAGGTATATTAGCCTTAGTAGTGACTTCATTAATTGCATCTTTTACAGTAGGTGGAAAGGCAGTAGGCAAAACAGTTGCTATGGAAAATTATGAATCCATTTTACATGTAATTGCGAAAATATTATATTTTACTGAAAGTAAGTTAAAACTTAAAATTTTTAAGGAAGGTTAAGGATTGAATTATGAAGGATAGGGCAGACATTGTTCTATATAAAGAAGGGTATGTAGATAATATTAAAATAGGTCAAAGCTATATAATGCAGGGATTGGTCCTTGTTAATGAACAGAAAATTAGTAAGCCTGGCGATATGATTGAGTATGGTTCGGAAATCAGGATTAAAGGAAAGAATCATAAGTATGTATCAAGAGGTGGACTTAAGCTTGAAAAGGCCTTAAAAGAATTTAAACTAGATTTAACTGATAAAATTTGTATGGATATAGGGGCATCAACAGGTGGTTTTACTGATTGTATATTAAAAAACCATGGTAAGAAAGTTTTTGCAGTTGATGTTGGTTATGGGCAGTTAGACTGGGGACTTAGAAATGATAGTAGGGTGGTTGTAATGGAAAGGACTAATATTAGAGATGTGGACCTTAGTCAACTATCAAGCAAGCTGGATTTTATTGCAACTGATGTTTCTTTTATTTCCCTTAAAATAATCTTGCCTATAATTAATGATTTTTTATTTGACGACGGATCAGCAGTTATCCTTATAAAACCGCAATTTGAAGCAAAAAAAGAAGAGGTTGGAGAAAAGGGAATAATTAGAGACCCAGCTATTCATAAAAAAGTTATAGAGAATATTTTTTTGGAGATTTCCGATTATAACTTAGGTCCAGTAGATTTTACTTTTTCACCTATAACTGGTGCAACTGGAAATATTGAATTTTTGGCTTTACTTAAAAAAAACCATGGGAAAAATCCTTCTATAAGTATAAAACAAATTGTTGAACTAGCACATGAAAAACTAAGTTAATAGTTGATAGGGGGTATTTATGCTATTAGAATTAAATATTAAAAATTTTGCAATTATAGAAAATTTAGAAGTTAGATTTGATAATGGCTTAAATATAATTACAGGAGAGACTGGAACAGGTAAGTCTATCTTAATAGAAGCCTTAGGAGTCTTATTAGGGTCTAGATCTAATAAGGATTTTATAAGAACAGGTGAAGATAAGGCCATACTAGAGGCAGTTTTTTATGTTGAAAATAAAGAGATAGATTATATTATTAAAGATTATGGGATAGAAATTGAAGAAGATAGGATTTTAATAATAAATAAAAGTATTTCTAAAAATGGACCTAGTTTGACAAAAATAAATGGGAAAAATGTAAATTTATCAATGCTTAATAAAGTTACTAGGAACCTAGTCGATATTTTTGGACAACATGAGCATCAATCACTATTAGAAGTAGATAACCATAAATTTCTTATTGACTCTTTTGGAAATAAAGAATTTAAGGACCTTAAGTTGGAAATAAAATCAGCCTATATAGAACTTAAAAATAAGAGGAATTACTTAGGTGAAATATCTATAGAAAGCTCTGAGCGGGATAGGGAAATTGATATTTTAAAATATCAAATAGATGAAATAGAAGCTTCAAACTTAGATGTGAAAAAAGACTTAGATATAGAGAAGGAGTACAAGAAGTACAAGGAAATAAATTTCATAAATAATATTTTTATGCAAGTTCTAGGAAATTTAAAGTCTAATAGCTTTGAAGAAACAGCCATACTTGATATAATAAATAGGGATATTTCAGAACTTGAAAAGATTAAGGAAATAGATGAAGAAATTTTATCTATCTACGAAAGATATAGGAATATAAGTTTTGAATTGGAAGATTTAACTAGGGATATTTATGACTATGGGAACTCTTTGGAGGCAAATCCTAATTATTTGATAGAGTTAGAGAATAGGTTGGATTTGATAAATAGGCTTAAGAGTAAGTATGGAGAAAGCTTTGAAGAAATCCTTAAATTTAAGGATGAGGCTCAAGAGAGACTTTTAATTTTAGCAAATCAAGAGGTTGAGATTAGGAAATTAAAAAAAGAAATAGGGCTTATGGAGGAAAAACTCTTAGAGAAGTCTAGAAACTTATCAGGTTTAAGAAAAGAAATTGGAAGAGATTTAGAGGAGAAAATACAAAAAGAATTAGAATATCTTAACATGAAGGATATAGTTTTCAAGGTGGACTTTAAAGAACTCAATGATTTTAATATAGATGGGATAGATAGGGTTGAATTTTTGATTTCTACCAACATAGGGGAAGGTCTAATGCCCCTTTCTAAAATAGCATCAGGAGGAGAGATGTCTAGAATAATGCTGGCCTTTAAGACAATATTGGCAGGCCATGATAATATTGATACTATGATATTTGATGAAATAGATACAGGAATCTCTGGAAGGACAGCCCAGTTAGTTGGAGAAAAAATTTACGAAATTTCTAAAGACCACCAAGTTATATGTATTTCACACCTTCCACAAATAACAGCCATGGCAGATAGGCATTATTCTATTAATAAAGAAACTATAAATAATAAGACTGGGTCCTATATTAAACTTTTAGATGATAAGAGTAGGGTAGAAGAGCTAGCAAGGTTAATAGGTGGTCCTAGGTTAACCGATACTACAAAAAAACATGCCAGGGAAATGATAAACATGTGTAATGAATTAAAATCTAAAATGTGATAATCAGTTGGAGGTTATTTATGTATATAAAGGCGCAAGTTAAGAGGGATAGGGTTACAAAAAATCTAACTAAAAGATTAACGCCAGGAGATATTGCTTTAATTTCCCATAGAGACTTAGATGAAGTAGCAGCTAGATCCCTAGTAGAAAAAGAAGTGGTTGGGATCATAAATACAGAGGAAACAATTAGTGGTAAGTATCCAAATAGGGGACCTGAAGTATTAATGAAGGAAGGAATACCAATATTTGAGGTTGAAAATTTAGAAGCTGTAGAAGGCCTTAATGAAGGAGATATAATTGAAATAAGCAAAGATTCGATTTTAAAAGACGGAAAGATAGTGGCTAGGTGTATCCATTTAGAAGATGAAACCATTAAGGGGCTTTTAAAAAAAGGTTTTGATAATATAGAAAAAGAATTGGATGCATTTATAGAAAACACCCTGGAGTATGCAAAAAAGGAAAAGGGTCTAGTAACAGGGAGTATAAAGATACCTAGGGTAAAAACTAACTTCAATAATAGGCATGTGTTAGTTGTAGTTCGTGGGCAGGATTATAAGCAAGACTTTGTTACTATAAAAAATTATATTGATGAGGTAAAACCAATCTTAGTTGGAGTAGATGGTGGTGGAGATGCCTTACTAGAGTTTGGCTATACTCCCGATGTTGTAATAGGAGATATGGATAGTGTTTCTGATAACTGTTTACTTTCAGCAAAAGAAGTTATAGTCCATGCTTTTAGAGATGGCAGGGCACCTGGATATGAAAGAGTTAAAAATTTAGGAATAGACCCAATCATATACCCATCACCAGGGACTAGTGAAGATATTGCTCTTCTTTTGGCCTATGAAAACAATGCAGACTTAATAGTAGCCTTGGGAACCCACACAAATATGATTGATTTTTTAGAAAAGGGAAGGAAGGGAATGGCTAGTACATTCTTGACAAGACTTAAGGTGGGAGATAAGTTAGTAGATGCAAGAGGTGTAAACAAGCTGTATGGAAGTGATTTTAATATCAAGTATTTAATAGTAATTATAATAGCAGCCTTTATACCAATTTTAATTTTAACTTTAATAAACCCGATAACTAGAAATTTTTTAAAGCTTTTAAAAATTAGATTTATGTTAATGATGGGGATGTAAGGAGGATTTTATGTTACCGAATATGAAGTTTTATGTAGTTTCAATAGTAGCTATATTTACTGCTTTAGGTCTAGGGATTTACATAGGTTTTTCCATGGATACAGAAGGCTTTATAACAGACCAGCAGGAAAATTTAGTTAGTATAGTTGAAACTCAGTTTAAGACTATTAGGAAAGAAAATGAAGACTTAGCTCTAGAAAATGAAGAGCTTAATAAAAAAAGTAAAAATAGGGAAAAATATATAGATGAAAGCTATGAGATTTTAATAAAGGATCAATTAGAAGGATTGAATATATCCCTAATAGAAACCAGCGATTCATATGTCAACTCCTCCATAGGATATGACTTGGAAAAAGCTGGGGCAAATGTAGTAAACTTAACTTCTTTAGAAAGAGTAGAATCTAATAAATTAAAAGAATTAGTTACTAATATAGTTAATGGAGAGAATGGGACTATTTTCAAGGAGCTAAAGGATATGGGAGCTATAAAGACACTTGGAAACTATAGTATAAAACCAGACTATATAATAGTATGTGGTGGATCAAAAACTACTGACAATAAGGTAGCCTTAGTAGATAAGCTTGTTATTGATACTGCAAAAAATTTAGGAGTAGATGTAGTTGGAGTTGAGAAATCTTATGTTGGAAACTCTTATGCAAGTAAGTATAAGGAATATGGTATTACAACAGTTGACAATATTGATATGAAAATTGGAAAGGTAGCAACAGTACTTTCTTTAAATAGTAAAGGTGGTAACTTTGGTATAAAAGGAACTGCTGAAAGTGTTTTACCACTTAAGTAATTTATAATTGAGGGATAATATGGAAAAAAATAAGGTAGTATGCGTAGTTCCAGTCTATAATGAAGCTGATGTTATAAAAGATACAATAAGCAACCTAGAGACCATAGAATTAATTGATGAAATAGTAATTGTTAATGACGGTTCTAAAGATAATACTCTTGAAGAAATTAAAAAACTAGGGAAAAAGTTTATAACTTATGATAAAAATATGGGCAAGGGATATGCTATAAAAAAAGCAATAAAAGAAATAGATTATGGATACTTGGTTTTAGTAGATGGTGATTTAGGAACTACTAGTTCAGAGATAAATAAGCTTATAGAACCAGTTTTAAATTCTAGGGCAGATTTTACAATCGCTAAATTTCCAGAAGCTAGGACTGTTACAGATAAAAAGGGTGGTTTAGGTTTAGTTAAAGGACTGGCTAAAAATGGGGTTAAATTTTTTACTGGAAAGGAAATCTATACATCGCTTTCAGGTCAGAGAGTATATAAGAAGGAAGTCCTTGATGAAATCAACTATATACCAAATAGGTATGGGATAGAGGTGGCCATGACAGTTCAAGCTTTAAATGAAGGATTTAGAGTTTTGGAGGTAGGAGTTAATATGACCCATAGGTATACGGAAAGAAACTTATCTGGATTTATCCATAGGGGCAAGCAATTTAAAGATATTTTAAAAACATTTACTGTAATGTTTTTTAAAGGCTATAAGAGGTGATGGTTTGAAGATAAATTTATTTAGCTTTATAATTTCTACTATATTAGGATTTATATTTATGCCTAAATTAAGACATATGCTTTTAAAAACAAGCTTATTAGAGGAAAATTATAGGGGGGATATGATACCAAATGCCATGGGCTTAGGGATAATATTCGCCCAGGTAATAACAATAGTGTTTATGTCTTTATTTGGAAAAATTTTAAAAATAGATGAAGTTTACTTAAACTCACAAATTTACCTAGCAGGATTTATTTTTATAGGTCTGCTTGGACTGTTAGATGATACTGTTGGTACAGATGAGTATAAGGGATTTAAGGGGCACATAGGTGCATTTTTCAAGGGAAAATTAACTACTGGCAATATAAAGGCATCCTTAGGATTTTTGGTTTCCATTTATGTAAGTTTTTACATATCAAATAATATTATGGAAATCCTAGTAAATGCTATATTAATAGCCTTATTTACAAATCTAATGAACCTATTTGATCTTAGGCCAGGTAGGGCTATAAAGGTTTTTTTTGCAATATCAGTTTTTAATATAATAATTTCTAAAAATTTCTTAGATAGTTATATTATAATTTCTCTATATGGTATACTATTGTCATATATAAAATATGATTTAAAAGCAAGTTCTATGATGGGAGATACAGGATCAAATATTTTAGGTTATAGTTTAGGTTATTATGTTGCTATTAATTTTTCTTTTTTAGGAAAAATATTAGTAATATGTATCTTAATATTTACTAATTTACTTTCCGAGAAAAAATCTTTTTCTAAAATAATAGAAGGAAATAAAATTTTAAACTATATAGACAAGTTAGGAAGATAAGATGAATAATATGATCAGCTACGAAAAAGCTATAGTAAATAAGATAATTAAAGAGTATGAAGATATTACCTGGCTGGAAGTGGGATGTAAAAGTGAAGTTAAAAAAGTTGTAAACTATAATGAGTTAACAGGAAGAGTTAAGCCTGGAGATAAATTAGCTATAAACACTACAGCAGTAAACCTAGGGCTAGGAACTGGTGGCCAGCATTTTGTTATATTTAATTACTCCAACGAAGAGGCAGAATTAAAGGGTGATGGGCATATAATGAAACTTAGATATACTCCATATCAAATGAGAGTATTATCAGTTGAGGAGGAAGCAAGTCCCCACCATGAAATATTTAAGGAGTTTAAATCTTTAGATAAGCATATAGTTATAGTGGCTACTTTACATAGTATGTTGGCTCCTATAACGGCTATGGTTAAGTACTTAAAGTCTGATGCAAAAATAAACTATATAATGACAGATGCTGGAGCATTACCAATTAGTTTTAGTAATACTGTAAGAGATTTGAAGGAAAAAAAATTAATTGATAAAACAATAACTATTGGCCATGCTTTTGGTGGAGATTATGAGGCTGTAAATATCTATACAGGGCTTATTTGCTCTAAAGAACTTTTAGCTGGGGATATAAGCATAATAACTATGGGGCCTGGAATAGTTGGTACTGGAACTAAGTATGGGTTTTCAGGCATAGAGCAAGGTTTTAACATAGATGCTGTTAATAGTCTTGGGGGTTACCCTTTAGTTGTCCCAAGGATTGGATTTAAAGATGCTAGACCGAGGCATAGGGGGCTTAGCCACCAAACTATAACTGTTTTAAAGGATATTGCCAAAACTAGGGGGAACATAGTTTTTCCTATGATTGATAAGGATAAGGCTGAGCTTATAAAAGAACAGCTAGAGTTAAATAATATAAGTGAAAAACATAATATTTTTATAGAAGATGGTGGAGAAATAGAAGATGCTTTAGGTAAGTATGAACTATTTACTACTACTATGGGCAGAGGGATAGACCAAGAAAAAGAATTTTTTTATAGCTTGGGGGCTGTTGGGAGGAAGGCAGTAAATCTATTAAATAAGGAGTGAGAAATATGCTATTTGAAGAAAAAACTATGAAGTCAGAAAAAATTTATGATGGTAAAATTGTAAATTTAAGAGTTGATACAGTTGAACTTCCAGATAAGAAGTATTCAAAAAGAGAAATAGTTGAACACCCTGGTGCAGTAGGAATTATTGCTATTACTAATGATGAAAAATTAGTTATGGTTAAACAGTTTAGGAAGCCAGTTGAAAAATTTACTCTTGAGATACCAGCTGGAAAACTAGAAGTTAATGAGGAACCAAGAGAAACAGCCATAAGAGAATTAAAAGAAGAAACAGGTTATACTGCTAATAAATTTGAATACGCTTTTGAGCTCTATTCTTCTCCAGGTATAACTAATGAAAAGATCCAGTTATTTATTGCAACTGGACTTGAAAAGGGAGCAACTAAATTGGATGAAGGTGAGTTTATAGAAATAGAAGAAATACTATTATCTGATTTGGCTAGGAAGTTAAAAAGAGGGGAAATTTTAGACAGTAAAACAGTAATAGCAATTAATGTAGCTAGAGAATATATAGAAGAAAAAGGTGTGTAGTTTGTTAGAGGATTTTTTAAATAAATACTTAGAGTATATGAATGATGAGCGTGACCTAAATGAGAATACTTTGAAGTCTTATATAAATGATTTAGAAAAATTTCATTCATATATAAGGGGTAAAAATATAGAAGATTTAAACAGTGTAAATAAAACAACGGTCATTACTTATTTAATGGACTTAGAAAAAAGTGGTAGGGCTACTTCAACAATTGCTAGAAACCTATCCTCTATTAAATCTTACTATGATTTTTTAAGAAATAAGGGGTATGTAGATAATAATCCTACCATAGGACTCAAGGCTCCTAAGGTTGAAAAAAAAATACCTGAGACTTTAACAAAGGAAGAAGTTAGCTTATTAATGGAGCAGCCTAATAAAGATAGCTTTAAGGGCTTAAGAGATAGAGCTATGTTAGAGTTAATGTATTCTACTGGAATAGGAGTAAATGAAATAGTAGGTTTAAATATAGAAGATTTAGATATGACAATAGGAACTTTGGCAGTTAAGAATAGTGCTGGAACAAGGGTTATTCCAATGGGAAGTTATGCAATTGATGCTTTAGAAAATTATCTAGATAGGCTTAGGAAGAATTTCGAAACCAAGGCTTTATTTGTAAATAGTCGTGGAGCTAGGATTAGTAGGCAGGGATTTTGGAAAAATTTGAAGGAATACGAAGAGAACCTACCTATAAATAAAAAAATAACTCCACAAGTTTTAAGGCAGTCATTTGCTGTCCATATGATAGAAAATGGAGCTGATTTGGAAGTTGTACAAAAAATGTTAGGTCACTCGGATCTTACAACAACTCAAGTTTATGTATACAAGTCAACTAGTGGAAGTATAAGAGAAATATATAGGAAAAGCCATCCAAGGGCTTAGGAGGTAATTATGGATAAGATAACAAGTGTTTGTGAAATAATTAAGGAAAAAATAAAAGAAAGACCAGAAGTTGGTTTAATACTAGGCTCAGGTCTTGGAGACTTAGCAGATGAAATAGAAAATCCGATTAAGATAAAGTATGAAGATATTGAAGGGTTTCCAGTGTCTACAGTTGTAGGCCATGCTGGACAATTAGTATTTGGTAAATTATCTGGGAAAAATGTAGTTGCTATGCAAGGAAGGTTTCATTTTTATGAAGGCTATCCAATAAGTGATGTTGTTTTTCCAGTTAAAGTGTTAATTAAACTTGGGATAGAGTCTTTATTTGTTACTAATGCAGCTGGTGGAGTTAACACATCATTTAATCCAGGAGACCTAATGATAATAACAGACCACATAAATCTTGCGGGAGTAAATCCTTTAATAGGTAAGAATAATGACGATTTGGGACCTAGGTTTCCTGATATGTCCAGTGCATATAATAAGGAATATATAGAAATAGCTAAAAGTGTTGGAAGTAAACTAAAGCTAGATATAAAAGAAGGTGTTTATGCTTGGATGACTGGACCGACTTATGAAACACCAGCAGAGGTTAGAATGATTAGGACTTTAGGTGGAGATGCAGCTGGAATGTCAACAGTACCAGAGGTAATTATTGCCAACCATCAAGGAATAAAAGTCCTAGGTATATCTTGTATAACGAATATGGCTGCAGGAGTATTAGATGAGGCATTGAATCACGAAGATGTAGTAAAGACATCACAAAAGGTAAAGGGAGACTTTCAAAATTTAATTAAAGAAACTTTAAAACTTATATAGTTTGGAGTGGTTATATGAGAATTTATGACATTATATCTAAAAAAAGAGATGGTGAAAAATTATCAAGAGAGGAAATTGAATTTTTTGTAGATGGCTATACTAAAGATGTAGTAAAGGATTACCAGGCGTCAGCCTTATTAATGGCCATATATATAAATGGTATGGATGAGGAGGAAACTATTAATCTAACAAGGGCTATGTCTAATTCTGGTGACAGGTTTGACTTATCAGATATAAATGGAATAAAGGTAGATAAGCATTCTACTGGTGGAGTTGGGGATAGTGTAACTTTGATACTGGGACCCTTGGTTGCATCATTAGGAGTTCCATTTGCTAAAACATCAGGAAGAGGTCTTGGGCATACAGGAGGAACTTTAGATAAGCTAGCAGCATTTAATGGTTTGAGATTAAACTTAACAGATGAGGAATTTAAAGAAAATGTTAATAATATAGGAATAGCTATAGCAGGTCAGACTAAAAACATAGCCCCTGCTGATGGTAAAATCTATGCACTTAGGGATGTCACTGCAACTGTTGATAATATATCTTTAATTGCAAGTAGTATAATGAGTAAGAAGTTAGCTATTGGCTCAGATGCTATTGTTTTAGATATAAAGGTTGGGTCAGGAGCTTTTATGAAGGACTTAAACGAGGCTGAAGAGCTTGCAAGAGAAATGGTTAAGATTGGTAATGGGGATGGAAGAAAGACTGTGGCTGTTTTAACTAATATGGATGAACCCTTAGGATATGCTATTGGAAATGACTTAGAGGTTATTGAGGCCATAGAAGTTTTAAAAGGAAGAGGGCCTAAAGATTTAAGAGAAATTTGCTTAAGCCTAGGCTGTGAAATTTTAATTTTGGCTGAAAAAGCAGATACTAGGGAGGAAGCTAGGAGTATACTTGAAGAGGCCTTAATTAATGGTAAAGCACTTAAGAAGCTTAGGGAATTTATAGAAAACCAAAAAGGGGATACTAGATGTATAGATGATTACGGAGTTTTAAAACAGGCTAAGTATAGTTTAGAAGTCCTAAGTGAAAAAAATGGTTATATAGAAGCTATAGATGCTGAAGGAATAGGTCGTGCAGCCTTATTATTGGGTGCTGGTAGAGAGGATAAAGATTCAAGCATTGATTTGTCAGCGGGAATTGTTTTAAATAAGAAGGTTGATGATAAGGTAGAAAAGGGGGACCTACTGGCTAGTTTATTTACAGACAGAGAAGATAGGCTTGAAGAAGTTAAGGATATAGTTTCTAAGTCTATGAAAATTTCTAAAAATAAAAGTGAGAATAAAAAAGATTTGATTTTACAAATTATCGAATAGGTTATAGCCTCGACATAGTCGAGGCTATATTATGTAACTGATCTATAAAAGAATTTATTTATTCCAAACTTTCATTGGTTTTAAGAAAGTTAAATATAGTATATAATTATTGAGAATGAAGATATATAAATTATATTAGACTTGATAAAAGGAGAAATTATGAAATATAAAATTGAACTTGAATCATTTGAAGGACCAATGGACCTATTATTACACTTAATTCATGATGCTGAAATTGACATATATGATATACCAATAAATACAATTACTGATCAATTCTTAAGATATATTCAAAAAATGGAAGATCTTAACCTAGAAATAGCTTCAGAGTTTTTAGTAATGGCATCTAGCTTAATAGAAATTAAATCTAAAATGCTACTACCTAAAAAAGAAAATAATCTTGATGGAGAAGCGGAAGAGGATCCTAGGGAGGAACTGGTTAAAAGACTTATAGAGTATAAAAAATATAAAGATGTTTCTGAGAGGCTTAAAACTTTGGAGTTAGATCAAGCTAAGGTTTATTACAAACCTAGGGAAGAGTTGGACCAGGAAGAAGAATTAGAATTAGAGGATATGAAGGTGGACTTATTATTAAGGGCAATTAATAATATTATAAGGAATAGGACACAGGAAGAGAAAAAACTTACTATTAATGAAATTCAAAGGGAAGAGTATAGCTTGGACCAATGTATGAATATTGTAGAGGTTAGTATAAAAAAGGAAAAAAAGCTTCAATTTACTAATCTACTTTCTAGTGAAACTACTAGGGAGGAGATTATAACTTTCTTTTTATCAATTTTAGAATTAGCCAAGACTAAGGTTTTATACATAAGACAAAAAGAAGACTTTTCAGACCTAATAATAGAAGAAAGGAAAGATATAGATGGATGATAAGTTAGAGTTATTTGGTATTATAGAGTCCTTGCTTTTTACATGGGGAGACCCTTTAAGTATTACAGATATTTCTAGTATCTTGGATATGCCTAAAAATAAAGTTAGGGATATTTTAGACGAAATGATTGATTTTTATACTGGGGAGAAAAGAGGTCTTAGGATAGAAAAACGAGGAAATAATTATCAACTGGGAACTAAACCAGAATATTTTTCATATATAAAACAGTTAAACAAGCCTATGGTAAGTAAAAATTTATCTAATGCAGCCCTTGAAACCCTTTCTATTATTGCCTATAAGCAACCAGTCATAAAATCTGAAATTGAGGCTATAAGAGGCGTTAAGTGTGATAGTTCAATATATAGTTTGCTGGAAAAAGAATTAATAGAAGAAAGAGGTAGGTTGGAAAAAATTGGGAGGCCAATCTTATATGGGACGACAGATTTATTTTTACAGGTTTTTGGTTTGGAATCTTTAGAATCTTTACCAGAACTAAGAGAGAATTTAAATATAGACGATAAAAAAGAAATAGAAGAGATTGTAGATGGGAAATTACTAGATTTGAAGGATGTGGAAAAAAAGTAAGATGAGATTACAAAAATATATTGCTAAATGTGGGGTAACTTCAAGACGGAAGGCAGAAGAACTTATACTTGCTACTAGGGTTAGGGTTAATGGGAAGCTTATAGAGGAATTAGGGAGTAAGGTTGATCCAAATAGGGATATTGTAGAAGTTGATGGAAGAATAATAAGTTTAGAAAAGGAAAAAACCTATCTTGCTTTAAATAAACCAGTAGGCTATGTAACAACTTTAAAGGATGAACATAATAGGAAGACGGTTGTTGACCTAATAAAAGGAGTAGATACAAGAGTATACCCTGTTGGTAGGTTAGATATAGATACAGAGGGTCTTTTAATATTAACTAATGATGGAGATTTAACTTACAAGCTTACCCACCCTAGTTTTGAAGTTGAAAAAACATATTTGGCATTGGTGGCTGGAAGACCATTGGAAGAAGAACTATCTAGGTTTAGGAAGGGTTTGATGGTTGATGGCATTAGGACAGCACCAGCCAAGGTGCGGGTTATTCAAACTTATGAAAAAACTTCCTTACTTGAAATTAAAATACATGAGGGTCGAAATAGGCAGGTAAGAAAAATGTGTAGTGCCATAAACCATCCAGTAGAAAAATTAAAGAGGATAAGTTTTGGAAGTTTAGGATTAGAAGGAATAAAACTTGGAGAGTTTAGAGAACTTTCAAAAGATGAAGTAAAAGAACTTATGGAATTGTAAGAGGTAGACTATGTATAAGAATATAATAAATGTATTAAAAATAACTAAGGACTTAATGGAGAAAAATGTTAAAGTTGGAGATAGGGTTTTAGACTGCACCTTAGGTAAAGGCAATGATAGCTTAAACCTTGCCAGGCTTGTAGGAGACAAGGGCAAGGTTTACGGTTTTGATATACAGGATTTTGCTATAGAAAAAACAAGGGAAAAATTAGCCAAGGAAAACTTATTGGGACAAGTTGAAATTATAAAGGATAGTCACGAAAATATAGATAAGTATATAGTAGAACCTCTAGATTTTATAATCTATAATTTAGGATATTTACCTGGTGGAAACAAGGAGATTATAACTAGGGGAGAGACAAGCTTAACTAGTATTATTAAAGGTTTAGAACTTTTAAAAGAGAATGGCTTGATGGTTATAGTAACCTATATTGGACATAAGGGCGGTCTTGAAGAATTTAACTTAATAAATGATTATTTAAAAAAGCTTAATCAAAAGGAATATAATGTGTTAAAATATGAGTTTGTAAATCAGATAAATAAACCACCAAAAGTATTTGTTGTGGAGAAATCATATAATGAAAGTAGGTAATAGGATGTCAAAGATATATATTGTAAGACATGGTCAAACAACTTGGAATATAGAAAAAAGAATTCAAGGTCATGCAAATGCTGACTTAACTGAAACTGGAAGGCAGCAAGCAGATTTAATTGCTAGAAGGCTTAAAAATGAAGAAATTGATGCTATATACTGTAGTGATTTAGACCGGGCAAGAATAACTGCTGAAAAAATAGGCTTATTAAATGGAGCTAAGGTTATAGTTGATAAAGAACTTAGGGAAATGAGTTTTGGAGTTTGGGAAGGTATGCTTTTTTCAGATGTTGAAAAAAAATATCCAAAAGAATTTAAGGAATGGATGGAAAAACCAGAAGTTTTGAAAATTCCTAAGGGAGAAGATTTATATAGTTTAAGAGATAGGATGGAAAGGGTTATAACTAGGATAATGAGTCAACATAAGGGGAAAAACATATTGATTGTGTCCCATGGAACTGCCCTTAAAACACTGGTTTTATATCTCTTATCTATGCCATTAACTAATTATAAGAATCTGGCTATGGATAATGTAAGCTTAAGTATAGTTGAAAAAAGAGACTATAATAATGTTTTAA
>JASLBE010000002.1 GCA_030146705.1 Tissierellales bacterium | reverse complement strand
CTATGTTTAGGCTAGGCTTAAACATATCCTCAACAAGGCTTATTTTAAGCCAGGGTGAAGCGGGGGCTGTAATAGATGCCTTTGCCAACTTTGTAACAGGAAATAATTATATTGTAGGAGCCATTATATTTGCCATTATAGTCATAGTGCAAATGGTAGTTGTTACAAATGGTTCTAGTAGGGTTTCAGAAGTTTCTGCAAGATTTACCCTAGATGCTATGCCAGGTAAGCAAATGGCAATAGATGCAGACTTAAATGCAGGACTTATTACAGAAGAAGCTGCCAAGGAAAGAAGGCAAAACCTCCAAAGAGAGGCTAGCTTTTATGGAGCCATGGATGGGGCCAGTAAATTTGTTAAGGGGGATGCCATAGCTGGAATTATCATAACCCTTATAAATCTCTTAGGCGGAATTTTAATCTTCTCTATAAAAGATGGTATGAGCATAATGGAAGCCCTAGATAGGTTTGGGAAATTAACCATAGGGGATGGTCTTGTGAGCCAGGTTCCAGCCTTATTAATTTCAGTAGCTTCTGGTATTTTAGTAACCAGGTCTGAAGGAGATGATGGGTTTGGTAAGGCTGTAACAGATGAAATTTTTAACTTCTCCAAGGTCCTATTAGTTGCCTCAGTTGTAATCTTTTTAATAGGTCTAATTCCAGCCTTTCCTACTATAATATTTACAGTAGTGGCTGTGGTTGTAGGATCTACTGGCTATATTTTAATGGAAGAGGAAAAGGTGGTTGAAGAAAAAGAACTTAGGCAAAAATCTGAAGTAGAGAAAAAGTATATGAAGCAAATGGAGGCCAAGTCAGAAGTTATAACAACCCTGCAAGTTGAACCTATTTCTGTTGAGATAGGCTATGGGTTAATTGGACTAGTTGATGAAAGTAGTGAGGGTAATCTTCCTGGGCATATTACTGGAATAAGAAAGCAGTTTGCCAGTGAACTAGGGGTAGTCCTAAACCCTATAAGAATTAGGGACAACCTACAATTAGGTCCTAATGACTATGTTATAAAAATCAAGGGAAATGAAGTGGCAAGGGGAGAAATTTATACAGATAGGTTCTTGGTTATAGACCCTGGTAGTGATGAGTTTGATATTCAAGGAATTCCTACAACCGAACCTTCATTTGGATTAAATGCCCTTTGGATAACTGAAGAAAATAGGGAAACTGTTGAACTTAAAGGTTACACAATTGTGGAACCAATAACTGTTTTGGTAACCCATTTAAAAGAAGTGGCTAGGCAGTATATTTATAAACTCCTAGGAAGACAGGAGGTAAAATCTTTAATAGAGGGATTAAAGGATGAATATAGTGTAGTTATTGATGAACTTATACCAGATATTTTAACCCTGGGAGAAGTCCAAAAGGTACTACAAAACCTCTTAAGGGAAAATGTTCCTATTAATGACCTGGTAACAATTTTAGAAACTTTGGCAGATAATGGTGCCAAGATTAAGGATATTGAGCTTTTAACGGAGTTTGTAAGGTCGGCCCTAGGGAGGACTATTGTTGGTAACTACCTAAATGAAAATAAGGTCCTACCAGTAATAACAATAGACCCTCAAGTTGAAGAGTTAATTAGGGAGAACACTAAGAAGACAAATTCTGGTTCTGTGCCAATTTTAAAATCAGAATTAATAATGGCTATTTTTGACAATATTAATATGAATATTAATAAGCTAATAACTGAGGGAGTAAATCCTGTAATAATTACTTCCCCAAATATAAGGGTTTCTTTTAGGAACTTAACTTACTACAATTTTAGAGACCTACCAATCTTATCTTTAAATGAGGTACCAAATGATATAGAAATTGAAACTGTGGGGGTACTGGGACAATGATAGTAAAAAAGTATATAGTCGATAATTTAAATGAGGCCTTGGTTAGGGCCAAGTATGAACTTGGAGAAAATGCCTTAATAATTAGTAAGTCAAAAATAAAGGTTGGAAAGTGGTATGAAATTTTTAAAGAGGAAAAATGGGAAGTAATAGTTGGTGTTGAAGAGGAGCAAGAACCAAAAAATGTTCTTAAAACCAATATGGAATTTGAAAAAATAATAAGGAATAACAAGCTATTAGCATACCCTAGTAAGCTTATAAAAGAGCAGTTTTTAGGTTATTTAACCCTAAACTTAATTGATATAGAAAATGTTAATAATAGGGATCTTGAAAACTTTATTGACTATATTTACAAGGATAATTGTTTTTCAAGAAAGGTTGGGCTAAAGAGGATTAATGTTTTTGTTGGTCCAACTGGAGTAGGCAAGACTACAACCATAGCAAAGCTTGCTGCTATGGAGCACTTTAAAAATGAAAAAACAGTGGGACTAATAACTATGGACACCTATAGGATTGGTGCTGTTGAGCAACTAAAGACCTATGGAAATATTTTAGGGGTCCAGTTTGAGGTTGCTAGGAATCCTGAGGAGGTTATGGAAAAAATTGACTCTATGAGTCATTGTGATGTTATATTGATTGACACTCTAGGGACTAGCCAAAAAAATGGAAGTAAGATTGATGATATAAAGGAATTTATAGACGAAATAGGTGTGGAAAAAGAAACTTTTTTAGTGGCAAGTATTTCAACTAATACAAATATACTTTTATCGATAATGGAAAGTTATAAGAAGTTAGATTACAATGCAATGATTTTAACCAAGTTTGACGAAGCTATGGGAATGGTAAATTTTTGGGATTTAATGAATAAGATAGAATGTCCTATTGAGTATTTTAGTTATGGACAAAATGTGCCAGAAGATATACAAGTTGCCAGTCTAGAAAACTTAGTGAAATATGGGGAGGAATTAAATGGAAGACCAAGCTAGTTACTTAAGAAAGATGGCAGAGGGCAAGGAAAAAACAAGTAGGTCCCCCAATATTGTCCTAATTATTGGTAAGTATAGGTATAGTGAAAAACTATCTATTGATCTTGGAAAAGATTTAATAAAAAAACAAAAAAATATAGAGATTATAGACCTAAATAAAAACTGTAAGGACTTAAATGTGATTGGTGAGATGCTTATTAAGAATAAGAACAAGAGGGATGTCTTTATTTTTAATACAGACTACACTATGGATGAGAACGCCTTAGAACTACTAAAGATATCTAATTCAACGGTAGTATTAACAACAGTAAACTCGGAAGATGTCCTATCTTCCTATGGAATTATAAAAAATATATCATTATTGGAAAGTAAAGGAAAAACAAATTTATTAATTGCCAACGGCACTAAGGAGGAGGCAGATGCAGTTTGTAAAAGCATTGAGCTAACTATTGATAAATTTTTAAATATAGATTTAGACTATTTAACCCATCTAGATTTTGAGGGCTACCATTTTGAAAACGAAATAAAAAAGGTGTCCAACAGGCTCTTAAATGATTTGGTTTAGTCGGGAAAATAACAAGAAACATTAAATAATGAAAGTAGGGATTGTATGCTATATGGACTTAAAGAAGATGTAAATCGTAATGACTTAATATTGGAATATTTGCCTTTGGTAAAGAAAGTTGTAAAGAGAATAGATACTAAGACTACAATATATGAAGAGGAAGATTTAATAAATATAGGAGTTATAGGATTAATTGATGCTATAAATAAGTATAATCCTAGTAAAAAAGTACCCTTTGAGGCTTATGCTAGAATTAGGATAAAAGGTAGCATAATAGATGAGCTTAGGAAAAATGGTCCTGTGTCTAGAAATAGGATGGATAGGTTAAATGAGTATTATGATGTAAAAAGAAGCTTGGAGCATAGGCTTCAAAGAACACCAACGGAAATGGAAATCTGTGAAGAGTTAGGCCTAGACAAGGATAATTTAAAAAAGATACATGAAACTGTCCACTACCTATCTACTGTTTCTCTAGATAAGCTTGTTTGTATTGATGATGGTAATACAGAATTTAAAGATTTAATAGAGGATAAAAATGTAATCCATCCTGAAAAGTTTTGTATTTCCAAGGAGATAAAAAACCAGCTAATGGAAGCTGTTGAAAGACTGGGAGAAAGAGAGCAACTTCTTTTGAACCTTTACTATGTTGAGGAACTTACTATGAAGTCTATTAGTTATGTTTTAGATATTTCCATACCTAGGGTTTCTCAAATACATGGTAGGGCTATTTTAAAGATTAGGGAATATATGTCCCAATATATAGGAGTTTAATTATGCTTAAAATATTTATATGTATAGGAGTTATAAATATAGCCATAGGTGTTTTAATTTTATTTTTTCCCAAGGGGCTTAAAAAAACTATTGTGGACAAGGACTGTAACCTAGAGAGCTTAAACAAGAGGGTCAAGGAGCTAGAACTAGAGCTACTAAGGTCTAAGGATAGGGCAAAATCCTTTGAAAATGAATATAAGTATATGGAGATAAAGAACTATGAGGAGAAGGGGTATTCCATAGAAGAAATTTGTGAGGCTGTATCTATGAATGAAGGAGAGGTTATATTATTAAAAAAATTATACAAAGACCGAATAGACTACTAGGATGGGTCTTATTGTCTTTTGGCTTGGGTCTTGTAGTGTCTGGACTTAGTTTTAAAATCTATTATAAGAGCATAAGGGATAGGAACATAGAAAAAGAAGCCAGGGGACTAGGTATGGTTTATCCAGATGAGGTTAAAGTAAGAGGTCTTTTAAGAGGAGAGTGATTTTGTGATAAGAAGTCTATATACAGTAAATAGAAATATGAATATTCTTCAGAAGAAGTTAGAGAATAGTGGGGGCAACCTGTCAAACATAAAAACACCAGGCTATAAGTTTCAAATTATAATCCAGGAAACTCTAGCAGGAGAGGATATGATTAATTTCCAAGGGGGAAATGAATTAAATAGGAGGCAGGATTTGGGCAAGTTTGTTTTTGGCAACCAAATAAGCCAGGTCCACACTAATTTTGAAATGGGTAACCTAGTGGCAACAGAAAAACCAACGGACTTTGCCATAGTAGGAGATGGATTTTTTAATGTCCAAGATGCTAATGGTAATGTTTACTATACTAAAAATGGGAATTTTAAGGTGGATAGAGAGGGTTTTTTAATTACAAATGAGGGCTACAATGTTTTAGACATAAACAATAACCCAGCCCATACAGCTAGGGACTTAGACCTAAGGGTTACTAGTTTTAATAATAAGGCTGGGCTTGTATCCCATGGAGAAACTAACTTTACTAGCCAGGAGGCTGGATATTTAGATGAGGGCTCTCTTGTAAGAAGGGGATTTTTAGAAATGAGTAATATAAATCCTGCTGATGAAATGGTGGACCTAATAACCATATCCAGAGAGTTTGAAACCAACCAAAAATTAATTCGTACAGCAGATGAAACCTTAGCCAAGGCTGTAAATGAAATAGGCAGGGTGTAGGAGGAAATTATGGCATATAATGTTTTAAATATAGGATCTACAGGATTAAATGCGATGCAAAATAACCTAGATTTAGTTGCTAATAATATAGCCAATGTAAATACTTATGGCTATAAGAAAAAAGATGGGTCTTTTGGGGAGCTACTTTTAAATAGGATAACTGAATCTGATGTCTTAACTAAGGAAACCAACAAGGGAATAAACACAGGAACCAGGTTTGTACTTTCGGATACAGACTTTTCACAAGGTATTCTTGTATCCCAGTATGGAGAGTTTAATATGGCCATTGAGGGCGAGGGTTTCTTTGGGGTTAGGGACCTAGAGAATAATCTAATTTTAACTAGGAATGGTGGCTTCCACATAAATAAATCAGGAGCCGTTACAGATGATAATGGTAATAGGCTAGAAATAAACTATTTGCTTCCTAAAGAAGAATGGAACAGTAATGAAATTACAATATCCAAAGATGGTAGGATTAGCCAGTTGGACTATGGTAAAAATTCTGAAGGAGAGCTTGTAGACTTGGGCCAGGTAGTTTTATATAAGCCAGAATATACAAGCAACCTTGTAGCTGTTGATGCTAGTGGCTATATAAACACCAATGGGGTTCTTTATAGTTCACTTGAAAATCCAGAGGAGTTTGGATTTATCTACCAACATAGTTTGGAGCAATCAACAACAGACCTAGCATCTTCTATGACAGAACTTATCACTACCCAAAGAGCCTACTCTTTTAGTAGTAAGCTAGTCCAAACAACAGATGAAATATTAAGTATTATAAATAATAGTAAGTAGAAAAAAAGATAGGCTTAGCCTATCTTTTTTTATATAAGCCCCTTTAGTCTTGGATAAAGATATAAAAAACTTATAAAGTTTATTAAGACTAAAAAAGGAACAGAAATTATAAATTTTTTCTTAGCTAGCTTGTGGTGGAAAACTACCATACCAATAAGGCTTCCAACCCCACCACCAAAAAGTCCCAGCAGTAAAAGGTTTAACTCTGGTATCCTCCAGGAGTGTTTTTTTGCCTTAAGCTTATCAACCCCATAGAAGATAAAGCTAAGAAGATTTATAGATATAATAAAAGCAATTACCAGCTTATCAAACCTGGTATAAATTGAAAAAAATTCCATAAAACTCCTCCTAATCTTCAAGTAGGTCCCCTACAATAGTATCAAGTTCAAGAGGCCTAGAAGCCTTGACTAAAATAAGAGGATTTTCCTTGGCTATTTTAGATACAAGACCTTTTATGGTTTCAGGGCTAGGTTTTTCCTCAAAGTGGAAGAGCCTATCCCTTCCAAACCTAGGTTCAGCCTCCCAAATAATATATTCAGAATAGTAGCCAATTCCTATAATATAGTCTATTTTATCTTCACGAATAAGCCTGCCTACTTCCCTATGCATATTTTCTATATCATCTCCTATGCCAAGCATATCACCAATAATTGCAATCCTTTGACCATAGTCATCCATAGAGTAAATTGTTTCCAAGGCAGCAAGGAGGCTACTAGGGTTGGACTTATAAGAATCATCTAAGATAGTCAGCCTAGAATTAGACTTAAGTTCATTTCTCATTCCAGTGGGCTCTACATTTTTAAGCCCCTGCCTAATAGTAGCTTCATCAAGACCTAGGCAATTAGCAACTGCAACAGCTGCCCCAGCATTATAAACTTGGTGCTTGCCAATAAGAGGTAGGAAAAAGTCATCCTTATATAAGTCAGGCAGTCGGAAAGTAGACCCATCCTTAGAAATACTAACAAGCTCAAGCCTAAAATCACTTGCAGGACTTAGGCCAAAACTAAAGACATCAATGCCCTTAGGAACTTGAAGACTTAACTTGTCTAGGTTCTCGTCATCTTTAAAATAGAAATACCTAGGATTTTCCTTCATATTAATTAGAAATTCCATCTTGGCCTTGGCAACATTTTCCTTACTACCAAGGTCATCCAAGTGGGCCTCACCAGCATTGGTAATAATTCCTAGGTTGGGCCTGGCAATCTTACTTAGCCTATCCATTTCTCCAAAGTGGTCAATCCCCATTTCAAGAATGGCAAACTCAACATCATCTTCCATACTTAAAATAGTTAAAGGAAGGCCTATTAAGTTGTTAAAATTTCCCTGGGTCTTGTGGGTCTTATATTTTTCCTTAAAAATACTGGCTAAAATATCCTTAGTAGAAGTCTTTCCATTACTACCAGTAACCCCAATTACAAAGGGGTTAACTTCTTCAATATAGGCCTTGGCAAGGTCTTGAAGAGCCTGAAGGGTATCATCAACATATATAACTGGAAAATCCAGGTCCAGGACTTGGCTAGAAATAATAGCACCAGCCCCATTTTCAATAGCAGGGCCTATAAAGTCATGGCCATTAAAATTATCTCCAACTAATGGGAAAAATAAATTCCCCCTAGATATTTGCCTAGAATCAGTAGAAACTGCTTCAATAAGCCTAGAATAATATTTTTCATCAAGTCCCCTGCCCCCAATTAAAGACTGGATATCCTTTAAAGTTTTTTTAATCAAAGTCCTCACCTCTTGTTTAAAATTCCTTGCCTTTCCTTAAATTCCTCTATACCAAAATCAATTAACTTTTCAACTAGCTCCGTATAACTAGTTCCATTAGTGGCCTCCCAAAGAACAGGAGTCATACTAACAGGAGTAAAACCAGGCATAGTATTAGCCTCATTTATATAAATATCATTATTAGCATCAACAAAAATATCCACCCTAGTTAGGCCCCTACAATTTAAAACCCTATAAGTATCAAGGGCAAGCTGCCTAACCCTATCACTAGTATCGGGAGTTAAATTAGCAGGCACAACAGGAATAATAGAATTATCTATATACTTAGCCTCATAGTCAAAGAAGGGTCTTTCCATAATAAACTCACCAGGAAAAGAAACCATAGGCTGCTTGTTGCCAATAACAGAAACCTGCATCTCCCTTGCAACTAACTCCTCCTCAACCAAGACTTTTGTATCATATTTAAAACTAATATTTATATATTCTTCCAGGTCACCAGGATTTTCAACCCTATTTATTCCAACACTAGAACCAGAATTTGAAGGTTTAATATAGACAGGTAGGCCTATATTTTCAACAATATCTTCAATTATAGCCTCCTTATTTTCCAGCCATTGGTATTTTTCAAAATAAGTATAGTTGGCTTGAGGTAGACCATGGGTTTTAAATAAGTCTCTTGTAACAGCCTTATCCATAGCAAGAGACGATGATAAGACACCACAACCTACATAAGGAAGGTTTAAGATTTCTAAGAAACCTTGCATAGTTCCATCCTCACCATTTTTCCCATGAAGGGCAGGAAATACAAGCTTATTATCCAGCTGACTTAAGAAGGCTACAAACCTGCTTAAAGACTCATATATGTCTAGGTCTGACTCAAGTATTAAGTCACTAGGTTCCTGGATAGTTTCTTTGGACATTTCGTGCATATGCCAAACACCACCTCTATCTATGTAGACTGGATAGACATTAAATTTTTCCCTATTAATAGAATTTATTACGGCAGTAGCTGATTTTAATGAAACCTCATGTTCAACAGACTTACCACCACAAAGTACAAATATATTATATTTCATAATTACCTCCTAAAATATTAACTTAACTAATTATATCACAATTATCCAGGCTAGATTAGCTAGACTGGCCTATTAATAGTAAAAATATTATTTTTTAAGTTTTAAGAGGAAAAAATCCTAGGTAAAACTATAAATTTACCTGGAAAAATCTCCTGGCAAATTAAAAAATAAGCCAGGAAAAGCCAGGTGAAAAATTACCAAAAATTAACAATTAAATGCAAATTAATGGAAAGAGGAAAAATCTTTTAAAAATATTCTCAAAATTACAACTTTTATAGACTTAGGCTTGGATAAAATTAAAAAATGGCTAAAAATAAGGATTAAATAGGGGGTGGAAAATAAAATTAACTTGAATAAAAGCCAGAAATATGGTTATATAAATATAGAAAACTAAATTATTACAATTTTTTAAAAAATATAATAATGAATATAGTGTATAATGAAATCACAAATAAGAAATACTTATAATACAAGGGGGGATATAAGGAAAAATTTCACTTAAGTATTTACTTGATGCTAAGTAATATATAAGTATTAAAAAATGAGAACTTTTAAAGTTTGGTACAGGCAGGTGGAGGTTCTTTTATTTGGAAGAGCTAGCCTTGGATTTGAGCTTTTAAATTCTTTAATATAGTAAGTTTAAAACTTATACCTATTATATTAGTAGTAGGTTAATTGGTCTTCTAGTTATGTGTTAAAAATACATCAAAGAATGTTAAATTATACGCAATGCTTACAAAATATAGGAGATAGACATAAATAAATATGAAGGGGCGTGTATTATGGAAAGAGAAAAACCAAGTATAGAATTTTATGGGGGAGAGTTTGCATCATTAATACCAACAGTTATCTACATAGTAGCAGCGGGTATTTTTGCACTAGTTTTTAAATTCTACTCCATGCAATCAATAACAGTAGGTGGAATTATAGGACTTTTAGTAGGTTTTTTCCTGTGTAAGGATAAGAAAAAATATTGGGATGTAGTTTTGGATTCTTTCGCAGATAAGGGAAATATGAATTTGATTTTAGTTTTCTTAATAATCGGAATTTTTACAACCACTTTATCAAAATGTAATATTGGTCATGGATTTATTTGGATTAGTCAAAAGGTTGGACTTAGTGGAGGAAGCTTTGTAATTTTTGCCTTCCTAGCATCAGCTGTAATAGCTATGGGGTGTGGGGCTCCAATTACAGGACTTTATGCAATAGTTCCAATAATGTACCCTCCAGGACTATTATTAAATGCCAAGCCAGAAGTCTTACTAGGGGCCTTAATATCTGGGGTGTTTTTAGGAGATAATTTATCGCCAAGTTCCCAAGTAAGTTTAATGACTACTGAGAGTCAAAAATATGCAGATGGGACATCACCAAACTCTGTAGACTTAATAAAGTATAGGTTTAAATATGTAGGAATTGTAGCACTTATAGCCTGTGTTTTATTTTATATAGCAAATGGTAGTGGAAAGGCTACGGAATTTTCACCTGAGATGATAAATAGTTTTTCAGACCCAAAGGGTTTAATAATGTTAATTCCCTTGGCAGTCTTATTAATTTTATCCTTTAGGACAGGCAACTTATTTTTATCATTATCTTATGGAATACTTTCGGCAATAGTCTTAGGACTTGCATCTGGTCTTATGGGCTTTTCAGACCTAATAGCAATAACAGATGGACATTTAGAAGGAATTTTATTTGATGGTGTATACGATATGGTGGATGTAATACTTTCTACTATGTTGCTTTTTGGACTAATAGCCTTAATGGTTGAAGGTGGGGCTATTACTAAACTAGGCAGTGTGTTTTCTAAGATAGATTTTGTTAATACAGTTACTGGTACAGAGCTTGTAATATCTCTTGGTATGGCTATTGTAAATATACTATTAGCTGGATCTGCACTACCTGCAATTTTATTATTTTCAGCACTTGCAGATGAACTAGGAAATAGGATGAGCATTGATCCTGTAAGAAGGTCTTTCTTGTTAACAACAAATGCTTTTCATTTTTCTGCCATATTCCCATTAAGTAGTAGTTTTATAATGGGGGCCTTGGTTATACTAACTACCTTGAGTCAAACTTATGATTATATAACAGTTTTATCACCATTTAAGATTTTTGCATATTGTTATTATAATCTACTATTAACTGCTCTAGCAGTCATAGTCATAGTATTTAAAATAGGCAGGAGAGTTGATAATACAAAAGTAGTAAAAGAGGAGGCAAAATAATGTATGATTTAGTAATTATAGGTGGCGGTGCTTCAGGACTTAGTGCAGCTATTTATGCAGGAAGAAGTGAACTAAAAACATTAGTTATTGAGCAAAGTGCTTATGGTGGAAGAATTAGAGACACTACTGAGCTTATGAACTATCCTGGTGTAGCACCAACATCTGGTCCAGATCTTATGGCTAAGTTTAAGGAGCATGCTGAAATGTTTGACTCCATAGAATGGATTAGGACTACAGTTAAGGAAATTGAAAACCTTGAATCAGGAAATAAATTAGTTAAAACTGGTAGAAGGGGAGATTTTGAAACCAAGGCTGTTATAGTTGCAACAGGAACTAAGCCAAGGATTTTAGGAATACCTGGAGAGGTTGAGTTTGTTGGAAATGGTGTAGCTTATTGTGCAACTTGTGATGCTAAGTTTTTCCAAGACAAGGAAGTCTTTATTTTGGGAGCTGGTAACCAAGCCATAGAAGAAGCACAGTTTATATCTAAGTTTGCAAGCAAGGTTACAATTGTTGTCCTTCATGATGAAGGAAAATTAGACTGTGATAGGGTTGCAGCAGAACAAGCCTTTGCTAATCCAAAGATAGAATTTATTTGGAACTCTACAGTTGTTGCTGTTGAAGGTGGAGAAAGTGTAGAAAGTGTAAAGGTTAAAAATGTTAGGACTGATGAGGTTACTGACCATAAAACAGCTGGTATTTTCTTCTTTGTTGGTATGATACCACAAACTGATTTTGTAAAAGATATTGTTGAAACTAATAGGGGTGGCTTTATCCTAACAGATAATGAAATGAAATCTTCTGTTGATGGGATTTATGCAGCTGGAGATTGTAGAGATACCTTCTTAAGACAGGTAATAACAGCTTCATCAGACGGTGCTATTGCGGCTGTTGCAGCTGAAAGATATATAAATGATAGGGATTATTTACTATCTATTATGGGTGAAAAAGACAAAAAAATAGGCTTTATTTTCTATAACCCATATGAAAATGATTCACTAGAGGGTTCTAGAGAAATTGAAAAGAAAATTGATGGTGAAATGATACCTATTATGCAAGATATTACTAAGCAGACAAATCTTTATAAGGATTTGGGTTTAAAAGGACAGCTTGCTCTAGCAGTTTATGAAAATGGTAAGTTTTTAGAAACTAAGGATTTCCAAGATATGGAGTCTTTAGAAAACTATATTAAATAAAAAGAAGGAGTGATATTATGGGTCATCCAACGGTATATCCAACTGGTGTTACAGTTTATAAACCAGAAAAATGTTGGAATGGTTATAATTTAGTACCAACTATTAACAAGGGTGCATTATTATTTGATATGAATGGTAATGAGGTTAGAAGATGGGACGAATTTCATGGTTTCCCTAATAAGCTTTTACCAGGAGGATATTTAATAGGACACTCAGGAGACAGGAATACTCAATATGGTATGCAAGACAGTGTGGACCTAGTTCAAATTGACTATGATGGAAACATTGTATGGAAATTTGATAAGTGGGAGTACATAGAAGATCCTGGTGAAGAGCCAAGATGGATGGCAAGACACCACCATGACTACCAAAGAGAAGGAAACCCAGTAGGATACTATGTACCAGGAATGGATCCAACACCTTTAAAGGGTAATACCCTAATTTTAGGACATACAACTGTAAGAAATCCTAAAATTTCACAACATAGGTTATTAGATGATGTTTTCTATGAGGTTGATTGGGAAGGAAATATTGTTTGGGAATGGCATGCAAATGAACATTTTGATGAGTTTGGTTTTGATGAGGCTGCTAAGAATGTTTTAGCTCGTAACCCTAATCTTAGGAATGTTGATGGTGGTATAGGTGACTGGCTGCACATTAACTGTATGAGTTATCTTGGACCTAATAAGTGGTATGACCAAGGTGATGAAAGATTCCACCCAGATAATATAATTTTTGATAGTAGGGAAGCAAACTTCCTAGCTATTATTTCTAAGAAAACTGGTGAAGTTGTTTGGCAAATAGGACCTAACTATGATGATGAAGCAACTCGTCATATAGACTATATAATAGGGCCTCACCATACTCATATGATTCCTAGGGGACTTCCAGGAGAAGGAAATATCTTAGTCTATGACAATGGTGGTTGGGGTGGATATGGACTACCAAACCCAAGTAGTAAAATGGGACAAAAGAATGCCTTAAGAGACTATTCTAGAGTTCTTGAAATAAACCCAGTAACACTTGATATTGAATGGCAATTTACGCCAGATGAAATAAATGCTGTTATACCAACAGATGCTCAGAAATTCTACAGTCCTTATGTAAGTAGTGCCCAAAGGCTACCAAATGGAAATACTTTAATTGATGAAGGTTCTAATGGTAGGCTAATAGAGGTTACAGAAGACCATGAGGTTGTTTGGGAATGGATTTCACCATACTATGTAGATGGAGAAACTACTGGTAGAAATAATATGATTTACCGTGGATACAGGTATCCGTATTCTTGGGTTCCTCAAGAAGAAACACCTGTTGAAGTTCCAATAGAGGAAGTAGATGTAATTACTTGGAGGCTTCCAAATGCTGGTAAATTTGGTGCTAAAACTACTGTTGAGGTAGAAGGTACCCTACCATACACAGAATCAGACGCACTTTGTGTAGCTAGGGATGATGAGTTACAGTCTATGAGGGCTAAGTCAACTGCACCTAAGAAGGAAAAGGTATTTAGTATAAATACGGATGTATTTACTCCTGTTGATGATAAAACATTTAATAGGACTATACTAGGCAACAAGAAGACTTCTTTAGTATTATTTGGGGCTGAAAGATGTCAAAATTGTAAGGCTCTACATCCAATTATAGAAGAAGTTTTAGATGTTGTAGATGTAGATGTGGATGTATTCTATGTAGATGTAGATGATAATCCTGAAGTTGTAGGTCAATATGGAGTTCAAGGAATTCCTGTTTTAGTAATCTTTAAAGATGGTATGGAAGTTAAGAGGATTGCTGGTGGAGATAAAACATTTGACCAAGTTGCAGATTTCGTAGAAGATTATGCTTAAATAGATATAAAAGGATCCTTAGTTTACTAGGGATCTTTTTTATTTAAAAATAAACCTTGTATTATTTTGCTTTAAGGTATATACTTAAGGTTTGAATAAAGGAAGGAAGATTAAAAATAAATATGATGAAATTTAAAGAATTAAATTTGTCTCCTGAGACATTAAGAGCTGTTGAGGATATGGGGTTTGAAGAAATGTCAAAAATACAAAATGACGCCATACCAAAACTTCTTGATGGTAAAGATATTATAGGTCAATCTCAAACGGGGACTGGAAAGACTGCTGCTTTTTCTATACCTTTTATAGAAAATTGTGATTTGAAAGATAGAAGTATTCAGGCTATGGTACTTTGCCCAACTAGAGAGCTTTCAATGCAGGTAGCAGAAGAAATTAAAAAGCTAGGCAAGTATAAAAAAGGTCTTAGGGTAGAGGCTATTTATGGAGGCGAATCTATAAATAGGCAAATCAAACAATTGAAGAAGGGTGTTCATATAGTAGTGGGAACTCCAGGCAGGATCATTGATCATACTAAGAGAAAAACTATAGATTTTTCTAATATAAAGACTATAGTCTTAGATGAGGCTGATGAAATGTTTGACATGGGTTTTAGAGGAGATATGGACTTTATTCTTAAGGGTTTAAATAAGGACAGGCAGACTGTATTCTTTTCTGCAACTATGGACAAGGAAATTTTAAAATTTGCTAAGAAGTACCAAAAAGATGCAGAAATTATTAGGGTCAAAAAAAGCCAGGTTACAGTATCTAAAATCGAACAAACTTACTATAATATTAAACAGGGGAATAAAGAGGAAATTCTTTCAAGAGTAATTGATTTTTATGAACCTAAATTAACTATTGTATTTTGTAATACTAAAAAACAAGTTGATAGGTTGGTAGACAACTTATTAGACAGGGGTTATCTTGCTGATGGACTTCATGGAGATTTGAGGCAAAACCAAAGAGACAAGGTAATGGCAAGGTTTAGAAATGGAAGTACAAAAGTTCTTGTTGCAACTGATGTGGCTGCAAGGGGAATAGATATAGATGATATAGATATTGTAGTAAACTATGATATGCCAGAGGATGAAGAATACTATGTTCACAGGATAGGTAGAACTGGTAGGGCTGGTAGGGAAGGAAGGGCCTTTAACTTCGTTTCAAGAAGGGACAACTATAGGCTTAAGAATATTGAAAGATATATTAAGGGCAAGATTGAAAAGGCTGACTATCCTACAATGGAAGATGTTAGGAAAAAAAGGATTGACTTAACCCTTAGTGAAATAGGGGATAAGATGGAAAATAGTGACCTTAAGTTTTACAAAAAAGTTATTAATAAAAATGTAAATGAAGAGGACCTATTAAATTTTTCAGCTGCTATTTTAAAGCTTTACTTAGAGGATAGTAAGAAGGAAGAAAAGGTTGAATCCAATAAAATTACAAGGATGTACCTAAACCTAGGTAGGAAGATGGGCATTAAGCCTAACCATATCCTGGCTGGAATTATGGAAAATATGGATATTGAAAGTAGTTTAGTGGAAAAAATAGATATATATGATACGTTTTCTTTCTTTGAAATACCAGAATCTAAGGCAGATGCTGCCATTAGGAAGATGAGTGGTAGTAAGATAAAGGGAAGACCAATAAAAGTTGAAAGAGCTAATTCAAAATCTAGTTAAGTAATGGCACCCTTAGGTGCTATTATTTTTTTTACTATAAACTTGGAAGTATATTATAATATTTCCTAATAAAAATCTTTGTATTCATTGATATATGTGCTATTATAAAAACAAAAGTCTAAAATATTTAATAGTTTAGATTATAAATTTTAAAGTTAAGTGGCCTTAAATTTATTAGTCTAGGCTTATGGGCTAGTGGTAAATTTAACTTATATTATAAGAGAGACTTATTAAAATTTTAGAAATAAGTCTTTAGGGACTTTTACTTAAAGGAGATTAATGAAATTAAACTTAGGAGGTTTTTGAGATGAAGATGTTTGCTAGTGATAATAATTCAGGGGTGCATAGGGAGATTATAAGGGCCTTGGAAGAAGAAAGTACTAGGTATGATTTTCCCTATGGGGCAGATGAAACAACTTTAAGGGCCAAGGGACTAATAGAGGACCTGCTTGGTAAGGAGGCAGATATTTACTTTGTTTCTACAGGAACCGCAGCCAATATAATAGGGCTTAGTGGGATGCTATTTCCTTTTGAGGCAGCAGTAACAGCAGAAACAACCCATATAAATGTAGATGAGTGTAATGCCCTAGAAAGGTTTAATGGGTCTAAAATATTAACTATATCAAGTGAACATGGCAAAATAAGGCCAGAGGACATAAAACCTGTTTTGGCTAATGTTGATGATCCACATGCTAGTCAACCTAAGATAGTTTGTATATCAAACTTAACGGAGCTTGGAACAGTTTATACACCAGAGGAAATAAAGGACTTGGCTGATTTTGCCCATAAAAATGGTATGTACTTACAGCTAGATGGGGCTAGGATTGCAAATGCCCTAGAGGTTACAGGTAAAACCTTAAAAGAAATGGTAGGGGACACAGGAGTTGACCTATTTTCTTTTGGTGGTACTAAAAATGGTATGATGATGGGAGAGGCCATAGTTTGCCTAAACCCAGACTTTAAAAGAAGGCATAAGTACTTTATTAAGCAAGGTATGCAGTTAACTTCTAAGATGAGGTTTATTTCTGCCCAATATATCCCTTACTTAACCAATAACTTATGGATAGAAAATGCTAAAAAAGCTAATGATGCTGGTAGGTATTTAAATGAATGCTTAGGGCAAATAGATGGAATAGAGGTTATTGACTATTCTAATGCAAATATTTTATTTGTTAAAATGCCTTTTGAGACTATTGAAAAATTACAAGAAGAACTTTACTTCTATGTAACAGATGAGGAAGAGGGAGTAATTAGGCTTATTACTTCTTTTGATATGGAAAAATCTGATGTAGATGGCTTGGTTCAACTAATTAAGTCCTGCCATAATTAATAAAAACCCTGTTTAAGTTAACTTAAACAGGGTTTTTTATATTAGTAGTTTGTAAGCTTATTTACATTACCATCTAGGTTATATAAGTAGGTTTTTTCAAAGGCTTCCTTGCTTGGATTATAATCAAACTTAAAGATTACAAGTCCTGCTGTGGAACTACATTCAGCAACTATGGAAAGTTTATTATCATCACTAGTAGTTGAAAAAATATTTATTTTACCAAGTTGTATATATTCATCTAGTAGTAGGTAGTTTTCCTCCCCTTTACTTGCAACTATCTTCCAATTTTGTCCATCATCAAGGATTAGTTCTCCAGATTGGTCTATATCAACATTTGCATATAGGTCAACTATAAACTTATCTTCTTCAGAAAAATCGAAGTCAAAACTATCTAGCTTTGAATATCCTTCTAGGTCTTTTTTGCCTATTTGGCTTTTGGCTATTTCTATAGGTTCGGATTTTTCAGTTTTTGGATTGTTTTCCTTGCCATTAGTAGTTTCAGCATTTTCTTCTTCATTAGTAGTAAGTTCAGGACCCTTAGTATTAGGTTGGTCCTCCTTAAGCTTGGAAGGTTCACAGGCAACCAAGCCTAGGCCTAAAACTAGTACTAGGAAGAAACTTAAGAATTTTCTTTTCATAAAATCACTCCTTTAAGTATTTCTTTAGACTAAATAGCTAGCTATTTTATTAGACTACCATTATTTGTATATTCTATCATATTTTCTTAGAAATTTCCTAGAAAGCTAGTTTTATTAGAAAACATAGATTATAATAGGTTGGTATAGAGGTGGTTAAATGGAGGAAATTTACCTAGAAGATATGGGGATATATGTTAGGCTAATAAGGAAAAACATAAGGCATACCTATCTTAAGATTAAAAGAAGTTCAGGGGAGGTCCAGCTAGTTGCACCAATTAATGCAGATAAGGAAGACTTAATCAAGTTTTTAGGCAAGAAACAAGCTTGGATTATGACCCATTTAAACAAGGGGAAGGACCTTAAGAAGTTAACTAGGATAAGCCTTAGGGATGGAGAAAAAATCCCAATCTTTAACAGGCAACTCCAGTTGAAAATAAATTATATTAAGAAAAACCCCTTGTATGTAGAAGAAGAAAATGGCAGGCTAGTTGTGAATATAAAAGAAGCTACAGGAGAAGCCAGGGGGCTAAGCCTAGTAAAAGAGTGGTACAGGAAGGAATTAGAAAATGAAATTGCCCTACTTCTTAAGAAGTGGGAAGAAAAAATGGACATAAGGGTAGCCAGTGTTAGGACAAAAAAGATGAAAACTAGGTGGGGGACTTGTAATGTTACTAGGGGAAATATTTGGATCAACCTAGAATTAGCCAAGTTACCAAAAAAATACTTAGAGTATGTCCTAGTCCACGAAATGGTCCACTTGTTTGAAAGAGGCCATGGGGCAGGCTTTAAAAGAAAGATGACAGAGGTTTTTCCAGGCTGGGAAAAAATCCAAGGAGAGCTTGATGGATATTTAATTCATTGGGAGGACTAGGTTAGTTATTTTTTGAAAAATCAGAAATTAAAGGTGGGGGAACAGATGAAGATATATATTAGTGTTGATATTGAAGGTGTTACTGGGGTAACCTCCTGGGAGGAGGCAGACCTTAGGGAGGAGGAGTATAAAAAAGCCAGGGAGCAAATGAATAAGGAGACCCTAGCAGCAGTCAAGGGTGCCCTTGCTGGTGGTGCAAGGGAGATTTATATTAAAGATGCCCATGAAACTGCCAGGAATTTAGATATAGATATTTTCCCAGAAGAGGTAAGGCTAATCAGGGGCTGGACAGGGGAGCCTGTTTCTATGCTAGGGCTTTTAGATGAAAGTTTTGATGGGATTATTTATGTTGGCTACCACTCTGGTTCTTATGAAGATGGTAATCCTCTTGCCCATACTATTAGTAATTCTAAAATAAATTACATAAGGGTTAATGGTGAGTTTGTTTCAGAATTTAAGCTAAATAATCTTTGGGCCAGGGAATTAAAAGTAGCCTCTATTCTTTTAACAGGTGACAGGGAAATTTGCCAAAGGGCAAAGGAGATAGAGCCTAGTATAAAAACTGTTAGTGTCAAAGAGGGTATTGGGGGGGCTAGTTTAAATAAATCTCCTAGTCTTGTTTTAAGGGAGATAGAAAAAACTGCCAAGGAGGCAGTTTTAAATATTGGAAATAAGAGCCAGTATGACTTTAGCCTGGAAGAAAAATTTAGGGTTGAGATTTCTTATAAGGACCAAAGAGAGGTTGCCAGGGCCAGCCACTATCCAGGGGTTAAGAAGCTGGATCCTAGGACTGTTGTATATGAGGCTGAAACAGTTTTAGACCTTATGACTACTAGGATGTTTATAATGTAGGCCAGGTTATTAGTTATTTAATAAGTTTAATTTAGTGGAAGATTTAGACTTATTAAGAACTGTGGACCAAGTTGTAACTTATCCACAGTGATTTTTAAATATATATAACTTATTCACAAAAATTATATACAATAAGTTTGGGAGTGGATTAAATGAAAAGATTATTTATAGATGGACACAATGACACTATGATGAGGGTAATAGACCAGGACACTTGGGAGCCAGTTGTGGATATAGGTGGGGCTACTGACTTCCATATAGACTTGGAAAAACTTAAGGAAGGGGGACTTTTGGCACCTGTTTTTGCAGCCTTTAGTGAAGGCTATTATGAGGGAGGACAAAATATAGCCAGGTCCCTATCGGAAAGCTTGGCTATTTTAAATGCCCTTTATTATACAGAGGAAAAAAACCAGGGAAAGTTTAAGATAGTGGCTACAGTTGAAGAAATAAGGGAAAACTTTAAAAATGGGCTAATATCTGCAATTCCTTCAATAGAAGGGGCCTATTTTATTGATGAGGATAATTATATGGAAATCCTAAGGCAATTAAGGGATTTGGGAGTAAAAATCCTAGGCTTTAATTGGAATTATTCTAATTATTTGGGAGAGGGGGCTGGAGAGGTTTACTCTGACCAAAAAACTAGGTCTAGTGGTGGACTTACTGACTTGGGAAAACTGGCCTTAAAAGAAATGGAAAACCTAGGTATTGGGATAGATGTTTCCCATATGAATGAGGAAACTTTTTGGGGGGTTGTAGAAAATACAACTAGTCCAATTATAGCAAGCCATTCAGGAGTTTATGAGCTAAGAAACCATAGGAGGAATTTAAAAGATGACCAGCTAGAGGCCATAAAAGAAAGTGGGGGCCTGGTTGGTGTTGTCCTATGTAATGGTTTTTTAAAGGAGGGAGGAGATGCCTACTTAAAAGACTATATGGACCATATAGACTATATTATTAATAAAATTGGTATAGACCATGTTGCTATTGGGTCTGACCTAGATGGAGCAGACCTACCAAAGGACTTAAAGGATTCTTCTGAAATGGGGAAGATAGTTAAACTTTTGGAAGGACGCTATGGGGATGAAGAGGTTGAGAAGATTTTAAGCGGTAATTTTTTAAGGGTATTTGAAAGGCTTGAGTCCAAGGCTAACCAGGTTTATGTAGCTGGGGAAACCAGGCTAAATTATTCTATGGGAGAAGGTATTAAGGGTAGGCTCTTAAGGGCAAGTCTAGGGTGGAAAGGTGCAAGAACAAGGCTTATTTTAGATGGGATAGAGATGGATAGTTTTAAGAATGATAGTGATATTTTTGAATTTAAAATAGACCTTGTAAGCCAGGAAAAATTCCATATTTTAACCATAGAGCAAGAATTAGCTGGAAAAATTACTAGGGCTACAAAAATTATTAGGATTTAAGTGAGATTTTCTCACTTTTTTCCTTTTTTTATTGTATTATTATAGGAGAGAAAAAATAGAAAGAGGGATTATTTGAATATTACTATAATAACAGTAGGAAAAATAAAGGAAAAATATATAAATATGGGGATAGAGGAGTTTTCTAAAAGGCTTAGGCCCTATTGTAGGCTGAAAATAATAGAAGTCCAAGATGAACCTACTCCAGATAAGGCCTCTCCTAGGGAGGTTGAACTTATTAAGGAAAGGGAGGGGAGGAGGATCCTTTCAAAACTAGGAAAAAATTCTTTTGTCATCCCCTTAGTAATTAAGGGGAAGGAGCTTTCTTCTGAAGACTTTGCAGAAAAAATATCCTCAATAGGGCTGGCTGGGGATTCTAATATAAGCTTTATTATAGGAGGGTCTTTGGGACTGGCTGATGAGGTAATAGCCAGGGCTGATTTTAAGTTATCTTTTTCAAAGATGACCTACCCCCACCAGCTTATGAGACTAATTTTACTAGAACAAATTTATAGGGCCTTTAGGATTAATACTGGGGCGCCTTATCATAAATAAAGGATAGTTTAAGAAATTAAAAGGACCCTAGTAAAGACTAGGGTCCTTTTAATTAAAACTAACAAGTTCTATATTAAATTGATTGGCAATATTATATAACTCCTGTAAATACTGGTCTGAAGGTCCAGAAAAAATATTTAAATTCTTATTAATTCCTAAAGCATCATACTTAACTTGGCCAAGTTTATGGTAGGTTAATAGTTCTAACTTGGGACTACTGATATTTTTTTCTATAAATTCACAAGTATTAAAAATATTTTCCTTACTAGCATTAACCTCCATTATTAAAGGAATCCTTATAATTAAGTCCTTATTTAAGTGGTTGATTTTTTTAATATTATCTAAAATAAGACTATTGGATACGCCAGTGTATTGCTTATGGATATTAGGGTCCATTGACTTAATGTCCACAAAAATTTGGTCCATCCTATTAAGAATATTTTCCATAATTGAGTCATAATTAAAGTAAGCTGATGTTTCAATAGCAAGATGAAGACCTTCATCATATAGCCTTTTACTTAGTTGGTTTAAAAAGTTTTTTTGATAACTAGGTTCACCACCAGAAAATGTAACCCCACCTTGGGAATTTTGAAAAAATATATTATGTTCAAGTATATTTTCAACTAAAGTTTCCAAGGATATTTCTTCCAACATTTTTGACCTAGCACCACTAGGACAATGAACACTACATAGGCCGCAACTAGTACAAAGTCTATAGTTGTCCTTATCCTTTAAGTCTAGACCTAGTGGACAAGTATTTTTACATAAGCCGCAATTAATACAAAGTTTTTCATAATGGGCAATTTTTTGCCTTGTATCTAAACCTTCAGGATTTGCACACCATTGGCAGTTTAGAGGGCACCCAGCTAAAAAGATAGTTGTTCTTATTCCATTACCATCATTAACAGAGAAATTTTGTTGCTGCATAATAATGCCCTTATTGTTAACCACAAAATCCCCCCTATATTAAAAATTATTATGTGCATTTCTGGATATAATAGAATCCTGCATAGACTTAGATAAATTTACAAATTGAGTACTATATCCTGCAACCCTAACAAGAAGATCTTTATAGTTTTCTGGATTTTCTTGAGCCTTTATTAAAGTTTCTGTTGAAATTGTGTTAAATTGAACATGGAAGGCCCCCAATGAAAAATATGACTGTATCATAGCCCCTAGGTTTGATTGACCACGCTTAGTCTTAACCAAGTCTTCGTCAAGTCTTAAATTAAGGAGTGTACCACCAGAATGTACCTCTTGATTTAACTTGGCTGCAGATTTCATAGCAGCAAGAGGTGTACTTGTATCTGTGCCAAGATAAGGTGAAACACCTTCCGATATAGGCTCTTTAGCCTTACGACCGCAAGGGGTAGCCCCTAGAACTTTTCCAGTAGGCAAATAGTTGGATATTCCCATAAAAGCTGTATTGAAATTAGAACCAAAAATATCTTTATATTGGTGGATTTCTTCATAAAAAAAGTTACTTATCTTAATAGCTATGTTATCTACATAGTCAATATCATTACCATACTTCGCTACATTTTGAGCTTGCTTTCTAAGTAGCTCATAGCCTTCCCAATTATTATTAAGAGCTTTAATTAGCTCATCCATAGTTGTAGTTTTATCTTCAAAAACTAATTTTTTAATGACAGCTAAAGAATTTGCTACAACGGCAATACCAATACCAGTAATAACAGGGCCTATATTATACTTAGCTCCTCCCCTGCTTAAATCCACTCCATTAGTCATACAATCCTCAATACAAGAAGATAAAAATGGTCTAGGGAACATATCATAATGAAGTTGCTGGGCAATTAATATACTAACAACAGACTGTTTACACATATAGGAGAATTGTTTGAAGAAAGCATTTTCTACTTCTTCATATGACTTAAACTCACTAGGATTTTTTTCGTCTAGTCCTACTTTTTTGCCAGACAACCTACTTTTACCACAGTTAGTTGCAAATTCTAAAGCAGCTGCAAAGTTTAAGTTTACTGCTGAAGTCCACTCACCAGTTTTTCTTGAATGTGGAACTACACAACCACAATTGGACCAGTCCCTAGCATCTTCAGGTTCATAACCTGCATTCATAAGCATTTGATAACCAGTTAAATCACTATGAATTGCCGGAAATCCAGTGCCAAGACTAACAAGATGAGTAACAGCATTAATAAACTCCTTAGGACTATCTGGATGAATTCTTACACTTAGGCCAGGTTGATGAGATCTTGTATTTTCAGTAGCCTTTAAACACATATAAGAGATATCATTAGTCCCATCATAGCCTTCCTTGGTTCTTCCTCCAACAGTTAAATTTTGAAACTGGTTATAGCCAGCAAAAAAATCTGCTGTATTGGCCGATATAGTCCAAACCCATTCAGATAATTTAAGCCATAGGGATTCTATCAACTCTTGTGCCCCTTCTTTAGAGATTAAATTTTTATCTAAATCTTTTTTATAGAAAGGATACATATACTGGTCAAACCTCCCTAGATTTAGGGCCAAAGGATTTTCTGAAAGAATTCCTCCTAATTGTGTAAACCATACAAATTGTATAGCCTCATAGAATGTTTGAGGAGGGTTTTCTGGAATATTTTTACAGACTTTAGCTATATTTAAAAGTTCTAACTTTCTTTTTTCATCATCAGAAGAATAAGCCAGTAGTTCAGCTTTTTCAGAGTATCTTTTAGCAAGTTTTATAATTCCTTTGGAAGTTATTATAATAGATTTATAAAAATTTGCTTTTTCAATACTTTCAATATTACTTAAATTTAACCTGTTTAAATTAGTTTCTGCTTCATTTATTATGCCCTTAAATCCTTTAGGGAATAAAACATCTTGATAATCAGGTGTTATTTCACCAATAGCTTGTCTCCATTTAGAGTCGCTATCTATAAAACCTGTATCAACACCTATTATTTTAGTAGCTTCAGGAAGTTGATTTAGGAAAAATTCTTCTAGAGATTTATTTTTCCAATAAGGAAAAATATTTTCTCTTATATATTCTTTTTGCTGGTCACTTATAACATAGGGATCTTGAGGCCTAGATTCAAAATTATCCATTTCCCTATCCACCCAAGTCCATGAAAACTCAGGTGTTAATATGCCACATTTTCTAAACTCTCCAATAGAGCCTACGATAAGTTCACCCTCAAAAATATGGATAGGAAGGTTTTCACAAGTGTGATAAAATGCCTTGGCTCTTCTAATAGCAATATGTTCTCCCTCTGTTATTTTATGAGACTCTGTCCACAACCTAGCCCTTTCATATGAAATAGTAGGCTTAGAGTTTACGTAGTTTTTTCTAATTTTTTCAATTCTATCATTCATAAGATCCCCCCACCGATATTTTAAATAACTAAAAATTCTGAAAATTAAAAACAAGCTTCTTCTTGTAATTTAAAAATATCACTTATTATATAAAAAGTCAACCGATATATTGCACAAAAAAACAATATATCGGTCAAGCCTCTAAGTAATTTATAACCATAAATAATTTAGTTGTATTTTTACCAGGATTCTTGTAGGTGTGGTCTGTATTAGCTGAAAACATTATGGATTCTTCTTTATTTAGACTATAAGATTTGTTTTTAATACTTATCTTAAGTTCACCCTCAAAAACAATTATAAACTCCTCAGTATTATTACTATGGGGGGTTGAGGATGAAGAAGCTCCAGGTTCAATTTCTATATATAGGATTTCAAAATTCCTATTTGTACCACTAGGAAAAAATGGAAAGATTTGAAATCCTGGAGAATCATTTATTAAGGGGGTTAAATCCTTTTTACTTATAAGGACAGCATTACTGGTATCAGTATTTTCCAATAAATATGTGAAAGAAACATTTAACCCAGTAGCAATTTTCCAAAGAGTAGTAATACTTGGACTAGATTCAGCCCTCTCTATTTGACCTAACATACTTTTACTAACATTTGTTAGCTTTGAAAGATCGTCTAAACTTAGGTTTTTCGACAACCTTAAATTTTTTAAATTATTAGCAATAACCTTCTTTAAGTCATCTTGAGATTCAAAATTATACATAATAAGCCTCCATTTTAAGTAATATATATATTATATCAGATTTAAAATAAAGTTTTAGGAAGTCTTTTATAAACCTATAAAAGTAAACTTATATTTAAAATATAGAATCTTAAAAGATAGAAAAAAGGAGCTAGATATTATCTAGCTCCTTTTTTTCTTAATAATACTCCCTTACTACTAGGTCAACTATTTTACTATTTACAACATCTACAAGCCCCTTGTCTGTAAGTTTTAAATAAGGACTTACAGCCAGGCCATAGGTTCCTATGGACATTATAGGATTGTAGTGGTTATAGCCAAGACTTACAAGGTCTTTCCTAATATTTTTAAGCTTAAGGGCAACCTCTTCTATAGGATCTTCAGACATTATTCCTGCAATAGGAAGCTCTAGAGAACTTAAAATTTCCTGGTCTTTTGCAACTACTAGGCCACCAGAGTTTTCAATTATCTTATTGGCAACCTTAACCATAGTCTTTATATCGCTACCAACTACAAGGAGGTTGTGGTTGTCGTGGAGCCAGGTTGAACCTACACTACCAGACTTAATACTATCTCCAGTTATAAAGCCATAGCCAATATTTTTATTTTTCCCATATCTCTCAAAGACTGCAGCCAAAAGATAGGGAGAGTTTTCCCACTGGATAAGGCCATTTTTAACAGGAAGTCTTTCAATGCTCTCCCTAATATGGGTAGACCCGTCCTTAACATTCATAACCCTAACATCAACAGACTTAACATCCTTGTCCAGCCTTAGGATAAAATCTTCTTCTAGTATTTTATCCAGCCTTATACTTTCATAAAAATGACTTGGAAACTTAAAGTTAGTATCCTTGCTTATGGTCCCAGTATTTTCATCAAATATTAGGCTACCATTTTTATAAACCCTACTAATATCCAAACTAGGAAGGTCGTTAACCAGGCTAAAGTCTGCCAACTTTCCAGGGGCAATAGCCCCCCTGTCCCTAAGGTTCATCCTAGCTGCAGGAGTAAAGCTTGAGCAGTAAATAGCTTCATTTATAGGAAAGCCTAGGTCAATGGCTTTTTTAACCACCTTATTTAACTGGCCATATTCAAAAAGATCGTCAACCATAACATCATCAGTTACAAAAGACATATGGTCATAAAGCTTGTTGTCTATTATAAAGTCCAAAATATCCTTCCTAATCATTTTTTCCTGGAGTTCAACAAACATACCATTTAAAAATCTTTGCTTGATTTCTTCTAGGCTATGTTCAGTGTGGTCTCCATTAATTCCCAAGTACAAAAACTTTGCCAGGTCCAAGTCCACTAGGGATGGACAATGGCCTTCTATAATATAGTTTGGATTTGTTTTTCCAAGATAGTCAAGAAACTTACCTATTTCCAGGTCATTTTCCTGGATAACCTGCCTGTAGTTCATAACTTCACCAACACAGATTACATTTTCTAGGTCCATAAGCTCCTTCATATCTTCAAACTTAATTTCCCCCCCAGTGGTTTCAAGCTCCTTACTAGTTGCTGGAACACTACTAGGAATACCATAAAATACATCTATAATTGAATCATTACCAGCCTTAATCATTTCCTTTATCCCCTCAACCCCAAAAACATTGGCTATTTCATGAGGTTCAGAAACAATGGTAGTAGTTCCAAACTTGGCTATATGGTTGGTAAAAGGTTCAGGAGTTAGCATAGAACTTTCAATATGCATATGGATATCAATTAGACCTGGGATCATATGCTTATTATTTCCTTCTACTAGGTCCCTGGCCTTAAACTCAGTTTCTTTTTTATAGTCAATATAGTAAAATTTCCCATCTAGGACAGCTACATTGGCATCTATAAATTTTTTAAAATACGGATTAAAGACCTTAACATCCTTAATTAACAAGTCTACATTTTCAATCATAATAATCCTCCTTAAGGGCTACATAATAGTGTAGAAATAAAGAGCACACACTACTACTAGACCATACATAAGTGGTTGGACATCTTTTCCCTTGCCAGAAGCAAGTTTTAAAATAACATAAGTTGGAATAGCCAAGCAAATCCCATTGGCAATATTGTTCCCAAAAATAGTAAAGACTATACAAACAAAGGCTGGAAATGCCTCTGTAAAATCATCATAGTTTATAAGCCTTAAAGAATTCAACATATTAATCCCTATAAACATAAGGGCTGGCGATGTTGCAGCCTTAGGAATCATTAGGGCTATAGGTGAAAAGAACAAGGTAAAGATAAAACATATGCCTGTAACAACAGCAGTAAGTCCAGTCCTTCCACCTGCCTCAACCCCAGCAGATGATTCAAGATAGGTGGTCATACTTGGCATTACAAACAAACTACCAAGAACAGTAGATATAGCATCTACTTGGAAGCACTTGTCTATACCTGGTAAGTTTCCATCCTCATCTAAGTAGCCAGCCTGAGTCCCAACCCCAATAACCGTTCCAAAGGTTGAGAAAAAGTCTGGGATAAATAGGGCAATTATAAAGGGAATATATGAAAAACTAAGGGCAGACCTAATATCTATATTCAAGAAGTTACTAGAAACAGATGTTGGCAGGGCAACGAATGTTTCTGGAAGACTTGTAAGCCCAAGAGGTATTCCAATTATGGTTGATATTATTATGGATATTATTAAATACCCCTTTACATCTCTTGCCCTTAAGATAAGGATAAGTACAAAGCCTATTAGGGCAACTAAGACACTAGGTGTTGCCAGGTTTCCAAAGGTAAGGGAATTTTTAAGTTCACTGGCTACAATAATTCCTGAACTCTTGGCACCAATAAGGGCTATAAATATTCCTATACCAGCACTTACAGCCTGCTTTAAACTAACAGGAATGGCCTTTATTACAGCCTCCCTAAGACCTATAAAAGATATAAGTACAAATATAACTCCACTAATAAAAATAACCCCTGCTGCTATATCAGGGCTAATATTTTCATTGGCTATCATACCTGAAACAATAGCCACACTTCCAAGCCCTGGAGCCAGGACAAAGGGCCTGTTAGTAACAATCCCCATGGCAGATGAGGTAAGTACAATTAAAAGAATCATACTAGTTAGGGTTGCCCCCCTATCTAGGTTGCCAACATTTAGCATACTTGGTACAGTTGCCAAAACATAGGCCATAGTGAAAAAAGTTGTAATTCCTGCAATGATTTCTGTTTTTACATCAGTGTTTTCAAACTCTGATAGTTTAAAAATTTTCTCTAACATTATTAACTTCCTTTCCTTTTAAAATTTTGATTATAATTGTCTCTATTATATTACAAAAACTAATACATATGTTTGGTAAAATGTCAATAGGAGAAGTTGAAAAAATTTACAAGTATATAATTTAAAAAGGTCCAAGGAAAGTTTTATTAAAGAATAAGGAAAACTTTAGAGAAACTTTATACTTAGGCCTTATACTAGAACTAGTAATTATTAATTAACTAGACAAGAATTAAGGAGATGCTAGAATGGATAAAAAATTAAGCCTGGATGGCTTTAAGATTAAATTATTGGCCTTGATTTTAATGGGCCTAGTTAGGTATTTGTTCCAATTTATACCTGCCCTACAAAGGGGAGATGGCTTTTATCCTATGAATGGTATATTTCAAACATTTTCTATACTAATTATAATTTTTAAAGGCATTGACCTAATTAGGGAGAAAAAACTAAGGGGTTGGGCCTTGATTTTACTGGCAATTATCTTGCCATATGTAGTTTTATTGGGCATACAACTTTCACCTATGGCAATGAATTTTAAAAATATACTTTTTGTCATATTTTCTAGCCTTCTTCCAATGGCTTTTATGGTAGAAGGAGGAATATTTATCCTTATAAGTGGGGTAATTTTATATGTATTTAGGGAAAATAGGAAAAAGCAGGCCTTATTTTTCTTCCTTTTCCATTTTGCTTGGATGACAATTATTCCTGCTATCTACCTTAGACCAATTAGCCTAAAACTTATGTTCACTGATTACTATGAGTGGATGGGAGCCTTGGCCAGCCTTATTATGCTTAGCTATAACGGGGAGAGGGGAAGGTCTATGAAAGGTTTGTTTTACACATTTTACCCAGTCCATATCTACTTGTTTTACCTAGTATCAATAGGCCTTTACAAAGTCCTATAAATTAAGCCAAGGAAGCTAAGTAGACTTATGCCTGTTTTTGTTTAGATATGTCCTATATTAGTAAAGTTTATAGCCTGGGAATTTATTTTAAAAAAGCTTATAATAGCATTTAAGTATGATATTAGCTAGAAAGAGGATTTTAATATAGGAGGGAGAGGCTATGAAATATGATATAGACTGGGTAGTTGATAGCTACAATAATGGAGAAGAATTAGACTTTCTTTTCTTTTGGGGCCATAGGGAGAGAAAGGACGGGAAAATTGGCAAGGGAGTCCTGAGCCAATGGTGGCCAGCAGATTTTAAGGATGAGGAAGGGGTAAAATTTTCGTCTGCTGAGCAGTACATGATGTATAAAAAAGCTATCTTATTTAAGGACTGGGAAATTGCAAAGGAAATTTTACAAACTAGGGATCCTAGGATAGTAAAAAAACTAGGCAGGGAGGTTAAGAACTTTAGGAAGCTAGATTGGGATAGGCAGGCCTTTGAATATGTAGTTAGGGGAAACTACCTTAAATTTTCACAAAATAAGGATTTAAAAGATTTCCTAATAGCTACAGGTTCCTTAATCTTAGTGGAGGCTAGCCCCTATGATGATATTTGGGGAGTTGGACTTCTTGAAGCCAGTAGACTTATTAATAATCCTAACAAGTGGCCAGGTTTAAACCTTTTAGGCTTTGCCCTTATGGAAGTTAGGGATAGGTTAAGAGAAGAAATGGGAAGCTAGGGGGAAACTCCTAACTACCCATTTTTTTATTTTTCTATATAGTTAATTCCTTGTAAAATGGCCTGGCTTGTTTCCTTAGGTAGGTCCCAATTCATTGTATGACCTGCATTTTTAACTTCTATTAGCCTAATATCTTTTTGGGCCCTAATATGGTCTAAGTTAAAGCCATCATCATCTGTATTTTCTCCAAAAATAAAGACCTTCTTATAGGGAGCAGAAAAAACATTTCTTCCCACTCCTTACTCTTAGGGTCTATTAGGTCCCTAGCCTCCCTAAACATGGCCTGGGGAGATGAAAGCCTGGCAGTTGCCAGGAAGTGCTGGTCTTCTTTTTTGCCTAGGTTGGCAAGCATTTTCTTATAGTGCTTGCTTACAAAGACCTCCTCACCGTCCTCCATATAGGGGAAAGATTCTTGGACCATAGACCCTTCACAAAGTATTAAACCCTTAAAGGAATCTTGGTCTTGAAACTTCCTAGCCAAGTCAAGGGCAATCCTCCCACCCATACTGTGGGCATAGATAATAAATTCATCTAGGTCTAGGGACCTTATGATTTTTTCAACATAGCTACTATGAGACCTTGGCAGGTAATCAAAATCAAGGGGCCTATCGCTATAGCCACCTCCCAGTAGGTCTATTAAAATCCTCCTATGTTCACTTAGGCCTGGCTGGGAACTACACTGGATAAAGTCAAAGGACCCAGCACAACCCCAGCCAGGTATAAAGACTATGGCTGGTTTTTTCCCTGGTAGGTCATTGTACCTTACATATAGGTCTTGGCCATTAATATTTAATTTTATTTCTTCCATAAACTCACCTCAAGATACATTATACCTTAAAATTAGCCTGGGAATTTATACCAAGATGGTTTAACTTTAAGGAAGTGGGTAATAATAGGTTATAAGTAAATAAAAAAATATAAAAAATATATATTGTTAATTACTTTATAAAACTACTATTTTAAATTATAAGAAACACATCTCAAGGGGTGTGTTTTTTATTTTATCCAGCCTGGCCAAGATAAGTTTTAAGGGCAAGGCTATGGAAAATTCTGACTTAAAATAAAATAGGCTGGTAATTGTGGTAATATATAGGTGGAGATACTTAAAAGGAAAGGAAGATTGTATGGAAAAGAAAAATATAATAATAGATACAGATCCTGGAATAGATGATGCCTTTGCCCTAGCCTATGCCTTTAATGAGGATAGGTTTAATATTCTTGGGATTACAACAGTTTCAGGAAACAATGGAATTGATAGGGTTACTAATAATGCCTTAAAGCTAGTAAAGTTTTTTGACCAGGACCTAGGGGTCTATGAGGGGGAGAATAGACCTTTTGTCAGGGAACCAGATATTGGCGGGGGAAGCTGCCATGGAGATGATGGGCTAGGAGGTCTTGGGGTAAAACTTCCCCAGGGAGAGGCTGAAAAAATCCATGGGGTGGACTTTATTATAGAAATGGCAGAAAAATACGATGATTTGACCATTGTTGCCATAGGACCCCTTACTAATGTTGCCAAGGCCATAGAAAAAAACCCTAAGTCTATGGCTAGGGTCAAGGAAATAGTTTCTATGGGTGGAGGAATAGGCCTAGGAAATGTAACAGACTATGCAGAGTTTAACTATTGGGCTGATCCAGAAGCAGCCAAGCTAGTTTTTGATTTTGGCCTGCCTATAACTATGGTAGACTTAAATGCTACTAAGAGCAGCTACTTATCTGTAGAAGATTTTGAAAGAATGAGGGATACAAAAACAGAAGTTGGAGAATTGCTTTATGAAATGCAAAAAATCTATACTAAGTTTTATAAGGGCTGGCATAATATAGATGGAAGTAGGATCCATGACCTTTTGGCTATGGTTATTGCGGCTGACCCATCTGTTGGAATTGGTCGCTATGGAAGGGTTAAAATTTCAACAGATGATATTAGGAGGGGGGAGACTACTGCTGATTTTTCAGGAGATGGAAAAAATGTTTATATAATTGAAGGGGTCGATTATGAAGCTTACAAGCAAATATTTTTTGAAAAAGTCTTTAAAATATAGTAAATAATATAATAAATAATATATAAAATAAAAAAATGCCAGGTTAATTAGCCTGGCATTTTTTTATGAAAAAGCCCCTAAGCTATTGAAGACTTACTAGAACTATGGGATTATATAGTAGGGAGATGAAATGATGTTAGATTTAACAAAGGGAAATGTAGATAAAATTTTATTTAAATTTACTATGCCTATGTTTATATCTGTAATATTTCAACAACTATATAATGTTGCAGATAGTTTAATAGCTGGTAAATTTGCAGGGGAAGAGGCCCTGGCTGCAGTTGGTGCCTCCTATCCCATAACTATGATCCTAATGGCTTTTGCCTTGGGAACTGGTATAGGAACTATGGTTATAGTTTCTAATCTTTATGGTAGCCAGGAGTATGGAAGGATGAAAACCGCGGTCTCAACAATCTTTATAAGCACCTTGGTCCTATCCCTAGTCCTATCCTACCTAGGCATAAAAACTTCAAACTTTATGCTGGCTGCCTTAAATACGCCTGAAAATATATTTGGAGATTCTTCAACCTACCTGGATATATATATTTATGGCTTCATATTTTTGTTTTTATACAATATTACAACTGGGATATTTACCTCCATAGGAGATTCCAAGACCCCACTATATTTTTTAATCGGGTCATCTTTGGGGAACATAGGGCTGGACTATATTTTTGTAGCCAAGTTCCATATGGGAGTTAGGGGGGTGGCCCTAGCAACCTTAATAGCCCAGTCCATAGCCTGTGTGCTTTCCCTAATAGCCCTTTACTATAAGCTTAAAAAAATAAGGACTAGGGACCATAAGTTTTTTTCCTTTAAGGAGTTAAGGGATATTTCACTTATAGCTATTCCAAGTATCCTCCAGCAAAGTTTTGTATCTGTTGGAAATATATTTATCCAGGGTAGGATAAATAGCTTTGGTTCTTCAACCATAGCTGGGTTTGCAGCTGGAAACAAGCTTAATACCTTTGTCCTAACTTCCTTTACTACCATAGGGAATGGGGTTTCTTCTTTTACGGCTCAAAACCTAGGTGCAGCCAGGGAAGAACGGGTTGAAAAGGGTTTTAGGTCAGGTTTGAAAATAGCCTTTATAATAGCTGGGGTTTTATTTTTAGGATTTTTTATTTTTGGAGCCAGGCTAGTAGGCCTATTTATTAAGGAAAGAAATATGGAGACCATAAGAATTGGCCACCAGTTTTTAAAGATAGTATCGCCTTTTTACATAATCATAGCAATAAAACTTATTGCAGATGGAGTATTAAGAGGGTCTAAACATATGGATAAGTTTATGATAGCAACCTTTGTAGACCTTATTTTAAGGACTGTTTTAGCCTATGTTTTAAGCCTTAAACTAGGGTCGGTTGGGATATGGATATCCTGGCCAATAGGCTGGGTTGTTGGAAGTATTTTATCCTATATATATTATAGGCAGGTTATTAGGTCCTATAAGTAAAAAAATTAGTTAAAGCCTTATAGTTTATTTATTTTAGGGTAAGTAGTTATTGAGGTGATAAAATGATAGTTAAATTTGAAGATTTGAGAAATGAATTTGAAAGAATTTTATTAAGTAGGAAAATAGACCAAGAAACAGCTAGCTTGTCTGCAAGGCTCTTTGCAGAAAATGACCTAGATGGGATTCATACCCATGGGAGTATAAGGTTTCCCTCCTTTATAAAGTCTATAGATGAAGGGAAGATAGATATAGACAAAAAGGCTGAAAAAGAAACTGGCTTTAATGCCTATGAAGTTTGGAATGGAAACAATGGTATAGGAAATGTAAATGCAAGCTTGGCTATGGATAGGGCCATGGACTTGGCTAGGGAATATGGAATAGGGCTTGTAGCCTTGAAAAACACTAACCATTGTATGAGGGGTGGAACCTATGCTTGGCAGGCTGCAGATGAGGGTTTTGCATCTATTTCTTGGACCAATAGTTTTTCCCTAATGCCAATGTGGGGTGGCAAGGATAATAACCTAGGCAACAACCCAGTAGTCTTTGGAATTCCTAGGTCCAACAAGGAACATATTGTTATTGATACTGCTATTAGCCAATATTCTTATGGAAAACTAGAGCAATATAGGCTAGACGGCAAGGAACTACCTGTTTATGGTGGCTACAATGAAAAGGGTGAATTAACCAAGCTACCAGCTGAAATAGAAAAAACTAAGAGGGTCCTACCAATAGGATATTGGAAGGGGTCTAGTATAGCTTTTGCCCTTGATATGCTGGGTTTAATTTTAACCAATGGTAATTCAACTGCTATGGTAGATAAAAATGGAGAGGGGAATTATAGGTTGAACCAAGTTTTTATAGCCATAGATCCTAGTAAAAATATAGGGATGGAAGAGGTAAATAAAAATATAGACTTTAGTATAGGAGAGCTTAAAAAAGCTAGGCTTGTAGATGAAAGCAGGGGGATAAGATATCCTGGTGAAAGAGCAATTTCTACAAGAGAAAAGAATTTAAAAGATGGGATAGAAATCCATGATGAGATTTGGGAAAAATTAAAATCCCTATAAATAGAGGTGGGCTACCACTTCTATTTTTTTGCAAAAAATAATATAATTTACTTGGATTTTAAAATTTGGAGGTGGGAGATGAAAAAGGAACTAATGGTTTTGGGGCTCTTATTAATTATCCTAGGTTGCCTAGGAGTCTTAATTTATTTTGAGCTTGCTGAGCCTGGAAGGGTGGAAGTTATAGACCCAGGGGAAGTTGTAGACCTTAAGGAGGACCCAGTTGACTTAGGAGGAGGCCTTGACCTAGAACCTAGGGAGCTTAAGTTTTTAGTAGCCAAGCCTTTAGAAATAGAAGCTAGGGGACTAAGTTTTTCCAGGGGGATATTTTCTGACCAAATAAGGCTATTAAAGGATTTTTTAAGGGCCAAGGGCTATGAAAATATACCCTATGGATATGATTATGATAATTGGACTAGGCAGGGGGTTATAAAATACCAAGAAGACCAGGGCTTGACCCCAGATGGAATAGTTGGAGAGGCTACCCTGGCTAATATAAATATGGACCTGAAAGAAAATAATTATAGGCTAGCTAGGAGGCTTCCAAGGCTTAATTTTGACGGGCCTATAATTCTAATTAATAAGTCCTCTAATAGTCTGTACTTCTTTAATAGGGGAAGGCTAGAAGCTAGCTATCCAGTGGCAACAGGAAGGACTCCAAACCATACTCCAACTGGCCAATTTAAAGTAGTTGTTAAGTATGTTAACCCAGCCTGGGGAGGGGCTGGTAAGTATGAGCCAGTTCCTGGTGGAGTGGCAAACAATCCCCTGGGTAAGAGGTGGATTGGAATTTCTTATGGAGGAGGGTCTAAGTATGGAATTCACGGGAATTCCAACCCAGGATCCATAGGGAGGAATGTTTCTCTTGGCTGTATTAGGATGTTTAATAGCCAGGTGGAGAACTTGTATGAGAGGGTTGGTTTAGGAACCCCTGTTTGGATAGGTTCAGAAGAGGACCTAATTAAGTATGGCCTAAGCTTTATAGAAGAAGATGAGGAAGATATTATTAAAAGCTATATGTCTACTGAAAATATAAGGCTTAGCCTATTTGGAGAAATTATTAAGCTGGGAAAACCTAGTGTAAATATAGCTGGACTGGAGTATGTTCCCCTTAGGGAATTAGTTAACCAACTAGGTGGAAAGCTTGACTGGGATAGGGAGGAAAAAGTTTCTATCCTAAGTTTAAACAAGAGGGAGATGAGGCTTGAAAAAAATTCAAAAGACTACCTCCTAGATGGTAGAAAGAAGAAGTTTCCACAAGGACCAGGCCCCCTTTTAGACCTAGAAGGAAGTATGTATATTCCTTTAAGGCCTGTTTTAGAGGACCTAGGTTATAGGGTTGAGTGGAGACCTAGTGAAAGGCTTATAGAACTTGACTATCCAAGCTTATAGAAATGAAAGATATTTCAAACAATTATTTTTAGCTTGTGGTATATTTGTTATAAGAGAATATATGGGAGCTAATAGCTGAGAGGGACTAAGTCCGACCATTGACCTGATTTGGATAATGCCAACGTAGGAAACTTTAGAGCTTGCCTTGGCAAGCTCTTTTTTATTTTTAAAGGAGGAAGTATGGATAAAATTTTAGAAAACCTAAGGTTAAAAAACCCACTAATACACTGTATAAGTAATTATGTTACAAGTAATGACCTGGCTAATATAGCCTTGGCCTTGGGAGCCTCACCAATTATGGCTGATGAAAAGGAAGAGGTAGAAGATATAGTTAGTATTGCTGATGGACTTTTAATAAATATTGGGACTGTAAATAAGGATAGGCTAGAAGCTATGCTCCTAGCTGGAAGGAAGGCCAAGGAGAAGAAAATTCCAATAGTTTTTGACCCAGTTGGCATAGGGGCATCAAACTTTAGGAGGGAGGCGGGAAGCTTAATATTAGAAGAGGTTAAGCCAGATATAATCAAGGGGAACCTATCAGAAATAAAATACCTATATAATCAAGCTACTAGGCAGAAGGGGGTAGATTCTGAAGAGTTAAACCTAGACCAGGTGGAAGACTATATAAATATGTGTAAACTTTTAGCCACAAGGTATGGGGCAACAATTTTAATGACTGGTAAGTTGGATATTATAGCCAGTAGCAAGGAGGCCGTAGTAGTTAAAACAGGTAATGAAACTATGGAGAAAGTAACCGGCACAGGCTGTATGCTGGGCCTAGTAGTTGCCTCTTTGGCTGCAATTGAACCAGATAGGATCAAGGCCTTAAGCTTAGGAGCCAGCCTATTTTCTATTGGGGGAGACAGGGCCTTAGCATATATTTTAGGAAAGGACCTAGGTCTTGCATCATTTAAGCTGGCCTTAATTGATTACTTATCAAAAGTAAATTATGAGGATATAAAAGGAGAGATGGAAATTGGATTTTACTAGGAAAGACTTAAGCTTATATCTTGTTACAGATAGGAGGTGGCTAGGGACAAGGAAACTTGTAGATGTTGTAAGGGAGTGCCTAGAGGGGGGAGTGAGTTTTGTCCAACTTAGGGAAAAAGACCTGCCCTATGAAAACTTCCTAAAACTAGCTAGGGAGTTAAAGGAACTTTGTGGGGAGTATAGGGTCCCTTTTGTAATAAATGATAATGTTAAACTAGCCAAGGAACTTGACACAGATGGTGTCCACATTGGCCAGGATGATATGGCCTATGAAGAGGCTAGGAAAATCCTTGGGCCAGGTAAAATAATAGGGGTTTCTTGTGGGAATTTGGCTGAGGCCATCAAGGCCAAGGACCAGGGGGCAGACTATATTGGAGTTGGGTCTATTTTCCCAACCAGGTCTAAGGAGGATGCTGAATATGTAACAAGGGAGGTCCTTGAAGAAATTGGAAGCAGGCTGGATATTCCCATAGTTGGCATTGGGGGAATAAATAAGGACAACCTATTGGACTTAAAAGGTCTTAGGCTAGATGGAGTTTCCATTATATCTGGTATTTTGGCCCAGGAAGATGTAAAAAAATCTAGTAGGGAACTTTTGGGCCTAGTCAGGGAGGCATTTTATGGAAGCAGCCATATTTGATATAGATGGGACAATAATAGACTCCCTATATATATGGGATGTTTTAGCCAGTGAATATTTAAGGTCCCTGGGTCAAAGTCCAGGAGAGGACCTTTCTAAGGAAATAGGGGAGATGAACCTTATAGAATCCTCCTTGCATATTAAGGAAAAGTTTGGGCTTGAAAAATCTAGCCAGGAAATAAAAAAGGAATTAGAAGACCTTATAGGGTTTTATTATAAAGAAAAATTCCAGGCTAAACCAGGAGCTCTAGCCTATATAAGGGACCTATATAGGTCAGGGGTTGACTTGTTTATAGGAACTACTATACCTGGTAATTTAGGAAAACTAGTTTTAAAAAGACTGGGTATTTATAGGTGTTTTAAGGAGATATTTACAGAAGAGAGCCTAGGTGTTAGTAAGAGGCAGGTAGGTTTTTATAATAAAATAATGGAGAAGATAGGCAAGGATAGGACTAGGACATATGTTTTTGAAGATAGCTATTATGCAATTAGGTCTGCCAGGGAGGCTGGGCTTAAAATAGTCTTGGTCAAGGATTTATACAACCAGGGAGACTTTAAAAAGATGGAGGGACTAGTGGACTTAGAGATAGAAAACTTTACAGAAATAAGGGGGACATTATGAAGAAAATTTTAACTATTGCAGGGTCTGATCCTAGTGGAGGTGCAGGTATCCAGGCAGACCTAAAGACCTTTCAAGGGAATGCCTGCTATGGAATGAGTGTAATAACTGCTTTGACAGCTCAAAACACAAGGGGGGTTACAGGGGTTTTAAACCTACCTAGATACTTTGTTGGCCTCCAACTAGATGCTGTATTTACAGATATATTTCCAGATGGAATAAAAATTGGTATGGTTTCAGAGGCTGAAATAATAGAGGAAATTCGGGAAAAACTATTAAAATATAAGGCTAAGAATATAGTAATTGACCCTGTTATGGTTTCTACTAGTGGGTCTAACTTAATGGAGGATGATGGGGTCAAGACCTTGGTAGAAAGACTTCTGCCCCTGGGAGACCTAATAACTCCAAATATGATGGAGGCTGAGGTTATATCAGGTCTTAAGGTAAGGAATAAGGCGGAAATGGAAATTGCAGGAGAAAAGATTTCAAGCCTTATAAAAGGAGATGTCCTAATTAAGGGTGGCCATCTTGAGTCTAGGGCAGACGACCTTTTAATTGTAGGAGGGAAAAAAATTTGGCTAGAGGGATCTAGGTTTGAAAACCCTAATACCCACGGTACAGGCTGTACTCTATCCTCAGCTATTGCAAGCAACCTAGCCAAGGGGATGGATATGGAGGAGGCTGTTCTTAGGGCTAAGGAATATGTAACAGGAGCCATAAAGGATGGACTAGACCTAGGTGAAGGAAGGGGTCCTTTAAACCATAGTTACAACTTACACTTTAAATAAGGGCAGTCCCTTATTTATTGCAATGACAAAAAATTCCAGTTTATGTTATAATTATGATTATCAGAATATTGTAAATAAAGGATTGGTTTAAGATGGAGGTTTTTTTATGGACCACAGGCTTAAGAAGGAATTTAGACTTTTGAAGAAGGGGAAGAATATTTCAAGGGGAGAATACTATAAGCAAAGGAACCAGCATTTAAAGAAACCTATTAGAAAGTCCCAGGGACCTAGGGCCCTTAAGCTTTTTAAAATGGAAACAGCCTGTAAGGGAATGGACAGGCCTAATGCTTCTTCTGATAAAAAGGAGGAAGAAGAGTCCAGCCTAGAGACCTATGATGTAGTAGAAGTTTATAATATTATTTATGGCTATCATTTAAAATTTACTTTAGTTCCTGATGAAGAAGCCGATATATTCAAATATAAAGTATCGGAAGATAGTGGTTTTGGCCAGGCAATCTTAGGAAGGGCTAGGGATGATTTAGTGGAGCTTAATCCTGCGAAGAATTTAATTTTTAAGATAAGTAAGATTGAAAAGCCAGGGCCTTAAACCTTGACAAAGGGAATTAGGAGGTAGGCAGATGAAAAGGAGTATTAAAGTTTTTATGTGGCTAGTTTTGCTACTAGGTTTTTCTTCAAAAAATTATGCAGGTCCAGGCTTGGAAGTTAAGCTAAATGATGAAAGTTTAGACCTATCAGGAGGGCTTATCTTAGAAGGGGGCTCTAGCTATATTAGCCTGGACCAGGTCCTTAGGAAATTGGATACTAGACCTAGGAGGGAAGATGGGCTTATTATTCTTACTAGAAGAAATGGTATCTTGGCTTTAAATTTAGCTGATGGAAAAATATTTACAACTGGGAATTTTTTAAATTCTGGGGAAAGTTTTATCCTTAGGCAGCAAAAAATATTTATCCCCCTAAGGCTTGCTAGTGATGCCTTGGGATTTAGGTTAATCTGGGAGCCTAAGTCTAAGTTAGGAGCTGGAACAATCCATCTTTATGATATAAGGGGACTGGGAAGTTTTAAAAATAAGACTAGGGAACTAAGTATTTTTATGGAGGAAGAAGACCTGGTTAAAAACTTGGGCCAACCAAAGAGGAAGGACAAGTCTATAGAAGGAGGACTTTGGTATATTTACAATAACCAAGGGGAAGACTATAAGGACCATATCCAGGTTAGGGTCAAAAATTCTAGGGTGGTTGAAGTTGAAACCAATTCCCAGGCCTGGATACTGGATAACAAGTTTAGGAATGGCCAGGACTTTAAGTTGGATATAGACAAGGAAATTAAGGAACTTTATAGGTCCTTTGGAATTATAGTAAACAATAGGTCCGACTACCAGGGGAAGTTGAGTTTTTTAAACATAAAGGCTAGAGACTTTCTTAGGTTTGAGGACAAGAGTGATCTTGAACAAATTAGGTCTTTGGAAAATAGGTTTTTTGACTTTACCAATAGCCTAAGATTGAACCAGGGGCTTGCCCCCTTAAAAAGGCATAAGAAACTAGATGGTCTTGCAGGGAGCCATAGTAGGGAAATGGCTGAAAAAAACTATTTTTCCCACTACAACTATAAAGGCGAGGCCTTTGAAGCAAGGTTTTTCAAGGAGACAAGCTTTAACAAGGGGGGAGAGAACATAGCCTATTGTGGATATTCTCCATCTGAAGCCCTAAATGGGCTCTATAATTCCAAGGACCATAGGGATAATATCTTGGGAGACTTTACCTACCTAGGAGTTGGAATTGCAAGGGGAGGTCTTGGAACAAATAGGACATACTTCACCCAAAACTTTGCTAAGTGAGAGGAGTTTTATCTAGGGGTTTACCATACTTAGGTATGGGAAGACCCTTTTTTTCTTTTTTAAAGCCTTCCAATTAGAGGGGTTATTTCTTATATTTTTCTTAACTTATTGGACAATATAGTAAAATAGAGTAAAATGAAGTATAAGTTTAAAAAATACATGATAGTTTAAATTATGGTAGAATATATAGGATGTTTTATAATGTTTAGAACAAGTAGAGGTGAAATATGAGTTTTTTGTCAAGTGAAGTATTAACAACAGGGGAGAAGTATTCCATATATGTAGAAAACTTAAATGGGATATTCTATGATAACACCCCTGGTGTACAAGTTATATATGTAGTAGATGGGGGGATTAAGTATAAGCTAAAAGAAGAATTAATAAGCGTAGAAGAGGGAGAACTTTTAATTTTAAACCAATGTGAAAATAGGTTTTTATATGGTGAGGGAGTTGAGAATTTCGTCTTAATTTTTAATGTTAAGCCAGACTACTTGAAAAGACTAGGCGAGCTTTACTATCAAACTAGGTATAGGAACCATGTTCCTAGAAAAGATGTAAGGGAGTCTGTAGTGAACAACCTAATGCTCCTATACAGGATGAAAATGGATAGGGACGATTTGGACACTAGGTATTCTCAAGTTAACCAAATAGTTAAGACCCTGATTAAAAACTACAGTGATACAACAAATGTAATTTATGGCTACGAGGAAAAAAAGGAGTACCTATATACAATTGAAGAGATGATAGCAGATGGAAACCTAGAAAACCTAAACCTTAAGGACCTTTCAGAAATTATGCACCTAAGCCAGTCCTATATTTCCAGGATATTTAATGAATTAACAGGGATAAAGTTTACAGAATATGTCCAACAGTTAAAATTGTTCCACGCAACCCTTTATATGATTAATACATCTAAAAGTCTGGAGCAAATAGCAGAGATAGTTGATTTTGGGTCCACCAAGTCTTTAAATAGGATTTTTAATAGGTACCTAGATATGACCCCTTCAACCTATAGGAAGATATATAAGTTCAAAGATAAGAATTTAAAGATAAATGATAAGTTTGAAGACATACAGAAGCATATAAAAAGGTCTAGTTATGAGGAGTATGTAGCTGGATATTTTGAAAAGGGAGAACTGGTAATTGATGTAGATGCTGAGGTTGTTACTGAGAACTTCTTAAATACTTGGCAGACCATTAGGAGTCTAAAGAGTATGGGCAATGACTACTTAAAGATTATAAGCGATATAGCTGATAAAATAGACATAGAAGAAATTATACTAAGATTTGCCATTAAGAAGGATGATGATGGGGTAGAGGGTCTTTACCTAGTGGATATAGATAAGAAAATAGAATTAGAAGACTTCCATGACCTTTTGGACAAGTGTATAAACTATAATATAACAGCCATAATTGGACTAGATGTTGGCCCTTTAAATTTAAAGGAATATGGCTTAAATGCCTTAAAGGAAAAGAGGGAAATTTTTAGTAAGTTTTATAAGTTTGTTTCCAGGGCTGTTGGAACTGCCAATATGAAAAGGTTTAAGTATATTATAGATATTATGGATATTTATAAGTATTGGAATATGGAAGATGAACTTGATATTTATAGGAACTATATTTGTATGCAACAAACTCTTTTGAAGGAGAAGGTAAGCTCAGAAGACCTAAGGTGGGGCTATGATATAGGTAAGATAAACGAAGATGACCTGGGTAAGCTTAGGCTTATCCATAATAAGTTTAAGGATAGGAAAAATGATACTTGTTCCTTTGACCCTTATTTTATAGTAGTAAACTATATTAATGATGGGGTTGAGGTTGGCATATCAATAGAGGAGATACAGAAAATAGAGGTCCACCTGGAAGGGATAATTGACAGGATAGGCAGGATAAAAAAAGAGGTTGATTTCAAAGGGAGCAAGATTTATATGAAGGATAGTTCTAAGTATATAGACATATCCGACCTAGATCCAAGGTATAAGGACCTCTTTATGACTTCGCTAAAAATGAAGCTTTCTTTTATGTTTAGTGATGGGAAAAACTATATAACAGACTTTACAGTAGTGGATAGGAACCAAAGAGAGGGTTATTATTATCCTAAGCTTGTAGATGACTATGGTTTTTATACTCCTTTTTACTGGTCTTTATTCCTATTAAAGCAGATTAAGGGGGAAGTATTACTGACTGGGAATGGGTATTTAGTAACAGTAAATGAAAGAGATATCTTTGTATTGATTTATGGAAATTGTTTAATGTCTTATTTATTTGCTGCAAATAAGGGATTTTATAATTTAAAAGATGACAGGTATAATTTAAACTTTAAAATAAAGGGACTAGATGGGAAGTATAAAATTACAACTGAAACTGTATCTTATGAAAATGGGAATGCTTTATATAATTTGGGGTCTGAGGAAAATTATAGGTATTTAACCTATAGTGAGAGGAAATATATTCAAAAGTTATCTATTCCAAACTTTAAGATGGAAATAAAGGACATAGAGGGGACCTTTAGGGATAGGATAGAATATTCTCCCTTTGAGATAGTCTTGAAAAAATTTACAAGGATATAATTTTTAAAAAATGTCCTAAAATATGGCAAAAAATAGAAAAATTAAGTTATATTATGATAGTAATAGTTTTTTTAGCAAATTATAACATAAAATTTAATATTAATGACAGAAAAATGAAAATGTAACAAGTTTACAAAATAAGTATAAAAATTTGACAGTAATATGGTGTGAAATTACCATTATAAAATTTAGAAAAATCAAATATAATTACTATTGCAGCAATTGAGGAAGGAATATATATTTTATAGCTATTTTTAAATTAAGTACTTAATATTAGCATAAGAAAAACATAAAAAATAAGAAGCAGTAGAATATCTGACATAAATCGTGATTTTCTTTAGACGAAATTTTAAATGTCATTATTAACTTTGTCTACCTTAAAATATTTGAAATTAAAATATATACCATTATATAGTAAACTAAGTTTAAATATATTTGATTTTATTTAGATAATATTTATAATCAATTAGCCTTATATGAAAGAATATTATATAGGGTAGTGGGTTAATAATGCATAAGAGATAATCTGTATTATAGACTAGGAAAAATAAAAACAAAAAACAAAAAATAAGAATAGATATCTTAAGACTGATACCCAAATTCTAAAGTGTAATATCTAAAGGAAATAAGTTGGAAGATGAGAACCCAAGAAAGTAGATATAGGCTGGTAGCTGAATATTAGCTTGTATTTGATAAAATTTAGATTGTTTTATCTAATCTTTCAATCGACAGAAAAAATAGGCATAAAAATAGACATAAATAAGATAGCTATAGGATTTATTTCTTCTAAAATCCAAAAGTGAAGCGACAATAGTCGCTTTATTTTTTTGCAAATAAAGCTTAAGTAAAATAATGACGCGACTTTATCAAAAAAAGTAATAATTGTAATAATTATAAAATTAAAACTAATAGAAGTATAAAATTAATACAAAATAATAAAAATAAACTATTAATTCATATTATTTATTAGAGTACAATTATTACATAAATAAATAGGAGGGGTTATTTGAAAAATAAAAATATTATATTGTATTTAGTAATTTTTCTTATGATTTTGCAAAGTGTCTTAGGTGTTTTTGCCTTTGCAGATGAAGTTGAAAAATTCAATATTAAGGAAGATAAAAGTAATATAAACATTGAAGGTGTTTATAATGATGAAACAAGTTTCCAACCCGAAGGGGAGGATCTTTTAAAGAAATATGAAGATGAGTTTGACCAGGAGGGCTTAAGGTCTTTGGCCCATGAGGCTAGGGATATAAGTAGTATTATAAATACCCTAGTTTTTGACCCTGATAAGGGGGCCTATAAGGATGGCGACAGGATAGGGGTAAAGGCTATGTATGATGCAGCTTCTACTAATGATATAAGGGCTGGAGACTATATTAGGATATATGCTAATTCCCATGGAGATAAGAATGTATCTATTTATAATAAGGGGAGCCAGTCCATATATTTAACTGACCTAGATAATAGGGAGCTTGAAGTTGCCAGGATAAATGTTTTAACTGGAAATCCTGATTATATTGAGCTTGTATTTAATGAAAATATTGAGAAAATAAACAAGGCTCAGGTCGTAGGTTCTTTGGACTTTACTATGATGGTTAGGAATGATTCAACTGAGGAGGATAAGAGTTTTAGTGTTGATGCTGGAGGGGTTTCTAAAACCGCTACAATAAGTAGGCAGGAAAACACTTCTGGTGGAGTTAGTGATACTATCTACTACAAGACTGGAGATATGCAACCTGATAGGGCTGATGAGCTAAGGTGGTTTTTATCCTTTATGCCTAGTAATGTAAAGAAGGCTGTCTATGGACCTGTTGTTATTGTTGATGAATTAGAAAACAAGGATGCCCATGAAATAATAGAGGACTCAATCCAACTTACTATTAATGTAGCTGGAAATTATAAGACTTATAAGAAGGAAGATATTAATCCAAATAATAATGACCTTTATAGTACTGGGATAGACTTAAGGCAGGTTAGTCTGTATTCTACTAAGGATAGGATAGAGTTATCTATACCAGATTATGTGGCAGGAGATAGTAGGATTGAAAGTTTACAGGTTTATTATAGGACTAAAATTTTAAAGGATGTTGAAGAGTTTGGAAATTCTTCCTACCTAAGGTTTTCTAATTCTCCTGATATTGAAAATAATAAGATTGTAAGTAATGGTAGGGTTAGGAATATTAACTTTGGTGGGACTATATCAGCTGTTCCAAGACAGCTAATAATTGAAAAGTTCTTAGATGAAGATGACTACCCAGAGGATTTTAAGAATAAAAGAATTCCTGGGGTTGAGTTTGAAATTTTAAAGGATGGAAGGCCTTTGGACCTGGCTAGGGAGGACCTGACTACTAATAAGAGGGGCTTAGTTACTATAAACAACCTAGAGCCTGGAAATTATGAGGTTAGGGAAAGGGCTGTTTTAGATGGGATGATTTTAAATCCTGAGCCCCAAAAGTTTACAATTGGTGAAAATGATAGCCAGGGTGTGGTTTTACAATTTAGGAACAAAATAAAAAGAAAAGATATAAAAATTAAAAAGGTATGGGTAAATGAAAAGCAAGAACCTATTAAGGGGCTAGATGATAATCCATCTGTTAAGCCTATAAGTGTGGCCTTAAAGGCTAAAAGTTCCAATGGTGAAAGGCTTATTGGAGAATATGACCTAAATAAGGATAATAATTGGTCTTATGAGCTTAAAAATGTTTTGGCCTACTATATTGAAGATTTAGAGGCTGGGATTTTATCTGAATATGAATTTGTCTTAGAGGAACTTAATGGAGAAGATTATTTAGTTGAGATAACCAGGGAAGATAGTCCTGGAGTCCTTGAGTTTTTAGTTACTAATACTATTAAGGATGAAGAACCAACTTTTAAGACTAGGGAAATATCCTTGGTGAAAAAATGGTTGGGGAGTATAGGAGAAGGAATTGAGGAAATAAGCCTAAGTCTTAAGGAAAAGGGCAAGATAATAAGGGAAAATATTATTATCAAGGCCAAGGACCAGTGGAAAAAGGTCATAGAGATAGCAGAGGATATAGACCTAGCTGATTTAGAGCTGGAAGAAGATAAGCTGGAAGGCTATCTTTCAATAGTTGAAAAAAATGAAGCTGGTTTTTTAATAAAAAATATAGAGACCCTGGACTTAAGTGTTAAAAAAGAGTGGTCTAAGGATGCCAGCCAGTTTAAGGAACCTATTAGGGTCCGCCTACTAGCAAGGGTTAATGGAGAAGACTTAGCTGCTGAGGACCTGGGTTTAGGACTAGTTGAAACAAGTGTAGTATTAAATGAAGACAACAACTGGGAGGCTAGTTTTAAGGAACTGCCAAAATACACTAGGGAAATGGAAGAAATTCACTACAGTGTAGGAGAAGAATTTTTAAATAGTGGCTTGGCTGAAAAACTTTATCCAGTTATTACTGGTGATATGGCTAGTGGCTATTTAATAACCAATAATTTAAGGGAAGTTGAGCCTGAAAAAAGAGATATTAGGGTTAGTAAAAAATGGATCGGCTTAAGCCAAGATGAACTTTCTAAGGCTAGTATTAGGGTTGAGCTTTATGCTGATGGAGAATTTTTACTAGATGGAACTATTAAGGGGAATGGAAGTATAGATTTTAAGGACCTAGACAAGTACAGGCTAGTAGATGGAAAGAAAGAGCTGATTAACTATGAGGTTAAGGAGCCTGGACTAGTGGATAATTTTAAGTCTGAAATAGAAGGAGATATGGATGAGGGCTTTAGAATAACTAATACTTTAAAAAACATAAATATAAAAATAGAAAAGTACTGGGAGCTTATAAATAAGGAAGACATACCAACTAGCCTAGTCTTTAAGCTAACTAGAAATGGCCAAGTTTTTGACTATGATAACTTAGGCATAAGGGATTCTAGTGAGAGGATATATCTTAGGAGAGACCCCGGTTCCTTAAATATGGAGAAGACTATTTATGGCCTAGACCTTTATGATGGTTTGGGTAATAAATATGACTATGACTTAGTTGAATATGGTGATGAATATAATGTAAAGATTGAAAAAATATTTGATGGGGACTCTTATATTTTTAAGGTTACAAATAGTCCCAAGGAAAAGGAAAAAACAAGATTAGAAATAGAAAAAAAATGGGAAATAAAAGATAAAAAACTTATGGATGAAATAGGGGAAGACTTAATTGAAATTGAAGTCCAACTCTTAAAGGATGGAGAAAACTATGGAGAGCCTATTAGGTTAAGGGGCAGAATAGGTGATAAGTCTGCTTGGAAGTATACTTTTGATGGGCTGGATAGGTTTGACACAAACGGAGATGAAATAAACTATAGTGTAGTAGAAACAAAAATGCCTAGCTGGGTTTTTGCTACGGAATATGAGTATAGTACCAAGGGAAAGGTTATTATAAATAATATTAGTGAAGAGGAACCAAGAGATTTTATAAGACCTAAGATGGACTTGGATGTAAAGAAGGAATGGATTTTAAAATCTGAACTAGGCAGGGAAAAATACAAAAATGAAGTAAAAGATATTGAGGTGGAGCTTTTAGTTGATGGTGAAGCTAGTGGAAAAACTTTAGTTTTAAATGAGGACAATAATTGGAAGGCTAGTTTTAAGGACTTGGATAAATTTATTTTTGACTTTAAAGATGGTAGACCTAATATTATAGGTGAATTGGACTATAGTATTAGAGAAAATACTAGTTTTTCTTGGATAGAAGTGGAAATACTTGGAGGACCTAGTGAAGGATTTATCCTAGTTAACAAGGAAAGGGAAGACCTACCACCAGAGAAACCGGAAGAACCAAATAAACCTGAGGAACCGGAAGAACCAAGTAAGCCGGAGAAACCAGAAGAACCAAGTAAGCCGGAGAAACCAGAAGAACCAAATAAACCTGAGGAACCGGAAGAACCAAGTAAACCGGAAAAACCGGAAGAACCAAATAAACCTGAGAAACCAGAAGAACCAAGTAAACCGGAAAAACCAGAAGAACCAAATAAACCGGAAAAACCGGAAGAACCAAGTAAACCGGAAAAACCAGAAGAGCCAAGTAAACCGGAAAAACCAAATAAGCCGGAAAAACCGGAAGAACCAAGTAGGCCGGGAAAACCGGAGAAACCAAGTAAGCCGGGAAAACCGGAGAAACCAAGTAAGCCAGAAAAACCGGAGAAACCAAATAAGCCGGAGAAACCAAATAAGCCGGAAAAACCAAGTAAGCCGGAAAAACCGGAGAAACCAAGTAGGCCGGAGAAACCGGAAAAACCAAGTAGGCCGGAGAAACCGGAAAAACCAAGTAAGCCGGAAGAACCGGAAGAACCAAGTAGGCCGGAAGAACCGGAAGAACCGGAAAAACCAAACAAACCTGAGGAACCAGAAGAAATAGTAGCTAATGATCCAGAAGAAACTATAGACCAAGATTTTAAGGGAATTGTTGTAGAAAGAGACCCTATTGAAGAGACTGTGGAAGAAAAACCAGAAGAACTTCCGAAAACAGGTGTAGCTAATACTAGCCTGTATTCCTTAATAGGGATAATAATTTTAGGACTTGGTGCAGCCTTTATTAAGGAAAAATAAAGTGTTTTACTAGGAGGAATATGAAGAAAATATCAGGTATTCTATTTATAGTTATTGGCCTAGTATTTGTTTTTAACTCTCAAATATTAAATTTGATAGTTAAGACAAATAGTAAAAGGACCTTAAAAGAATTTAAGACTATAGAAATAGAGGAAAATATAGGAAGAGAAGATATCAGCTATGATTTTTCAGAGATAGACAACATAGATCCATCAAAAACATATTTAGACTTAAGTGAAAGGGACAAAAAGGATATTATAGGCCAGTTGGTTATTCCAGCAACAGAAACTAATGTAACAATCTTTGAAGGAATTAGTAAGGAAAAGTTATGGAAGGGAGTTTCAACTATGAAAAAGGGCCAAAAAATGGGGGAAGGCAACTTCTCCTTGGCTGGCCACTATGGAATAAAGGGAGAACTCTTCCATAATATAAAGGACTTAGAGCCTGGAGATGAGATTAGGCTTACTAACAAGGACAAGCTATATCTCTATAGGGTTTATAGTAAGGAGATAGTTAGCCCAGTAGAGGTTCATATGATTTCAGATGAGAAGTCGGATAACCAGGGGGCTCCAATAATATCCTTAATGTCTTGTTACTATGAAGATGGAAAAAATACAGGCCAGAGGATTTTTGTAATAGGGGAATTAGAAGAAATAATAGACTACGAAGAAGAAAAAATGGAGTCTAAAAACTTAATTTTAAGAACTATATAAATAATTTATATAGTTCTTTTTTTATAACTTAAGATAATCCACTAGGCAGAGGGTTGATTATGGCAATAAAAACTTAGGGGGAGAAATAGTCAAGGGAAATAAAAAATAATATAGTTATACATAAAAAATAAAAAGTATGATACTATATATGGTAGACTAAAAAAATAAAGGCACTATGGATATGTAAAAACCAAGGAACATTGGCTAGGCGAGGACGTAGACCTAGGCTACATATTAAGGGATATTAAGCTAGTGGTAAAGGAGAGTTTGTATGTTAAAGGTAAGTAAAAGAGATGGAAGAAATGTGGAATTTAATAGGAAGAAGATTGAGGATGCTATTAATAAGGCTATGAAGTTTGGTAGTGGAATATATAAACCAGAAGTATCTAAACTTATAGGGGAAGAGATTGAGCATATTATATATGAGGTTAGGACCTTGAGTATTTTTCAAATAGAAGATATGGTCTACCATAAGCTTATAGAGCATGGAGAGGTTGAAACAGCTAAGGCCTATGAAGGCTATAGGGCAATCCAAGAATATAAGAGAAAAAATAATACAACAGATGATAGTGTGGTTGGTCTTTTGGAATTTGAAAACCATGAGGTTATGAGGGAGAATAGTAATAAAAATGCAGTTCTTAACTCTACCCAAAGGGACTTAATTGCTGGGGAGGTTAGTAAGGACCTAGTTAAGAGGAAACTTTTTCCCTCCCATTTAATCCAGGCCCACCAGGAGGGAAAAATCCACATACATGACCAGGATTATTTAATCCAACCTATGCACAATTGTACAATAATCAACCTAGAAGATATGCTAAAAAATGGAACAGTAATAAATGATAAAATGATAAAGACTCCAAAATCTTTCCAGGTTGCCTGTACTGTAACAACACAGATTATAGCCCAGGTAACATCTTCCCAATTTGGGGGAGCTTCTATAAATGGGATAGATAGGATCTTGGCTCCTTATGTTAGGAAGTCCTACAATAAATATTATAGTAAAGAGCTTACTAGGCTTGAAGAACTGGGACTTAATAAGGACCTGGAAGACTTGGCTGAGAAATATGCCTGGGAGGATACAAAAAAAGAAATAAAAGACGGGGTACAAACTATGCAGTATCAGATAAATACTATATCTGGCAGTAATGGACAAAGTCCATTTGTGACTTTTATGCTCTACTTTGACCCAAAATCTGACTTGGCCTATGAAAGTAGTTTAATTTGCGAGGAAATACTAAGGCAAAGGTATGAGGGGATAGAAAATGAAATTGGGGTTAAGATGCCTTGTTCTTTCCCAAAATTAATTTATGTCCTAGATGACCATAATATAGGTGAGTCTAGTGAATATTTCTACCTAACCAAGCTAAGTGCTAGGGCAACAGCAAAAACTTTAATGCCAGACTATATTTCTGCCAAAAAAATGAGGGAAAATTATGAGGGGAATGTTTTTGTTCCAATGGGTTGTAGGTCGTTTTTATCACCTTGGAAGGACGAGGATGGAAACTATAAGTTTGATGGAAGGTTTAACTTTGGTGTCTTTAGTTTAAACCTAGTAAATGTGGCCTTAACCTCCCAAGGAGATAGGGACTTATTTTGGAATATACTAGATGAAAGATTGGAATTAATAAAAGAGGCTGGGCTTTTAAGGTTTAACCAGATAAAAAATACCCCATCAGATGTTGCACCAATTCTTTGGCAGCACGGGGCTATAGCCAGGTTAAAAAAAGGTGAAACCATAGAGCACCTACTAAAAGATGGGTATGCAACAGTATCTTTAGGCTATATAGGGATTTATGAAACTGTTAAATATATGCTAGGTTTAAGCCACACAACAGAAGAAGGTAGGGAGTTTGCCTATGAAATAGTTAAGTACTTAAGAAAGACTGTGGATAGGTGGAAGGAAGAGACTAGGCTGGGCTTTGCCCTATATGGGACTCCTTCTGAAAATATGGCTGGTAGGTTGGCCAGGTTAGACAAGAAAAATTTTGGAGAAATAGAAGACATAACAGACAAGGGCTACTATGTTAACTCCTACCATATTGATGTTAGGGAACCTATAGATGCCTTTAGCAAGCTGGAATTTGAAGCCCCTTTCCAGGCCTTATCCAGTGGGGGAACTATTTCCTATGTGGAAATACCTAATTTACAAAATAACCTAGAGGCAGTTTTAGAACTTATGAAACATATCTACCATACTAATATTTATGCTGAAATGAATACCAAGGCAGACCTATGCCATGTTTGTGGTTTTGATGGAGAAATAATAATAAATGATGATATAGAGTGGGAGTGCCCTCAGTGCCACAATAAGGACCAAGATAGGATGACTGTTGTTAGGAGGACTTGTGGCTACCTAGGGAGTAATTTTTGGAGTGAGGGTAGGACCAAGGATATTAAGGACAGGGTACTTCACTTGTAAGAGGGGATAGGTTGTGAGATACGGACAAATAAGAAAATATGATGTAGCAAATGGACCAGGTGTTAGGACTTCAATTTTTGTAACAGGCTGTAGCCATAAATGCTACAATTGTTTTAATGAAGAATATCAAGATTTTAAAGCAGGTGAACTTTGGACCGGGCAAGAAACAAAAGAGCTTATTTCCTACTTAAGGCTTCCCCAAGTAAAGGGGCTTTCAATATTAGGTGGAGAACCTATGGAAAATGCCCAGGAACTTTTAGGAATAGTTGAAGAGGTAAAAAAAGAAGTTAAGAAGGATATTTGGCTTTGGTCTGGCTTTAGCTTTGAAGAAATTATTGAAAACGAAACCAGGCTTAAGCTTTTAAGGGAAGTAGATGTACTTGTAGATGGGAAATTTATTCAAAAGCTAAAGGACCTAAGGCTGGAGTTTAGAGGAAGTTCCAACCAAAGGGTAATTGATGTAAAAAAAAGTTTAGAGGAAAATAAGCTAGTTCTTTACCTATAAAAAAAGACTGTCCCAGGGGACAGTCTTTTATATTGTTTCTGTAATTTTCCTATTATAAATTAGGTCAACTCTTGATAAGTGCCTATCTAGGGCATCAAATAATTCTATCTTATTCTTTGCATTCCCTATACTTTGACTCATAGTATCAAGGATAACTTCCTCATTTTCTTCTAAAAACTTTTTATAATTATTAAGAATATCTAGGTTGTAAATGTAGGAAGCATAGCTAGCAGCAGCCTTGGCCTTAAAGAAAAACTCATCTTCATCAGTCATATCAAAAATATAATCTAGGGCTAACTTAGCAGGATCTTCCTCCCTTGAAACACCAAAGGCGTTTTTAACATAAGACTCATACCTCATATTAGCATAGGGCATATTGGCCACAATAGTCCCAGAAGGATCTTCAACCAAAGATCCAAAGACCCTTTTCATACCCTGGCTAGTTACTAACCACTGCTTATTAAATTTCTTAATATCTATATCCTTAATCAAGTCTTCATTGGCAATTGCTTCCATGATTTCCATAGGGTCAATATCCCATTTTTCTGCAGCCTCCTCCAAGCTTAGTAGGTCTTCAAATGGATTTATTAACATAAAATCATCTCCTTATGAAGACTATTTTACCATAAATTAACTAGGATAAACAAAATTATTAGATTTCTAGTTCCAAGTCCAAAATTAAAAAAGATAGGCCAAAGCCTATCTTTTTTTCATCTCTTTAGACCTTTCAGCCATTAATTTTTCATAGTCAATAACAGTTCTTTTATAGTCCTTGTTCATTAGACTAGAACTTAAAAGAAAGTCAGCTGTACTCATATTATTTGCTATGGGGATATTATAAAGGACTCCAATCCTAAGAAGAGCCTTTACATCAGGATCGTGGGGTTGGGCTTCTAATGGGTCCCAAAAGAAGACCATAAAGTCAATATCTCCATCAACAATTTTAGCCCCTAATTGCTGGTCACCACCAATTGGACCAGACTTAAAAGCCTCAACCTCAAGGCCAGTTACCTCAGTAATTAATCCAGCTGTCGTTCCTGTACCACAAAGCTTATGGTCTTTAAGGACTTCCCTATTTTTTTTAGCCCAATCAATAAGGAGTTTTTTCATATTGTCATGGGCAACTAGGGCAATTTTTTTTCTTTTATTAGACATAATTTCTTTATATTCCATAAATAACCCTCCATAGGATATTTATACCCTAAAAAAATAAAAAATATAAAATTAGGGTATAATAAGCTAAGAGGTGATAGTATGAAGTTTTGGACCATACAAAGTAAAGATGTTATAAGAGAGCTAAATTCTAAGGGGATTTACTATCCAGATATGGAAAAAAGTAAAAATAATCTTCCAATGAGACCCTCTTACAAGGAACTTTTGGCAAATTATAATGTTTTAAATAAAAAAGATGCAAGAGGATTAATTTTTGGATTTCATTCCTTAAATGCTGGTGGGGAAATAGAAGGACCAGGTGAAATATATGATTATTTAAGGCTAAGGCCTGAGTTAAAGTCCTTGTTTTCCAGTGGTAAAAATGAGGACTATTGTATTTTGGAGCTAGGAATAACTGAGCCTGTAAACCTACTACCAATAGATTTTAATGACTACATTAAACTAACTCTTTGGGCCAACTACCAGAGAAATTATAATGAGGAACTATTAACTGTTTTTGAAAATGAGTTTGAGGCCAGAAAGGAAATCCTAAAGATAAAAAAATACCTTCCAAAGGGAAGGGAGGTTTCAGGACCAGGGAGCTTTATCCAGGTCCACTACTCCCAGCTAGCTAAAGAAGATATCCTATCTGTCCACCATATGATTGATTTCAATACTGGGGAAGATTTAGCTTTATTTGATGAGGCAAAAAATTAAAATAAAAAAAGGTCCCAAGAGGATCTTTTTTTATTTACTAGCTATTTTTTCTAGGTCCAAAAGTCTTTTCTTAAGCTTTAAACCAGAAGCATATCCTTTTAAGTTCCCATTACTTCCAACTACCCTATGGCAGGGGATTATAATTAGGATAGGATTTTTATTATTGGCATTACCAACAGCCCTATAAGAGTTTTCCTTGCCTATTTTTTTAGCTATATCCTTATAGCTGGCAGTTTCTCCGTAGGGGATCAGCCTTAATTTTTTCCAAACTGCAAGTTGAAAGTCTGTTCCCCTTGGATTAATAGGAATAGTAAATTTTTTAAGCCTACCAGCAAAATAGTCCACTAGTTCACCCTGGGTTTTTTTAATTAGGAAGGTTTGTTTTTCTGTGCCGTGAGCCTTAAATTTATCCCCAGTAAATAGCCTTATAATTTTCCTGTTTTCTTCTACTATGGTGAAGTTTTGTCCATTGATAAAATATGTATAATAGTACATAGCACCACTCCTCTATATTTAATTATACTTATATATTTTTATCTGTATAGCTAGAAGCTTAAATTTAAATAACTATTGTAAAAGTATCCTAGGCTGGCTTATATTTATTAGAATAAACTTAAGGGATTTTTCTCTTATATTTAAAAAATTAATAGGAAAATTTAAATATAAGCTAGGTTAATTGGCTATTTTTTCCAATTTATATTTTAGGTAAAAGATATTAATGGGGAAATTTAAAAAAATTTTGAATAAAATGTGTAAAAAAGAAATCAACTGGGTATTAAGGAAGTGTAAGATAAGATTATAAAATAAAACATTTAAATATTAGAAACTTTAAATCTTGAGCACAATATAAATTACTTAATTAAATTAAAGTTACATCATACTAGCTAGGTAAAAAAAATTAAGATTTCTATACAATGAAATCATACAAAAAAGGTAAGAATTTATATTAAAAATAGATTCAAAGTATCAAATAAATATTGGGAGGTAAATGTATGCTTTATACAACTACAGAGAAACATGAAGAATTTAGAGCTAGAATAAGAGAATTTGCAGAAAGTGAAGTAAAACCGATTGCCTTTTCTTTAGACTTGGAAAATAAGTTTCCAAAGGAAGCAATTAAGAAATTAGGTAAAATGGGGATTTTAGGAATTCCATATGAAAAGAAATATGGAGGAATGGGACTTGATACTTTAAGTTATGCAATTGCTGTTGAAGAATTATCGAGAGTAGATGGTGGTACAGGTGTTATATTATCAGCACATACTTCTTTAGGTGCTTACCCAATTGAAGCTTTCGGAACAGAAGAGCAAAAGAAAAAATATTTAACACCACTTGCAAAGGGTGAAAAAATAGGTGCCTTTGGTCTTACTGAAGAAAATGCAGGAAGTGACGCATCTGGAACAGAAACTACTGCAGTATTAGATGGGGACCACTACATTTTAAACGGAAATAAAATATTTATAACAAATGCAATTGAAGCAGATATATATGTAGTATTTGCTATGACTGACCCTTCTAAGGGTAACCACGGTATTTCAGCTTTCATAGTTGAAAAAGGCTGGGAAGGATTTACCTTTGGAGAACAATATGACAAGATGGGTATTCGTTCATCAATAACAGCTGAACTAGTATTTAATAATGTAAAAGTTCCTAAGGAAAATCTTTTAGGACAAGAAGGACAAGGTTTTAAAATAGCAATGAAGACCCTAGATGGAGGAAGAATTGGTATTGCTGCTCAAGCTTTAGGTATAGCTCAAGGTGCTTATGAAGCGGCTTTAGAATATTCTAGGGAAAGAATTCAATTTGGTGCTTCAATAGCAGCCAACCAAGGTGTATCTTTTAAATTAGCTGATGCAGCGACTGAATTAAGGGCAGCAAGATTCTTAATTTATAGTGCAGCTGAAATGAAAGATGCAGGAGTAAGATTTGGTATGGAAGCAGCTATGGCTAAGCAATATGCTTCTGATATGGCACTAAGAGTTACAAATGATGCACTTCAAATCCATGGAGGAAATGGATACTTAAAAGGAATGGAAGTTGAAAGAGCATATAGGGATGCAAAAATAACAACTATTTATGAAGGAACTAATGAAATTCAAAGGGTGGTTATTGCAGCTAATATTTTAGGAAAAATTCAAAAACCTGAATCTGCAGCACCAGGAGTTCCAAAACTTCCAGAAACAGGATATAGAAAGAATATAATCCTTAAAGATGGTAGCCCAGAAGAACAAGTTGCAAAAGTAGTGGCTGCTCTTAAGGAAGATGGATATGACTTTACAGTTGGAATAGGAATTGATGAACCTATTAATACGGCTGAAAGAGTTGTAAGTATTGGTATGGGAGCAAGTTCTGATAAGGATGTTGCAGCAGTTAAAGAATTGGCTAAAAATGCTGGAGCTGCCCTAGGATCTTCTAGACCAGTAGCAGAAGACTTAAAAATAGTACCTCTTGAAAGATATGTAGGACTATCTGGACAAAAATTCCAAGGTAACTTATATATAGCGTGTGGTATTTCAGGAGCTGCCCAACACTTAAAGGGTATTAAAAATGCTTCTACAATAGTAGCTATAAATAATAATCCAAATGCTAAGATATTTAAAAACGCTGACTATGGAATAGTTGGAGATGTTTCTGTAATAGTTCCATTACTATCCAAGGCTTTAGATACTGGTGAAAAGAAACCAGCTGGAGAAATGGTTAAGATTAAGCGTCCAACTCCAAGAAAGGTAGAACCAACTTGGGACTACTATGTATGTAATGGTTGTGGATACGAATATGACCCAGGTAAGGGAGACCCACAAGAAGAAATCAAGTCAGGAACATTATTTAAAGACCTACCAGAAGACTGGACTTGTCCATCATGTGGTGATGAAAAAGACGGATTCATTAAGGCTTAGGAAAAATTTTAAAAGAGCATAGGGAGGATTATATATGTATAATGTAAGAAAAATAACTAAAGACCTATATTGGATAGGTGGAAACGACCGTAGATTAGAATTATTTGAAAACATACACCCAATACCTGAAGGGATTTCATATAATTCATATTTACTATTAGATGAAAAAACAGTTTTATTTGATACAGTAGACTGGTCAATAGCTCAAACTTTTATAGATAATATAGAGCATGTTTTAGATGGTAGACCACTTGACTATATGGTAATAAACCATGTTGAGCCAGACCACGCAGCTTGTATAGATGAAGTTATTATGAGGTATCCAGATGTAAAGATAATTTCAATGGAAAAAGCCTTCATGTTTATGAGACAATTTGGTTTTAAAATAGATGGTAGGGAAATTGAAGTTGAACCAGGCCAAACAATGAAATTTGGTAAGCACGAAATTGCCTTTGTAGATGCACCAATGGTTCACTGGCCAGAAGCTATGGTATCTTTTGATATGACTGATGGAGTATTATTCTCAGCAGATGCCTTTGGTACTTTTGGAGCCCTAGATGGTAGATTATTTAATGATGAGGTTAACTTTGATAGGGACTGGTTAGAACCTGCAAGAAGATACTATACAAATATAGTTGGCAAGTATGGTCCACATGTTCAAGACCTATTAAAAAGAGCAGCTGGTTTAGATATTAAAATAATTTGTCCTCTACACGGACCAGTTTGGAGAACTGACCTAGGCTATATCCTAGATAAGTATGACAAGTGGTCAAGCTATACTCCAGAAGAAGAAGGAGTCTTAATAGTTTATGGCACTATGTATGGAAATACAGAAGCTGCAGCAGAAGCTCTTGCTAGAAGACTTGCTGAAAGAGGGGTTACTAATATAAAAATGTATGATGTTTCTAAGACTGATACTTCATATTTAATAGCTGAAGCTTTTAGGTTTAGTCATATGGTTTTAGCATCTGTAACATATAATTTAAACATTTACCCACCAATGGCAAACTTTATTAGGGATATGCAGGAACTAAACCTTCAAAATAGGACTGTAGCTGTTATTGAAAATGGTTCTTGGGCACCACAGTCTGGAGATAAAATAAGGGCAGAATTAGATAAAATGAGACATTTCCATGTATTAGGAGATGAAGTTTTAGTAAACTCTTCAGTTAGACAAGGAAATATAAATGAATTAGATATGATGGCAGATAGTATTGTTGAATCATTTAAAAAAGAAGAAAAATAAATTATAAATCCTAACTAGGTTAAAAGCAAAGTTATAAATATAACTTTGCTTTTTTTATTATAAAAAAATTTAAGGCACTAGTTTTTATAGGGTTTTTAGCCTTTAACATTATGGTTTTATATTGCATTTTATTTTAGATGTAATATTATTAAATATAAGAAGAATAAATTTTAACTAATACTAGGAGGTTGAGAAACATATGAATAAGAGAAGAAGAATTTTAAGTATTATTCTTACCTTACTACTGGTTGTTGGAGTAGTATTTGGGGCTGTTGGCCAGGTTGTTTTTGCTGAAGGACCTACTACGAAAATAATCCTTGTCCACTTAAATGATATCCATGGTAGGGTAAAGGAAGATGAAAGAGAAGGGGCTATAGGCTTTGCTAAGTTAAAAACTAAGCTGGATTTACTTAAGGAAGAGAACCCTAACTTGTTACTTTTAAATGCTGGAGATACAGTTCATGGAACTACCTTGGTAAATATTACTGAGGGAGAGACTATGATAAGGCTTATGAATGAACTAGGCTTTGATGCTATGGCTCCAGGTAACCACGATTTTAACTATGGTTACAAGAGGTTATTAGAACTTAGGGATATGGCAGATTTTCCAATACTTGCTGCAAATATTCTTAAGGAAGAATCCCAGGAAGAAGTTTTCAAACCTTATATGGTTAAAGAACTTGATGGGGTAAGGATTGGAATTTTTGGATTGACTACTGAAGAAACTAAGTTTAAGTCCCATCCTAAAAATACTGAGGGAATAGACTTTATTAACCCAGTGGATAGTGCCAAAGAGGTTGTTAAGAAATTAAGGGATGATGAAAAGGTAGACATTGTTATAGGTCTAGCCCACTTGGGAGTTGAGGGAACTACTCTTACTACTGCCAAGGATGTTATTTCTAAGGTTGATGGAATAGATATTTTAATTGATGGCCATAGCCATGAAGAAACTAATGAAAAAGTTGGAGATACTTTACTAGTTCAGGCTGGATCCTATACTAAAAATATTGGTATTGTTCAACTTGAAGTTAAGGATGGAAAACTAGTTAAGGCTGAAGAAAGTTTATATCCTTATGAAGAAGCTAAGAAATTAACTGCCAATGAAAGTATCTTAAAAGAAATTGAAAAAATAGATGAAATAAATAAACCTATTTTAGATGAAGTTGTTGGTAAAACAGAGGTTGACCTAGATGGAGAAAGAGGAAATGTTAGGACTAGGGAAACAAATTTCGGTAACCTAATAGCAGATACTATGCTAGAATCTGTTAATGGAGATATAGCCTTTACCAATGGTGGTGGAATTAGGGCTAGTATCCAGGCTGGAGATGTGAAGGTAAATGATATTATAACTTCTGTTCCTTTCACTAATACCCTGGCTGTTGTTGAAGCTACTGGAGAAGAAATAGTAAAGGCTCTTGAAAGAGGTGTTGATTCTTACCCAGAAGAGGCTGGTCACTTCCCACAAGTTGCTGGTATTAAATTCTCTTTTGACCCAAGTAAAGAAGTTGGCAAGAGGGTAAATGTTGAAGATACAATTATTGCTGGCGAAAAAATTGATTTAAATAAAACTTATAAGGTTGTTACTAATGATTTTATAGCTGCTGGTGGAGATGGCTACACTATGTTTGAAGGCAAGGATTTTGTTGGTGAAGGTGGTCTTTTATCTGACTTATTAAAGGATAAGTTTAAGGAAGTTAAGACTGTTGCTCCTAAGCTTGAAGCTAGGATAAGTATTAAAAAGGCAGGAGAAAAACCGGCTACTAATGGAGTGAAGGTTGCAATAAATAAGGACTTAATTAAGTTTGATGAAACTAGTGGTCAACCTTTTATTAAGGATAATAGGACCTTGGTTCCAGTTAGGGTAATATCAGAAAATCTTGGACATAAGATTAGCTGGGATCCTAAGGCTAGGACTGTTAAAATTGATGGCAATATTAGCCTTAAAATAGGAGAAAAATTTGTTACTGTAAATGGAAAGAAAATAGAAATGGATACAGAGGCCCTAATAGTAAATAATAGGACCTACCTACCACTTAAGTTTGTATCTGAAGCATTAGGCTACGAAGTTAAATGGGATGGAACTACTAGGACGGCTACTATAGTAAAAGATTTACTAGAAGAAAAACCTGCTGCCTAGTAGGATAAAATAAAAAAGTTCCTCATATGAGGAACTTTTTTTATATAAAAATTTAATTTATTAGTTTAAGAAATCATCAACTGGAACATAGTCGTAACCTAAGTCATGAGCAACAGCTTTATAAGTTACTTTTCCGTTAATAGTATTTGCTCCCTTAGCAAGTGCTGGATCATCTTTAAGAGCTTGCTTCCAACCCTTGTTAGCAAGAGCCATAGTATACTTAAATGTAGCGTTAGTAAGTGCTAATGTACCAGTTTTAGAAACAGCTCCTGGAACATTGGCAACTGCATAATGGATAACATCATGCTTTACAAATATTGGGTTTTCATGAGTAGTTGGTGCATCTACTGTTTCTACAGAACCACCTTGGTCTATAGCTATATCTACAATAACAGAGCCTGGTTTCATAGCCTTAACAATTTCTTCAGTTATTAATTTAGGTGCCTTAGCTCCTGGTATTAAAACAGCTCCTACAACTACATCAGCAGTTTTACATGCTTCCATTAAATTGTAGTTATTTGAATATAATGTTTCTATTTTACCGTTATAAACATCATCTAAATAAGTTAATCTTTCAAGGTTAACATCTAAGATAGTAACTCTACAACCTAGTCCAACAGCCCTTCTAAGTGCTGCAGTACCAACATTACCTGCTCCTACAATAACAACTTCAGCTGGCTTAACTCCTGGAACGCCATCTATTAATATACCTTGTCCGCCTCTTATAGTTTCTAAGAAGATTGCAGCGTGTTGGATAGCCATTCTTCCTGCTATACCACTCATTGGTGCAAGTAATGGTAGTTGATGTCCTGGAAGTTCAACAGTTTCGTAAGCTATACCTATAGTTCCAGATTCAACTAAAGCCTTAGTTAACTCTGGGAATGCTGCAAGGTGAAGATAAGTAAATATTATTAATCCTTCTCTAAAGTATTTATATTCTGATTCTAAAGGTTCCTTAACCTTTACTATCATTTCTGCCTTTTCCCAAACCTCAGCAGCAGAGTCAAGTAAAATAGCACCTTGTGCTTCATATTCTTCATCTGTAAAGCTTGAACCTAGTCCAGCACCCTTTTCTACATATACGGTATGGCCTGAGTTTACTAAACCATTAACACCAGCAGGTGTTAATCCAACCCTGTTTTCTTGTTCTTTAATTTCTTTAGGTAATCCAACTATCATTTAATACTCCTCCTTAATAAATTAATTTATTAATTATCCCCTACATAATCATTATAGCACATATAATTGAATTTTCACTTAAATTAATCAAAATATATTAAAAATTTACATTAGTAAGATTTATCAGATAAATCTATTTATTAACCAGGAGGTGAGAAAATGGGAGTAAATTCAATAAATGAAAAAACATTTATGAAATTAAAATTCAAAGAAAAAGACCTAACAGGCAAGGAGAAAATTGTAAGTAAATCATACACTGGCTTAAAGGCTGGGGTGGATAATGGTAAAGTTTATGACCTTGCAATGCTTATAGTTGACCTACAAAAAAAGGAACTAGAGTCTATAAGCAAACTGGAGGAAACTTTGTTAACTAGGGCTTAGAAAGGGGTGGTAAGATGAGGAGTAAAACATTAGAATTAAGGTTTAAAACAGGGGGCAATTATGTCTTTAAGCTTGCAATAAGTGACCCTATTGATGAGCTTGATGAGGAAGATTTGAAGGAGAAAATGGACCAGGTAATAGGTCTAGGAATTTTTGAATACAAGGGTGAAGACTTAAAGGAAAAGCTTGGAGCCAGGCTTATAACAAGAGAATTAGTAGATATATTTTAGTTTTAGGTAGGTGGTGGTTTGGAAGTTATCTTTACTAGTATAGCAAATTTTGGCTTTCCAATAGTCCTATCTATATATTTATTAGTCAGGATAGAGGGAAAGCTAGATAGGCTATCAGAAAGTATAAATAATCTATCGGAAAATATTTTGCAAGTAAATAAAAATTAGTGAAAGAGGCCTTGGTTTTAGGCCTCTTTTATTTTTTTACCATTAAATAAATGAATCTAGTAAGTGGATATTATAGATGATATAATGTAGTTTGTAAATATGGGCCAAAAAATGGCCAAGATTATATATTAGTGAGGAGTATTATAATGAGTAAGAAAAATACATTGGCAAAATCTGCTGCAATGATTTCTATAATGACTCTTATATCAAAGTTTTTAGGTTTTTTAAGGGAGATTCAAATAGCAAATAGGTTTGGTTCCGGTATGGAAACAGATACTTATTTTGTGGCTATGACAGCAACAGTGATAATAGTAGGGACCCTAGGGTCTGCTGTAAATACAACAATAATTCCTATATTTGCTGAAATAGAAGAAAAGCATGGCAAGAAAGGGAAGCTCCAGTACCTAAATAATATTATAAACTTAGTACTTATAATAACACTTTCCATAATGGTCATAGGATTTTTTGCCTCACCCTTAATAATTAAAATTCTAGCAAAAGGGTTTAAGGGCGACCAGTTTGATTTAGCTGTAAAACTTAATAGGATAGGACTACCAATAGTTGTACTATTGGGACTGACCCATGTCCTAGGAGGACTTTTAAATAGTAGTAAAATATTTGGGCCACCAGCCATTGCTGGCATACCCTATAATATAATATTTTTAACCTACCTTTTGTTATTTGCCAAAAAGGGGCAAATAGAAATGCTAATGGTGGTTACAGTAGTTGGTACTCTTATGCAATTTTTAACCCATGTTCCAGCAGTTAGGCATATGGGCTATAGGTTTAGTTTTAAGTTAAACATAAGAGATCCCTACCTTATAAAAGCACTTGGGTTGACCCTACCTGTACTACTGGGATCTGCAGTCCAGCAAATAAATGTTGTCATAGACAAGACCTTGGCATCAGAACTTGCACCAGGTAGTGTTTCGGCCTTAAATTATTCTAGTAAGATAAATGATATGGTAATAGCTGTATTTATTATGGCTATTACAACAGTAATATTTCCAATGCTTTCTGGTGCCTTTGCCAAGGACGATACAAGGCAGATGAAGGAGATTTTAAGCCAGGGAGTAAATATTATACTTTTAATCACAGTTCCAGCAACAATTGGACTGATACTTTTGGCCAAGCCTCTAGTTTATATCTTTTTTGAAAAAAATGCCTTTGATCCTAGGGCAACCCTAATGACTAGTAATGCCTTGATTTTTTATTCAGTTGGCCTAGTTGGAGCCTCCTTAAGGCTTATGCTAAATAGGGTCTATTATTCTCTACAGGATACAATTACCCCAATGAAAAATGGGGCTATAGCAGTGGTTATAAATGTAGTTTTAAACCTGATACTAGTAAAATATATGGCCCATTCAGGCCTGGCCTTGGCAACAAGTATTTCTGCTACGGTTACAACAATTTTACTATTTCTAGGTCTTAGGAAAAAAATAGGGCCAGTAGGCTTAAAGAACTACCTAAGATGTTTCATAAAGGCACTTATTGCCTCTCTTGTAATGGGGCTAGTTGTTTACTTAACCTACTATAAGCTAGGTAGTTTCTTGCCAGATAAAAAGCTTATAAAGCTTATTAATATGATGCTTTCAATTGGTCTTGGTATAATAACTTATTTTGTAATGTGCCTCCTATTGAAAATAGAGGAGTTAGGCTTAATAATAAGTAAATTAATAAGGAGGTAAACTTGCTTAGGGAAAGATGGAAGTCAAATTTATGGTCAATTAAATATGTAATTTTAATGACTAGTTTAACCAGGCTTTTACTTTTACTAAAGGCCTTTTTAGTAGGGAAATACTTTATGGGAACTAGCCAGTTTTTTCAGTACGAACTAGTTTTTGCAGAAATATCCCTAGTTAGCTATATAGTAAGTAATGGATTTATGGTTTCAGCCATATGGAATTATAAGTATATAGAAGAGCTAGAGGGTAAGGAAGCTGTTAGGAAGTATATAAATAAGAGTGTAAACTTGGTGGCCTTACTAGTTTTAGTGGGCCTGGGACTACTGGGACTATCCATAGGCCTTGACCTTGATAAATTTAGGCCAAGAGAGGTTAAGCTACTATATTTTATAGGCCTTCCCATTATCCTATTTTCCAGCATAAAAGTTTTATACACAGGCTACTTACAAGCCCAGCACGGATTTTTTGCAGGAAATAGGGGGAACTTGGCTAGGGTTTTGCTTTACCTTGGCTTCCTCCTTTGCCTTAGGGAAAGGTTGACAATTTATGGGCTAATGGCCATAGGTAGCCTAACAAGTATAGTTCAAATGTATATAGGCTATAGGGGGATGGGCAAGCATAGGTATAGTTATGGGCTTGACCTAGGATATAATGAAGCCCTTAAAAGGTTTTTAAGGGACGGGTTTTTAATAATGTTAATTAACCTGGTTTATGAAATCTCCCTAATATGGCATAGGGACAACATAGTAACAATCTTCCTAATGGGGATAGTCTTAAATGCTATTGCAACAGTAATCTATCCTGTATTGGCTGAGGACTATATTAGGTATAAGCTAGGAAACTATAAGGACCTAAGTATTTTTAACTATAATTTTTCAAGGACACTTGGGTCTTATTTAAACATCTTATTAATATTTTTAGTGGTCATATATTTCCAATCAAAGAACTTAAAAATACTTTTAGACCTAAGGGTTGAAAGCGACTTAAACCTATTATTTTATTGGGGAACAGGGATTTTTGCCATATCAATAATCCCCCTAATTATTAGGAGCCTAGTTGCCATAGAGGAGTTTAAGACCATATATATTAATATGTTTTTAGGGGCCTTGGCAGGATTTATAATAAGGATAAGTAGTGGCTATACTAGGATTGTTTTTGATAATGCCCTATTTGTTTTTAGTATCCTAGGACTACTTGGAATAAATAGGAAGACTAAATTCCTAGGGTCCAAAGAATTTAAACTTAGGTGTAAGATTTTAAGGCTCCCCCTAATTTTAATAATAATATCCAACAAATTTATCTACCTTATATATAAAAGGCCAAGATTAAACATAAAGAACCAGGAATTATTCTACCTAGCTATGGCTGTAATAACAACACTAATTGTATTTATTCCAGCCTATGATTATTCTAGGCACAAGTATAAAAATAAAGAAGACCAAGAAAGTATAATGGAGGTCCTATCTTAGATAGGGCCTCTATTTTTATTTAAAATTTTTTTAAGGTCTCCCAGCTCCTTAAGAAGAATCGCCAAACTGTCTTGGTCTTTTAAAAGATAGTTTTCTCGTTTAGATGTGGGCATCTTCCTCCTTAAATAAGAAGACCTAATAATTTGGCCATTTTTAAGGTGTTTTTTAAAACTAGCTTCCTGGGCCAAGCAGTTAATAGATTGACCATCCTTAAAGTTTATAACTATAAAGTTATCAGCTAGCCTATAAGAGCCATAGTAGTTTAGGTTAAAGTAGCCAAAGGCCTTATCATTATGAGAAAATGGCTTTCTAGCCTTAAAGGGGATAAAAATATTTTCCCCATCAAAGGCTAGGGGGACTAGGTTTTTTGATTGGATATAGTCCCCATAAATTTTTCTTAGCTCTTTTAGGTCTAGCATATAGTAGGTTAAAAGATTATTCATTACACTGGTTATAGTTTTTTCTATTATAAAGCTAGGGGAATTTTCAAGGAAAACCTCAGTGCAATCTCCCTTGTTCTCAAGATATATTGGGATTAAACAAACCAGCCTCCCCCTATAAATTCTTTCCATAATATCCCTCCTTACCTCCAATATAACAGAACATATGTTCGGTTACAATTTTTATTAAAATTTTAAGGACTTTCTAAGATTTGAAAAAATTTCCACTAATAAAATAAATTTATGATATAATTGGAGAAATAATATTTTTTAATTATTAGAAAAATCTAAAAATAGGAGGAAGTAATATGGAAAGACCAGAAATTAATTTTTTGTATTTAAACGAAAAAGATATGATAAAAGCAGGGGTCAAGGACCTAGAAAAGTGTGTGGAGACAACAGAGGAAATGTTTAGGCTCCTAGGAGAGGGAGACTATATTATGGGGGGAGCCAACCGTAACTCCCATGGGATAAAGATATTTTTTCCAGAGGAATCACCTTTTCCTAATATGCCAGTAGCAGGACCAGACCGTAGGTTTATGGCTTTGGCAGGCTACTTAGGAGGCAAGTATAATGTTTGTGGTATGAAGTGGTATGGGTCAAACATAGGCAACAAGGAAAAGGGGCTACCAAGGTCAATCTTAACAGCCATGTTAAATGATCCAGTTACAGGTGCTCCCTTAGTTTTTATGTCTGCCAATATTTTAAGCTCTGTTAGGACTGGGGCCCTACCAGGAGTGGCAGCCAAGTACCTAGCTAGGAAGGATTCTAAGATTTTAGGGATTGTAGGAGCAGGGGTTATTGGAAGGTCTTGTATGGAGGCTATCCTCCACACCTGTAAGGGGCTGGAAGAGGTTAGGATATATGATGTTTATGAAGACCTGGCAAGGGAAGTAGCCAAGGAAATTGAAGAAGAGTTTAAGATCAAGGCTACTAGTGTTACTAGCCTAAAGGAGGCCATGGTAGACTCTGATATAATAAATTTTGCTACTGCTGGAGATACATCGCCTAAGCCAGATGAAGCCTGGTTTAAAAAGGGTGTTTTAGTGACTCTGCCAGGAAGTGTAGATGTTTCAAAAGAATTTTTCTGTAGCCAAAAAATAGTTGTAGATAACTGGAAGATGTACGAGGCCTATAGGGATGAATTAAGAGGTTTACCAGGAACTTTTGCAGATAATAATAGTGGGATATGCGGGTCCTTGATGGACTATGTTTTTGATGGGGACCTGCCTTTGGAAAGGGTTATTTCCCTTGGAGATATTGTTGCTGGCAAGGAAAAAGCCAGGGAAAATGATGATGAAATAATAATTTCCATAGCTGATGGTATGCCTGTTCAAGACTTGGCCTGGGGCTGGGAAGTTTATCAAAATGCCCTGGAAAATGGTATTGGGCAAACCCTTAACCTATTTTAAGAGAAAGGAATGAAGACTTATGACTATTTATACTTTAATAACAGACTTTGCCATAGCTAGTATCTTCATTTTAATAGGGCAGTTTTTAAGGTCTAAGATAAAGTTTATCCAAAGCAGTTTTATTCCTGCAAGTTTGCTGGCCGGAATAATGGGCCTATTTATTGGTCCAGCAGTTTTAAACCTAGTACCCCTATCGGACAATATTGGAAGCTACGCAGGGGCCCTAGTAATAATAGTATTTTCAGCAGTTGGGATTGAAGGAATGGAGTTTTCCAAGGAAGATTTTAAAAAAGATGTAAATAGGATGGGGGAACACTTACTTTATAAACTATTTGCAGTAGCCATGCAGTTTTTTATCCCTATTACAGTTTCTATTTTAGTCATATCCAAGCTTTTCCCAAATATAAACAAGGCCTTTGGCCTAACCCTGGCGGCAGGATTTTATGGGGGTCATGGAACAGCAGCAGCTGTTGGGGAATCTTTAGCTAAACTAGGCTGGACAGATGCCCTAGATATATCTATGACCATAGCAACTGCTGGAATTTTAACTGGGATATTTGGAGGCCTAATTTTCATAAAATGGGCAACAGAAAAGGGCTATACTCAGTATGTTAAAAATTTTGATGCCATATCCAATGACCTAAAGACAGGTCTAATTCCTAAGGAAAATAGGGAGTCAATGGGTGAAGAAACTATATCATCTGTATCTTTAAACTCTCTTGCCTTCCACCTGTCCCTTGTTTTAGCCCCATCGGGCATAGGCTACCTACTTAACCAGTGGATAGCAAGGACTCTTGGCTGGGACCTACCGTCTTTTACAGTGGCATTTTTAGTGGCCCTTTTAATGTTTTTTGTAATGGGGGGGCCTAGTAGAAAAGGGGTTTATGAGTATATAGACAACAAGGTCATAGGAGAATTAGGCAGTTGTATTACAGACTATGTAGTATTTTTTGGAGTTGCCTCTATAAAGATTGCAGTAATAATAGAATATGCCCTGCCTTTGGCTATCCTAGTTGGGACTGGAATCCTTTTAGTTTCAGTAGTCCTGGTTTATTTTGGACCAAGGATGAACAAGGGAAGCTGGTTTGAAAGGTCTATTTTTGTCTTTGGATATGCCACAGGGGTTTTTGCCATAGGTATAACCCTTTTAAGGATAGTGGACCCAGAGGGAAGGTCTAAGACCTTAAGTGATACTGCCATAGTTGGTGCAATTTTAACCCCAGTTGAAATATTTGCCTGGTCAGCAGGACCAAGTATGTTAATGACTGGGAAACACTGGCAGTTTGTAGGTGTTTATGCAGCCATGACCCTGGGAACTTTAATCTTGGCCAAGGCTATGGGCTGGTGGTATGGTTCAATGCCAAAGGCAGGCAGAGATCCAGTAGACTAGAGTTTAATTATTGGAGGGAAGATTATGGATAAGGATGAAAAAATCCTAGTAGATGCCCAAAAAAATATAAAGAGGGCTATTGAAAATTTAGGTTTAGAATATAAGTACTATGAGCTTTTAAAGGAGCCGAAAAGAGTAATAGAAATAAATATACCTGTGGTTATGGATGATGGGTATTTGAAAGTATTCAAGGGCTATAGGTCTCTTCACACTGATGTTCTTGGGCCTGGCAAGGGGGGGATCAGGTTTAGTGAGGATGTATCCTTAAATGAAACCAAGGCCCTTTCCCTTTGGATGACCTTTAAGGCTGGGGTATTTGACCTGCCTTATGGAGGTGGTAAGGGGGGAGTTAAGGTAGACCCTAAGACCCTTTCAAAAAATGAACTTGAAAGATTGGCCAGGGGGTATGTAGCTGGAATTTATAAGTATCTAGGAGAGGATATAGACATACCTGCACCAGACATAGGGACCAATCCAGAAATTATGGGCTTTATGCTAGATGAGTACAACAAGCTAACTGGCAATATGACCAAGGGGGTCTTTACAGGAAAGCCCCTAATTTTAGGAGGGTCTGAAGGTAGGCTAGATGCTACTGGCTATGGGGTATCCTTAATAATTAAGGAGCTTGTAGAAAAATTTGACCTTAGGCTAGAAGATGCCAAAATAGGTCTTCAGGGTTTTGGAAATGTTGGAGCCTCAAGTTTTAGCCACCTAGCAGACCTTGGGGCCAAGGTAGTTAGTCTTGCAACTTCTAAGACGGTTCTTTACAATGAAAAGGGATTGGACTATGAGGACTTAGTTGAATATAAGAAAGATAAGGGAAGCCTCCTAGGCTATCCTCAGGCCCAGGAAATTTCCCAGGAAGATTTTTGGACAAAAGATTATGATATTTTAATTCCTGCAGCCATAGCCAATGTAATTGATGAAGCCAGGGCCAGGGACTTAAAGTGTAAAATAGTTTGTGAGGCTGCCAATGGACCAACCACAAGAGAGGCTGAAGAAATACTAGAGGCAAGAGGTATCCAGGTTGTTCCAGATATTTTGACCAATGGTGGTGGGGTCCTTGTTTCTTATTTTGAGTGGGTTCAAAATAGGCGGGGAGAAGTTTGGGACCTAGAAGAAGTCTTAGAAAAACAAAGGAGGCAGACTAAGAAGTCCTTTAACAATATTTGGTCTATGAAGGAAAAGTATGGAGTAACTATGAGGGAGGCTGCCTATATGTTCTCTGTAGATAAGGTAGTAAGAGGTCTTAAGGCTCGAACAGGCTATTAAATTTCAAGTCTTCTTAAAATTTAGAATTATTTTTAGGGAAATAGGGTATACTTTCCTAAGAGACAATAATTCGAAAATATTAGGAGGTAGAAATAATGGCTAAAGAAAGAAAGGGAGCAGTTACTTTTGGTGGAGATGAAATAACCCTAATAGGTGAAGAAATAAAGGTTGGAGACAAGGCTCCAGACTTTACAGTTGTAAAGAATGACCTGTCAGAATACAAGCTATCAGAGGACAAGGCTGGAGTTAAGATAATTTCAGTAGTTCCATCTTTAGACACACCAGTTTGTGAGCTACAAACTATAAGCTTTAACGAGAAGGCTAGTGACCTAGGAGATGTTGAAATTTTAACTATATCTATGGACTTGCCCTTTGCCCAAGAAAGATTTTGTGGAGCTAAAGGCATAGACAAGGTTACAACCTTATCTGACCATAAGTATGGAGATTTTGGAGAAAAATATGGCTTCTTAATAAAGGAGTTTAGGCTTTTGACTAGGGGGATAGTAATCCTAGACAAGGACAATACAGTAAAATATGTTGAATATGTTAAGGAAGCTACCAACCATCCAGATTATGACAGGGCCTATGAAGAAGCTAAAAAATTAATATAGTAAATTATTAGGCAGGGTCCAAACTTTGGACCCTGTTTTTTTAAAGAATTTTAAAAAAGGAGAGAAACTAGGTGGAGATATTAATCAGGAGGGAAGAGAAAAAGGACTATAAGCAAACGGAGGAACTAGTAGCAAGGGCCTTTGAAGGTGTTAAAGAATCAGACCATAGGGAGCACCTTCTAGTGGCCAATTTAAGGAGGGGCGAAAATTTTATAGAAGATCTTTCCCTAGTGGCAGAGGTTAAGGCTGGCCTAGTTGGCCATATAATGTTTACAAAAATCCAGCTAGAGGGAAGTTCAAGACCTGGCCTAGCCCTGGCCCCTTATCAGTTTTAAAAGACTATCAAAATATGGGGATTGGGAGTAAGTTAGTGAGAGAGGGCTTAAGCCTAGCCAAGGAAATGGGATTTGATTTGGTCCTGGTTTTAGGCCATGAAGGCTACTACCCAAGATTTGGCTTTGAGCCAGGATACAAGTATGATTTTAGGCCAAATTTTGAAGCGCCAAAGGAGGCCTTTATGCTATTAAACCTAGGAAATAGGGAGTTGGAGAAAAAACCTACTCTTGTTATCTATCCCAGGGAATTTTTTTCCTAGGCTACTAGTCTTAACTTGCTTTAAATAAACTTAAAAGGAATTTATAAAAAATATTTAATGGAAGTCCATTAAATATTTTTTATTTTGACATACCTAGAGCTTCTATGTATAATGTTACCTAGATGGTCTAGGTATAGGAGGGATTTTGTGGAAATTAATAAAAATTTACTTGGTGGGTCAACAGACCTATTGGTCCTATCCCTAATTAGTAGGGAGGATATGTATGGTTTTGAAATAATTACTAGGTTGGAGGAGGAGTCAGAAAATGTTTTTTCTCTTAAGGAAGGGACCCTTTACCCAATCCTACATAAGCTAGAAAATAAGGGCTATTTAAAGTCCTATAAAAAATTGGCTGACAATGGTAGGACCAGGAAATACTATAAAATAACTAGGTCTGGGAAGAAAAAGTTAGAGGAGGAAAAGGAGGCCTTTAAGCTTTTTTCTAGGTCAGTTACTAACCTGGTTTTTGGTGGTGGCTATGGACTTTAATAAGGTGGATGATTTTTTAAAGGAACTTGGGTCTAAGATAAGCTATGGACCTGATAGAGACCAAATAAAGGGAGAAATAAAAGACCACCTACTAGACAAGATTGATTTTTATATAGCAGGAGGAAAAAGCTTGGAAGAGGCAGAAACTTTAGCAGTTGAAGCTATGGGGGACCCCTTGGAGGTTGGTAGACTATTAAATAAGGAGCACAACCCAGTCTTGGGAATTTTATATAGCCTAAGTAACCTCCTAGTAGGAGGCCTAGGACTTATGCTAGTTATTTATCTTGGCATATCTATTTTTTCTAGTTTTCTACCAGCTGACCTAGGCTTAGACAAGGACGATATAGTCTATGAACAAGAGGTAAACCAGGTTAGGACTATTGATAATACTAGGGTTAAAATAAAAAAAATAGCCATAACTAGGGACAAGAGCCTCCATATATTGTATGAGAAGAAGCTTAAATACCCCCTTAGGCTAGTTTGGGGAAACTCTTATATTGGGGAAATTTCTGATGATTTTGGTGAAGTTTACCTTGGGGGAGGTTATTATTCTCCTGGTTTTTTTAAAAGTGTAGGGATTATAAGGCTTGATGATTTTAATATGGAGAGTAAGAACCTGCTTATAGACTATGACCTTTATAATAGGAAGTACAGGATTACTATTCCAATAGAGGCAGGTGCTAGTTATGAATAGGAAAAGGTTAAGGGGTATAGCAAGGAATGTCCTCCTAATTATAGTCTTGTTTTTTGCCCTTATAAGGACTTTAGGCTATTATATAAGGCCAGAAAACCTTTTTAGGGATTCGGAGCTGTCCTTAAACTATGGGCCATCTAAAATTGTCCATAGGGAGAAAGATTCTCAGGGGGATATCTATATTTTATCTAAATATGGTAAAAATTTTTACCTGGCTAGTTTAAAAAATCAATTTAAATTCTTATATAGTATAGGTTCTCAAAGTATTATGGAAAACCAGGGAAGAGATATAGAAATCGGCCTAAATTATAGTAAAAATAGGGAGGAAAAGGTAACTCTTTATGGTCTTGTGAACAATGGGGACATAGTGGAAGTAGAAGTAAGTATAGGTGGGAAAAAGATTTTAATAGATGAATTTTATGAAGATATGTTCTTAAAGATACTTAGGACTGAAGACTATCAGGGTGTTGGAATTAAAGGATTTAACCAAGAAGGAGAACTTTTATTTGAAGAAAATTATTAAAAGTTCTTGACAAAATTTTCTGAAAGGTTTATAGTAGAAAACAAGAAAAAGAGAAATAAAGCTTCGATAAGAAATAGTAGGGGTAGCAACCTAGATACAGAGAGTCCTTCAGAGCTGAGAGAAGGGCACTAGGCCTATTTTGAACACATCTTAGAGCTGGACACCGAAAGCGGAAGCAAGTAGGCTGGTCTCGGGAACCTGCGCCCGTTATAGCGCTAGGGTATAAGCAAGATTTTTGCCGTACTCGACAAGGTTAATACTGTGAGGTATTAATAAAATAGAGATGGGACCACGGAGTTATAAACTCTCGTTCTCTAGCATAGGCTAGGGGCGGGAGTTTTTTTATTTCTAAAATTAAACTTATATTTAGAAAGGGTGGAGAAGATGAAAAAGAAATTTTTACTAGTTTTATTAGGCTTAACGATGTTAGTTAGTTTGGCAGCTTGTGGCAAGAAGGAGGAAGCTGGAGATAGGACTGATGAATTGTTTGAAAGAGGATATCTTGTAATGGGGATGGATGATACTTTTGCTCCTATGGGCTTTAGGGATAAGGCGGGAGACTTGGTAGGTTTTGATGTAGACCTAGCCCAGGTATTATTTGACAAGATGGGGGTAGAAGTTAAATTTCAACCAGTTGATTGGACTATGAAGGAAACAGAATTAAATTCTGGTAATATTGATGTTATTTGGAATGGATATTCCATTACTAAGGAGAGGGCAGAAAAGGTTAATTTTTCTGATGTTTACTTAGAAAATAAGCAAATTATAGTTACTATGAAGGGGTCTGGTATAGAAAGTAAGGAAGACCTAGCAGGAAAGAAAGTAGCAGTTCAAAGTGCATCTAGTGCCCTAGAGGCTGTTAACAAGGAACCAGAGGTTGTAGCAAGTTTTGCAGGTAAGGAGCCAGTACTTTTTGATACAAACCACGAGGCAATTATGGATATGGAGGCTGGTAGGTCTGATGCTATAGTTGGAGATGAGGTCTTGCTTAGGTACTATATAAAAGAAAAAAATCCTGATGACTATATAATCCTAGAAGATGATTTCGGGGAGGAAACTTACGGTATAGGAGTTAGGAAGGCAGATGAAAAACTTTTAGCTGAGATTAATAGGGTCCTTGGAGAAATGAAAAAAGATGGGTCTTATGATGAAGTTTATAAAAAATGGTTTCAAGATTAGGTGGTAGGAATGGAATATATATTTAGCTTAATGCCTTCTATGGTGGCTGGGCTTGGGGAAACTTTAAAAATATTTATAATTACCTTAATAGTTTCCCTTCCCCTAGGGGTCATTTTAGGCATACTTAGGAAATCAAAATTTAAAATAATATCCAGGCTAGTGGGGGTCTATATCTGGATAATGAGGGGGACTCCCCTAATGCTCCAAATTGTTTTTATATTTTTTGGCCTCCCCCTAGTGGGCATAAGCCTAGATAGGTTCCCAGCTGCCATAACAGCCTTTATCTTAAACTATGGAGCCTATTTTGGGGAAATATTTAGGGGAGGGATTGATAGTATAGATAGGGGGCAGTATGAGGCTGCTAAGGTCCTAGGATTTACTAGGTCTAAGACCTTTGTAAAAATAATCCTGCCCCAGGCCCTAAAGGTGGTCATCCCTTCCTTGGCCAATGAAACCATAACCCTAATTAAGGATACTTCCTTAGTTTATGTAGTTGGGATTGGGGAGCTTTTAAGGGCTGGGAAAATTGCATCTAATACAGATGCCTCCCTAGTACCACTTTTGGTTGTTGCTTTGATTTACCTAGGCTTTACTGGGGTAATGACCCTAGTTTTAAATAAGATAGAGCTTAGGTATTCTTATTATGAATAGGGGTGAAGGTATGTTAGAGGTAAAAAATCTTGTGAAAAAATTTGGGGACTTGGAAGTTTTAAAAGATGTGTCTTTTACTATGGAAGAGGGGGAGGTCTTATCAATTATAGGACCCTCTGGGGCAGGAAAGTCCACAATAATTAGGGCCCTTAATAAGCTAGAGGATATAGACGGGGGAGATATTAAACTAGCTGGGGACTACTTATTTAAAAATGGAAGTTCTAGGCCAGTAGATAACTTGGCTAAAAAAATAGGCCTGGTTTTTCAAAACTATAATCTTTTTCCCCATATGTCAGTTCTTGAAAATATAACAGCCTCCCTAGTAAATGTTTATGGAATAGCTAGGTCTGAGGCTGTGGAAATGGCAAAGGAGGAGCTAGACAAGGTAAGGCTTTTAGAAAAGAAGGACAAGTACCCCTTCCAATTATCTGGTGGAGAGAAGCAAAGGGTGGCTGTTGCCAGGGCTTGTGTTTTAGAGCCTAGGATAATTTGCCTAGATGAGCCAACATCTGCCTTAGATCCTGAGTCTAGAAAATATATAGAAAGCCTGGTTTTAGACCTTAAGTCTAGGGGGATGTCTGTTTTAATAATTAGCCATGATATGAAATTTTCTATGAATGTATCCAACAGGCTAATATTTTTAGAAAAGGGAAAAATAGTTGATGAAATAAGGAAGCCAGATTTTTCTAATATAGGGAATGTAAGACTGGCAAGCTTTGTAAATGCTTAGGTTTAATAGGGAGGGCCAGCCTCTCTTTTAACTGGGGAATTAACTGAATACTTATTTAATTCTTGACAGAAAAAGGAAATTAGTATATTATACACTCAATATATATGGAGGGGTTTTTATGTTAGGTATAAGTGGAGATTTATCTAAAATAAATAAGTTTTCTAAGATTAGTAGCCTAGTCCTTGGAAAGCTTAAGAATAATAAGCTAAAACTTAATAGGCCATTAGATAGTCTTTTTTATGCCTGCCTATCTAAAACCAGCCAAAGTAGCCAGGAAACTACCTTAGGAAGAGAGAAGGTAGATTTTCAGCTGCAATTTATTAATGAGGAAACTTTAAAGGAAGCTTCTAGTGCTTTAGCTATAGAGGATATCCCTTCTCAAAATCTAGGACTTGAGTATGAGGAGGGTGGAAAGGTTAGGGTGGAGGTTTTCCCTAGTCCCCAAGGGGTTATAAGGGAACCGCTTTTGACTAAAGTTGCTAAAAAATCATTTAAATTGGGCTTGGGCGCTACTTTACTAGGAGAATTTTCAAAAGAGGCTAGTGCACCAATTGTCCCTATGAGCCAGTTTCAGCTTTATGAACAGGGCTTGGCTCCAAGTGAGGAGGACCTTGACAATGGATTAGGTGGTACTAGAGTTATGGAAACTTTAAAGAGTTTAGTTTTTAAGGACCTAGCTATAAGTAGCTTGAGGGTTTTTTACCCAGGACCAGGTTGGATTTTTCAGGCTAGCCCAGGTCTTATAGGGGGCTAGTAGGCTAGTTGTAAATTTTTTTATCTAGCCGAAAATTACTTTATAGTTAGGACTTGGCTAGTAGTTGGATTATATTTTATAATATTAAGGCTAGGATAGGTAAATTTTATATTTTCTTATGGTGGTTAACAACCTGCTTGTTGTTTAGTTATACAGGTGAAAAGTAAGTAAATTAAAGTTTAAAATCTTGGTCTATTTAAGATAGGTTCCGGGAAACTGGTTCCTATAAATTAATATAAATTATTTATGGCTGTACTCTTTATTTACTAAGGAGTATTTTTTATTTTTTATTATATTAAGCTAGAAAGAATATTTATAAGTTAAGATGGTAAATATTCTTGAGATAAAAATTTAAAATAGGAGGTAGGAAATTATGAAAAAAAGAATAAGCTTAATTCTAACTATGGTTGTTATGGCTTCGGCCCTGGTAGCCTGTGTAGAAGATGGTGAGAAATTTGAGCAGAAAAGACCTAGTAATAGGGAATTTGTTACAATAGCAACAGGGGGGACAGCTGGTGCATATTATCCACTAGGAGGGGCCCTTAGTAATATTTTTAATACTATTGATGGAGTAATATCCAACTCTCAAGCAACAGGAGCTTCAGTTGAAAATATTGGACTAGTAGCCTCAGGAGAGACAGAGGTAGGTTTTGTTCAAAATGATGTAACCTACTATGCCTGGGAGGGGATAGAGTCCTTTAAAAACAAGGAAAGAGTTAGAAATATAAGAGGTTTATCAGTTCTTTATCCAGAAGTTATTCAAATCATAGCCACAGAAGAATCAGGCATAAAATCCATAGAAGACCTAAAGGGAAAAAGGGTAGCAGTAGGTGGACCTGGTTCTGGTACTGAAGTAAATGCAAGGCAAATCTTAGAGGTTTACAATATGACTTATGATGATATAAAGGCAGATTTTTTGTCATTTAGTGAGGCAGCAGACCAGATTAAAAACAAGCAAGTAGATGCAGCCTTTGTTACAGCAGCACTTCCAACATCTGCAGTAACAGAAGTAACCCAAACTGCCAAGGTAAATATTGTACCTATTCAAAAGGAAAAAGTAGAAGAGCTTTCCAAAAAATATCCATATTATACAGATGTTAATATAGAAGCAGGAACCTATAAAAGTAATGATGATGATGTCTTGGCAGCAGCAGTTATGGCTATGCTTGTAGTTCCAGAAAACTTAGATGAAGACTTAGTTTATGAACTAACCAAGCAACTATATGAGCAAAAACATGTCATAGAAGAAAGTCATGCCAGGGGGAAGGATATAAAACTTGAAAATGCCCTAAAGGGTATGCCGATTGATGTCCATCCAGGAGCTCTGAGATATTATGAAGAGGTTGGCATTAGCAAATAAGACATTTTTAATACTTGTTTTTTTGCTTTTGGGCCTTATACTATTAAGGCCAGTTGACCTTTTGGAGGCCAGGGACTTTGATAACCAAGGCCACCTAGGATACTTTAGGCCAAAAGACAAGATTTTTACAATAAAGTATACTCATTCTGTTATGCTAAGCCCTGTTACAGAGACTTATAGGATGGAGGAGGGAGGACCTGTGCTTCTTGAAAGCACTTTTAAAGACTATGGAGCTGGCCTTCCATCAGATACTCCCTATGATTTTGAAATAGACCCTAAGGAAAAGTTATTTAGGATTTATAATATTAATAAGAAAATAAGCCCTTTAGTTTATAGGACTGGGGATGTTAGGGCCAACCATAGGTTGATTTTTAATAGTAGGGAACTTCCATTTAAAAATTTTAGCAGGGGAAAAGAAGCAGTTGAGTTTAGGCAAGTTAGGAAAAGTTATTTAAGATATTTGTTAAATTTAAAGGGGTGAAGATAATGGTAGATAAAAATAAAGGAGCCATTAGTAATATGCACGACGATTCTCATGTGGAAAAACTAATGGAACAATACGACTTAGATGCGTCCAAGTTAAGGACCTTAAGAGGAAACTTGGCTAGCCTGGCTATGGGAGTTGCAATACTTATGTCCATCTTCCAAACATTTACAGCAGGCTGGGGGACCCTAATAACCTTTAGGCAGAGGTCTCTCCATATAATATTTACATTTATACTAGGTTTTTTATACTATCCAGGCTCAGAAATAGGAATGGGTAGGAAGGAAAAGAAGTTTAATTTAAAGGCATATTTTAAAAGGTTAAAGACCATAGACCTAATTTTTCTAGTAGTTTATGTCCTGTTTTTTATGGGGATATTTAGGGAAATATTTATAATGCCAGTAGCAGTAGTTTTAAGTATAGGATCAAGCTTTATCCTGTATGGTGGCAAGAGGAGGACTAGGAAAAATTCAGTAGACCCATTGGATATCCTATATATAGTCTTATCTATTGTAGTCTTTGGCTATATATTTATGAACTATAAGGAAATATCCCTAAAAGGGGCAGACTATACCAAGATAGACTTCCTATTTGGTGGACTAGCAATCCTTTTAACCATAGAGCTTTCTAGGAGGGTTGTAGGGGTGGAACTACCACTAGTTGCCATAGCATTTTTATTTTACGCCTACTTTGGTCCCTACCTACCAGGAGTTTTAGCCCACAAGGGTTATAGGGTGGGAAGGATAATTTCCCATATGTACCTAACAACAGAAGGTATAATGGGGATACCACTGGGAGTTTCAGCGACCTTTGTCTTTATGTTTATCCTATTTGGTGCCTTTTTAGACAAGACTGGGGTTGGAAAATTCTTTATAGACATAGCCTATGCCTTAACAGGACACTTAAAGTCTGGGCCAGCTATGACAGCCGTAGTAGCCAGTGGATTTATGGGGTCTATATCAGGAAGTTCAGTAGCCAATACTGTAACAACTGGAGCCTTTACAATTCCACTTATGATAGAAACTGGTTATGAACCAGAATTTGCAGGGGCAGTAGAGGCAACAGCTTCAACAGGTGGGCAGATAATGCCACCAGTAATGGGGGCAGCAGCCTTTATAATGGCAGAGTTTACTGGTATAGCCTATAAGGATATTATAATTGCGGCCCTTATACCAGCCATCCTATATTATTTTGCAGTAGCTGTAACTGTCCACCTAGAAGCATCTAGGTTAGGACTTAAGGGCCTACCTAGGGAGGAGTTACCAAAAATAAGCAAGATTTTAAAGGAAAGGGGCTACCTATTTTTACCATTGGCCCTAATAGTTTATCTTTTAGTTAAGGGATATACTCCAACAATTTCTGCCTATTATGCCATAGTATTTTCAGCTATTATAGCCCTAATGGCATCAATGATAAAGGGAGAAAACCCTATGGATATAAAAAAGGTCCTACCATTAATTTTTGCGACCTACCTACTAGGAAGTAGGTTTTTACCAGAACTTAAACTTCCAGGAAATGTGGAAATAATTTCCCTGGTACTTGCAGTAGTTTTCCCAGTATTATTTGGATTTTTAGTTAAAAACTTTAGGAAAGAAGTTAAGGAAGACAAATCAGAAGCAGCTAACTTTAACCTAGACAATATATTAGAAGCCTTGGCATCTGGAGCCAAGGGAGCAGTGGGAGTAGCTTGTGCCTGTGCTTGTGCAGGTATGATAGTAGGGGTTGTAACTCTTACAGGCCTAGGCTTAAGACTTGCAGGAATAATAGTTTCAGCAGCAGGTGGTAACCTACTTTTAACTTTATTCTTTACAATGGTGGCAAGTATAATCTTAGGTATGGGTCTACCAACAACTGCTAAGTATATAGTTCTTGCAACTATGGCAGTTCCAGCCCTATTAAAATTAAATGTAAACCTAATGGCTGCCCACTTATTTATCCTATACTTTGGGGTTGTGGCAGATATTACTCCTCCAGTAGCCCTAGCGGCCTATGCAGGAGCAGGAATAGCAGGAGCAAATTCAATGAAGACAGGGGTTCAAGCTATAAAAATAGCCCTAGCGGCCTTCATAGTCCCATATTTATTTGCCCTTAATTCTCATTTAATCTTAATAGATTCGATGAATGGAAGTACAGTAAACTTCCTTCCAATTTATGCAGCCCTACCTATAATAGTTTCAGCCCTTATAGGGATTATATGTTTGGCTTCAACAGTGGAAGGATACTTTATTACAGATTCAAAACCTTTTGAGAGGATAATACTTGCGGTTGCAGCATTTTTACTATTAAAACCAGGTATTATAACAGATGTAGTAGGACTAGCAGCCTTGGGCCTAGTTTATATAATCCAAAAAAATAGGTCTAAGAGTTTGGCCTAGTTATAGGATATAAATAAAAAAGTTCACTTCAATTGAAGTGAACTTTTTTTATCCAATCCCCCCGTAGACAAGCCCTAGTATAAAAACTATAAGAGCTATTGGGACATAGATAAACTTGCCTATATTTAAAAATCTTTTTCCGTAGAACTTACTAGACCCCTTATTTATTTCTGTAATTAAAATTTCATTATCTAGGATAAAGAACCAAGATATGGCACCTAGTACAGCACCTAGTGGGATTATATAGATGGAAATAATATCCATCCACCTACCAACAGTTGGTTCAGCCTCAATAAACAGGCCAACTCCAAGGCAGAGAAAGGCTAGGATAAGAAGGACAGGCTTTCTTTTAAGCTTAAACCTTCTCTCCAAAGACTCTGCAACCACCTCAAACATATTTTGCAGGGAGGAAACTCCTGCAAAAATTACAGATAAGAAAAATAAAATTGCAAAAAACCTACCCATTGGAATTTGGGATAAAATCTTTGGTATAGTAAAAAACATTAGGGGCGGGCCAGCATTAATATCAATATTAAAGGCAAAGCAGGCCGGAATTATAACTAGGGCTGAAACTAGGGCAGCCACTAGGTCAAAAATACCAGTGATTTGTGCAGAATGAACAATATCTTCACTATCAGGCAGGTAGGCACCATAAACAATCATACCACTCCCCGTTACTGATAGGGAGAAAAAAGCCTGTCCCATGGCCATTATCCAGGTATCTGGATTTTTAAAATAGGCCAAATTTGGAGTAAACAAATACTTATAGCCCTCCATAGCCCCTGGCAAAAAAGCAACCCTTATGGCCAAGACAAAAAACAAGATGAAAAATGCAGGCATCATAATTTTATTAGTCTTTTCAATACTTTCAGCACTTAACATAAGGGTGAAAAGGGTTAAAAGTACTACTATAATATGCCAAGGATAGGAGCCAAAACTACCGGCTGACTCCATAAAGAAGTCTATGGAATCCATTGTAAATAACTTACCGGTAATGGCCCCAACTAGGGTCCTTAAAACCCAGCCAACTATGACAGCATAGCCAATGGATATGCCAAGAGACCCTATTAGGGGTAGCCAACCAATATTTGCACCAAAATTTTCTTTATTCTTACAACTCCAGGCATACTTATAGCTGCCTAAAGTTCCGGTCCTGGTCTTTCTTCCAATTGCAAATTCTGTTGAAAGTCCAATATTGGAAAAAAGCCCAATAAAAAATATATAGATAAGTAAAAAAGTTGCCCCGCCATACTTTCCAATCCTATAAGGAAAGGCCCAAATATTTGCCATTCCTACAGCAGAACCAACACAGGAAAGTATAAATCCTAGCTTGGAGCTAAACTTTTTCCTCCCCCCACCTATATTGGAAACATTATCACTCATATAAACCCTCCAAAATAATCTTTTAATTCTTAACTTTATCAATTATATCATCTAAAGACCAATCTATCTACTAAAAGGGCTAAAGAAAGCAAAGATTAACTAAGGAGAAATTAGTGAATAATTAGAAAATGGACTAACAGTCTTCTAGGGACTGGCTAGAGCAATAGTTCCAATCTTTTTCATCTAATTTTTTAATTTCATCAGTAACAGTCTTAACTAAAACATCAGTCATAAGCCTTCCCTTTTCACTAGTTGCACGGGTGGCATCACCAGTTTGGCCTGTATTAGTAATTTCATCAAAGTTCCACTTAATTTCAATATGCTCAGGTAGGTTGTCAGGAACTACACAGGTTGCTTTTTCAGGTTCATTCCAGTCTGGGTATAGGTAGTAGGCTATGGAAGACTCACCTTCTCCAGCATGTCCTTGACCTCCCCAAACTTCAAAGGTTCCCTCTGGTAGGAGCTTGCCTGAAATTTCCCACCACTTATCTAATGTTGCAATTCTTGCCTGGCTGTAGTTTTCCTTTATCTTCCTACAAGCTATTTCAATAGGGGCTATATTTCCGTCATGGCCATTAAAGACAAATATTTTATTTATCCCATTTAAAATTACAGATTCTAATATTTCATATATTACATTTATGGTTGTTTCATAGCTTAAAGACAGGGTGAAAGGAAAACTTTCATAGTGCCTGCTATAGCCTACAGTAATTGGAGGCAGGACTAGGAGGTCATCGAAATTGTCTGCAATCTTCTTAGATAAGATATAGGAAACCAAGGTGTCAGTTCCTTCAGCTAAATGGAAGCCATGGCACTCGCAAGAGCCAACAGCTAGGATTGCCTTGTCAAAGTTTCTTTCCATTACTTGACTGGCTGTTAATTTTATTAATTCATTATTCATATTATCACTCCTATTATTAGATAATTCGCCTTATAAAGAATATTCTTCCTAATTTATATTATACTACAGTTTTTAGCCAATAAAATAGGCTTTGGTAAAAATGTTGGATAGTTAGAGGAAGACTTTGAATTATCTGAAAATTACCGTATAAAAAAGCTTCTTCCTATGGTATATTATAGTATAAGTTGGTCCTTAAAAAAATTAGAGGTGATAGTGTGGAAAAGAAAAAATTAATAGAAGAATATCCTTTAATGGAAGAGCTAATTAACTTGGAAGAAGTTTTTTGGTTTAATGACTATAGGCGTAAGTTTAAAGATGTGAAGAATTTTCCAGTTGATATGGAGGAAATCCTTGAGGCAGAAAAAAGACTGGAAAACTTTGCCCCTTTTTTAGGGGAAAGTTTTGAAGAACTTAAGCCTAGTAAGGGGATAATAGAGTCAAACCTAACTAGACTAGAGGGCCTGGAGGAGGACCTGGACATATTAGGCGACCTATATTTAAAGGAGGATAATAGCATGCCAGTTGCTGGGAGCATTAAGGCTAGAGGAGGCATATATGAGGTCTTAAAACATACGGAAGACTTGGCTAGGAGAGAGGGGCTTTTAAGGGAGGGGGATTCCTATTTAAAATTAGCCAATAAAGATGCCAAGGAGTTTTTTAAAGATTATATAATCCAGGTTGGATCTACTGGTAATCTTGGTCTTAGTATTGGGATGGTTAGTGCCAAGATTGGATATAGGGTAATAGTCCATATGTCTAGTGATGCAAAGGAGTGGAAGAAGGATCTTTTAAGGAAAAATGGGGTAGAGGTAATTGAATATGAGGATGATTATAGTGAGGCTGTAAAAGAGGGTAGGAGGCAGTCAGACCTTAATCCTAGGAGTTATTTTATAGATGATGAAAAATCTATGGACCTATTTTTAGGCTATGGGGTTGCAGCCCTAAGGCTTAAAAGGCAATTAAAAGAAAAGCAAATAGAGGTGAACGAAGAAAACCCCCTATGTGTTTATATACCTTGTGGGGTTGGTGGGGCACCTGGTGGGGTAGCCTATGGTCTTAAGCTTATTTTTAAGGACAATGTCCATATATTTTTTGCAGAACCAACCCACTCTCCTTGTATGTTAATGGGGATTTATACCAAGACTTTTAATAAATATTCTGTCCAAGACTTTGGCATAGACAATATAACAGCTGCAGATGGTTTGGCAGTTGGAAGGGCTTCTGAATTTGTAAGTAAAAGCTTAATAGACCATCTTGGTGGCCTATATACAATAGGAGATGAGAAGCTTTATAAATACTTGTATAAGGTTTTTACTAGGGAGGGTATCTACTTAGAACCTTCAGCCTGTGCAGGTTTTCTAGGGGCGGAACTTATGTCCAAGGAGCTAGGAGGGCTTTACTTTAAGGAGGCCTATCCTAGGATTAAAAATATTACCCATATAGTTTGGGGGACTGGAGGAAGCCTAGTTCCAGAGAAGATTAGGAAGGAAAATATAGAAATAGGAAGGGACCTAATAGGGTCCGAGGAATAAAAAAAGACTAAACTTTAGTTTAGTCTTTTTACCTGCCTGTAATTTTTTGAAAAAGTCTTTTGAACTTTAGCCCTAGGAAGTGGAAGCCTGGCTTAGGGTCTTTAAAGTCCCAAATAGCATAAGCCTTAGGCCTAAAAAAGGACTTAAGTACTTGTCCCAGGCTTAATTGTTTAGTTTTTAAATAGCCCCTAATAGCCAAAAGGTCCTCATACAGGTACCAAAAGGCAGTGTTAGTATCCTCTGTTATTGCCTTAGGTTCAGGCAGTTTGTCTGTTAATTCTAAATAGGCAATATAGGGCATATTTAGGCCAACTTTTTCAAGCATAGGATTAAAATTAGTGGTCCTAGCATTTATTTCGATTAAATAGTACTTGCCAGTTTCAGCATCCTTTTTAAATTCTATTTCAGCAAAACCCTTAAAGCCTAAGTGCTCAAGGAAATCTCCACCAATTTCTCTTAGCTCTGGTATATGCCTTTGGATAGTATAAACTGAGGCACCAAAATTTATTGGAAACTGCCTAAGCTTTTGACAGGTTGTCCAGTGGCTAACCTTTGCATTTTGATCTAAGTAGGCATCAAAAGTATACATATGGTCATCAAAACCAGGTATAATCCTTTGGACAACAACCTCTAGTCCAGCCTCAGTTGACTTAGAAATAGCCTCCCTTAGTTCCTCCATATTATAGACCTTAAATAATTTTTTCCTAAAATGCCCAACAAAGGCTGGAGAATCTGTAGGCTTTACTAGGCAAGGAAACTTTATAAGCTCCTCCACCTTTTTTTCCAGGTCACTATGGTCAATACTAAGGGTTTCAGGTATAGGCATATTATATTTTTCTGCTAGTTTATAGAGACTCCCCTTGTCTATAACCCTAGTAAAAAGTCCTTGTTCAGTTTGGTTTATTAGGTAGTACTCCCTTAAAATAGGAAGGTACTTATCAATAAATTCGGCATAGCCATCCGCTGAAGGATAAAGGACTGGCTTTAAGTCTTGTTTTTTTCCGTAATCTATTAAAAAATTTAAAAGACCTTCTGGGTCTTTTTTTGAGTCCGGTCCAATTAATTTTTCAGACAAGTATTTAGAGTCAAAACCATAGGTTCCCTTAGTATCATAGTCAACTGCAACTACATGGACACCCTTTTTCCCTAAACACCTAATTATACTTAGGCCAATATAATAATTGGCCCCTAGAACTACTGCTTTATTTTTCACTTTTAAAAATCACCTCTTAATATATTATTTATACCAGGATATAAATAAGTTTAAATTTTACCAACAACCCTATTTTCTAAGGGCTTAAATAAGTCCTCCCTATTTAGGTCAGGCCTCATACTAGCAAGCTTTTCTAAGGCAATTTGACCACCAAAGTCCATCCCTTGGCAACCAGCCAGTAGGAGGATATCATTTGGACCAGTCTTTTTAAGGCCAGCCTCAACAGCATCTCCCAGCTCCTCATAAAGGTCAAAGTCAAGCCCATATTGGTCCATAACCTCCTTGAAGACTTTAAGCTCCTCATCTAAAACCATATCCTTCTCCATAACATTAGACCTACTAGTAGTAGCAATAACCCTATCAATACCTAATCTTGGAGCCCATTTAGCAATGGCCACAGCATTTTCCCTATTAGTCTTAACTCCCCTGCTGCCCCTTATGGCATAGACAAATTTAAGGTCCTTATAGTCCATCATACTTAAGGTTTTTAAGGTTACATCAATATTTCCTACATTGGCAAAGTGGTCATCAATTATCTTAAAGTCATCATCATAGATAAATTCAAACCTTCTTTCTACCCCTTTGAAATTTCCAAGCCCCTTTTGAATACTAGGAATTGGAATGCCTGATAGTATAGCCATAGCAATAGCAGACATAGAATTAACAACAGAGTGGTAGCCTGGAACAGAAAGCTCTATCCTAAAAGTTTGAGGATAGAGCTTAACCCTACCAGTATTTATTTCTCTTCCTATAACTAGGTCGAAACTAGCAAAACCAGAAGATAGGTCTAAATTTTCTATATAAAGGTCGCCAGTCTTGTTTTCAACCCCAAAAGACAGGACCTGGGCCTTGGTTTTATCCTTTAGTGCAATAGACTCCTCACAATCAAGGTTTAAAACAGCATAAGAATCCTCTTTCAAATTAGTTACCAACCTGGACTTTATATCATAATAGGACTGGAAACTTCCGTGTAGGTCCAAGTGTTCATTACTAATATTATTAAAAGAAACAATATCAAAATCTACATCGTCAGTCCTATGAAGCTCTAGGGCAGAAGATGACACCTCCATTATTAAGTCTGTAACACCAGCCTCAACCATATTATAGATATGTTTTTGTAGGTCTACAGACTCAGGAGTTGTTAAAATGGCAGGCTCAACAAAATCTCCATACTTAACAAAAACTGTCCCAATAATTCCCGTTTTAGCCTGGTGGTAGTCAAAAATTGACTTAAGCATAAAAGAAGTCGAAGTTTTGCCATTTGTTGCAGTAATCCCTATGGCCCTAAGTTTCGAAGAAGGCTTATCATAAAAACTACTGGCCATAGAAGATAGGGCCTGTCTTGGGTTTTCAACCTGGATTTGCAAAATGTCATAGGCAGGAAAATAATCCTTAGCCACTATGGCAATAGCCCCATTTTTAAGGGCCATTGGGATAAAGTTCTCCCCATTAGTCTTATAGCCTCTTATTGCAACAAAAATAAAGCCAGGCTCAACCTTTCTAGAATCAGCAGTTATCCCCTTAACTTCTAAATTTTCTTTTTTATAAATATTTACTATCTTAGTATTTTTAATTAAATCAAATAATTTCATAAAAAATCTCCTATATATATATCAAGTAATAACCAGTCTTAGAATTATAAATATTTCATATATATAATACATTATACTCCTGCTTAATACAATTTATTAATAATTCTTTTATAAAAATAAAAAAAGCACTAAGAAGACTTAGTACTTTCAACTTAAGTTAAATATTAAAAAATTAATAATTACATTTTTCACAAATTCCTTTCAAGGATATTTGCCTTTCATTTACAATAAAATTTTTATACTCTTCTGGTAAAATATTTTTCCCAGTATTTCCAGTATAAGGAATATCATAAATCCTATTACAGGAAGTACACTTAAAGTGGATATGGTCATTGTCCTTTATTTCATATCTCTTTTCCCCATTATCAATATTTAAAGAATAAACAAGCCCCTCTTCTTCAAATAGGTTTAAAGCATTATAAACTGTAGTTTTTGAGAGAGTAGGTATAGTATCTATTAAATGTAGATAGATCTCATCAACAGTTGGATGAGTTTTAAATTCTCCTAAATAATTATATATTTGAATTCTAGCAAAAGAAGGCTTTATTTTTTTTTCACTTAAGATTTCCGTTATTAATTTAGTCTCCATCTAAATTCCCCCTAGATTAGTATAATATGATTATATATTAGAATTGATACTAATTCAAATATATCTAAAATATTATAGTATATAAAAAAAATATCAAGTAGGGGCTTGACTTATTTAAATGGTATGATATTATAATTGTAACGATTACAATTAAGAAATTAATACAAGACAAATAAAATTAAAATTATTAGGAGGAGTTATTCATGATGAAAGAAGAAAATTTACAAGTAAGAAGCCTACCTTTAATAGGTGATGATGCACCAGAATTTCAAGCTAGAACTACTAAGGGAGTTATTAATTTCCCTAAGGACTATGAAGGAAAATGGGTAATATTATTTAGTCACCCATCAGACTTTACACCAGTATGTACAACAGAATTTATTACTTTTGCAAGTATGCAAGATGAGTTTAGGGACCTAAATACAGAACTAATTGGCCTTTCTGTTGACTCTTTATTCTCCCATATAGCTTGGGCTAGAAATATTGAAGAAAAAATAGAATATAAGGGCATGAAAAATGTAAAAGTTGACTTCCCAATTATAGAAGACCTAACAATGGAAGTTGCTCATAAGTATGGAATGATTCAACCTAAGACTTCAAATACAGAAGCTGTAAGGGCAGTATTTATAATTGATCCAGAAGGAAAAATTAGAACTATCCTTTACTACCCACAATCAACTGGTAGGAACTTTGATGAAATTAAGAGGATTATCCTAGCCCTACAAAAGGCAGATGGAGAAGGAATAGCAACTCCTGCTGACTGGAGACCTGGTGATGATGTTATAATCCCACCAGCAGAAACAGTGGACCTAGCAAGAGAAAGAATAGAAGATGATTCTGCTGACCATTATGCTGATGATTGGTATATCCAATTTAAAAAAGATAAATAAGCCTTAACTTAAAAATTTAAATAAAAAAACCACCCTGGCTTCTAATAGCCAGGGTGGTTTTAATTTGATTTTTATTAGTTTTTTAGTTGTATTGGCTTTTAATCCAATTTAAATGTTCTTTGTTCCTATTTATAAACTTAGTTGCCTCTCCAGTTCTCCTATAGCCAAACTCTCCCTTATTATAGGAGGAAAGAACTGCTCGGTCTAATTTTTCTCCACTAAGCCCTTCTTTTTCAAAGGTCCTGTATAGGTTGGCCAGCATACTGGTCCCCCAATTTATATTTATATATGGGTTTAAGGGTGCCACTGCTGTGTTGTGGTCCTTGGCTAACCTAGCGTGGTGCATCTTATGTATTTGCATATAGCCAAAGGTGCTATTATTAGCATTTAGGTGGTTAAAACTACTTTCGTGCCTAATAATAGCCAGGGTTTTTAGGAAGTCTAAATTTTTTCTTTCGCACATTAAATAAAGATAGTCCTGGTGCTCCATTGGCATTGGTATATTTGGGTTTAAAAGCTCTTCCTTGCTTGGTTTTTGCTCAATTTGTTCCATATGTACTAGGTCTATAACTTCTTGGTTTTCTTTACCTTGGTCCGCAAAAACCATACCTGTATTTAGCAAAACACTTGAGGCTAAAACCATGGTAAAGAGTCTGGTATTATCTTTCATAAACATCTCCTTTTTATTTTTATAAAAATCAAATTTTAGTAAATAATATCAAATATTTTAAGAATTAACAAGTAATTCTTAAGAAATTCTTAAGAATTGCTTAGGGGAAAAACTAGGAAACTAGTTTATAATAGGATAAAAGAGGTGGTTACTATGATAGAAAAAATAAGAAAGGATAAAAAACTATATTATAGGATAAAAGGCTTTGGAGATGGAAAAGTAGACCATTTATTCTCCACAAGGATTGGTTGGGACCAAGAGGAAATTTTAAAGGGGCTGGAAGATATATTTGGCCTAGATGATAGGAATATATATAGGGGGAACCAGGTCCATGGGGAGAGGATAGTAGTTATTAAAGACCAACCTAGTAGTGGGGTTAAAGACCTAGAATTTGACGGGCTAATAACAAATAGGAGGGGAAAGGCTCTAGTTAGCTACCATGGGGATTGCACCCCCCTATACTTTTATGATCCAAGTAAGGAGGCCATAGGAATGGGCCACTCTGGCTGGAGGGGGACTTTTTTAGGCCTGGGGCCTAAAATGGTTGAAAGTCTTGGGCTGGAATATGGGTCTAGGCCAGAAGATATAAGGGTTGCTATTGGGCCTAACATTTGTAGGGACTGCTATGAGGTTAAGGAGGATGTTGCTGGGAAGTTTTTGGGAAAATATCCTAGCTATGGAGAGATAGTCGTAGAAAAAAATGGTAGTCTATACTTAGATGTGGAAAAAGTCATAGTTTTATCCCTCTTAGATAAGGGGATTTTAAGGGGAAATATATATAGGGCTGATTTTTGTACTTCCTGCAATAGTGGTGAACTTTATTCTTATAGGAAGGAAAAAACCAAGTCTAGGATGATAGGTGGAATAATATTAAAGTAGGAAAATTAAAGGAGGAAGGATATGTGGACAAGAAGAGAAATAAAAACTAAGGCTAAGGAATTTTTAAAAGAGGCCTATGTAAAGGCATTTATAGTATGTATAATAGCAAGCTTTATCCTGGGAAACCTATATGAAAGCGGAAGTAATGAAATAATGGGGAATATAAAATCAGGATTTAACCATAAGTTTGAATATAGTTTAGATGAATATGACGATAATATAAGCAGTGAAGACCTTACAATTGCTGAAGATACTGGCTATGCTTTCCTAGGTAAGGTTTTAAATGTTCCAGGGATGAAGTACCTAGCCATACTTGGGCCCTTGATGTATATTTTGGCTATTTTATATAGGCTATTTATAGCCAACCCTATTGGACTAGGCAGGTCAAAATTTTTCTTAAAGGCTGCCAGGGATGAAGAAGATGTAGATATTTCATATCTTTGGAGTCCTTTTAATAAGGAAGACTATATGGGGGTAGTTGGTGTTCAGTTTAGGAAAAATTTATACATAGCCCTTATGACTATGTTACTTGTAGTACCAGGCATTATAAAGTATTATCAACTTAGGCTGGTTGAATATATAAAAGTAGATAGGCCTGACCTTACTAATGTTGAAATTTTAGACCTAAGTAAGGAATTAACCAATGGACACAAGTGGAATATATTTGTCTTAGACCTATCATTTATAGGCTGGTACCTACTTGGAGGAATTTTCTTCGGAATAGGCCACTTATTTGTAAATCCGTACTTAGAAGCAACCTATGCTCAATTGTATCTGGACCTAGTTAAGCATAGGGAGGGATACTTACCAGGAGAAGATGGGGTTGAAGTTGAATAATAGGAGGAATTAAGATGGTTTTAGTAGAAGCAGATAGGCTAAGTCTTAGGGAGGCCAGGGAGGAAGATATAGAAAAAATAATGGAGATAGAGGGACATGAGGAAAACAGGCCCTATCTTTGGCTTGATGACTATGAGGGACATAAGGCCTATATAGGAGATGAAAATTATATCCTCTTTGTAGTAGAAAAAAATATAGGTGGGTCAACAATAGGCTATGGTCTTGTTGAACTAGATCCTAAGTCCCAAGTTTTTAACCTAAGAAGAATAGCCATTACAGAAAAAGGCCAGGGCTATGGCAGGGAAAGTATGCTAGGGGTTTTTAAATACTGTTTTGAAAACCTAGGCTACAACAGGTTATGGCTTGATGTTTATCCCTTCCACCAGGTTGGGGTCAACCTATACGAATCTTTAGGTATGAACCTAGATGGGGTCCTAAGGGAAAACTATAGGGATGAAAGGGGCTATCTAGACCAAATGGTCTACTCTATTTTAAAAGATGAATATTTTGAAATATATAAGTAGGATGGTAGGGAATAATGGAAAATATTAAAATATCCAGGCCCAAAAACTTGGATGACCTAGAAAAAATTATGGACATATGGCTTGAGTCCAACCTAGAAGCCCATAGCTTTATAGCTGGGACCTATTGGCAAGATAATTATGAATATGCAAGGGAGCTAATCCCTAAATCTGACCTTTATATAGCCTATGTTGCAGGGGAAGTTGCTGGTTTTATGGGGATAGTTGACGCCTATATAGCTGGCATATTTATAGGGGCTAAGTATAGGGGACAGGGCCTTGGAACCCGGCTTTTAGAATTGGGGAAGGATAACTATGAGAAACTTTCTCTTGATGTTTATAAGAAAAATAAAAAGGCCTATGAATTTTATAGTAAGAATGGATTTTCCCTAGTTGAGGAAAAATTAGATGGAGAAAATAAGGAAATAGAATATAGGATGTCTTGGTAGAGGTAAAATAAAAAGCCCCAAAGGGCTTTTTTATTTTACCTATTTTATCCTCTTATCCTTGTTAAGCAACCTTAAAATAATAGTACTAGCCTCAGCCCTAGTTAGGTTGCCCTTAGGGTCAAAATTTCCATTCTTCCCATTGACCAAGCCCTTATTATAGCTAATAATTATACTCTCCTTCTTTAGGTCATCAGCCTCATTTAGGTCCTTAATATCCAAGCCAGGACCAGACTTAAGCGGACTCTCTTCTCCTAGGATATTTTCACTAACCCCTATTAGGATATAGGCCATATCTTCCCTAGTAAGTGGGGAGTTTAAGGCCTCACTAGTCCCCCTAAAATTAGTGGAGTCTATGACAGCATTAATAACAGCATCAAGGTAAATATCATAGGCCCAGTGCCTACCATCTAGCCTTTCATAAGCCCTATTATTAGTAGCAGTCATAATAATTTTTAAAAATTCACCAAAGCTAACCTTATCATTAGGCCTAAAAGTATTATCCCCATAGCCCTTAATAAGCCCCCTACTACTTAAGGACATAACTGGCTCATAGAACCATTGTCCCTCCTTGACATCAGAAAATTCTAGCCTAGATCCAAAACTAGGACTAGCTAGTAAAGTTAAAAAGGCCAAGCTTAAAATAAAAATAGGTTTAAATAATTTATTCATAACAACCTCCTAAAATATTTATATACCTATTTTACAACAAATAAGGGGGAATAGGTTAAAAATAAGGGAAAATACTTACTGGTTTAGGACGGGGACCTAGACTAGCTCACATATTACCCTAGTTTTAAGACCTGTTGCATTTTTATCTTCAAGCCACATAGTATAAACTATGAACTCACTCTTCTTTATATTATCCAGGCCATCTAGGTTTTCTATTACATAGATGCCATTTTCCTCACATAGGATATCAGCCTTAGTATGGGCAGATCCCCTTTTAATGCCTGGAGCATCTATACCTATAAAACTAATTTTTTGGGAAATTAAATAGTCAATTAGGTCAGAAGACAGCTCTGGGTGGTCCTTAAAGTATTCTTTTGTTCCGTAGGTCTTAAGGCTCCTATTAGTCTTAAAGATTACAAAGTCACCCTTCCTAATATCAGCAGATTTAAGGTCAGACAAATTAACCTGACGATTTTCTGCAAAACTACTAACATCAATTAAGACCCCCCGCCTCCTAAAATATTCTAGGGGGATAGAAGACTTCTTATAGGTGTCTAGGTGGGTTCCCACATGACCCATAGCAATATGCTTGTTTTCCTGGGTATTTAGCCAAGGCTTAATTAAAGCATCATCAGGTCTAGTTGTTATATCAATTAACATGGAATCAACTTCTTTCTTTTATTAAATTACTTAGGTGGTTATTATATTTTTCAAGGAAGGAATTTATAAGTTCCTTTTCCTCCCTTGCCAGGCTTTTAAAAAAGTCTAGCTCTCTTTTCTCCCAATCATCATGGGCCAGCCTGTGGTCTTCAAAAACCTTCCAGCCTAGGTCAGTTAATTTATAGTAGACCTCTTTTTTATTTTCAGCTAGCTTATATTTAATAATTAGGTTTTTCTTAATAAGCCTAGAGGTAATCTTGCTAATGGCCCCCCTGGTCATAGCCAGTTTGGAAGCAAGGAAGACCCCATTTACCCTTTCTCCTTTTCCAATAAGGTCTATTACATGGACCTCAGAATTAGAAAATTCCTTAAAGAGGTCTTCGTTAGTAAGAAGACTTAGGCTTTCTTCTTTTTCATATATTTTTTTAAAATTTTCCAGCAAAGCTTTTTCTATATCCATAGCAACCTCCTATAATGTTTCCTAGGAAACTAAATTAAGTTTACAATATTTTGTTTCCCAAGTCAACATTTTATTTAGCTTGCTTAGGAAGGACCTTATTTTTTTAAGACTAGGAAGTTTACTAGGGCTATCATCCCTAGTTTTTATATATCTTATATATAAGTATAGGATTTTAGAGGTAGGAGAAAATGATTTTAAGCTGAACCTAAAATACAATATGTATTTGGATTTAATTTTAATACTCTACCTAGTAGGACTGTAAACTATTTGCTATACAAGGTCTATGATAAAATAGACTTTATTGTATTTGAAAGACTTAGGATAAAATATAAGTTAAAATCCATATATACAGCAAAAAACTACCTATACCCTGAAATTTTAACTTCTGCCTACAATAGGCTAGATTTAATATATAGGTCTTTTGGATTTATAATATTTCTAGTAGCTTTATTATTTACTTACTATCTAGCCAATAAATTAATAGAAAAACTTTAAAAAAGTAGAAAAGTAGGAGGGTCGTCCCCCCTACTTTTCTTAATTTATATCAAGGGCTGACTCTGGTAGAGTCTGGCCTCCGTCAACAATAATGCTTTGGCCTGTAACATAGCTAGCTTCATCTGAGGCTAGATACATAATGGCATAGGCTATATCCTCTGGGCTTCCTAGTTTGCCAGATGGAATAGTTGACTCTTGATTTTTAATATATTCAGGACCTAAAACATTTTTCATACTAGGTGTCATAATGTTTCCAGGTTCAACTGCATTAACAGTTATATTATAGTTAGCAAGTTCAAGGGCTGCAGTACGCATAAAACCATTTACCCCTGCCTTAGAAGCAGAATAGTGGGCTAGGCCTGGGTTACCAACCCTGTTTCCAGTTATAGAAGAAACTATAACTATCCTTCCAAGCTTATTTTTCTTCATATAGGGAATAACTTCCTTTGTAGAAAAGAAAATACTCTTTAAATTAACATCCATAACCTTGTCCCAGTGGTCAAAGTCCATATCCTCAATCCTAGTTTCAGGATAGATACCTGCATTTAAGATTAAAATATCAATACTTCCAAGCTTGTCATTAGCATAGGAAAAAAGTTCCTTAGTCCTATTAAAATCTAATACATCAGCCTTAAAGAACTCCACAGAATAATCCTTTTCTTTTAGTTCATTTTCTAGTTTAGAACCATCATCTTCATTCCTACCAGTAAAAATAACATTGGCTCCTTCCTTTGCAAAACTAGTAGTAATACCAGAGCCAATTCCCTTGCTACCACCAGTTACAATAACATTCTTACCCTTCATAGAAAACGCCATATTATCCCTCCTTAATTAAGAGTATACCCCCTAGGGGGATAAATAACTCGGAAATTATTAAAAATTCCAAATTTTAAGAAAAAATGGATTTAAAATTAAATAGAATATAAATTTATGGGTAATATGACCTTGAAACTTAAATTTACTAGGTGTTGTCAAAATAGTTATTTATTAATAGTTTATGAAAGAGGGATGGTAATGGGAAGAAAAATTAAGATTGGACTAGTAGGGCTAGTAGTAGTCCTAGGGACTCTTGGCCTAGTTGGTTGTGGGAATAAAGAGGCCAATAAGCCTGAAGTCAACCAAGAACCAGGAACACAAGATGAGATTTCTCTATCTAAGAAGCAGTTAGTTGTAAATGGGCAAAATGTAAATGTTGATGGATATATTATTAATGGGAAGGAATATTATAATTTAGAGGACCTAGAACATACACTAGGCTTTACTATGAAGGAAGATGAGTCCAACAATAGGATTGACATCCAGTCTGAAAAGGATGTGAATATTTATAAGTTTAATCCTAAGGACTATAGGGACTATAGCCTAGAGGTTGAGTATAATGACTATGAGGTAGAGGTTGATTATGAGAGAAAAGAGGGTATGGTCCAGGCTAAGTATGTCAATAAGAAGACTGGCAAGAAAATAAAGGGACCAGATGCAGCATTATTAATTGAAAGTAAGCTACTTACTATTGACTATGGTGCTGGGGAAGAGGATATAATAAATACTATTTTATCTAACTTAAACCTAGACAGTAACTACCGTGAGTTTGAACTGGAAATTGACTTTGTTGATGGCAGGGAATTTGAAATTAAGAGGAAGTACTAGGAGATATTGAAAATTCTAAATGTTAAAAAAAGGAATATATGTTAAGATGTAACTAAGGATACTTTTAAAGGAGGGTGTTAAATGTTAGAATTTTTAGCTGAGTATATTGCAGCGATGGTAGAAGAAAAGTGTGACCTTAATTCCAAGTTTGAAATCAAGGACATTGTGGACCCAGAAGATTTAAACTACTTAACACAAGAGGGAAGGGAAAAACTAGAGGAAGTGTTTGAATCTAGGATTGACAGAAGTATCGACGGAATTGTAAAACTACATGACAATACAGTTGAAAGAGGAATTGTTTATAAAAAGGTGGCAAAAAGGGTTAAAAATGTGAACTATTTTGCCAACAAGCATTATTAAACTTAACTGGGAGACTTGGTCTCCCTTTTTTTAGGCAGGAATAATTTTATCAAAATTGCAGTAAAAGGAGATGGAGATGTTTAAAGAAATTCAGAGAAAAGACAGGCTAAGCCTGGTCCTATATTTTTTATTACTACTAGTAAACTACATAATGGCCTGGGGCTTTAGGAGGCTTGGTTTGGATAACCCCTATTTAATGGCTACAGTCCCCCTTGTAATATCTATCCTAGTTTCTTTAGTCCTATTTAGTTTTTATAGGGAGGACCTAAGGAGGGACTTTAAGGAATACAGGAGGAGGAAAGTTTTTAGCCTGGTTTTTGCAATAATTGGTGTGGTTTTAATCCACCTAATCCTAAGGCTTACTAGGAGGTTTATTAGCTTGACCCCAGCTACTAGTGGGCTAGGTTCTGGACCTGGTATTAATATAATGGACCTAGGACTTCCAGGCTATTTTTATATGGTTTTAGTTAGTTTAACCCCAATTTTTTCAGCCTTTATAGAGGAGCTGATTTTTAGGAAGATTTTACTAGATAGCTACCCAAGTGTTTATGGGTATAGGTTTATATTTTTCCTTGTATCTTCAGTCTTATTTGGGCTTATTCATTACTTTAACCTAGGTAGCCTAGTAAATACAGTACCTTATATGGTTGTTGGGTTGTACTTTGGCCTGGTATACCTTGTTACAGATAATATATTTTACAGCCTGGGAATACATTTTTTAAACAATTTTATTTTATCTGTCCTTCCAACCCTGGCCTTGGGCCTGGTTAAGTTGTTTTATTAAACTTTTCCAATTTACATAAATTTAAACTAATATATAATTGTATAATATAGGTAGGTTTAAATTTAATGTTAGAGTGGGAGGACCATATGAATGTTTTAGTTGTAGATGATGATAGGGAAATAGTAGATGCTATTTCTATTTACTTAGAAAATGAAGGGCTTAATATTTTAAAGGCCTACGATGGGCTAGAGGCTTTAAAGCTTATAGAAGAAAATGAGATCCACCTTATCCTAATGGATATAATGATGCCTAGGATGGATGGGATAAAGGCAACTTCAAGAATTAGGGAGGAAAAAAACATTCCAATAATAATGCTTTCAGCAAAAACGGAAGATACAGATAAAATCCTAGGACTTAATATTGGGGCAGATGACTATATTACTAAGCCTTTTAACCCCTTGGAATTAATTGCCAGGGTCAAGTCCCAGCTTAGGAGGTATACAAACCTTGGTAGCATTGAACCTAGGGACCATATTTTTAAGACTGGGGGCCTAAGCCTAAATGATGAAACCAAGGAGGTTGCTGTGGATGGAGAAATAGTCCACCTAACTCCTGTCCAGTATAAAATATTAAGACTTTTAATAATGAACCAGGGCAGGGTTTTTTCCATAGATGAAATTTATGAAAGGGTTTGGGAAGAAGAGGCCTATAATGCAGACAACACTGTTGCTGTCCATATTAGGAAGATTAGGGAGAAGATAGAAATTAACCCAAAGGAGCCTAAGTACCTAAAAGTTGTTTGGGGGATAGGCTATAAAATTGATAAGATTAAATAGGGCTAGCTAAGGCTAGCTTTTTTTAATGGGAAGTTAAGGAAAGTTTAAGAAATTCAGAAACTTATATTAATAAAGACTTGTTATACTTTAGCTAGAAGACAAATTGGAGATATTATTTAGGAAAGTTTGAAAAAATAGTATAATGAGAGAAGTGAATTATTAGAGGGGTGGAAATTTTGGATTTTAAACTAGGGTCTTTAAGGCTACAAAAAATAATAGTTTTTTTACTAACTATTATTCTTTTTACAACCTTTGTTATGAGTGCTGTGGATATTATGAAAAGTAATGGTAGTAGGGGGCTGGTTCCAGAGTACGACTATTTATATAGTAATGAATTTAGGTTAAGTACAGGAAAGTTGTTTAGCCAGCTGGAGGAGTATATTTATTATTATAGGAATGAGGAGAATATAAAGAAGGCAAACTTTATAGACAACCCAAACTCTATGTACAAGGATGAGATAGAAAACCTCTTTTCAGAATATATTAGGGATATGGGTAAGTATGAGGTCAACTATGATGATATGGACAAGGAGGTCTATTTATTTGAACTTAAAAATAAGTCTAGTCTTGTAATTGGAGAGGATGAACTAAAGGAAAACTTCCAAAGGGACAAGAAAGAAGAAATAGAAAAAATCAAGAAAAGGTATATAGATGAAGAAATAGGAAAGTATGAAAATATAGCCAGGGAGCTTAAAAATATTAATAGTGAAAATATAGTCTTCTATGCCAGTAATGGTAGGGATGAAATATTTAATAGTAAACTAAGGCATAAGGCGGATTTTAGGAAGTTTAAAGTCTACCTAACCCTGGATAGGGATGGCCTTGAGATTGAAAATGACCAGGCTATGGAAAACCTTAGGAGGGATATTTCTGGAGAAAGCTACAACAACCTAGTAAAAAAACCTAGGTATGCTGAAAACCAATATAAGATTTATATAGGCTTTAAGGATAACTATATAAATGAAAAACTAAACCAGTGGTCCCAAACTAGGAGGGATTGGGAGGATAAAATAAAGATCCTATCAGTTCTACTTTTCGCCCTAGTAATAGTTTTCATTAGGCTGGCCTACCTAACTGGAAGGAACTTAGATGGAGGGGTTGACCTACTAAAGTTTGACAAGCTTTATACAGATGTAAACCTGGTTATTTGCCTACTTATTATTAATGTATGGTTTAGGTTTATGGCCAGTTCTTATATGAGGCATATTAGGACAATTTGGGCAATTAATGCCCTTAGTATAGTAACCTTTGCTCTCGGATTTGTGGGCCTGTTTTTAGTTGAGTCCTTAATTAGGCATATTAAAAATGGGAGTATCCTAGAGGCTTCCTTGCTTTATAAGGTTTTTACTAGACTTTTTGAATTTTTAAAGAAGATTTATAATAGTGGGAACGCTGCTAAAAAAGTTATAGTAATAATAATAGGCTATACTCTCGTTTTAGCCTTGACAGTTTTAATATTTCCTATAACAGTTTTTGTAGCTATTTACCTGGCCTTAATAAAGGTAAAAGAGTTTGAGGAAATTAAGGCAGGGGTTAAAAATATTAGGGAGGGAGACTTGGAATACAAGATAAATATTAAACATAGGGGAGAATTCCAGGAATTGGCCAAGGATATTAATGAGATTAGTGAAGGGCTTAAAAATGCTGTTGATAATGAACTTATAAGTGAAAGGCATAGGACCGAACTAATATCTAATGTATCCCACGATATAAGGACACCCTTGACCTCAATAATAACCTATGTTGACCTCCTAAAGTATGAAGACGATGAGGAAAAGAAAAGGGAGTATATAAAAATTTTGGACCAAAAGTCCAAGAGGCTTAAGAAGTTAATAGATGACCTTTTTGAGGCATCAAAGGTAACTTCTGGCAATGTTCCTGTGGAGCTTTCAAAAATTAACATAGCCTCTCTTTTGACCCAGGGCATAGGTGAGGTAAATGATAAAATAGAAGAAAAAAACCTAGATTTTATAGTAAACAACCCAAATGAGGAACTTTTTGTATTGGCAGATGGAGGCCTACTATGGAGGGCCATAGAAAACCTACTTTCCAATATATTTAAGTACAGCCTAAGGGGGTCCAGGGTTTATATAGACCTGGAAACTGATGGGGAAAATGTTTATTTAATAATGAAAAACATTTCGGCCTATAAGCTAAACATTTCAGAAACGGAATTAATGGAAAGGTTTAAAAGGGGAGATGAATCCAGGACTAGTGAGGGAAGTGGTTTGGGACTTTCCATAGCAGAGAGTTTAATTAACCTACAAAAGGGTAAATTTTTCATAGAAATAGATGGGGACTTATTTAAGTCAACAATAGTATTGCCAAAAGCTTAAGAAATAGGCTAGCCTACTAGCCTATTTTAATATATTTAAAAGGAGAGATTGTGTGAAGAAAAAATATTTATTAATAGGACTTGCGGGCTTGATGCTACTTACAGCTTGTGGTAAAAAAGAAGAGGGGCAGGAAGTTAAGGACCAGGCAGAACTTAACCAAACCTTAACTGAAGACCTAAACCAGGATGAAGATGTTGAAGTTAACAATGAAATGGAAGACTTAGACTTAAGTTGGTTTGAGACTATGAATACTGTGGATTTGGATGGGAATAAGATTAAGGAAACTATGTTTTTAGAATATGATTTGACCCTGGTTAATGTTTGGAATAGTGAATGTCCACCTTGTATAGCAGAACTACCAGAGCTACAAAAACTAGCAGAAAAATATACTAACATTGGTGTCAAGGGTATGCCAATAGAGATAGCTGGTTTTAATGTGGAAGTTGGCCTAGGCGATGGTGAAAAAAAGGTTGTAAAGGACCTTTTACAAGGGGCTTCTGCAAACTACCAACAAATTTTAGCCTGGGATGAACTTTTAGAAGGGGGCTTCTTTAATTATGTTGAGGGCTTTCCAACAACCTTCTTTTTAAACAACAAGGGAGAGGTCTTAAATATTTATGTTGGGGCAAGGAACTTGGATTCTTGGAGCGAACTAGTTGAGGAAAACTTAGAGGAAGTTGCCAATGGACAATAAAAAGGGCTTCCTAGTCCTAGGCCTAGGGCTTGCCCTAATGGGCCTGGGAGCTTATAGGGGAGAAATGGCAGTGGTTATTAGGAAGGCAGTTAGTATTTGTTTTGAATGTATAGGACTAGGATAGGTGGTTAATATTTTAAAAAAAATTAGGAATAATCTAAGGCTTATAATACAAATAATATTTACGGGAATAACAAACTCTAATATTAAAGGCTTTATTAATGGGTCTATTTACAAGGGGCCTAGCAAGGCTTATTGCCTGCCAGGCCTAAATTGCTACTCCTGCCCTGGAGCTCTTGGGGCCTGCCCCATAGGGTCTATGCAGGCAGTCCTAAATAGTAGGAATTTTAGCCTATCCTTATATGTTGGGGGATTTTTAACAGCAGTTGGAGGGGCAACAGGTAGGCTGACTTGTGGCTACCTATGTCCTTTTGGCCTTGTCCAAGACTTAATTTATAAAATTCCCTTGTTTAGGAAGGTAAAAAAACTAAGCCTTGAAAAGTACTTAAGAAAATTAAAATATTTAGTCCTAGGGATTTTTGTAATAATCCTCCCTACTTTTTTAAAGGGACTAGGAGGGATAGGAAGTCCCTACTTTTGTAAGTATATATGCCCCTCAGGGACCCTTCTTGCAGGCCTGCCCCTAGTGGCTAGAAATTCCATAATAAGGGGAGGGGTAGGTGGCTTATTTTATTTTAAACTTTCCATACTCCTACTAATAGTTATTCTTTCTATAAAAACTTATAGGCCTTTTTGCAAGTACTTATGCCCTTTAGGGGCAATTTATGGCTTCTTTAACCCCCTGGCAATTTATAGGTTTAAAATAACTGATGCCTGTATAAACTGCAATAAGTGCCAGGCTGTTTGTAAACTGGATATTAATCCATCTAAGACTCCTAATTCAATGGAGTGTATAAGGTGTGGAGATTGTATTAAGGCCTGTCCAACATCAGCAATAAAGACTACTCTTTCCAAGGAGGAAGAAGGGGCAAAAAAAGTTAAAACTTTAGACTAGGCGGAGGTGGAAGATGCTATTAAAAAAAGAAAGGCAAGAAATAATAGATTACGGGAAAAAATTAATAACCAGTGGGCTTACTAGGGGAACTGGTGGTAACCTTTCTATTTATAACAGGGAAAGAAAGTTAGTTGCCATAAGTCCATCAGGGCTAGACTATTTTAAGCTGGAACTTGAGGACATAGTAATCTTGGACCTAGAAGGCAGGCTTGTTGAAGGAAGAAATAAGCCCTCTAGCGAATACCATATGCACTTAATATTTTATAGAAATAGGGAGGACCTATCAGGCCTGGTCCACACCCATTCAGTTTACTCAACTGTCTTGGCAACCCTAAGGGAGGGCCTACCAGGAAGTAACTACCTAGTTGCTGGTGCAGGACCTGATGTTAGGTGTGCAGAATATGCCTCCTACGGCACAGAAGAGTTGGGGGAAAATGCCCTGGTAGCTATGGAAGATAGGTATGGGGTCTTCCTTGCCAACCACGGACTTTTAACAGGTGGGGCAAGTTTAGAGGCTGCCTTTAACCTTGCAGAGGAAATTGAACTTTGTGCAGAAATTTATGTAAAGGCCAGGGCCATAGGGGAGCCTATAATCTTACCTAGGGAAGAGATGGAGAAAATGATGGAAAAATTTAAAAGCTATGGACAAAAGTAAGGCTTATTAGGCCTTATTTTTTTATCCAAAAGATTTAAAAACTTCCATATAAGTCTTGACAAAAGGAAGTTAAGAGGGTATGACAATTGAACAAAGGCCGAGAAACTTGTATTATTATAGCTGAGAACTATAGAAGGAGTGAGGTTATGGATTTAGTGTATAAGGGAAAGACTAAGGATGTTTATGACTTGAAAAATGGCAGGTTTCTACTACAATTTAAGGATGATGTAACTGGAGAGGGAGGAGTCTTTGACCCAGGAGCTAATACAGTTGGCCTGACTATAGATGGTATGGGGGCTTCTGGACTTAGGTTAACAACTTTTTTCTTTGAGAAAATAAATAGGCTGGGCCTAAGGACCCACTATGTAGGATCTGATATAGAAAGGGCCCAAATGGAGGTCTATCCAGCCAAGATGTTTGGCAAGGGACTGGAAGTTATTTGCAGGTATAGGGCTGTTGGGAGCTTCCTAAGGAGGTATGGCCTATATTGTGAAGAGGGCCAAAAGCTAGATGGCTATGTGGAAATTACTTTAAAGGATGATGAAAGGGAGGATCCCTTAATTACAAAAGATGGTTTGGAGATGCTGGGAATTTTAAGTCCAGGGGAATATGAAACCTTAGTTACTATGGCCAGGAAAATTTCTGACCTAGTTAGGCAAGAACTTGCTAGCAAGGGAATAGACTTATATGATATTAAGTTGGAATTTGGAAAAATAGGAGATGAAGAAGAGATTGCCTTGATTGATGAAATTTCTGGTGGTAATATGAGGGCCTATAAGGATGGGGTCTACTTGGAGCCTTTTGACCTGGAAAAGTTAATCCTAGAATAGATTAAAAAAAACACCTATAGGGTGTTTTTTTATTGCCCTTAACCTGGCTAATTTAAAATGGTCTAGCCAAACAAATTATTAATATAGATGAAAAATTGAACCATATAGTATATAATAACTATGGTAATCAAAAAGTAGACTGGAGTTGATTTTTTGAAGAAATATAAGAGGACCTTGTTAGTTTTAGTTTGTGTTCTTTCGGCCTTTATTATATTTAGTTGTGGCAAGAAGAGTAAAAAATCCTTGGAAGAGGTTGCTGCAATAGAAAATAGTGAAGATGGGTTAAAAGAAGAGAGAATAAGTGAAATAATGGATGAATTTAAAAAAATAACTAGTAGAAAAGATATAGACTTAAGGGAAACTATGGACTTTGTTGATGAGAATATAGACCTGGTTGGCAGGGAAAATGGAGATATTCTAATCTATAGCCTGGAGGAGGCCCTTATAGGAAAGGCAGCTAAGAATTTAAAGGCTGTACTGGCTAAGGACAAGGGCTTGGAGCTTGAAAAACTTTTAGGAGATAAAATGTTTTTAAGTGATGAAGACTTAGGCCAGTTAGAGAACAAGGACCTAAGGTCTAATCTTGAAAAATTATATAAATTAAACTATAAAATTTTAAGGGAAGGCAAGGATTTAAAATTAATAGTGGACTATAGTAAATTTTTGAACTATAATGGAAAAATCTCAGAAGATGCTGATGAATATTTAAATATTAAATCAAAATTAGTAAATATACCTACAGAATATGAAGGCAACCTAAATATCTCTTATGAAGACTTAGGTAAAAGGCTTATAAAAATAGAAGACTACATAGTTCATTACCCTCAAAGCAAGAGGTATGAGGACATATTGATGGCTTATAGGGAAAATTTGGTGGACTATTTAAAAGGAACTGACAAAACGCCGATAATTAATGAGAAGGGAATTATTGATAATGATGCTTTAAATTCTTATAAGGAACTTGCAAAAAATAAGGATAGTATAACAGGTCAATTAATTAGGAAATACCAGACTAACTTGAGGGTTGATGAAAACTTTGAAGTTAGGGTATTGTCTCTTGTTAATGAGGCTTTATCTGAAATTGAAGATAGGGTTAATTCCTAGGAAGATTAAGTTTGCTTAAATTTATTTATAAAGTTTTAATTGAGGTGTAATTATATGAGAGAGTTAAGAAAAAAAGAGCATGTAGAAAACTATTTAAGGTCTATGTATGAGGGTGAGACTTTATTATCAGATGTATTTTTATCAAACAATTCTTTACCTGAGCTGGATTTTAAAGATATTGATACTAGTACTGAATTTTTAAATAAAAAAATAGGGGCACCTATTATGATTAATGCTATGACTGGTGGGGCAGAATTTACAAAAAGCATAAATACTGACCTGGCTAGGCTGGCAAAAAAGTTTAATATCCCTATGGCAGTTGGGTCTCAAACTATTGCCCTTTGTGAAGAAGAAGGCTGTATAGAATCCTTTAAAATTGTTAGAGAAACCTTGGGAGATGATGGGATAGTAGTATCAAACCTATCTGCCAATGCTTCTTTAGAAGATTGTAAAAAAGCCTTGGACCTAGTAGATGGAGATGCTATCCAGCTCCACTTAAACCCAGCCCAGGAGATAGTTATGAAAGAGGGGGACAGGGAGTTTAGAGGTATTCTTGACAATATAGAAAATATAAGTAAAAATATTGATAAACCTGTTATAGTTAAGGAGGTTGGCCTGGGACTTTCTAAGGATACTGTAAGAAGACTTAGGGAAATTGGGATAGAATATATAGATATATCAGGTGCAGGTGGCACCAACTTTATAGAGATAGAAAATATGAGAAATAGCCATATAGACCTGTCTGAACTTTATAGTTGGGGGATACCAACAGCCCTGGCTATAATTGAGGCAAGGAAGGTTTCAGATGGGACACTAATTGGTAGCGGAGGAATTAGAAATAGTTTAGACATAGCCAAGTCTATAATAATAGGGGCAGACCTTGTTGGAGTTGCAGGGGAGATAATTTCCTACTTGCTCCACGGTAGCTATGATGCTGCAGATGCGTATTTAACTGAGACTATGTATAAACTAAGGGTTATTATGCTTCTATTGGGAGTTTCTAGTATAGAAGAACTTAAGCAGGTTCCTTATAGGGTAAAGGGAGAGCTTAAGGACCTATTAGAAGGATAGGATTTTTAATTAGCTTAGGTTTGAGGGATTGGAATTTACATTTACTAGGTTTCAGTCCTTTTAACTTCCTTAAAATTTTCAGATAATTCTAAAATTTTCTTGTAAATTTTGGGAAATAATGTATAATAATATATAGGAAGATAATAATTTGAGGGGATTATTATTAGTTTGAAAGAATTCTATAAAAAGGGGTAAAAATTAAGTCTAAAGCAAAAGCTTTAGACTTATTGTTTTTTATCAACCCTATATTGTTGCATAACACCAGCAAAAATTTCAGAACTTGTTGGTGGGGTATAGGTTATAGCATTGGCACCAGCTTCAATTGTTTCTAAAATAGACTCTTCAGTTGGTCCACCAGTTGCTATAATTGGGACCTTATCTCCAAGCTCTGCCCTTATAATTTTTACAACCTCAGCAGTTTTGGACCCACCAGAAACATTGAAAATTTTAGCACCAGCTTCAAATTTTCCTTTAAAATCGTCGTGTCTAGAAGCAATAGTTGCAATAATAGGTATGTCTACCACCTTGCTCATTTGAGCTATTACATCATTAGCAGTAGGAGCATTAACAACAACTCCATAGGCACCAAGGAGTTCTGCCTGGGCAGCAATATTAACAGACCTCTTACCAGTAGTAAGTCCACCACCAACTCCAACAAAAACTGGAACTGGAGAAACTTCTAGTATGGCCTGGGTTATGGATAGTTGGGGTGTAAAAGGATAAACCGCCATAATTGAACTAGCATTGGTATTTCTTATAATTGCTACATCTGTTGTAAATAAAAGAGACTTAATTCTCTTACCTAGTATTTTTATTCCACTGGCCTTGTAAATGGCCTCAGGAACCTCTATAATTCTAGACCTTAAAGTAGATTTTACCTCAGGTACAAATCTTTCTTTCTTCATAATCTACCTCCTTTTTTTCTACAATATATTATACCCTATGGCAGGCTATATTGTAATGAAAAAATAATTTAAAATGTAAAAAAACCAAGGGAATTAATATTTTTACTCTTAGATATTAATCTACCCTAAAAAACTTATTATAAAAGCTAGTTATGATATAATAAGTATAGTTAGATGTAAGAGACTAGACAAAGAAACATTGAAAGGAAGTGACGACTTGTCTGCATTGTTAGAGACAATTAGCAGTGTATTACCTTTGGCTGGAATTTTGTTGTTCCTCCAGCTAATAGTTTTTAAGCAGCCGTTACAAAATAACGCAGAATTTATAGCAGGGTTTATAATGACTATTATAGGGCTTCATTTTTTCTTAAAAGGAGTTGAATTTAGCCTAATCCCCCTGGGAGATGCTGTTGGGGGGAACTTTGTACGAATAGAGAAAAAATGGATTGTAATGATCATAGGTTTTGTAATAGGATATTTTGCAACCTTAGTAGAACCAGGCCTTAAGGCCTTAGCCTTAGAAATAGAAGACCTATCAGCTGGGGCAATTCCCAATAAGGTGTTAATCCACGGGGTTGCCGTAGGTTTTGGTTTTGGAATGGTTATAGGGCTTAGTCGGATCCTATACAATATACCATTTGTAAAGATCATAGTTCCTCTTTTGGCAATTGTTGTTTTACTAGTATTTATAACACCAGAACCTTTTAACTCTGTAGCCTTTGATGCAGCTAGTGCTACAACAGGTCCAGTAAATATACCGATTAATATGGCCCTGGCAGTTGGACTGGCCACAGTAATAGAGGGGATAGACCCCTTGCTGGCAGGCTTTGGAGTTGTAGGTTTAACCTCTGTAGGTTCAATGATTTCTGTAATGGTTCTGGGAATAATAACTAAGATATAGGAGTGTTTGAAATGGAAGATGTAAAATGTATAGTAGGAATAGTAGAAAGGGGCAAGGCAGACCAAGTAGTTGAGGGGGCCAAAAAGGCCGGAGCTGTAGGTGCCACTATATTTTTTGGTAGGGGGACTGGAGAAAGTGAGGCCAAGAAATTTTTCAATATTAGTGTGGAGGCAGCCAAGGAAATAATAATAATCCTAACAGAAGAGAGGAAAAGAAAAGAGATAGTAGAGGCTATGACTTATGCAGGTGATTTTAAGGATGCTGGAGCTGGAATTATTTTCACCTTTGATGTTGAGTCCTTAGTTGGCTTTGACCATAGGAAACTTACTAAATAAGAGACTATAAATAAGAGAAGCCTTGGCTTCTCTTTAATAATATAAAGGGGTACTTATGAGAAGGGAATATATTGAATTTAAACCTGGTATGGACATAGATTTTAAACTAGCTACAATTGAAGACTATCCCCTGGTTTGGCACAATTGTATTAGGATATTTTTTGTACTTAAGGGGGCCTATACTATAGGGATAGAAAATGAAGAGTTTAGCCTTGAAAGGGAGGCCATAGAAATTATTAACCAGGGAGAGCCCTACTATATAAGTAGTAGGGTAGGGGATAACCTAGTTTTAATTTTAGATATTAAGCCTGAATTTTTTAAGGCCTATAATGATAGGCTAGAGGAAGTTTACTATTATACAGACACTCTAGATGGGACTAGGCAGACAGGCTATAAGTACAGGAAGCTTAGGGAGTATATAGCAATTTTATTTTATGAATTTATAGGAAAAGAAGATGGGTTTGAAGATAAGATAGAAGACACCCTACTTAAGACTATGTACCACCTATTAAATAATTTCCACTACCTAATATATGAGGAGGAGTCTTTAAAGGAGGACCAAATCCAGCTGGCAAGATTTACTAGGATTATTTCCTATTTAAAGAAAAACTATTGGAACAGGGTATCTTTAAAAGAAATAGCAGAAAGGGAATTTTTAACCCCCCAATACTTGTCCTATAAGATAAAGGATACTTTTGGGCAAAATTTTAATGATTTTTTAAATAAAATAAGGGTGGATGAGTCTAGGAAACTTTTACTGGATACAGACAAGTCTATTTCTGAAATAGGCCAGGAGGTTGGATTTTCACATAGCCGCTACTACAACAAGCACTTTAAGAAAATCCATGGCCACAGCCCCCAGGAGTATAGGGAGAAATATAAAAAAACTGGGGAAGAACTTAAGCTTGCTAGGAAGATATCCTACCATAAAATAGGACAGGGCCTAGAATATTTAAGGGCCTACCTAGGCCAGTATAGTAGGTATAATAAAAAAAGAATTATAGTCAAGGAGAATATAGACCTAGACCTTCCAAGTATTAAATCTTTTAAGGGGCCAGAAATTATTGACCTGGAGGGGGACAATATTTTAGAGTCTAGAAATTATAGGGAGCTAGGACTTATGGTGGAAAAATTTTCCTTGAAATACCTGGTCTTTAGGACTGGTTGGCCCTATGACGCTTATGAAACAGAGGCTGTTTTAAAGAGGGTCTACAGCTTGGGATTAACCCCGATTTTAGCTAGGGAAGACCTGGCTAGGGCAGGGGGTTTTTTGGGAGACTATAGGTTAATAGAAGATTTTAAGGACCTGGACTACTTGCCTAAAGATTGTAAAAATAATAGGCTGGCTGGGCTTGAGGATCTTTATAGGATGATTTTATCTGGAAGGGAACTAGTCTTAAGCTTTAGGGACAAGGCCGGAGAAGGTTTGCTTTCAGCTTCTAGGGGTCTTTTGACCAGGAATTATTTAAAGAAGCCTAGCTACCTGGCCTTGGAACTTGTTGGTAAGTTAGGCCAGGAGGTTATTTACTTAAAGGAACAAATATTAGTTACTAGGTCTAGCCAGGGCTTTGAGGTTTTACTTTTTAATAGTAGTTCAAAGGATTTAAAAAGGTTTGCCCTTAATATAGAAGGGCTTAGGGGGGAATATTTTTACTTGTCTTATAAAATAGACTTGGATAATTCTCTTTATTACAAGTGGGATAAAATAGGCAGGCCAGCCCCTATCTTGGGAGAACTAGGGGACTTGCTTAGGGAAACAATTAGGTTAAAGGCTGACTTAGGTCCAGTTGACAAGGGGAATATAACCAGTTTAGTTTATGACCTAGACCCAGGGTCCTCCCTCCTAATAAGCCTTAGGAGGAAATTAGGATAGGAAAAGTAGGGAGAAATTCCTACTTTTTTTATTTGCCTAAATAGGATAAAATTAGGATTAAATTGAAAAATTTTAATATTTCTTAATAGGTTAAAGCTAGGCTATATTAATATAGTCCTTAAAAATAGCTAATAGAGTCAATGAAATAAAAAAATATCTGTGGTACAATCTTAGGGTATGAAAAAAGATATGGAGGTTTTATAATGGGCAGCGAAAGTAATAGGATGTTTGGAGAAGAAAAAATAGGTAAACTCCTATTTAAGTTTTCTATACCAGTAATAATATCCTTATTGGTTTCAGAATTGTATAATATGGTAGATACTCTCTTTGTAGGGAG
>JASLBE010000014.1 GCA_030146705.1 Tissierellales bacterium | reverse complement strand
ATATGAATCTTCTTCTATATAGTTTTCAACTAGGACCTCTCCATTTAAATAAACCTCTCCATTTTTTATCTCCACAACATCTCCTGGAAGTCCTATTACCCTTTTAATATACTTTTTCTTAGGCACATCTGGAGCATCTAGAAGGACAATGTCCCCTCTTTGTGGTCCCCTTATATATAGGCTAACTACATTGGCTATTAACCTATCCTTTTCATGTAAGGTAGGATACATAGAATTTCCAAGCACATAAGTAGTATTGAATAAAAAAGTTTTTATAAACAAGGCTATAACTACAGCTATTATTAAGCTCTTTAGCCATTCTTTTGTTTCTTTTGCAAAGTTAGATTCCTCTTTTCCCTCTTCTATTTCAAAATCCTCAACTTTTTCCTCTCCCGTATCTTTCCCATCTTTATTCAATTCTTTATTATCCATTTCATTCATTTTTATCATCTCCATAATAGTGGTAATCTAACAAAATATATTATATCATTAATCGGAGTTTTATCAAGATTTTACAATATTTAGATAGGTTAATCTTAAGGAAAATTCTTTTTATTTTCAGCTTGTTTATAGAATTTAATCTTGCAATATATAGCTATTAGTGATAGAATATCTTTGTTATAGTAGGTTTAGGAGGTGACAATTTTGGCAAATATAAAATCTGCGGAAAAAAGAATCAGAGTAACTGAAAAAAGACGTTTAATAAACAAGTCTAGAATGTCTACGCTTAGAACAAGTGTAAAAAAATTAAACGAAGCTATAGATAATAATGAATTAGACAAGGCTCAAGAACTTTTAAAAGTAGTTGATAAACAACTTAAAAAAGCAGCTCATAAAAACTTAATACATGACAATAAGGCTGCTAGAGAAATTAGTAAATTAACTAAAAAATTAAATAAGGCTATGTAGTAAAAAAACTTCGGTTTCCCGAAGTTTTATTTTTTTATCAAAAAATCCTAGTTAGCTTTACTAGTAAAATCTCCATTTCCAGTTTTTCATCTAGACCAAGTGTTTTTTGCCTTTTATCAAAGTCAAGCAAGCATCCCAGGGTCCTTTTTAAATAACTTTCATTAAAATTCCTGGCACTACTACTTATCTTCTTAAGTTCAAAACTAGATATTTCCATCTTTTTACTAATATCCCCACCCCTGTAACCTTTTTCCATAAGGGTCTTATACTTCATCATAAGCCTAAAGTGCCTAATCAGCATATAAAGTATCCTAGCTATTGGTTCATTCATCCTATACATATTATTAAAAATAAGCAAGCTAGTCTCTAAGTCTCTAGCCACTATACTATCTATTAAGTTAAATATATTAACATTTAAATCATTAATAAGATTAGAATCAATATCTTCTCTAGCTATCCTTTCTCCACTAGTATGCCCAATAATTTTCAAGATTTCATTTTCTATTTCAAATAAGGATTTTTCACTTTTATAGCCTAGATAATTTGTCATACCAATAAAGTAGTCTAGGTCCCTATCTAAAATTATCTTCTTATTTTTATCTAATATATTTTTTATAAAAATTTTAAGCTGGGGCTTATTTAGTCTATTAAACTCAACTATGCCAGCTAACTTATCAATAGTTTTATATATCCTAGTATTTTTTTTAAGCCTATTTTCCTTATCCTTCATAATCAATATTACACTAGGGCTAACCTTTGGCAAGTAATCCTTTAATTTTTCCCCAAGAACTTTGTCCTCCTGGGTTAATTCATATATATCCTTGACAAAAACAAGTTTTTTTTCACTCATAAATGGCAGGGTTTCACAACCATTTAAAATTTCATCAAAACTACCATTTGTATCAACTTCTATGTAGTTAATCATTTGAAATTCATCATCTATATATTTAGACCTTACATTTTCAAGATACCTATCCATTAAATACTCTTCACTGCCCTTAAAAAGATATACGGACTTAAGTTTTCCCGCCTTTAAATTTTTATTAAATTCTACAAAATCCAAGCTATCCCTCCCAACCATAATATATATTATATAGGCTAAATAAAATACTTTCTAGTCCTTAAATATTTGTCTATATAGTTGATAAGTAAAAGGGCTACAATATAGTAGTAAAAAATCTCCCTATAGCCAAGTTTTTTCCTAGTTAAATAACCAGAAACTCTTAACTTCCTACCTATTTTAACATTTATCCTACCAGACCTACTTGTCTTATAAATTTTACTATTTATAGCCTGGTATCTTTCCACAACTTCCTCATTAGGGTGGTTAAACCTATTATTTCTCCCAACACTAAAGATTGCCAAACTTGGCCTTATTTTTTCTAAAAATTCTAGGCTAGAAGATGTCTTACTTCCATGGTGGGGCACTTTTATTAGGTCCATCTTCCCTATATTCTTTAAAAGTAAATCTCTCTCAACCTCTAGTTCCATATCTCCAGTAAAGAGCCCCTTAAAATTCCTATAAGTTAAAACCCCAACCATAGACTTGTTGTTCTCATCAAGATACTCCCTAGCAGGACTTATAACATAAAACTTAAGATCATTGGCAAGATTAACCTTATCACCTGCCTTAAGTAGTCTTGGTTTAAGGTTTTTTTCCACTATCCCATAGGTCCTATTATTTTCTGGTATATAGCTTATAAATAAATTATCTATTTTTATTTCACCTAATAAGTCTTCCAAGGCCCTACTATGGTCCTCGTGAAAATGGCTTATAAAAACAGCTTCTAGGCTTGAAATATTATGCTTAACAAGGTATGGTAAGCTTATATTTTGTCCAATACTAAAGTTTCCAAATACTTCCCCACCAGTATCTATTATATAATTTTTATTTTTATAATTTATATGGGTAAAGTCTCCCTGGCCAACATCTACAAAGTTTATCTGTAATTCCTCCCTAAAATAGGCCCCATAAATAAATACTAGTCCATATAGGCTAGATAGGAGCAAAGTAAGCCCAGCTGTTTCCCTTATTAAATCCTTATTTTTATAAAAGTAGAGCAAGATAAAAATAAACAGATAGAATATTAGGATCTCTTCAATATTTGGAGAAAACATAGTAATATTTTTATTTACTATTGATAGAATATCTATTATAAAAAATTTAAAGTTTAAGACCAGGTTTAAAATTAATTTTAAAAATAATAAATTATTAGCAAAAATAACCAAGACCACAGCTAGGTTTAAAACCAAGCTTATAAGGGGCACTACCACTATGTTAGATATTATAGATAAGGGCTGGAAATTATTAAAGTAATAGGTCGTAATTGGTAAAAGGCCTAGGTTTACTCCTAGAATTGGTCCAACTAGCCTTGCAAACTCCCCAATATATCTTGTAAGCCAAGCCTCCAAAATTGGACTTATATAGGCCAGGGATATAACAGCTGCAAAAGATAAGATGAAGCTTAGGCTAAAAATGGCAAATGGGTTCCAAATAAGTAGGCAGGTCATTGTGAAAAAAATTGTATTTTTATAATCATAGGGCAGGCAAAGGTTCATAGACAAGTAGTAAATACTAATCATTATATTGGCCCTTAAAATAGAAAGTGGAAAATTTATTAAAAAACCATAAAACCAAAGGAAGCTTAAAATAATTATCCTATTTAAATTTTTATTAGTCTTTAGAAGTCCAAATACAAATTCCAAGGATAGGGCTATTATCCCAATATGTAGTCCTGATGCTGCTAAAATATGACCTAGTCCTAGGTCCCTATAGAGATTTAAGTCCTCCTCCATTAAATAATTTTCACCAAGAATTATAGACTTAAGCAGGTCCTTATTCCTCTTATTAAATCCATCTTCCAAGGAGGATTCAACCCTAGTTTTAAATCCATTTTTCATCCTGTAAGCCCAGCTTCTACTTCCTTCTTTAAAGTGAATATCCCCATCCTTAATTTGACTAGTAACATATATCTTCTTAGACAGCAAGTGCTGCCTATAGTTAAATAACTTTGGATTGGTGTTTTCATTTGCCAGCCTAGGACTTAAGCTAACTACTAGCCTATCTCCTAGGCTAAAGTTTTCCTTCCCCCTATAGGTAAGTAAAATATCCTCTTTACTAATAGATGTTTTATTAATCCTATCTACTCTTAGAAGGATTTTCTGTTTTTCTTCCCCACTTTCTATCTGGCTCACCATACCCCCTACTAATAAGTCCTTATCTCTTAGTTTTAAGAGCCTACTGGTCTTCAAGTTACTAAAAACTATAAAAATACCTAAAAAAATAAAAAGACTGGATATAATCAGTCTTTTCTCCCTATTTTTTAAATCTATAAATAAACCTATCGATATAAATATTATAACTACTAGGGATAGTTTTAAAATATTACCCATTAAATAATAGCTGCTTATTATGCCCACTAGTAAAAAAAATGTAATTTCAAAAAACTTCCTATCCATCTAACCACCCACTATGGTTCAAAGTAATATCCTACACCCCACTTGGTTAAAATATAAATATCCTCGTCTATTACCTCTAAAAGTTTCTTTCTAATCCTTCTAATATGAACATCTATGGTTCTTCCATCACCAAAATAGTCTTCTCCCCAAACTAGCTTAAGTAGTTCCTCCCTAGTAAATACCTTGCCTGGATTTGTTATTAGCACATAAAATAGGTCAAATTCTTTACCTGTTAGGTTAATCTCCTTATTATGGATTTCAATAGTCCTGCCTATGGTATTAATCTTAAAATCACCTATCTCTAGGTTTTCTTCAAGCTTACTTCCATCACTATACTCTATCCTCCTAAAAATCACCTTTATCCTAACCTTTAATTCCTCTATATTAAATGGCTTTACTAGATAATCATCAGCTCCAGATTCCAAAGCAACTATTTGGTCCATTAAGGCCGATTTCTTACTAAGAATTATTATAGGTACTGTATATTCTTTTCTAATCTCCTTACATAGGTCTAGTCCATTTACATCTGGTAGGTCTAATTCTAATAATACTAAGTCATAATGTTGGTTACCCAACTCTTTTACTGCATTCCTTCCTTCATACAAGGCAAATATCGTATATCCAACTTGATTTAGGTGGTAAGCAAGTCCCTTTACAAAATCTTTATCCCCGTCTACTACTAATACTCTTTTCCCCATAAATAATCACCTCTGTATTCGCATATGTCATATATACCCTTAACTTATTTATATATAACCATAAAGCTTATTTTACACATATACTATCCTTAAAGCCGTGGAAAGTCTTTTCTCCTATACCAGAAACCTTCATTATATCTTCTATACTATTAAACTTATCAGCCTTCCTATACTCTAGTATTAGGTCTGCTTTTTTACTCCCAATACCAGGTAGAGACTCTAGCTCTTCCTTACTGCAAGTATTTATATTTATTTTCCCATTATTGCCACTATTTTCATTAGTAGTCTCCAGCTGGACCTCTTCTCCCAGCCTAGGTATGTATATTTTCTCTTCATCTACTACCCTCCTGGCTAGGTTTATTTGATTTATATCTGTTTCTTCCAAGTAGCCACCTGCTAGGTCTACAACATCCTTAAGCCTACTACCTGACTCTAATTCTATTAAGCCAGGATTTTTAATATTACCAGTTATATATACCATAATTTCTGGTTCTTTACTCTCTAAACTTTGATTTTCTTCTGTTTCCTTAGTTTCATTATTTTTTTCTTCATTTTCATAATTTTCTATTTCAACTATATCATTTATTTCATTTTCTACAAGAAAGTTTTTTAAAATTAGGCTAAAAAATATAATGATTATGATTATTAGGCCAATTAATATTTTTTCCCTCTTGTTAAATTTATCCATTTTTCCCTCCAATTTTTATTTTATAATAATTTATTAAAAAAACATTATAAATCTGATATAATTATGTAGCATAGAAAGGCGGTGAACTTATTGAAAAGAATTTTAACATTTTTTCTTTCCATAATACTACTTATTACGCCACTTTCTTCTTTTGCAGAAGAAGGTAAAGATACCCTAGATAAAAAGTCAGATCTTACTAAAAATGAGGAAAAACCTAATGACCCATCTGACAATGAACTTGGTATTTTTGGTGAAGGTGCTATTTTAATGGATTCTAATAGCTCTCAAGTTTTATTTGAAAAAAACTCAAATAAAAAGCTTTATCCAGCAAGCACTACAAAAATTATGACTGCTATTTTAGCAATAGAACTGGGCAACTTAGATGATATTGTAACTGTTGATAAGGAAATTACAGACCTTACTTCTGGTAGCCATATAGCCTTAGATATTGGGGAGCAATTAACCCTAAAAAACTTGCTATATGCCCTTTTAATTGAATCTGCTAATGATTCTGCCCTAGCAATTGCCAAACACATATCTGGTAGCATTGATGCTTTTGTAGACCTTATGAATAGCAAGGCCGATGAACTAGGGGCTAAGAATACTAATTTCGTAAACCCTAATGGCCTACATGACGACAATCATTATAGCACAGCTTATGACCTAGCCTTAATTTCTAAATATGCCATGAAAAATGATACTTTTAGGAATATAGTAAAGGAATATACTTATAATATACCTCCAACCAACAAAAAAACTGAACCCCGCTACTTAAAATCTGCCAATAGGTTAATTTATAGCACTCAAACTATAAATGTAAATGGTAAGGATGTGCCAATTAAGTATGATGGAGCAATTGGTATTAAAACAGGCTATACAACAACTGCCAATTCTTGTTTAGTTTCCTGTGTTGAGCAGGGTAATAGGTCTTTAATTGCTGTTGTATTAAATTCAGATAGTGAAAATATATATGTAGATACTCATAAGCTTTTTGATTATGGTTTTGAACAGTTTACTGGCCATACATTAGGCTTTAAAAACCAGTTTATTGATAACTTTAAGCTTAAAAATGCTACTACTCCTTTTGTAGCTGGGGTCTTAAAAGATAACTTAACCTACACAGTTTATAGTGGAGCTATTGATGATATAAAGACCAAGGTGACTCCTCTTAAGGACCTCTCGGCACCTATAAAGAAGGGGGCGAAAATTGGAGAAATAGCCTATTTAATTGATGATAAGATTATTACAAAAGCCGATGTTGTGTCAACAGCAAATATTAGTAAAGATCCTAACCTGGTTTGGTATAGGAGATTATTAAATAAATGGTACTTATTTGTATTTGCCTTCTTTTTTATTATGAGGGTAAAAGTCTTAAGAAAAAGAGCTAAAATTAAGAGACGAAAAAAAATAGAACAGGCAAAAAGAATTAAGAAAAAAAGAATTAAACGTTAAAAGCTGTCTAGATATAGACAGCTTTTTTTAATTGGAAGTATTTTCTTCCCATAGTCTTTCTAAGTCGTAAAATTCTCTCTCGTCCTTATGGAATATATGGACTACCACATCAGTATAATCCAGTACAATCCACTTTCCAGCACTATATCCTTCTCTTATAAAGTTTTCTCCAGTAAGTTCATCCATTGCCTCTTCTACTGAATCTGATATTGCCTTTACTTGAGTTGAAGAATTACCACTTGCTATTACAAATTTATCTGCAACTGAGGACTTCATAGAAAGGTCTAATACCTTAATATCTATAGCCTTCTTATCCTCACAAGCCCTTACAATTTCCTCTACTTGTTTTTCTATATCCATTATTACCTCCTTGGACTATCCCTTATATGCTATAACCTCTATTTCTACAGTAGCACCCTTAGGAAGTTTTGATACTTCTACGCATGACCTGGCTGGCTTATGATCTTTAAAGTAATCTTCATAGGCTGCATTTACTTCTGCAAAGTCATCCATATTAGTTATAAAAATCAAGGTTTTTACAATGTTATCCATATCCAAACCTGCCTCTAGTAAAATACTTCTAACATTGTCTAAGGAAGCCTTTGTAGCCCTTGCAACATCATCTACTATTAAGTCTCCTGTTTCCATATCTATTGGAAGCTGGCCAGATGTATAAAGAAAATCTCCTACACTAATCCCTTG